>NZ_JBIVUF010000009.1:0-320889 GCF_044757085.1 Streptomyces sp. NPDC091376 | reverse complement strand
ACGCCATCCCCGCAACTACCTGGCCTTTCTCGGCCTCGCCGCCGCTCTGTGCTGCTACAAGCGACTCGTCCGCCTCACCACATAGGACACGGCCTTAGTGCCCACCATTTCAGGGAGGAGCCGGCCCCCGAATTCGCTCGGGTCGCTCTTGAGTGACTCCCACGCGCCCTTAAGGGCGCGGTCCGGGTTCGCGGCGGTGGAGGCGAGACCGGCCAGGGTCATGTTGAGACCCTTGTAGTACTCGGCGGGGTGGGTCAGGTTGTAGGGGTCGCTCGGGTTGATCGACCGGACGAAGTTGACCAGGCCCGCGGCGCCCTTGACGACGCCGCCGGCCAGGTGGGTGGTCTCGACACCCTGGGCGAGGCCGTAGTCCAGGAGTTCGAGCTTGAGCTGTTCGCGACCCGTGGGTTCCTTCGGGGCGTGGGCCAGGGCGGCGCTGACGGCGGACTTCGCGGTGTCGGCAGCCTCGTTGCGGTGCCGACGGGCCTCGTTCAGGATCTCCTTCGCCCGTTCCCGCTTGGCGTTGCCGGGATCGGTGAAGGGACCGGGCCGCGGCGGCGGGTTGTCGCTGTTGCGGGCGGCGTTGTAGGCGTCGACCTTCTTGTTGTAAGCGTCGACCGCCGTCTTGGAGTCCGCTTCGCCCTCCTTGTAGAGGGCGATGGCCTCCTTCGCCTTGCTCTGGGCGCCGACGACGGTCGTCGAATACGTCTCCAGGGCCTTCGCCGCGGCCTCGAAAGCGTCGGCGGCGTGCAGCCAGTCGGTGGGCAGCGTCTGGACCTTCTTACGGAACGCGTCGGCCGCCTCGCCCTTCCAGTGACTGGAGTCGAGCTTCTTCATCCCGCCGCCGACGAGTTCGAACGCCTTCTGGAAGTCCCGGAGGTTCTTCACCGTCGAGGCGATCTTCCCGGGATTGCCGTGGATGAGTTCGTCGGCCTCCTCGGTCTGGCCGAGCTGTTGCTCACCCACCTCCGCGCCGAGCGAGGAGGCGGTCTCGTCGCCCCAGTCCTCGACGCCGTCCGCCCAGTCGTGCGCACCGACCTTGTCCAGGCCGTCGCCGACCTTGTCCGTGGTCCAGTCGATCCCCTCGCCGACCTTCTCCTTGGCCGTGTCGATTCCGTCGTCGACGATCTCGATGCCCTTGTCGAGGGCTTTGCCCCAGTCCCCCAGGTCCACCATCAGCCGTGCTCCCCCCACCGCGGCTCCTCGGCCTGCGCGATCGTCTCCTGGGACGGGTCCAGGGCCTCGCGCAGCTGTGCGTCCGCGGCGTCACGTTCCTCCGAGCCGATCAGGCCCGAGCGCTCCATGGAATCCAGCTGCGCGTCCATGACGTCGTAGCCGGTGTTCTTCCAGGTCTCCTTCACTTCTCCGTGCGCCTCGGAGAACGACTCGGCGCTCCAGTCCGCGTCGTCGAACCATGTCTGGGTGCTGATCTCGTCCCAGTCCTTGGCCTTGACCTCGTCCTCGCTCAAGTGCGGATTCCCGTTGACGGCGTTGACGCCGATCTTGATCGAGTCCTTGACGTACTGCTCCTGCTCGGCGAACGAACCCGCCGACAGACCCACGGCCTGTGCGAACCCGTTCCCCTTCAGCGTGAGCGTCCGTACACCCCACTCCCAGCGGTCGCAGAACGTCCGGAACTGCTCCGCCAGCCCGCCGTGTCCCAGCTCCAGCCCCGACAGACCCAGCTCCGAGAAGCCGCGTCCGGCGGTGGCTTCGCCGATCATGCCGAGGTCCTTCAGCTCGGCATGTGCGAGGTTGATGCCCTTCACGATGCCGGCGAGCGCCTCCGGCGGCGCCTGCAGGTCGGGTTCCTGCCCGCTCATTCCGTTCCCCCGTCTCCCTCGAGATCAACTGCCACCGCGGCGGGCACGATGCCTTCGACCGGCGGGAACAGCATGCCGTCATCGCTGCCCGCGTCCAGAGCAACGCCCCCCGGGCCCGGCAGCATGGGAACCAGCACGTCCAGCAGCCGCGCGCCGAGGATCGTCCGGTACTTCCACTCGCGCCGGGTGTCTCCCTGGACGTGGGCGAACCGCGCCAGAGCCTCATCGTCGGAGAACGCGCAGATCCAGCGGACACCGCCCTGGTCGGCGGTCCAGAGGCTGCCGTAAGCATCCAAGGGCACCAGCACGGCGGTACGCCGGAATTCACCGAGCAACCGCGCAAACCCCCGTCGGGCGGCGGCCGGCGCATCGTCCGCGGCATGGACGCGGGGCACGCTCGTCACCGGCGGCGCGCTCGCCGTGGGCGCCTGTTCGGCGTCGGGCATGGGCGCCTCGGCCTGGGGAGGCGGCGGAGGGGATGGGGTCCAGTCCGCCAACTCGGCCAGTTTTGAGGGCTGGTCGCGCCCTGGTATGCCGTCCCCGTTGTCAGTCACATGCGGAATGCTGTCATGGGCCGCTTCCCGAACGCAACGAAATGTATCGGGCGTTTACGGGGTGAAACCGGCGGTCCGGGTCAGGCTGGAGGTCAGGGAGCGCCTCATCCGGACGCCTCGTCCGGAAGGTTGCCGGGAACGGTGCGCATCCCTCCGTGCCCGACGATTTCGAGGCATACGTCCGGGCCTGAGGCCTGCCCGTCGGTGGGCGCTCGTATGCTCGCTGCATGACGGATCACCAGGCCGCAGACCAGGCTGGAGAACAGCCCGGACGTCCCACCGCCAACGCCATGCGCCGCGCCCTCAGGCGGGCCAGGGACGGTGTTGCCCTCGACGCCGGTGAGGCCGCCGTGCTGTTGCAGGCGCGCGGGGAGGATCTCGCGGACCTGTGCGCGTCGGCGGCGCGGGTGCGGGACGCGGGGCTGGAGGCGGCCGGGCGGGCCGGGGTGATCACGTACTCGAAGAGCGTGTTCATCCCGCTCACGAGACTGTGCCGCGACAAGTGCCACTACTGCACCTTCGCGACCGTCCCCGGGAAGCTGCGGCGTGCGGGCCACGGGATGTTCATGTCGCCCGACGAGGTGCTGGACATCGCACGGCGCGGGGCCGAGCTGGGCTGCAAGGAAGCGCTGATCACGCTCGGGGACAAGCCGGAGGACCGCTGGCCAGAGGCGCGTGAGTGGCTGGAGGCCGAGGGGTACGACGACACCATCGCGTACGTACGGGCCATGGCGATCCGCATCCTGGAGGAGACCGGGCTGCTGCCGCACCTCAACCCCGGGGTGATGACCTGGACGGACTTCCAGCGGCTCAAGCCCGTCGCGCCCTCGATGGGCATGATGCTGGAGACCACCGCCACCCGTCTGTGGTCCGAGCCGGGCGGCCCCCACCACGGATCGCCGGACAAGGAGCCGGCGGTACGGCTGCGGGTGCTGGAGGACGCCGGACGCAGTTCGGTGCCGTTCACCAGCGGGCTGCTGATCGGGATCGGCGAGACGTACGAGGAGCGCGCCGAGTCGCTGTTCGCGCTGCGCCGCATCTCCCGTGCCTACCACGGTATCCAGGAGCTGATCATCCAGAACTTCCGCGCCAAGCCGGACACGGCGATGCGCGGCATGCCGGACGCCGAGCTGGACGACCTCGTGGCGACCATCGCCGTCGCCCGGCACATCATGGGACCCTCCGGCTGTCTCCAGGCCCCGCCGAACCTCGTGGACGAGGAGTACGGGCGGCTCATCGCGGCCGGCATCGACGACTGGGGCGGCGTGTCGCCCCTGACGCCAGACCACGTCAACCCCGAGCGGCCGTGGCCGCAGATCGAGCTGCTCGCCGAGCGGTCCGCCGACGCCGGCTTCCGGCTGCGTGAACGACTCGCGGTCTACCCGGAGTTCGTGCAGCGCGGCGAGCCCTGGCTGGACCCGAGGCTCCTGCCGCACGTACGGGCGCTGGCCGACCCGGCGACGGGCCTGGCCGACGCGGACGCCATGCCCGTGGGCCTGCCGTGGCAGGAGCCGGACGAGGGGTTCACGGCGAGCGGCCGTACCGATCTGCACCGCACCATCGACACCGACGGGCGGACCTCCGACCGCCGCGACGACTTCGACGACGTGTACGGCGACTGGGAGTCCCTGCGCGAGGCCGCCGCGCCCGGCATGGTGCCGTCGCGCATCGACACCGACGTACGGCAGGCCCTGGCCACGGCCGCCGACGATCCGACGAGACTCACCGACGACGAAGCCCTCGCCCTGCTGCACGCGGACGGGCCCGCTCTCGACGCGCTGTGCCGCATCGCCGACGAGCTGCGCCGCGATGTCGTCGGCGACGACGTCACGTACATCGTCACGCGCAACATCAACTTCACCAACGTCTGCTACACCGGCTGCCGTTTCTGCGCCTTCGCCCAGCGGCGCACGGACGCCGACGCCTACACCCTCTCGCTCGACCAGGTCGCCGACCGGGCCCAGCAGGCGTGGGACGTCGGCGCGGTCGAGGTGTGCATGCAGGGCGGCATCCACCCCGACCTGCCCGGCACGGCGTACTTCGACATCGCCCGGACCGTGAAGCAGCGCGTCCCCGGCATGCACGTGCACGCCTTCTCACCCATGGAGGTCGTCAACGGGGCCTCACGCACCGGGATGTCGATCCGCGAGTGGCTCACGGCCGCGAAGGAGGCCGGGCTCGACTCGATCCCCGGCACGGCCGCGGAGATCCTCGACGACGAGGTGAGGTGGGTACTGACCAAGGGCAAGCTGCCGACCGCCACCTGGATCGAGGTCGTGACGACGGCGCACGAGCTGGGCATCCGCTCGTCGTCGACGATGATGTACGGGCACGTCGACCAGCCCCGGCACTGGCTCGGCCACTTCCGCACCCTGGCCCGGATCCAGCAGGAGACGGGCGGGTTCACCGAGTTCGTGACGCTGCCCTTCATCCACACCAACGCGCCCGTGTACCTGGCCGGAATCGCCCGGCCCGGGCCGACGACCCGCGACAACCGCGCGGTGACGGCCATGGCCCGGCTGCTCCTGCACCCCCACATCCCCAACATCCAGACCAGTTGGGTGAAGCTCGGCGCGGAGGGCGCGGCGGAGATGCTGCGCTCCGGCGCCAACGATCTCGGCGGCACGCTGATGGAGGAGACCATCTCCCGGATGGCCGGGTCGAGTTACGGCTCGTACCGCTCCATCCAGGACCTGATCGCCATCGCCGAGGCCGCCGGGCGGCCGGCCAGGCCCCGTACGACGCTGTACGGGGAGGTCCCGGCCGAGCGGCAGAGGAGCGCACTGGCGTCCGACGGGCATCTGCCGGAGCTGCTGCCGGTGCTGGAGCAGGGCTGAGACGCGACCGCGGCGGCGTGACCGGCTGGACCGGACCGGACCGGTCGCACCCCACCGCACCGGACCGGTCGGACCGCACCGGACCGGTCGGACCGCACCGGACCGCACCGGACCGGTCGGACCCGCCGGATCGGGCGGTTCCGCTGCGGGCCCTCGAGCATCTCGACCGGTGCCTCGCGCTCGGCCACGACCGGGCCTGGACCCACGTCCGGCGCGCTTCGGTGCTGATCTCGCTCGAAATGATGCCCGAGGCGCCGGCCGCGCTGGACACGGCCCGGCAGCGGGCTTCGTGTCACGAGTAAGCAGGTCATGCGGCGGATCCTGCGGGCGGGGCGCGACGCACCCCGGAAATCCGCCATGAACAGTGATCAAAACCGGCCTGAAGGGCGACCGCCCACATACCGTTTCACAAGCCCTCCCGGCTGGATTGCGCCCATGAAGCGATCTCGTGCGGTCGATTACAGTTCTGCGCACGAGAAGGGAGGGGAGGTCGCGTGACGACAGCAGCCACAGCAGTCTGGGGCCGTGCCGAGCAGCAGGACTTCCGCGCCCGGGTACGCGGCTGTCTGCTGGGCGGGGCCATCGGTGACGCGCTGGGCGCCGGAGTCGCCGAGCTGACGGTCGACGACATACGGGCCGCCCACGGCCCCGACGGTGTCGCCGACTTCGTCCCCGCGTACGGCAGGCGCGGCGCCGTCACCGCCGCCACCCAGCTGACGCTCTTCACCGTCGACGGCCTCATACGCGCCCAGGTCCGCCGCGACACCGGCGCCTGGCACCCGCCCACCGACGTGCACCGCGCCCATCTGCGCTGGGCCGCCACCCAGCGCGACTGGGGGCCCGACGAGCGCCGCAAGGACAACGGCTGGCTGGCCTGCGAGGAGTGGCTCTACGCCCGCCGCGACCCGGCTCCCGCCTGTCTCACCGGGCTCGGCGACGAAACCCTCGGCACGCTCGACAAGCCCAAGAACCCGACCGCGCGCGACTCCGGAGCCCTGGTGCGCTCCGCGCCGTTCGGCCTGCTCGTGGGCTGGGAACCGCAGCTGGTCTGCCAGCTCGCCGTGGAGTGCGCGGCGCAGACCCACGGCCACCCGACCGCGTATCTCTCGGCCGGCGCCTTCGCCGTGATCGTGCACGGGCTGGCCCGCGGCGAGACCGTCGACGGCTCGGTCCAGCGCGCGCTCTCGCTCCTCACCCCCAGGCCGGGCCACCAGCCCGTGACCGACGCGCTCAAGCAGGCCCTCGGCGCCGTACGCCAGGGCATTCCGAGCCCGGCCAGGATCGCCGCCCTCGGCAACCCGGAGAACGCGGAGGACGCCCTCGCCGTCGCCGTCTACTGCACCCTCGTCGGCGAGGACATCCGCCACGGCCTCCGCCTCGCCGTCAACCACGACGGCTCTTCCCACACCACCGCCACCCTCTGCGGCGCCCTCCTCGGCGCCCTCCACGGCGAGACCGCCCTGCCCCCCGCCTGGCTCGCGGAGCTGGAGGGCCGCGCCACGGTCCTCGAACTCGCCGACGACTTCGCCATGGAGATGACCCAGGGTCCCGCCCTCCACGGCCCGTCGGTCTCCGCCCAGGGCTGGCTGCACCGCTACCCGCGCGGCTGAGGAGCTGAGGGGCTTGAGCGGCTTGAGGGTCGAGCCGCTGAGTCGCTGAGCCGCTGAGCGGCCGGTGCCGGCGTACCGTGCCCCTCTGCTCGTGGGGCGGGCCGTGGACACACAGACGAGGGTGGGCGGCCCCGTGGCCCGCCCACCCCCGACGGTGAGAACGCTCCCTACTCCCTGGCCGCCGACCGCGCCGTCGAGTCACCCACCGTGTCCCCGGCCGGGGTCGGCCCAGGAATGGCCGCCGTGGCCGGCCCGCCGCCGCCACCAGGGTTGAGCTGCGCGAGGATTCCGTCGCGCTCCGGGGTGTCCTCCGGCTTGATGTAGCCGACGAGGATGAAGAGCACCAGCGAGACCGCGAGCGGGATCGAGACCTGGTACTGCAGCGGCACACCGCCCTCGACGCTCCAGCTGATCGGGTAGTTCACCAGCCAGAACGTGATCAGACCGACGCCCCAGCTGAGCAGCGCCGCCGTCGGGCCGCATTTACGGAACCAGGGCAGCAGGCCGAGCATCAGCGGGATGGCGATCGGGCCCATCAGACCCGCGACCCACTTGATCACGACGGTGATGATGTCGCCGAAGAAGGCCGAGTTGACCTGAGTCGCGATGGCCATGGACAGGCCGAGGAAGAGCAGCGTCGACCAGCGGGCGGCCAGCAGTCCGGCACGTGTGTCCCACTCGCGGACCTTGCGGGAGACGGCGGGCATGATGTCGCGCGTGACGACCGCCGCGATGGCGTTGGCGTCCGAGGAGCACATCGCCATGGTGTGGGAGAAGAAGCCCACGACGACCAGGCCCAGCAGCCCGTGCGGCAGGAGCTGTTCGGCCATGATGGCGTACGAGTCGGCCGGGACGACGTTCTTCTCGTTCTGCAGGATCACGGGCGCCACCCACATGGGGAAGAACAGCACCAGCGGCCAGATCAGCCAGAGCAGGGCGGAGAGCCGTCCCGAACGCTCGGCGGACTCGGCCGAGTCGGTGGCCATGTAGCGCTGGGCCTGGTTCCACATGCCGCCCGAGTACTCGAACGTCTTGATGAACAAGTAGGCGATCAAGAAGACCATCATGTACGGGCCGGCCAGCGGCTTGCTGTGCCCCTGCAT
The DNA here is from genome assembly GCF_044757085.1 of Streptomyces sp. NPDC091376. Taxonomy (NCBI): domain Bacteria; kingdom Bacillati; phylum Actinomycetota; class Actinomycetes; order Kitasatosporales; family Streptomycetaceae; genus Streptomyces; species Streptomyces sp. NPDC091376. The sequence goes on along the minus strand of NZ_JBIVUF010000009.1, from coordinate 312,962 downwards.
CACCGGTTCGTCCCAGACGTTCCACAGGCTGCTGAAGCCGCCCAGTTCGGCCATGACGGCCACCAGCATCGCGATGCCGGCGAGGAGCTGGATGATGAACTGGCCTAGTTCCGTCAGGGCGTCCGCCCACAGGCCACCCACGGTGCAGTACACGGCGGTGACCGCGCCCGTGATCAGGATGCCCATGTTGAGCGAGACGCCCGTGAAGACGGACAGCAGGGTGGCGATGGCCGCCCACTTGGCGCCGACGTCCACGATCTTCAGAAGGACGCCGGACCAGGCGAGGGCCTGTTGGGTCGGCAGGTTGTAGCGCCCCTTGAGGTATTCGAGCGGCGAGGCGACGTGCAGGCGTGAGCGGACCCGGTTCAGGCGTGGAGCGAACAGCCGCGAACCGATGGCGATGCCGATGGCGATGGGGAAGGACCAGGTCACGTAGGACGTCACGCCGTAGGTGTAGGCGATTGCCGCGTACCCCGTGAACATGACGGCGCTGTAGCCGGACATGTGGTGGGAGATGCCCGACAGCCACCATGGCATCTTGCCGCCGGCGGTGAAGAAGTCGCTGACGTTGTCCACACGCTTGTGGGACCAGATGCCGATGGCGACCATCACGCCGAAGTAGCCGATGAGCACGGTCCAGTCGAGACTGTTCATGTCCCCCTCCAGGGGTCCGCCTTGTGAACGCCGTTCATGGTGTGGCCATGTGAGCGCCCGCGACAACGAGTCGTTGGGTCAAGAGGGAGTAAAATCGTTCGAGTTATTGACCTTCATTCACATCCATGGACAACTGGAGGGCAGAGAAGGGCCGCACGGGGCGTTTGCCCGTGCGGCCCTGGGGAGTTGTCAGCGCATCAGTTCGCCGGCGTTGACCAGGAGGGACTGGCCTGTGATCGAGCGGGCGCGGTCGGATGCGAGGAAGGTGGCGGCCTCCGCGACGTCCGCGTCCGTCGCGAGGTCCGGAAGGGCCATCCGTTCGGTCAGTCGGGCGAGGACCTCGGGCTCCGGGACGCCCTCGGTGTGGGCGGTGAACTGTACGTACGCCTGGACCGGCGGGCCCCACATCCAGCCGGGCAGGACCGTGTTGACCCGGATGCGGTGCGGGCCGAGTTCGCGGGCCAGGGAGTACATGGCCGAGGTGAGCGCGCCCTTCGAGGCCGCGTAGGCCGCCTGGCGGACCTGGGAGGGTGCGGCGACCGAGGACTGGGTGCCGATGATGACGACCGAGCCGCCGCGTTCCTTGAGGGCCGGCAGGCATGCGCGGGTCATGCGCAGTGTCCCCAGCAGGTTGACGTCGAGGACCTGCTGCCAGGTCGAGAAGTCGGCGTCCTCCAGGCCGCCGAAGTAGCTGTCCCAGGCGGCGACATGGACGACCGCGTCGATCCGGCCGAAGCGCTCCACGGCGAGGGCCGCGAGCGCCCCGCACTGGGTCTCGTCGGTGATGTCGGTGGGCCGGTGGGCGGTGTGCGCGCCCTCGGGATCGATCTCGGTGGCGGTCTTGGCGAGATTCGCCTCGGTGCGGGCGCCGAGGACGGCGTTGCCCCCGTCGCGGACGACGGTCGCGGCGATCTGGTGTCCGAGTCCGGCGCCGACGCCGGACACGATGACGGTCTTCCCCTGCAGCAGCATCTCGGCGACTCCCGGCTCTGGCCCTTTATCTGACGCTGCGTCAGAGTAGGTCCGTCCACCGGAGGAGGGAAGGGGAGCGTCGTGAGTGAGGACACCCGGTCCGAGGTGTACGCGGAACTGGCGGCCGTCGGCCCCTACGGGGTTCGCCCCGGACATGCGCTGATCACCATGGTCGAGCCGCATCCCGGCCAGGAGTACGCGTACAACCGCTGGTACGAGGACGACCACTACTACGCGGGCGCGATGGCGATGCCCTGGATGTACGCCGGGCGCCGCTGGGTCGCCACCCGGGACCTCCAGCGGCTGCGCTATCCGGAGAAGTCGGCGGTCGCCCAGCCGGTGACGGCGGGCTGCTACATCTCCACGTACTGGATCACCGACGGGCGCTACGACGACCACATGAGGTGGACCGTCGGTATCAACAAGCGGCTGAATCGCGACGGCCGGGTCCATCAGGCCCGTACGCACGTCTTCACCGCCTTCCAGGACCACGTGGCGACCGTCTACCGGGACGGTGCTGCGGGCCCGCGTGACTACCACGCGCTGGACCATCCGTACGCGGGGCTGGTCGTGGAGGTGATCGACGCGGAGGGGCCGCAGGGGCGGGCGGAGCTGCTGGAGTGGCTGCGGTCGCGGGAGCTGCCGAAGCGGCTCGCGGGCTCCCCGGCGGCGATGGTGACGGTCTTCCGGCCGACGCCGCTGCCGCTGGACCGGATGTCGTACGTGAAGCAGGTGGAGGGCGTCGACACCCGGCTGACGCTGCTGTGGTTCCTGGAGCGGGATCCGCGGGACTGCTGGGAGGGGCACTTCGCCGATCTCGACGCGGGGGAGCGGGGGAGGATCGAGCTGGTCGCGCCGTTCATTCCGACCGTGCCGGGTACGGACCGCTACGTGGACGAACTGCGCTGAACGGCGACTCGCTCTGGCCGACGAACCGTGCCGGGCGACGAGTTGTGCCGGGCGGCGAGTCGTGTCGGGCGGCGAGTTGCGCCGGACAGGGCCGAGCCCCCTCGGCCGGGACGGCGGACCAGTCGAGAGGGCTCTGTCGTTGCCGGTGCTTCCCGGGAGCGGAACCCTAGAGGGAGCCCTTGGTCACGCCGTGCACGAACGCGGTCCACGACTCGGGGACGAAAGTGATGGAGGGGCCCTCGGGGGCCTTGGAGTCCCGCACGGCGATCGCCTGCACGACAGGGGACTTGACTTCGACACACGCGCCGTTTCCGCCGGAGTACGAGGATTTGGTCCAAGTGTCCGTGGCGCCCTGGTGAATAGCCATGTCTTTCTCCGGTTCCGTGTTTCGACGGTGTGGCCGACGTTCTTGACGGCGTGATCAGGACGCTACTTGGCAGGCTCGACTGCTGAGAACGTCCGTTCACTCGACCGGATGGCATATTCCGCTGCGCTCTTACGGGAAACGGTCGCGAAGGTGTACCGTGCGCCCTCGCGACTTCCCGAGTGGCTTTCCGTTTACTTCGCGTACGACTTGGCGATGTCTTCGATGTACTCGCGGGTCTGGTCCACGTTCAGCGCCTGGGCCCGCAAGTGCTCGTACATCACGGTGTATTTGTGGACGTCGTTCGCCTTCTCCAGATACAGGTCACTGGTGACGCCCTCGATGTAGACGACGCTCGAATCGGAGGCGTCGGGGAACTCCAGGATGGCGTAGTGCCCCGTGATGCCGGGATGGGCGCCCATGCTGAACGGCAGGACCTGGACCGTGACATGCGGCAGCTGGGACTGCTCGACGAGGTGCTCCAGCTGCTCGCGCATCATCTCCTTGTTGCCCACCACCCGCCGCAGCGCGGCCTCGTCGACCACGGCCCACAGCCGCAGCGGGCCGTCGGGGGAGGAGATCCGTTCCTGCCTGCGCAGCCTCACCTGGACGCGCTTCTCCACATCGCTGACCGGGGTCTCCGGCAGCGCGCCGGTGATGAGGGCCTCCGCGTACTCCCGGGTCTGGAGCAGTCCGGGGACGATCTGCGGCTCGTAGACGCGGAGCGAGGCCGCGTCCGTTTCCAGGCCGATGTAGACGCTGTACGGGATGTCGCCGAAGGCGTGCCACCAGCCCTGCTGGCGGGAGTCCTTGGCCATCTGCATCAGTGAGTCGACGACCCGGTGGTCCTCGACCTCGTACACGCCGCAGAGGTCGCGCACATCGCGCTGGCTGATCGAGCGGCGGCCGTTCTCCAGTCGGCTGATCTTCGACTGGGAGACGAGCAGTCGGTCCGCCACTTCCTCTGCGGTCATGCCCTTGAGTTCACGGAGCCGGCGCAACTCCTGGCCCAAACGACGGCGCCTGACGGTGGGGTTGACGTTGGACGCCACGGGAACTGCACCTCCGGCTGTGGACTGCTGCGTTGTCCTTGTTGCTGTGTGTATCTACGTCTCAGCAGACTGCCACCAAAGGTGCGGCTCGCGCTGGAAAACGACGACACGCGCGCACAATGCGGGGGACAAAGCGAGAGCGCGGAGCAGTCGTGATGACTGCCCCGCGCTCTCTGCGGCTCCCGGACCGGTCAGGGGACGACGGCGGTGCGACGGTCCTGATCACGGCTGCGCGTACGGGTACGCGCGACCGAGTGGGTGCCCGTACGCTCGCTTGCGCTCACGCCCGGGTGTTCGTTCGTGCTACGTCGTGTCTGACACGTCCTGGTTGTCTTGACCTAGTGCGCGGCGGCGCGGGCCATGCTGCCGTGTCGCTGCGGCATCTGCACGGCCGACTGGCGGCCGGGCGCTGCCTGGTTACGGCGTGGTTGCGCGCCCACACCGTTCTGAACGTCCATCACGGCGTGTGCCACGAGGCCGCCCATGGGGTCGTGCCTGATCAGATCCCGTAGGCGGGAGCGGGAGGACCGCCCCTCGTTGCCGGGGTAGAGGTGCTTGCCCAGGCCGACCGCATGGGCCAGCGCGGCGAGCGCCGCGGTCCGCGGGTCCGGTGGTACGCCGGTGCGGATCGCACTGTCCAGCCGGGCCCTGATTTCCCGGCTGATCGCCGTGTCCGTCGCCTGGTAGCGAGTCGTCGGCAGCACCCCGCACATCTGGCCGGCCACGGCATGGACCATGCCGCACCTTTCCAGATGCGAAAGGTAGGTCTGGCGCAGCCCCAGCCGGGGCCCGCCGATCCAGTGGACGGCCCGGACCGGGCTGCCGCGTCTGCGCAACAGCTCCAGTGCGGAGTCCAGTGTCGGATCTCCTGTCGGCCGTGGCATCACCACGGCGATACGATCCCCGTCAGGGGCTATCCGTCCTGCCAGCGCCAGCTCCACTAGCTGTGCTCCGGCCAGGCCGAGGTCGAGCGACTGCGGCTGCGCTGTGGTACCCGTGGTCGGGTCCAGAGCGAGCAGCAGAAGCTCTTCCGGAATTGTTCTGCGGCTCCTGCCCATCCATGCCTCCCCGCGTGGATGAATGACAGGGTGACGCCTCTCACATTGGTCTGTCGAGAGCGCCTGGGTGCTTCGTACGGGAACCAGTAGGTATGTCGTTCTCGTCTAGCACGGGGGCCAAGGGGCTCACACAGGACACTGGTAGATGGTTCGGACAGCGGTGCGGGCGGTGCCGGCGCCGGGGCGGTGCACGTATGACGCATGGAGGAGGCACGGTGGCGGGCGAGTCCCCCGACAAGTCGGAGCAGCGGAAGTCGTCGGGGGAGACGACTCCGGACGAACGTGATCCGCGGCTTGCCGTGGCCCGTTCGGCGGGAGTGTCCACCGAGGGGCATGTCGACCAGCCGACGGCGGTGTTCAGGACGCAGCCGTCGAAGCCGTCGAAGCCGTCGAAGCCGTCGGAATCATCGGAATCATCGGAATCGTCGTCTTCGGGCACGGAAACGGACACGGACGGGGACGCGCACGAGTCCACGTCCGGTTCCGCTTCGGATTCCGGTTCCGGGGCCGGGGCCGGGTCCGCCGATGCGTCAGCCGAGGCGGACGCCGAGGCGGACGGCGAGGCGGATGGCGAAGCGTCGGACGGTGGCACCTCGAACGGTGGCACCTCGAACGGTGACGACCGGCTCCGCGCCGCGGTGGCGGCGTGGGTCTCCCGCAAGGACACCGGCGAGGACACCGCCGAGGAGCCGGAGGACGGGCCCTCGGAGCCGGAGGGGCCCTCTGAGCCCGCGGACGACGCTTCCGACGAGGTCGTGGCCGACGAAGCCGCGTCCGAGGACGACGACGCCTCGCAGGCCGGCGCCGAGGCCCATGAGGAGCCCGCCGACGCCGACGAGGACGCCTCGGAGGGCGATGAGGACGACGAGAGCCCCGAGGCCGACACCGAGAACGCCGTCGCGGACACCGAGCCCGACACCGAGCCCGACGCCGAGGACGCCGACGATGCCGCAGACGACGCGCCGGTCGATCAGCCGACCGCCGTGTTCAAGGCGCTGCCCCGCCTTGCCGTGGACCAGCCCACCACCGCGCTGAAGGTCCCCACGCCCCCCGCATCCCCCGCCCGCCCGAAGCCCGCACCGGAGACCGAGGCCGAGCGGACCACGGCGCTGAGGGTCACCGCCCCCGAGTCGGACGCCGAGCGGACCAGCACCTTCGTGCCGCTGCGGCGCGACGACGGACGGCCGGTCGCGCCCGCGAAGACGACCGCGCCCGCCAAGCCCGCCACACCGACCGCGCCCGCCACGCCCGCCACACCGACCACGCCCGCCAAGCCGGCCGCCGCCGCCACGCCCGCGCCTCCCCAGGCGCCCGCCAGGCAGTCCGCGCCCGCCAAGCCCACCGCGCCCGCCAAGCCCACCGCGCCCGCCAGGCCGGCCGCCGCCGCCCCGCCCGTCTCGCTCACCGAGCCCGAGCGGACCAAGCAGCAGCCGCTGCCGCCCAAGCCGCCGCTCGATCTGCTCGCCGAGCTGACGAACACCCCGCCGCCCGCGCAGACCCCGGTCCGCACCGTGGTGCGACGGTTCAAGATCTGGACGCCTCTCGTCGTCCTGCTCGTGATCGTCTTTGCGGTCGTGCAGTCCATGCGTCCGCTGCCCGAGCCCGTCCTCACACTGACGGCCACGTCCGAGTACACCTTCGACGGCGCGGCCCTGGACCTCCCCTGGCCCGCTGAGGGCCAGTCGGCCGTCGAGGTCGAGGGGGTCGGCAGCCTGGGCACCCGCGGCGACCAGAAGCCCGCGCCGATCGCGAGCGTCGCGAAGACGATGACCGCGTACGTGATCCTCAAGAACCACCCGATCAAGGGCAAGGAGACCGGCCCCCAGATCGAGGTCGACCAGAAGGCCGATGACGAGTCCAAGGCCGCGGACGAGTCGACGGCCCCCATCCGCAAGGGCCAGAAGTTCACCGAGAAGCAGATGCTTCAGCTGCTGATGATCCCGTCCGGGAACAACGCGGCGCGCCTGCTCGCCCGCTGGGACTCCGGCAGCGAGGCCGCGTTCGTCGAGAAGATGAACGCGGCGGCCGTAGAGCTCGGCATGGACGACACCACGTACACGGACCCGAGCGGTCTGGAGAAGACCACCGTCTCCACCGCCGCCGATCAGCTGAAGCTGGCCAAGGCCGTCATGCAGTACGACGTGTTCCGGGAGATCGTCGACACCCCCGACATCACGATCGAGGGCATCGACCAGAGGATCTACAACAACAACAACATCCTGCTGAACCCCGGCGTGAGCGGCATCAAGACGGGCTCCTCCACCCCGGCCGGCGGCAACCTCCTCTGGGCCGCCAACATCGAGATCGACGGCAAGATCCGCCGCATCTACGGCGCCGTCTTCGGCATCCAGCGCGGTGGCACGGTCGACGCCAAGCTCCAGGCCTCGCTCCAGGACAGCCTCAAGCTGATCAAGGCGGCCCAGTCCGCGGTCACCACGGCGATCGTCGTCAAGAAGGGCGACGTCGTCGGGTACGTGGACGACGGCCTCGGCGGCCACTACCCGGTCGTCGCGACCAAGGACGTGAAGGCGCTCGGCTGGCCGGGCCTCAAGGTCGACCTGACGATCGGCGCGGGCAAGGGCGCGATCCCGCACACCGCGAAGGCCGGAACGGTCGTCGGTGAGGTGTCGGTAGGCACGGGCACCGGCAGGACCTCGTCACCCATCGTGCTCCAGGGTGACCTGAAGGAGCCCGGGTTCGGCGACAAGCTGACCCGCGTGGGCTGACATCGGGCAGCCGGACGGGGGCACGGGCGTTCGTGCCCCCGTCCGCTGCATCGGCACCGTGCTAGCGTCCCCGGATCGCCAGCTTCCCCGGATCCCGGGGCAACTCGCGACGCCGGGACGGCGTCCCCGAGCACGGGAAGCGAACACGGGAGCCGCAGTGACCACCGTCGAGCCGAGACACGCGGGCGAGAGCAGCGCCGCGAGCGGGCCGGGAGCCGAGAAGGGCCCGCGAATAGGGGCGATCACGCCCCCGGCGTCTCCGGCGTCCCCGGCATCCTCAGCGTCTCCGGCGTCCCCGGCATCCTCAGCGTCTCCGGCATCCCCCGGTGCTCCCGTGCGTCCCGGCGGCGCGCTCGCCCGCCGTCCCGTCCTCGTCGCGACCGCGGTGGCCGCGCTCCTTCACGTCGTCTGGTTCTTCTACTTCGCCAACAGCGGTGGGGACATCGCCGCGCAGGACGCCTGGGCCGAGTTCGTCGGTCGGCACCCCGACTCGGCGTACAACCTCGCCTGGTACGGCGGCATGCACCCGGTCTCGTACAGCGTGGTGTCCCCGTATCTGATGTCGGTCCTCGGCGTACGGACGACCATGATGGTCGTCGGTACGCTCTCCGCCGCGCTTACCGCGCTGATCCTGACCAGGGTGCGTGCGGTCCGTAACCCCCTGGCGTGCTCGCTCGCCGGGGTGTTCGCGTTCCTGTGCAACGCGCTGTCGGGGCGAGTGACGTTCGGGCTCGGGATGATGTTCGCGCTGGGGGCGGTCGCCGCGGTGTTCTGCTGGCCGTACCGCTGGCGGCGCAAACGGTGGGCGAAGGCGGCGGTCGCGGCGCCGCTGGCGGGACTCGCGACCGCGTCGAGCCCGGTCGCGGGACTGTTCCTCGGTGTCGTCGCGGCGGCGCTGTTCCTGAACAGGCGCCGCCCTGGCGCGTACGCGCTCGGTATCGCTCCGGTGGTCGTCGTCGCGCTGTCGGCGTGGCTGTTCCCGTTCTCCGGTACGCAGCCGATGTCGCTGGGGTCGACATCGCTGCCGTTCCTCTTCGGGGTGCTCGTCCTCGTCCTCGTACCGGCCAACTGGCGCACGGTCCGCACCGCCGCCGCGGTGTACGCCCTCGGCACGCTGCTGACGTTCCTCGTCGACTCCCAGATCGGCTCGAACGTGTCGCGGCTCGCGATGCTGTTCGCGGGAGTGGTGCTGCTGGCGGCGCTGCCGTACGCCGTGCCGCGCTCGCGCAGGTGGTACGCGCTCGTCCTGGCGTTCGTCGGGCTCAACGCGTGGATCGGCTTCAAGAGCGTCGACGACATCGTGCGCACGGCGCCGGCCGCGTCCTGGACGCGGGAACTCGCGCCGCTGGTGAACGAGCTCCAGGAGGTCGGTGCGGAGAAGGGCCGGGTGGAGGTCGTCCCGGCCAGCAGCCACCGTGAGGCGTCGGCGCTCGCCCCGTACGTCAACCTGGCGCGCGGCTGGAACCGGCAGGCGGACATGGAGCGCAATCCGCTCTTCTACGACGACACGCTCAACGCGGTCAACTACCGCGAGTGGCTCGACCGCTGGGCCGTCCACTACGTGGTGCTGCCCAAGGGCGAACCGGACTCGGGCGCCGGGCGGGAGGCCAAGCTGGTCGAGCGCGGCCAGCCGTATCTGAAGCGGGTCTGGTCGGACGCGAACTGGCAGCTGTTCGCCGTCAGTGACCCGATGCCGCTGGCCGACCCGCCGGCGACGGTGGACCGGGCGGGCTCCGGCGAGCTGACGATCCACGTGCGCGAGGCGGGCCGGGTGCTGATCCGGGTCCCGTACTCGCCGTGGCTCGGCCTCGTCGACGAGAAGGGCCGGAGCGTGGAGCAGCCGCAGGAGACGGAGGCGTCGAAGCTGCGGGAGGACGACACGCCGAAGACGTTCGTCAACGTGGCCGGCTGTCTGCTGAAGGCGGAGGAGGACGCGGAGGGCGACGAATGGACGGAACTCCTCGCCCCGCGCCCCGGCGTGTACCGACTGGCGGCGCCGTACCAGCTCCCGCGTGGAACGCCGTGCCCGGAGGAGCTGAGCGGCCCGCGGCGTTGATTCCGCGGGCCGTGCCCGTCAGGTGACCGGAGAGCCGCGCCTGTCAGGTGACCCTCGGACCGTGCCTGTCAGGCGACCGGCGGGTCGTGCCGTCGGACGCACGGCGGCGCCGGACCGGTCAGGCGACCGGAGAGCCGCGCCTGTCAGGCGCCCCTCGGGCCGTGCCCGTCAACCGACCGGGAAGGCGATGTCGCAGACCTCGTCCGTCGCCGAGGCGGCCTCCCAGTCGGCGAAGTACACCTCGCGGCAAGGGCCCGTGATCGTCAGTCCCTCCTGGGCGATCCACCGCTCGACCGCGTCGTAGGCGGAGACGATCTGCGGGTACGCCACCTGCGCCTTGGTGACCCGGGTGAAGGCGAGCCTGCCCGCGGGTTCGACGCGGAGCACGATCCCGGCTCTGTTCTCCTCCGTCCAGGCCGCCGCGGCGCCGGCGTCGGCGATGGGGACGCATGCCTCCGCCGGGCCGTCGCTGTCCGGGGTGACCTCTGCGTGGTACGCCACGTACGGCGCTGCCGTGACGCCTCCGCATGCCGCGGCCGCCTCCTCAAGCCGTCCGAGAGCCGCCGGGATCCAGCGGGGCAGCTCGTCCGACAGCAGGTGCCGGCGCTCGGCGAGCACCGCCTGTTCGGGTACGTCCACGGTCCTGATCTCGTACATCGTCGGTCTCCTGCCCGAAAGTCGGTCATGGAGGTGGGCCACGACGGCGCCCTGTACGGCGCGGCGTTCCTCGACCGCCGCCCAGTACGCGGCCAGCGCCTCCGCGGCCTGCGGCCCCGGCAGTTCCACCATGTCGGCGATGCGCGCCAGCGGCATGTCGATCTGCCGCAGGAGCGCGACCAGCCGGGCGCGGTCCACCTGGTCCGTGCGGTACCAGCGGTAGCCGGTCGCCTCGTCGACGTACGCAGGGGCGAGCAGCCCGAGCCGGTCGTACAGGCGCAGGGCCTTCGGCGAGAGCCGCGCCCGCGCGGCGAAGGCTCCGATGGTGAGCAGGGAGTCGTCGTGCACGTGCCCATCCTCCGTCACCGGGCGGGGGGTCCGCCCGGCACGAGGACGATGTGCCCTGCCCCTGGGGCAAGGTCAACCGACGTGGATCGATACCGCGTTGATACCGGCGGATGCCTACCGGTCGGTATCCGGTGGCCTGCATAGTGACCCGCATGGTGTGCGAGAGATGCGGTGGCACGCACCGGGGCGCGCTGCCCGGGATGGTGGTGGACAGCTGCACCGTGGAGGCCGTGCCGGCGCGTCGGGCGCCGGCGGTGAGGGAGCCGGTCCTCGAGCGGAAGATGCTCATGGGGGCGGGATGCGTGCTCTCGCTGTGTGTGCTGACGCTGGGCGCCACGCTTCTCGCGACCGCCGGAGGTGATGACGACCGGGCCGACGACGCGGTGCGGACGGTCGACGACATCGAGCTGGGCGGCATGCCGCAGCGGATCGGCCCGACGTTCCTCCCGGAGGAGCTGCCCGCGCCGGGCGCCTCGTCCTCCGGGCCCGTGGCGAAGCCGGAGCCCTCGGCCGAGCCGAAGCCGAAGCCGGAAGTGAAGCCGAGGCCCCGGCCCGTGCCCGCCGGGCGCGGGGCGTGGTTCAGCGAGTGGGCGGGGCCGGGCTGTCCGAACGAGGTGCGGACGTACGGGCGTTACTCGGACGATCGCGAGGGCTGGTACGACGTGGACTCCGGCGGCCATGCGGGCAACGGGTGCGACGGCCGGTTCATCGCCGTGCCGATGTCCGGCGCCGCGGACCGGGACCGGGGCAACACGGTCACCTGGACCTGGCGTCCGGGCGGTGGTTACGCACGCTGCTCGGTGGCGGTACGTGTTCCGTGGAGCCCCCGCGAAGAGGACGTCGCCGGTGATCCGACGCGCTATCACGTACTCGCCGACCCACGGGACTCCGGCAGTGTCCTCGCCGCCTTCGACATCGGCCAGCGGTCGATGCGCGGCGGGGCGGTGGTCGTGCACGACCTTCCGGTACGGGACGGGGTGTTCAGCGTCCAGCTCGTCGACCGCGGCCGGGACTGGGGGTACGGGGACCGTGACGGTGCGCATCACGCGGCGGCCCAGATCCGGGCCGACTGCAGATCATGACCCCGTTCCCGCCCCGTGACGCATGAGGTTCCTGCATAGTGAACTGCTATGGCGTGCGAACAGTGCGGCAGTGAGAGGCACAGCCCACTGCCGGGCATGAGGTGTCCCGATTGCGGATACGTGGTCCGGGACGATCGTGGTTCGGACACGTCCTGGATCGCCCGGGAGACCCTCTCCGGCCGGATCTCCCTCCTCTCCCGTTTCCGCAAGGGCCTGCTGGCGGGCGGAGCCGTGGTCGTACTGGGCTGTTTCATCGCCGCGACGGCGCTGCTCATGGGACCGGACGGGACCGGTGACGCGCAGGCCGCCGACGACGACATCACGGGTCTCGGCGTACCGACCCGGGTCGGGCCGACGGCGCTTCCCGGCGGGGGCGAAGAGGACTTCGAGGAGTGGGCGGGGCCGGGCTGCAAGACGGGCCACTACCGCGAGGAGGGCCGTTTCGAGAACGGCGACGCCGCCTGGTACACCGTCCGCGACGGCGGCCGGCGCGACTCCTCCTGCGACGGCCGCTTCACGGCCGTCCCGATGTCGGCCAGCGCCACCAAGGACAGCGGGGGTACGGCGATCTGGAGCTGGGAGCTGGACGAGAGCCATCGGGAGTGCTCGCTCGCGGTGTTCGTGCCCCGTACGAACCGTGCCACGGACTCCGCCGGCGACCCCACCTTCTACCGCGTCCTCGCCGACCCGTCCGACGTCCGCTCCGGCTACACGGGCTTCGGCGTGCGCCAGACCGTCCACCGGGGTGAACTCGTGCCGGTCGGCAGCTACCCGGTCAAGGGCGAAGGGGTCTTCGCGGTCCAGCTCCTCGACCGCGGCCGTGACTGGGGCAGTGCGGCGCGCCTCGGGGCGCATCATGCGGCGGCCCAGATGAAGCTGACCTGCCGCGCTGCGTCGTGACGTGAGTGAGGTGCCGGTCAGCGGTCCGGATGGGCGAGGACCGCGAGGACGCGGCGGTTGTCGGCGCTCAGCGGGGAGGCCGGTGGGGGCCTTCAGCGCGGCGCCGCCGGCGTAACGGCCGGCAGCGGACGCGGCGGTCGTGGTGACAACTCTCCTCTTCCACACGGGCTTTGGCGCATCGGCCGATCGGTGACAGGGCCTCGGCGACACAGACCGCGTCCTCCTCGCCCTCTATCGGGCAGAAGGTGACATACAGGGCTAATGTGGCGCCAGCTGTTGCCGTGATCAACGCGCGGAGTATGCCCATGGACCTCGTTTCCCGCCGTCTTCGTCGCCGCCCCCGTCCGGCCGTGGCCTTCCTCGCGGCGGGCGGCCTGTCGGCGCTGCTCGGCCCCACCGTGACAGCCGACGACCGCCCCCCGACGGGTGAGGTCATCACGCTGACCACCGCCAGGGTCGGCGCGCCCGGCAACCCGGCCGTGGGGATCGTCCCCTTCACCGACGCCGTCTACCGGACGTGCGCCGACGCCCCCGAGGGCGACGACTGCCTGATGGTGGGCCGGGTCGACGACCCCTACGAGATCGGGCGGACCGAGATCACCGTCCGGCAGTGGGTGGCGTTCCTGAACACCGTCGACCCGGAGGGCCGCGACCGACTCGCGCTGTACGAGGAGAACGAGAGCGCCGCCGCCTGGCCGAAGTACGGCCAGGTCGACTTCTCCGAGGCCGCCCGCAGGGGCCGCCACTACTCGGTCGCCTACCCGCAGTGGGCCGAGAAGCCGTACGGCTTCGCCGACTTCCGGGAGGCGGCGCGGCTCGTCAACTCGCTCTACAACGGACGGATCCTCTCCAAGGCGACCACTGGCGAGGGCGCCTTCGCCTACGTCACCTACAAGGTGCGGCTCTCGGCTCGCACCGAACGCGGAATGTACGACCTCGCCCGCCCCGACACCACCCGTACCCAGGACTCGGGCTTCGTCGTACCGAGTCAGAACGAGTGGATCAAGGCCGCCTACTACGACCCGAAGGGCGGCGGAACGTACTCCTACTGGAAGTACCCCACCAACGCCGGAGTCTTCGGCGACGGCGATGCGACGGCCCCCGCGCCCACCGTCCTCGACCCCGGTACCGGCGCCGTCTCCAACGCGTCGACGCAGCCCCTCGCCTCCTACCACGCCTCCGGCAGTCCGGCCCCGAGCTGGTGCCCGTTCCAGGTGCCGGCCGACGTCTGCTCCACCGCCAACCCGATCGGCCTGGACCCCCTGACCTACCCCGCCGTCTACCAGGGCAGCCTCAGCACCGTCGGCCAGGCCGGGACCGCCTCCCCATGGGGCACCTTCGACCAGGGCGGCAACGCCGTCGAATGGACCGACACCATCACCCCGCCCCCCGCCGGCCAGAACGGCCCCCGTGTCTGGCGGCGGCTGCACGGCGGGGTGTCCAACGCGCCGGCCTTCCAGATGTGGCCTTCGGCCGTCGGCCTCCAGCCCCAGGACAACATCTTCTACCGCCACACCTACCCGTGGCTGGGCATCCGCGTCGGCGTGACCGGAGAGGTGGCGCCGGGCGGAGGCCGGCACTGAACGTGCCGGGCCGGGCCACCCGCCCCGGAGCGTCGCCGGGCGACCGCCCGGAGGTCAGCCGCGTCCGGTGGGGGCGGCGCGCCGTGCACGGGCGTCGTGCACCTCGACCACGGTCTCGAACTGTCCGCGCGCCTCGCGGATACGGCCCGTGGCCACGTAGGCGTGGCCCAGGCGGCTGCGGATGTCCATCTCCAGCCAGTCGTAGCCGGGTTCGGTGAGCGGTGACAGCAACTGGTGCTGGTGGAGTGCCTGGTGGTGGAGGGCGATGGCCGTGCTCGCGTTCCCCTCACCCAGCTCCGCCGTGCCCAGCCGGGTCAGGCTGCGCGCGCAGAGGAAGATGTCCCCGCCCTGCTCGACCAGGTGGACGGCCTGGCGCAGCAGGCGCTTGGCCTCGCCGTACCGGCCGAGGCGGAGGTGGATGTCGGCGGCGCAGCTCAGGACCCGGCCGAGCATGCGCGGGCGCCCGCCCGCCTCGGCGTGGGTACGGGCATCGGCGAAGCTGGCCAGCGCCTCCTCGTTCCGCCGCTGGAACTGCTGGGCGAGGCCCTGGATGACGAGTGCTATCGCGGTGACCCAGTCGTTGTGCGACCGGGACAGGTCCACCGCCGCGGCGGCATGGGAGATCGCCCGGTCGCCCTCGCCCACACTCAGACACAGGGCTCCCAGCCCGCCCAGGGTCCGGGCCTCTTCGCACGGGTCGGGGCGGCGCCGGCCGAGGTGCAGTGCCTCGGTGAGCAAGGCGCGTGCCTGCGTGTACCGGCGCTGGTACACGCAGGTGTAGCCCAGGCAGTTCCGCAGGGCGTGCGCCATCCGCCGGTCGGTGGCCTCGTCCACGTGCGCGAGCGCGATCTCGAGAGCGGTCTGGCTCTCGTGGTAGCGGCCCTGGCGTACGAAGTAGTCGCAGAGTGCCTCGGCGATCCAGCAGGCGTAGTCGGCCTCGCCGAGGGCCGCGGCGTGCCCGACGACGTCGACGAGTTCCCCGCCTGCCGCGTCCAGCCAGGTCTCGGCCTCCTGCCAGTTCGCGAACGGTGCGTCGGCGGACCAGGGCTCGGCGGGCTGGGTCTCGTCGGACCAGGGCTCGGCGGGCTGGGGCCCGTTGGGTGCGGACCCGTTGGGTGCGGACCCGGTGGCTGCGGACCTGTTGGCTGCGGGCCCGGTGCTTGCCGGCCCGGTGGGGAAGCTGCTGGAACCCCAGTCACTCGTGATCCGCGCCGCGTCCAGGTAGAGACGGAGCGCGGCCGTACGCGTGGCGGCGGCCTCCTCGGGCACGGCTTCCGCGACGCGTCGTGCGTGCACACGGACCAGGTCGTGCAGCCGGTAGCGGCCGGGACGCGGCTGCTGCAGCAGACTCGTGTCGACCAGGCTTTCCAGGACCCGCTCGGTGTCGTGCGACGTCCATCCGAGCATGGCCGCCGACGCCGGCACGTCGAACTCGACCGTCGGCGCCAGCCCCAGGGCGCGGAATCCGCGCTGCTGCTCGGGTGTGAGCTGGTCGTACGACAGGCGGAAGGCCGCCTCCACACTGCGATCCCCGATGCTCAGCTCGCCGAGCAGGCGTTCATCGCCCGCCATGCGGCCCACCAGGTACTCCACCGTCCAGGTATGACGGTTCTGCAGCCGCGACCCGGCGATGCGCAGAGCCAGCGGAAGCCCGTCGCACAGTCCGACGAGCCGATGCGTGGCCTCCGGTTCCCTGCTCGCACGCCCCTCTCCGATGAGGTGGGTGAGCAGGGACACCGCATCGCCGCTCGCCAACGGCTCCAGGGTGACCCGTCGGTCGGCGTCCAGTTCGGCCAGCCGTCGCCGGCCGGCCACCAGCACCCTGCTTCCCGCCCCGGCCGGCAGGAGCGGCCGGATCTGTTCGGCGTCCAGGGCGTCGTCCAGCACGAGGAGCAGCCGTAGCGGGCTCGTCGCCGCGCGCCAGGCGGCGGTGAGCTCTTCGAGGTCGCTCGGCAACTCGCCCTTGGCCGCGCCGAGGGAGCGCAGCAGCCGCTGCAACGCCTGTTCCGGCGACTGCCGCCGCTGCGTGCTGTGCGCGCGCAGGTCCACGAACAGGCAGCCGTCCGGGTAGTGGGCGCTGAGCTCACGGGCCGCGCGTACGACGAGAGCGGACTTGCCGACCCCGGCCGTACCGTCCACCGTCACGATCGACACGGACCCCGGCGCGGAAGGCGCGACGAGCTGCGCCAGCTCGGCCTCCCGCCCGATCAGCCGACCGGAGTCGCCCGGCAGGTCGTTGACGGCGCGGCGGGGCCCGGACCGGGCCGGTGGGGGAGCCGGCGGAGCGACGGACCGCGCCGCCGCCGCCGTCCCGAGCAGGCGTACGTCGTCCTGGCGCAGCACCGCTTGGTGCACTCGCTGGAGTTCCTCGCCGGGGTCGACGCCGAGTTCGTGGCTCAGCCGCTTGCGCGTGTCCTCGTAGACGTTCAGCGCCTCGGCCTGGCGTTCGCTGCCGTACAGGGCCCGCATGCGCAGCGCCGCCAGCGACTCGTCGCACGGATCGGACGCCGACAGGGCGGCGAGCTCGTCCAGAGCCCAGGCGAACCGGCCCAGCAGTACGAGGCATTCGAGCCGCTCGAGCCGCACCGTTCGCGCGCGCTCCAGGAGTCGCTGCCGCTCGGCCTCGGCGTACGGCCCCGGCAGCCCGGCGAGCGGTTCACCCTCGAACAGGGCGAGCGCTCCGGACAACCGGTCCACCGCGGTGGCCGTGTCGCCGGACGCCTTCGCGCCCCGGGCGTCGTCCAACTGCGCTGCCAGGTCCGCCACATCGAGCCGGACCCCGTCGGGGACGAACCGGTACCCGCCCCGTTCCCCGCGGATCACGGAATCCGCCGGACCCGAACCCTCCTCGTCGAGCGTCTTGCGCAGCCCGTAGACATAGCTGGGCAGCACCTTGCGGCCCGACTGCGGTGGACTGTCCCCCCACACCCCGTCGAGCAACTGCTCGCGGCTGACGAGGAGTCCCGGACGCAGCGCCAGCGCCGCCAGCACGGCCTGCTGCCGGACCGGCCCGAGGGACAGCTGCGTACCGTCACGCCAGGCCCGTACCGGCCCGAGCACCGCGAGCCGTAACCGCCGACGTGATCCCGCGAACCGCCGACGTGATCCCGCGCCCACCTCGAAGCCTCCGCTCCGCTCCGCGCATCATCAGAATTTCATCCGCATTGCAGCGCCTTCCCCGATGGTTTGCAAGTGCGGCGGCCGTCGACGGGGGAACGGCCGCCGCCCCGACTCGGAGGAGGGAACACGAACGTGACCGTCATCGACCGGTCTCTCGCGACGTTGCTGAAACAGCGGAGGCTCTTCCTCACCCGCGAGCGCAGCGACGCCGCCGAGGTCGTGTACGTGTGCGTGAACGACGGGCTTCCCGGCGGCTATCCGATCGGCTACGTCATCCCGTCCCGCGCCGGAACCTGGTTCGCGTACGCCCGGGCCCGCCCCGGTCGCGTCTTCACGTGCGACCAGGTCGACGCCAACCTGCTGAGCATCGACACGGCCGTACGCGCCGTCCTCGACCACGCCCGCTACGGCGACGTGCTGTACGCCCTGGAACGCGCAACCGGCTCCGACACCACGTACACCGCCGAAGTCCACCGGGACCACGCCGCCTGGCTCACCGCACTCGACGTCCCCGAAGGCATCACCCACCTCGGCAACGGCAGGGTCCGCCTCACCGGCCCCGCCCTCGCCTACCTGCGCGGCCTGCCGGAACGCCTCGGCTGCCACGTGGACGACGAGAACCGGCTCCGGCTCGCGGGAGTGTCGTACCTCCTGACCCGCGAGCCCCGCCCCGGGGGCGCGGTACGCCCGTGACGCAGGCCCGGACGCCTGGCCGGTCATGGGCATGGAGCACAGGCCGAGTTCGGCGTGCTCCGCGGAGTCGACGCCGGCACAGTGAGGCCGTCACGGCCCGGAGAGCAGAGCCACCTCGCTGGTGCCGGGCGTTCGGGCGAAGTCCGTTTCGGCCCACACGACCTTGCCGTCCGGCACCGGGCGGGAGCCCCATCGGTGGGACAGCCGGGAGACCAGGAAGAGGCCGCGGCCGTGCTCGTCCGTGGTGCGTGGGCTGCGCACGCGCGGGGTGCAGGTGCCGGCATCGGACACTTCGACGGTCAGGACCTGGTGCTGGATCAGACGCAGACCGATCGGGCCGGTGCTGTGGCGGAGGGCGTTGGTGACCAGTTCGCTGACGATCAGGGTCGTGGAGTCCTCAAGATCTTCCAGGCCCCATTCGGCCAGCTGGCAGGCTGCCAGGTGCCGGGCGCGGCGAATGGCGGTCTCGTCACCGGGCAGGGTCCAGGAGGCGACCTGGGCCGGGCTGAACGAGCGGGTGCGGACCAGGAGCAGGGCGATGTCGTCGCGCGCCGCCTGATCCTGGAACGGTTCGATCACGCTGGTGCAGAGGTCCTCCAGGGAACGACCCGGCTGCGCGAGGGCGGTGCCCAGGCGGTGCATTCCCTTCTCGATGTCGTTGTCGCGGGCCTCGATCAGGCCGTCGGTGTAGAGGGCGAGGAGGCTTCCCTCGGGCAGTTCCAGCTCGACGGCCTCGAACGGGATCCCCAGCCCGATGCCGAGCGGAGCCCCGGTGGGGAGGTCGGGGAAGGTGACCTGGCCCTGCGGGTCGACGATCGCGGGCGGCGGATGGCCGGCCGCGGCCATGGTGCACTTCCGGGTGACCGGGTCGTAGATGGCATACAGACAGGTGGCACCCACCACCGCAGGAGCCTGGTCGGGGGCGACGGCGTCCGCCTCTGCCAGTCGCTGGACCGTGACGTCGAGGCGGGCGAGCAGTTCGTCGGGGGGCAGCTCCATGTCGGCGAGCGTGTGGACGGCCGTGCGGAGCCTGCCCATGGTCGCGGCCGCGTTGACGCCGTGTCCGGCCACATCGCCGACGACGAGGCCGACTCGGGCGCCGGAGAGGGGAATCACGTCGAACCAGTCGCCACCGACGCCCCTGTCGATGTCGGCGGGCAGGTAGCGCGAGGCCGCCTCGACCGCCGTACCGCCCCTCAAACGCTGGGGGAGCAGATTGCGTTGGAGGGCGAGTGCCGCGGTCTCCTCGCGGCAGTACCGGCGTGCGTTGTCCAGCGACACCGCGGCGCGACCGACGAACTCTTCGGCCAGGAGCAGATCGACCTCCTGGAACGGCACGGGTTCCTCGGTGCGGGCGAACACCGCCACGCCCAGCAGGGCGTGCTGCGTGCGGATGGGGACGATCATCACGGAGTGGATGCCGTTCTCGTGGATCTTCCGCGCCCGTACCGGGTCCTGGTCGATCCAGGAGCCCGGAGCGGTGTCCAGGATGGGCTCCAGGCGGGACCTGCCGGTGCGCAGGACCTCGACTATGGGTGAGGCGGCCCCCACGGAGACCGGCTCGCCGCGCACCCAAGGGGATTCCGGGGCCCCTGGGCGGATCGAGGCCAGACCGGCACGCCGGAACATGGGGAGGCGCTCCCCCGTAGGGCCGATGCGGACCGGGGGCCCCTCGCAGAACGGGACCGACTGCTCCAGGTCCACGGCGACGAAGTCGGCCAGCAGGGGCACGGCGAGATCGGCCAGTTCCTGCCCGGTCTGCATCACATCCAGAGTCCTGCCGAGGCGCGTGCCGGCCTCGCTGAGGATGGCGAGGCGTTCGCGCGCCTGCCGGCTCTCGGCGACGTCGACGCTGATGGTGCACACTCCCAGCGCTCGGCCGTCGGCGCCTTGCAGGCAGGAGAACGACACCGCGTACGGGCGTTCCTCACCCCGACTCGTCGGCAGCCACGTCCGGTACTCGTGGACCTTGGTGCTTCCGCTCTGGAGCACCTGCCGCATCACCGCCTCGGTCGCTTCGGACTCGACACCGGGGCACGCGTCCGTGAATCGACGTCCGAGCCGCTGGTCGCGGAGGATGCCGCCGTGGCTCTCCATCTCGTCGTTCACCCAGGTGCAACGCAGCTCCAGGTCACGGACGACGACGCCGATCGGAGCGCGGGCCAGAAGCGACCCCTGCACCGATGCGCTCACCGCGTCCCCGGAGCGGACGCCGATGTCGGTCACGGACGCAAGCCACCGTGTTGCTCCGTCCTGCCCCTGCAGAGGCGAGATCCGCAGGATGGTGTTGAGCACGCGGCCGTCGCGGTGGCGCACCGCCGTCGCGCCCGACCAGCCGTTCCGGGCACGGCACTGCTCGACGAACGCGCCCATGGTCGCCGATTCACCGGACGACGGCAGGACGAGTGCCGCGGACCGGCCCACGATGTCCGCGGCGGAGTATCCGACGAGCCGCTCGGCGGCCTGCGTCCATGCGGTCACCCTCCCCTGCTCGTCGAGCAGCGCGAATGCCGCATCGGATACCTCGGGGCCGGTCAGCTGCTTACCGAGTGCCACGTTGTCGCTGCTGGTTGTGGTCATCGAGCTGTAGTCCTCGTGGAGTTCCATCGCACCTTTCCGGGTGATTGACCGAAGGAGGACCTGTTCTGTGACAACGCCGCACCTCGTGGCCGCCACCAGTGCGTTCATGAAGGCCGCTGACGACGCGCAGCGCCACATGATCGGCATGTCGGCCACATGATCGGCATGCGGAGGCCCCGGACCATGATCGGTCCGGGGCCCTTTACTCGGTCCTACCTGTCGTCTGCGTCCCGGCCGTCTTCGAAGACGAAGAGCGGTTTCGTGCCGTGTGCGGGTGCTTCGGCGAACGAGACGGCTTCAGTGAAGCGTTCGAGCGGGAACGGCCGGCCGTCTGGGATGCTCAGCACGTCATCGGCGACGAGACTGCGAACCTCGGACAGCGCGCGCAGCGCATCCGTGGGTGAGGCAGTGCCGAACCAGCGGTTCAGCCAGAAGCCACGGACTGCTTTGGTCTCGTAGATGACCGAGCGTGACTGCAGCGGGATCGTCAGTGCTGCCGGGTCGGTCTGCCGATGGGTGGAGAGCGCGCCGTAGACCACGACCTCCCCTCCCGGAGCCAGTGCCCGGGACACCTGGGCGCCCACCTCGCCCGCGACACAGTCGGTGGCCTTGCTCACGCCATCCGGCCCTGCGATCTCGGCCACGCGCTGCACCAGGTCCTCGTCCTCGGTGCAGATGACCTCGTCGCCACCGAGGGCCTTGATCTCCTCGACGGCAGCGCGCCGCCGGACGACATTGATCGTGCGAATGCCCAGGTGCCCGGCCAGCTGAATGACGAGCCGGCCGACGGTGGAGCCCGCGGCCGTCTGCAAGAGCCACTCACCCGGCTGTACGTCGAGTTCGCGAGTCACCAGGAGCAGCGCGGTCAACGGGTTGACGGCGAGCTGGCAGGCGCTGGAGTCGCTCAGCCGGTCGGGCACCGACAGGAGCCTTCGTGTATCGGCGACGAGGTATTCCTGCCAGGTGCCGGCCACATGCGGCCCGGGTATCGCCGGGACAGCGACGGCCACCACGCGCTCGCCGATCTTCAGTCCCTCGGTATCGGGGCCCACGGCCTCGATACGGCCCACGCATTCCATGTGACCCCCGACGGTGGGAAACTCGGGGGAGAAACCGTAGCGGCCACGCAGCACATGCAGATCACTGGCGTGAATCGGAGTCGCTTTCACACGGATCAACGCCTGACCGGCCTCCGGCGTGGGAACAGGCCGGGATTCCAGCCGCAGGACATCGGCCGGCTCGCCCACCATTCCGGCTACGAGCGCGCGCATGGATCGTGCCATGAGTGACCTCGCCTCTCTGCGCCCGACGCGAACGGATGCGTTCCCGCCAAGTCCGTTGTGCCCTTCGCGGTTGTTGTCTGCCGGTTGCGACCCGAGTCGTCGCGTTTCACACTAGTCAGTGATGAGCCAGGGCGCGACGCGGCCTGGCTCTCGGCCAAGGAATGGCCAAGCGGCGCAAGGAATGGCCAAGCGGCGCAAGGAATCCGTTCGCGCGACGAACATCGGGCCTGGCGTGGGTCATCACCGCTTCGGTGAACTCACCTGCCGTGCCTCGAAAAGCCCGCTGCACGTCCTCATGGAGGTGTACTCCTAGATGCGCACGCCGGTGTACGAGCTTCACATCCGCCCCATGTTCCGAGCGACGGACCGCGATCACATGAGTGTCGCCATGAACCTGTGGACGTATGAGGATGTGGTCGCCCACGCGGACGAAATCCTCGACCGTCTGACGGCAGAGAGTATGCCGCCTGCCTCGCTCGGCGGCCCCTGGCCGCAGGAATGGATCGATCTCTTCAGGCGGTGGAAGCACAGTGGCCTCAAGCGCCTTGAGTTGGGTACGGCGCAATTCACCGTCACCCGCTCGGAGAGCGCGGTGACGATCACGGCGACGGGTACCTATCCCGCGGCGGGCTTCGCGGGGTGGCTGCAACTGGAGAGCGAAACCGACACGGCCAGGACCTACGTCCTGTACTTCGAACCACCGGACGCCCCGGCAGCGGGTACTGCCGAAGACTTCGAGCTCACGGAGCGGCACAAGCCGGCGGACAACCGAGCCGTCTTCATCCACGACAGCAAGGGCATCACCCAGCCGTGACCGCACGGGCGACTGCTTGCTCGCCGGTGTCAAAGGCCCCGGACCAGGATCGGTCCGGGGCCTTCGAGTTGGGGCCCGGGAAGGATTCGAACCCGAGACGCCCGCTTCAGGGAGCGACCTCGTCGGGCTCTGCGGTTCCCTGTGAGTCCCCGCCCCATCTGGCAGGCTTCCAGCACGGCTACGCACAGCAGAAGGTGGAGGGGCGCGCCTCGCAGATCGCAGGTGTTGACGTGCATGTGAACCATCCGGTGCTGCATCTGGGTGCCACCGACTGGGTGCCACTGTCGCTCGACTTGGGGGAGGCAGCCGCAGCAAGCTGCGACAGTCCTTCCTTGCGGCGGTGGCCGACGTACGTGCCTGTGCGGCGGCCGCCCAGGCTTCGTCGGCCGAGCCATGTGCCCAGTTCGCCGAACTCTGTGCCCGGGTAGCGGATTTGATGGCAGCCGTGGCGGCCCTGTTGGCGTCGGTCTCGGCCTGGCGGGCAGTCTTCGCCGACTCCTTGGCCTGGTCGGCGGAGTCACGTGCCTGCTCGGCCCCGGTCTCGGCTTCGGCCGCGGCCTTGCGGGCGACTGCTGCGACGCGGGCGGCCGCCGCGGCGTTCTTCTGCGCTTCGGTCGCGATCCCGGCGGCCCCGGCGATCAGATGCGGGACTTCGGCGATGTGTGTGGCAGCGAGATGGGCGCAACTTGGCATCACGGCTTCAGGCGCAACGATTCCACCCATGGGTTCGGGCGGCCGTCGAAGTGGTCACGCAGCCTGTCTTCGATATGGGCAGGGTCCCAGATAGCGGCCCGCTCCAGCTTCTGGCAGTCTTCGAACGTCGCTGGCGTCTCGCTGCCGGTCCCGGTAACTGGATCGACGCGATAGACGGTAATGCTGCAGCTGAGCGGATCTTGCTTGCTGTAGAGATGGACCTCGGTCTGTTCCTCGTGGGTCAGGGGCACCACGTCGAGCAGCTCCCAGCCGCCACGGCGGCGGAACGCAGCATCCATGACCCAGACCTTGAAGGCGACGGGTGCAGCAACGACCTCGATAAGATCGACAGGCGCTCCAGGCTTGCCGACCAGGTCGTAGAACTCGACACACACGTCAGTGAGTTGCCTTCCAAAGGCGCATCGGCCATCACCCAAGTCGATGCGTACCACCCGTCCGGGGGCCCTGTTGGCGCGGGCCTTACTGATCTTTCTGCGCCCTGATGCTCCTTGCTCCATGTGCGGATTATTGCCGTCGGTCCCGCGCCCTCAGTTGACTGGACTGCTGGGTGATCAGGTGAGTTCGCGGCTGGTGCGGCGGCTTTGGGCGGGAGCTGCCATGGGGCGAGAGATCGGGGCGCTCAGCCGCGCGGCTGGCGTAGCCGGGCCCGGAGCGAGCCGCCTTGAAGCGGCTCGAATCCCTGGGCGCTGCCGATGTCCGGCGCTTCCGCTGGAGAACAAGACGACCGCGGCCGCAGCCAAGGAATCGCACCGGGTGCTGCGCACCGCCCTGAGGGCCGCCTGCCACGAGGACTGGTCACCCGGAACGGGGCGAGCCTCGTCGAGCCGCCCAGGGCAAAGTTCCGGGAGCTGAGCCCCTGGTCCCTCGACGAGACGCTGGACTTCCTCGCCGCCGCCCGTAAGGACCCGCTGTACGCGGCCTTCGGCCGGGGTCGCTCCCCGGGTCGTGATGGAGATCCTCGGGCACAGCCAGATCAGCATCACCATGGACGTCTGCATGCACGTCGTCCAGGACACGCAGCGAGAGGCCATCAACCACATGGACCGGCTGCTCAAGAGGCGGCCTGGTCGTGAGTGACCGCCTTCGTTGATGTCAGACGTAGATGTCAAAGGCCCCGGACCATGATCGGTCCGGGGCCTTTTGCCTGGTGCCCCCGGCAGGATTCGAACCTGCGACACCCGCTTTAGGAGAGCGGTGCTCTATCCCCTGAGCTACGAAGGCGGGGAACCGTCGGAAGCGTGCCCGAAGAGCTGCCGAGGTGGGCGGACTGCTGCGGGCCTGCTTGCGACAGGTCGTGGTGGCAGCCGGTGAGGGATCAGCCACCGCGGTCAGTGTAGCGGGTGGTGCATGATCCGTAGACGGGGATACGGGCGCACCGGCTCGGGCGGCGAGGGTGTGGGTGATCTTGACCGGAGCGACGGACCTGCTGAGCGGGGCGGCGCCGGTCTGTGGGCTGTGGTGGATGACCACGGTGTCCGTGAGCTGCCCGGCGCCGAGGCTTCGCGGGTGCCGCTCTCGGCCAGGTGGCGCCGGGGGGCTCGCCGCCGCGCCTGCGGCGCCGGGCCCGGCCCGGACGGGACGCAGGTGGTTGCGGCGGTCAGCCGTTCTGGTGGAGGGGTACGTCCGCCCAGCCCAGGGGGTGGATGCCGGCGTCGGCCGCCGGTGCCGCGGGTTCGTCGCCGGCTTCGGTGAACGCGGTCAGGGCGTCTATCAGGGCGGAGCGCTGCTCGGGGGCGATGCGCTCCACGATCGTCGCGATCTCCTGCCGGCGTCTGGCGGTGACGTCCTCGACGAGGCCGCGGCCCTCGTCCGTGAGCCGCAGTACGGTCTCTCGCCGGCTGGCGGGGTTGATCTGCCGGTCCGCGAGTCCGGCCGCGATCAGCCGGTCGACCATGCGCATCGCCGTCGAGGGATTGACGCCGAGCCGGTCCGCGAGCAGGACGAGCTTGGCCGGGCCGTGGGTCGACAGCACCACGAGCAGCCGGAACTGGGCCAGGGTCACCCGGTCCTCGACGGCGGCCAGGGAGCGCGCGGAGATCGCGACCAGCAGCCGGGACGCGGTCAGTACCGCGAGGGTGACCGCGTCGACGTCGTCGACGCCCCGCGGAGAGCGCGCTCTGTCGTCCATGACCCTTTTCTACCGTGCCCTGGCCGCTCACTGACTGCCGCCCCCGACGGCCGTAGCGGCGGCGGCCCCGTACCTCCTTCAGCCTCTCGGCGGGCGAAAGCCGGTCGTCGATGAACATCCCGGCATCGGCGTCCGTACTTCTGGCTGCGTGCCGTGCCAGCCGCCACAACAGCTCCCGACGACATGAACGAGCAGTTCCATGCCGAACCGGGAGGCATCATGCGTCCGAACCGACGTGCAGTACAGCCCAGGATTTCGATGCGGGCCATCGGGGTGGTCGTCGCTGTATGCGCTGCCGTCGCGACCCTTCTCATCATGCTGCGAGGCGGTGGGGGCGAGGCCTCGGCCACGCAGACGCCGGCGGGGGCGACGGCCCAGAACGGCTACGGACACTCCTCCGGCGCCGGCGCGGGGCACTACTCAGGCGCGGAGGACGGCACGACGGACGGCACGACGTCCGGCGCGGAGACCGGCGCCGGGTCCGTCCCCGCGGGCCCGCAGCCGGTGACCGAGATCGACAAGACCTTCCTCGTGAAGGTCCGGCAGGCGGGCCTGTGGGAGATCCCCGCGGGCAGGCTGGCCCAGACGCACGCGTCCAGCGGGGCCGTCAAGCGTGCCGGACTCCATCTGCTCGACGGTCACAGCAAGCTCGACCAGCTGGTACGTGAGGACGCCAGGATCCTCGGCGTCCCGCTCCCCGACCAGGCATCGGCCGAACAGCAGGGCTTCGTCCGGCAGTTGGAGAACGCGCAAGGAGCCGAGTTCGACCGCCTCTTCGCCAACCTGCTGCGTTCCTCGCACGGGAAGATCTTCGCCACGATCGCCGAAGTCAGGGCGTCCACCCAGAACGACCTCATCCGCCGTCACGCGCGACAGGCCAACCAGACCGTCATGGACCACCTCGAAGTACTGGAGGACACCGGCCTCGTGGACGCTGCGACCTTCGTGGAGGTCGAGAAGGCGGTCACCCCGCAGTAGTTCGGGCAGTGGGTCCGGCGTAGTTCGCAGTGGTTCGCAGGAGTTCGCTGTGGTTGTGCCGTTCCTCCGCCGGGGCCCGACGGCGCCTGCTGAGGCCTGCGGTCGCGCACCGGTCCGCCCCTGGAACAATCCTTTGCACTGTGCAATGCTTCGCGGCGAGGAGGGCTCGACGAGCGGTCGGTCCTTGCCCGGGAGCTGGGCGCTGGCACGGTGACGCAGCTGTACGCGGCACACCGGCCCACGCTGTCGACGCCCTCCTCGCCAAGAACCCAAGAGCCGGCCCGATGGCCGAGCCTGAGGCCGCTGCCTCCGGCAGAGGGCGCGCGGCTCCCGTGTGGCTTCAGTGCCCGCGCACCGCCTGCGCCCCCCCCGCGCACCGCCTACGTACCCCCGCACACCCCCCGCCCGTCGCCTGCCCGCGGACCACCTACGGGCCCGCGCACGAACGGCCGATGACGTCTCGACGCACACGGGGGACGAGGGTCCCGGGTGCGCAAACGATCAATGACTCTGTGTTATATAGTCCGCCGCAACGTGTAGGTAAGGGGATCGTGGATGACCAATTCCGCCCCACTGGTCTCCGTCCTGGCGGATGTCAGTGAGCTGAGCGACGCTGAACTGGCCGAGCTTCCGGACACGGTGTTCGGGGCCATCGTGGCGCGGCTCAGGGACGATGCGCTCCATCCCTCCGGCGAGCCGGTGTCGGCCTTCACCTCGGCGCTCAACCCGGTGTCCTGAGACACGTTGTGACGTTCCGCCAGTATCTGCTGAAACTGCACGGGCGGTGCAATCTCTCCTGCACGTACTGCTACGTGTACGAGGCCGCGGACCACAGCTGGCGCACCAAGCCCCGCCGGATGGAACTGGCGACCGTACACCGGGTGGCCGAACGGATCGCCGCGTACCGGCGGGAGGCGAGTGCCCCCGGAGCAGGAGCAGGAGCAGGAGCCGGTGCCAGCGCCGGGGCCGGGGCCGCGGCACCGATCGCGGTCACCCTGCACGGCGGCGAGCCGCTTCTCGTCGGGTCCCGGCATCTCGACGAGACCCTGACGGTGCTACGTGACGCCCTGGACGGCACCGGCGACGTCGCGTACGCGGTGCAGACCAACGGGGTGCTGTTACGGGACGATCCCGAACTGCTGCGCGTGCTGCGACGGCACCGGGTGCGGATCGGCGTCAGCGTGGACGGGACCGCGGCCGACCACGACCGCTACCGCCGGTTCGCCGACGGGCGGGGGAGCCATGCGGCGGTCGCCGGCGCGCTCGGGATCCTCGGTACGGAGGAGCACCGTGACCTGTTCGGCGGAGTGCTGTGCACGGTCGATCCGGCCACCGACCCCGTGGCCACCTACGAGGCGCTTCTCGCGTTCGCGCCGCCCCGCATGGATCTGCTGCTGCCGCACGGCACCTGGGGCAATCCGCCACCGGGTCTTGCGGGCCGTCAGCCCCCGGACCGGCCGCCCGTGCCGCGGCCGCCCGTGCCGCGGCCGCCCGTGTCCGGCCCTCCCGTGTCCGGCCCTCCCGTACCCGGGCCGCACGCGCCCGGTGGCGCCGAGGAGCCGACTCCGTACGCCGACTGGCTGTGTGCCGTCTTCGACCGCTGGTACGGGGCGCCCCGCCGTGAGACCGGGATCAGGCTGTTCGAGGAGCTGATCGTGCTGCTGCTGGGCGGCCGGGCGAGCAGCGAGATGGTCGGGACGGGGCCCGCGGACCTGGTGGTCGTGGAGACGGACGGATCGCTGGAGCTGGCGGACAGTCTGAAGGCGGCGTACGACGGCGCCGCGTACACCGGGCTCAGCGTCTTCCGCGACTCCTTCGCAGAGGCCGCCCGGCA
The DNA here is from genome assembly GCF_044757085.1 of Streptomyces sp. NPDC091376. Taxonomy (NCBI): domain Bacteria; kingdom Bacillati; phylum Actinomycetota; class Actinomycetes; order Kitasatosporales; family Streptomycetaceae; genus Streptomyces; species Streptomyces sp. NPDC091376. The sequence goes on along the minus strand of NZ_JBIVUF010000009.1, from coordinate 284,457 downwards.
TCCGGCGTTCCGTACGCCCCGGCCCGCGGCCCTGTGCCGCGAGTGCCCGCTGTGGGCGGTCTGCGGCGGCGGGCTGTACGCGCACCGCCACCACCCCGGAGCGGACGAGCCCTTCGACCGGCCCACCGTGTACTGCCACGACATGGTCGTTCTCATCGAGCACATCCGGCGGCGTCTGGAAGCCGATGTCGCCGCCTTCAACGCACGACGCGCGACGCACGAGCAGGAGGTGGGAGCCCGATGACCACGGCCTCCCCGCACACCATCCCCCGCCGGACCTTCCTCGCCCTCGCCCGGGGGCGCGGCGGCGCCGACGCCGTCGCCGTCCTGCGGGCCGGCCAGCTCAGCAAGCGACGGCTGCTGCTGAGCGCGGTGCGCCGGGCCGCCGAGGCGCGGCGGCCCGACGAGGCCCGTGAGGTACGGCTCGCCGAGACGTACGAGGAGTTCGAGCGGATCCGGCAGCGGTCCCGCGAGCAGTGGGAGTCCGTGCTGCTGCAGCCGTATCTGGACCTGTGGGCGGCGGACTGTCTGCGCCGGCTCCACGCGGACGAGGCCCCTGCCCGGGACCAGGCCCCTGCCCGGGACGAGGCCCCTGCCCGGGACCAGGCCCCTGCCCGGGACCAGGCCCCTGCCCGGGACCAGGCCCCTGCCCGGGACGAGGCCCGCGCCCGGGACGAGCATCACGCCCCGGACCAGGCCCCTGCCCCGGACGAGACCCCCTCCCCGGCCCAGACCCCCGCCCCGGACGAGGCCCCCGCCCCGGCCCAGACCCCCGCCCCGGACGAGGCCCCTGCCCCGGACCAGGACCCCTCCCCGGACGAGGCCCCTGCCCCGGACCAGGACCCCTCCCCGGCCCAGCCCCCCGCCCCGGACCCGGACCGGTCCCGGGACACCGACCGCGACCGGCTGCGCGGGCTCGCCGGCTTCCTCCGGCCGACCGGGCACGTCGTACGCCTGGAGGCCGCCGGACACCGCCTCGTGCTGCGGATCGACGACCGGGGCCCGTACCGGCACGCGCACGGTGAGCCCGTGCCCGGCCCGCTCGGCGAGGACGAGCTGCGCGCCTGGCGGGAGCTGCTCGCCGAGGCATGGCGACTGCTCGCCGAGCGCCATCCCTGGTACGCGGAGGCCGTCGGTGCCGGCGTGTCCACCCTGGTGCCGCTGCGGCCGCCGCCCGACGGGACCGCCGTGTCGTCGGCCGTACGGCGCGGCTACGGCGCGGTCGGGGTGTCGCTGCCCTCCGGTCCGCAGGCGCTCGCGCTCGCCCTGGTCCATGAGTTCCTGCACATCCAGCTCGGGGCGCTCCTCGATCTCGTACCGCTGCACGGACCGGACTCCGGGGCCCGCTACCACGCCCCCTGGCGGCCCGACCCCCGCCCGGCCGGGGCGCTGCTCCAGGGGACGTACGCGCATCTGGGGGTGTCGGACTTCTGGCGGAGGGAGCCGGGCGGTCACGCCGCCGAGCAGTACACGCACTGGCGCGGCCGCACCCTCCAGGCCGCTGACACCCTCCTGGAATCCGGTGAACTCACCGAAGAGGGGCGGGAGTTCGTCACCGAGCTGCGCCGCGCCGTCTGCGACAGGTAAAGAAACGCGGCGACTTCTGGCCAGAACGTGACGGGCGGCTTAGCTCCTCCACGGAGAGGGCAATAACCAGCAAACCCAAAGGGTGTCGAGCCCCTGCCGGGGCGCTGTGAGTCTGCGTTGAGCAGCCGGAGTCATGGGGGAGCCGGTGGGGCCGTACTTCTTCCTGAGTTACGCGAGGATCGACGACTCGGACGCGTATGTGCAGCAGTTCTACGACGATCTCTGCACTCAGATCATCGAACTCTCCGACGGCACGGCCCAGGTTCCGATCGGATTCCGCGACAACAGCTCGATCCGGATCGGCGAACACTGGAGCGAGCAGCTGGAGATCGCCCTCGCGGGCTGCCACTCGATGGTCGCGCTCTACTCGCCCGCGTACTTCCGCAGCGCGTGGTGCTCACGTGAGGCGGGGGTGATGATGCGCCGTGCCGGTGAGTACTTCGCCCGCACCCGGCGCGGCTCCTCGGCGCTGATCCCCGTGCTGTGGCACCCCGTCGAGGTGCCGCAGGAGGTGGGGCACATCCAGTACCTGACGGACGGCTTCGGCTCCTGGTACGCGGACGTCGGGCTGCAGCGGCTCCTCCAGCGGGCGCCCACGGGGGAGGACTACACGGGCGCGGTCCGGCTGATCGCCCAGCGCGTGCTCGACGTCGTCCACGGCGAGGACCTGCCCGTGCCCGAGGAGCCCCTGCGGCTGGCGCGGGAGCCCCTGTCGTTCCAGCCGAGGACCGAGCCGACCCGGCCGGGCAGCACGGTGCAGTTCTTCGTCGCCGCCGGCACGTCGGAGTCCGTGCCCGGGCACCGCCAAGGCGCGCCCTACTACGGCCAGGCCGGGCTGGACTGGAATCCGTACCATCCGCAGGAGGAGTACCCGCTCTACCAGCAGGCCCAGCGGCTCGTGACGGCGCAGGGCTACGGGACGGCCTACCGGGAGGTGGGCTCGGGGCTGAACCGGCAGCTCAACCAGGCCTGGCGCGACGACCAGGTGACGATTCTGCTGGTGGACGCCTGGAGCGCGCCCGAACCTCCGTACCGCCAGCCGCTGGAGCAGTTCGACCGTACCGAGCATCCGGCGACCGGTGTCCTGGTGCCGTGCCATCCCCGGGAGGAGCGGGACCGGGAGGAGCTCTGGAGCAGGGTCGGCGACGTCTTCGAGCGCAAGTCGTCGCGGGGCGTGCACGACAGACAGTTCCAGCTCCGGGTCTGCTTCGACGACTTCAAGAAGGCACTGGGCCGGATGGTGTCGGCCGCGCAGAACAATCTGATCCGCAAGCGGACCGCCGTCGTGGCGCCGGGTGACGACGGGGACGACGGCCCGGTGGCCGCCCGGCCGATCCTGCGCGGCCCCAGCGGCGGCCCGCAGCAAGGCGCCCGGGCCGGCGGCTCGCCGGGGAGCGCGAACAAGCCGCCCGCGCCCCGTTCGCCCCGCTGGTCCGGCGGCCGCGCGCACATCCCGTACGACCCGTACGCGTTCGACCCGTACCCGTATCCGCACACCCCGCAGGACCCGTTCGACGGCCGCCGTGAGGGAGGACCAGGACGATGAAGAGCGCAGGCATCCGCGAGCCCGGCAGCACAGGCACCGGTGAGCCCGGGACCGTCGTCACGTTCTACTCGTTCAAGGGCGGAGTCGGCCGGACGATGGCGCTCGTCAACACCGCCTGGATCCTCGCCGGGAACGGGCTGCGGGTGCTGATGGTCGACTGGGACCTGGAGGCCCCCGGTCTGCACCGCTACTTCCACCCCCTGCTCACCGACCCCGAACTCGGCTCCACCGGCGGCGTCATCGACCTCATCCGCGACTACGCGATACGGGCCGACGAGCCGGGCCCCGGCGCGGCGGGCTCCCGGGACCGTGCCCAGTGGTTCCGTGAGCGCTGCGACGTGGACCGGTGCATCGTCGGGATCCGGGAGGACTTCCCCGACGGCGGAAAGCTGGACTTCCTGCCCGCGGGACTCCAGGACGACGGCTACTCGGCGGCCGTGTCCACCTTCGACTGGGACCACTTCTACACCCGGCTGCGCGGCGCCGCCTTCCTGGCCGCACTCCGCGACGAGCTGCGCGGCCGCTACGACTACGTCCTGATCGACAGCCGCACCGGACTGTCCGACACGGCCGGCATCTGCACGGTCCTGCTGCCCGACGTCGTCACCGTCTGCTTCACCCTCAGCGCCCAGTCGATCCAGGGCGCGGCCGCCGTCGCCGAGTCCGTGCGCGCCCAGGTCACCGACCGTCCGGTGCGGATCCTGCCCGCGCCGATGCGTGTCGAGTACGCCGAGCAGAAGAAGCTGGAGGCGGGGCGCGACCTCGCCCGCAGCCGGTTCCTGTCGTTCCTCGAAGGGATGACCCGGGAGGAGCGCGACCGCTACTGGGGCGATGTGGAGATCCCGTACCGGCCGTTCTTCGCGTACGAGGAGATCCCCGCGCCCGTCGGCGACCGCCCGCACCAGGGCACCAGCCTGCTGGCGGCGTCGGAGCGGCTCACCGGGCGGATCACCGGCGGCCGGGTGACGCGGCAGCGGCCCATGCCGGAGACCCGGCGGCGCGCGCTGCTGTCCCGCTACGAGCGGACCAAACCGCCCGTGCCCTCCGATCTGTTCCTCAGCTACGCGCCGGCCGACCGGATGTGGGCGGAGTGGATCGCGGCCAGGCTGCGCGGCCTCGGCTACGAAGTGGTGCTGAGCGGCGCCGCCGAACACGCCGGCTCCGACGCGCAGACCGAGGTGCGCCGGGCGCTGGACGGATCGGGCCGGATCGTGGTCCTGCTCTCGCCCGACTATGTGCGGCTGCCGCACGCCTACGAGGTGTGGAAGTCGGTCTCGGCCCGCGACCCGGAGGCCTCGCAGCGGATGCTGATCCCCATCCGGATCCATCCGGCCCCGCTGGCACCGCCGTTCGACGGTCTGGTCGCCGTGGACCTCGTCGAGCGCGACGACCAGGTCGAGGCGGAGGCGGCGCTGCTGGCGGCGGTCGGGCGGCCCGATCCGCCGGCCGCCGAGACCGTGGGCACCCCGGGTGACGCGGACGAGGACCAGGGGCCGCGCTATCCCGGCACCCCGCCGCCGGTGTGGCAGATGCCCACCCGCAACGCGTCGTTCACCGGCCGCGGCCGGACGCTGGAGGAGATGCGGGACGGGTTCGCCGCGGGTGTGCCGCTGGGCGGTCCGCCGCAGGCCGTGTTCGGCATGGGCGGCGTGGGCAAGACGCAGGTCGCCATCGAGTACGCGCACCGGTTCGCGGCCGACTACGACGTCGTCTGGTGGGTCAACGCGGGCCAGCCGAGTCTCGTACGGCAGGAACTGGCCACCCTGGCGGGCCGGTTGGGGCTGCCGTCCGGGGACGATGTGGAGACCACGTCCAACGCGGTGCTGGAGGCGCTGCGGCAGGGCAGGCCGTACCGGCGCTGGCTGCTGGTGTTCGACAACGCGGAGCACCCGGAGGAGCTCGCCCCGCTGATCCCGTCCGGCACCGGGCATGTGCTGGTGACCTCACGCAACCGGGCCTGGGCGGACCGGGCCGCACAGGTCGAGGTGGACGTCTTCACCCGGGACGAGTCCGTGCGGCTGCTGCAGCGGCAGAACCCGCATCTGCCGGACGCCGACGCCGGACAGGTCGCGGAGGCGCTCGGCGATCTGCCGCTCGCCGTCGCCCAGGCGGCGGCTTGGCTGGAGCAGTCCGCGATGCCGGTGGAGACGTATCTGGAGCTGCTCAGCACCCAGCTCGCGACGATGCTGGAGCAGGAGCCGGCCACGACGTACCCGAGATCGGCCGCGGCGACCTGGCTGCTGGCGCTCGGCAAGGTCCGCGAGTCGATGCCGGCGGCGGCCCAACTGCTCGAGATCTGCGCGTTCTTCGGCCCCGATCCCATCCCGATGTGGACGCTGTACGGGCAGAAGACGGCGGAGCTGCTTGCCCGCCACGACCGGCGGCTGGTCCACTCGGTGCGGATGGGCGCGCTGTTCGCCGAGATCAACCGCTACGGTCTGGCCCGCACCAACCAGAGCGACAAGACCATCAGTGTGCACCGGCTGGTGCAGGAGGTGCTGCGCGCCCAGATCCCGCGCGAGCAGTGGCCCGTCATGCGCGCCCATGTCCACGCGATCCTCGCCGAGGCCAACCCGCGCAACATGGAGGACCCGGCGTCCTGGGACCGGCACGCCTCACTGCTGCCGCACATGAGACCGTCGCGTGCCTTCACCAGCGAGGACGATTCCGTACGCCGCTGGATCGCCGACTCCGTGCGCTACCTGTGGCGGCGGTCCAACCATGTCGCGGCGCAGGAGACGGCGGAGCGCGCCCTCGCCGCCTGGGAGCCCGTCTTCGGTGACGACGACGCCCTCGTGATCTATCTGCGCACCCAGTACGCCAACGCGCTGCGCTCCAGCGGGCGGCTGGAGGAGGCGTACGCGATGGACGAGCAGGCGTTGCGGACCGCACGCGAGGTGCTCGGCCCCGACGACTACTACACCCTGGTGGCCGCCGCGAACCTCGGCGCCGATCTGCGCGCCAGGGGCGCCTACCGGCAGGCGCGTGACGTCGACAACGAGACCTACGCGGCGAGCAAACGGGCCTACGAGGGCGGGGACGAGGAGCGGCTGCTCATGGCAGCCAACAATCTCGCCGTGTCGAAGTTCCTGGTCGGGGACCGCTGGGGCGCCCGTGAACTCGACCGGGAGGTGTGGGAGAAGCGCAAGGGCCTGCTCGGCAAGCACCACCCCTACACGCTCACCTCGGCCAGCAACTACGCCCGAGGGCTGCGCGAGACCGGGTCCGTGGACGAGGCGCTCAAGCTGCTCCAGGAGACGGTGAAGGCGTTCCGCGACAAGACCGGCGACCGCCATCCCGAGACCCTTCAGGCCGCCCGCAACCTTTCCGCGGTGCTGCGCCGCAGCGGGCGTTACGAGGAGGCGAGGGCGCTCAGCGCGGAGAACTACGAGATCTCGATGTCCGTGCTCGGCCCCGACCACCCGGACACACTCTCCGCTGCCGTCAACCTGGCCTGTGCGCTGGTGGCCACGGGGGACGCGCAGGGGGCGCGGGATCTCGCCAGGGACGCCCTCAACCGGCACCGGACCCAGCTGGGCGAGCGTCACCCGTTCGCCCTGGCCTGCGCCAACAACCTGGCGGTCTATCTACGTCTGACGGGAGAGCGGGACGCGGCGCTCGCGCTGTCGCGCAGAACGCTGCATCAGCACCGGGAAGTGCTCGGCCAGGACAATCCGTACACGCTGACGAGCATGATGAACCACGCGACCGACCTGGCCGCGGACGGCGACGCGGAGGGGGCGGTGCGGCTGGGCCGTGAGGCGTACGACGCCTTCGTCCGCGTCCTCACCGCCGACCACTACGACGCCATCGGCTGCGCGTCCAACCTCGCGGCGGATCTTCGGGACCTGGGGGAGCCGGAGGAGGCCGCGCGGCTGCACGAGGACGCGCTGCGGCGGGCGAGGGCGACGATGGGGCCGCAGCATCCGACGACACGGGCGGTGAAGGAGTGGGTGCGGCTCGACTCGGACATCGAGCCGCCGGCGACGTGAGGGCCGACTGCACGCCGGCGACGTGACGACCGACCGCACGCCGGTGACCCGACGACCGACCGTACGCCGGCGACCTGACGACCGACTGCAGGCCGTTGACCCGATGGCGGACTCCACGCGTTTCCGTCAAGGTCGTGCGCGGGCCCTGCCTTGACGGGGTGCGGGGCGGCGCATAGCGTCGGGCTTCGGGCTGAGCGAGCGCTTAGGCGACTGGGGAGGGACCCGTACGTGCCGCATTCCGAAGACCCCTCGGGGCGTCTCACCGCGCCAGGGGCGCCCTTCGCGGTCGAGGACGGGGCGTATGTGTCGGGGCCGCGCACGCTGCGCGAGTTCGTCGAGGCCACCTGGGCGTTCGGGGAGCAGCCGTTCCTGGTCGCGGAGAGCGGGACGTACACCTACGGGGAGTTCTTCGCGGCCGCCTCCGCGCTGGCGGGACGCCTCGTCGACGTGCACGGACTGCGGCCGGGCGACCGGGCCGTCATCGGCATGCGCAACCACCCCGAATGGCAGATCGCCTTCTGGGCGGCACAGCTGGCCGGGCTGGTGGCCGTACCGCTGAACGCCTGGTGGACCGAGGCGGAGTTCACCTACGCCCTCGACGACTGCACGCCCCGGGTACTGCTCGTGGACGGGGAGCGGCTGCCGAGGATCGGCGCCTGGGCGTCGCGGCAGCGGGTGCCCGTCATCGTCTTCCACCACGACGGGCCGGCCGGGGAAGGCGTCGAGCGCTACGAGGACCTGCCGGCCCCGGACCCCGGCGTCGCGCCGCCGGACGTGCAGGTACGCCCCGAGGACGACGCGACCATCATCTACACCTCCGGGACCACGGGCCGGCCCAAGGGCGCCGTCGCCACCCAGTTCGCCCAGGCGGGCGCCGCGATGAACCCCCGTTACACCGCGGCCGCGTCCGCGCTCGGCAGGGGAGTCCTCCCCGGGCAGGGCCGCGCCCCGGTCAGCCTCATGACCTTCCCGTTCTTCCACGTGGCGGCGTTCACCACGGTCTACTCGGTGATGGCCGTCGGCGGGACGCTCGTCCTCATGCGCAAATGGGACGCCGAACAGGCACTCGCGCTGATCGGGCGACACGGCGTCACGCACTACTCCGGGGTGCCCACCACCGCGCTCCAGCTGCTGGCGGAAGCCGAACGGTCCGGCGCGCACCTGGAGAGCCTCACCCACCTCAACACGGGCGGGGCCGCCGCGCCGCCCGATCTGGTCGCGCGGCTCACGGCCCGTTTCGGTGAACGCGTCGAGCCCCGCAACGGCTACGGGCTGACCGAGACCAGCGGCGGTGTGACGGCCAACTTCGGCGCCGGGTACCGGAGGTTCCCGGACAGCGTGGGCCGGCCCACCCCGGCCACCGAGGTACGGATCGCCGGCCCGTCCGGTGAGGTGCTGCCGGAGGGCGAGGTCGGGGAGCTGTGGCTGCGCGGGCAGTCCCTGGTGCGCGGCTACTGGCGCGACGAGGACGCGACCAGGAAGGCGTTCACGGCGGACGGCTGGTTCAGGACCGGCGACCTCGCGACGGTGCGGGACGGCCGGGTCTCGATCGTCGACCGCCTGAAGGACATGGTCGTCCGCGGCGGCGAGAACGTGTACTGCGTCGAGGTCGAGGCCGCCCTGCACGACCATCCGGACGTCGTCGACGCCGCCGTGCTGGGCGTACCGCACCCCGTCCTCGGCGAGGAGGTCGCCGCCGTGGTCCGGCTCGGCCCGGGCGCCGCGGTCACGGCCGACGAGCTGCGGGCGCATGTCGCCAGGACCCTGGCCGCGTTCAAGGTGCCGGCGCATGTCGTCGTACGGGACGAGCCGCTGCCCCGCAATCCCACGGGGAAGATCCTCAAGCGGGAACTGCGCGGGCCGCTGGTGGAGCGGGTCAGGAGCGGCGGCTGAGGCGTGGCCCGGTCGGGTGAGCCGCGGGGCGCGGAATCCACCTCGGGGTGCTCTTGGGGCGCGGTGCGCTCCGGGCGCGGTGTGTTCCGGGTCGTCAGGTGCGGGTGACGCGGACCCGGTAGGTCCCGTTCGCGCTCTCCGACAGCACGGTGATCCGGATCCTGTGCGCCGGGTCGACGAACGACTCGCCCGGCCGGTACGGCGCGTCCGACAGCTCGGCGTGCACATTGGGCCGGCGGGTGCAGCCGCCGCTCTCCTTGTCGCTGTCCGCGACGGCGACGGGCCCCTGCCCCGTGTCGACGTCCGTCTCGACGTGGTAGACGAGGACGCCCGGCTCGCAGACGGCCTCGTCGTTGCCCGCGCGGGTGCGGACCTCCACGGCGTAGCCGGCGTCGGAGCCGAGCGGGATCACGACGAGCTTGCGGCCGCCCTTGGTGGCCAGCGGGGTCAGCGCGTACTCGGTACTGCCGGTCGTGGAGGCGCACACGACCTGGTCGCTGTCGAGCCAGCCCAGCTTCCACTTGTGCCAGCCCAGCAGATCGTTGTTGGCGCCCCAGTCCTCGGACATGATGTCCCAGTGGCCGACGGCGCCGCCGCCCTCCGCCGTGTAGAGGTCGGGCAGTCCGAACACATGGCCGTTCTCGTGCGGGAGCACCCGGTAACCCGTCTCGGAGTAGGTCCCCGAGCCGTCGTCCTGGCGGCTGTAGACGAACGACGTGTTGGCGAGCGGCACCCCGTCCGCGTAGGGCGCCTCGTGGTTGCCGGAGAAGGTCACCGACAGGACGGTGTCCAGCGCCGAGGGGCCCGCGTTCGGCGTGACCAGGACGTTGACGAGGTCGTACGCGCTGAAGTCCACCTGGTGGTCGGTGGCGGCCACGATGTCCTGCACCAGCTGGCGGTAGCCCGGCTCGTACGGTGCCCCACGGTCTATCCCGTACGCGGAGAACGGCATCGGCATCCGCAGCCAGCCCTGCAGCGGCGCCTCCGGGCGGTAGACGAGCCTCCCGTACGAGCTGGTGGCGAACCAGTGCTCGGTCTGCGGGAAGAACTCCGCGTACCGGTCCAGTGCCGAGCCCGTTCCCTCCGCGTCCGGGAAGTCGATCATCAGGTTGAGGGCGCGGATCTCGCCGGTGGAACGTACGTAACCCGTCGGGGTCGGCACACCTTCGGACATCTGTACGCCCGTGGTGGAGGTGAGACGGCACGGGTCGAGCGCCGACTCCTTGGCCGCCGCGATGGGACCGGCCGAGGCACGCGAGGTGCCGGGGAGCGTCGAGCTCGCCGAAGTCAGTGCCGCGAAGGTGATGACGGCGAGGGCGCCGAGCGTGCCGGGTCTGCGTATCCGTCGGCGGGTCTGGTGCATGCCGTCGTCCGCCTTCGGCTCCGCGGCAGCCGGCCTGCTCCGGGCTGCGCTCCGTTCGTTCAGCCTGGTGGGAGCCGTGGGAGGGCGCGCGCCGGGAGAGCCGATCGTGGGACACGCCGAAGCGGAGGCGAGGCGGTGACTCAGCTCACACCGATCCGCTCCCGGTCCGGAAATAACCGGGGAGCGTTTCCCCGTTTGCACCGGTGTCCCAGCGAAACGGGGAAGTCGTCCCCGATTCCGCGAAGGCAATCGACCGAGCACCGGCCGAGCACCGGCCGAGCAGCGATCAAGCTGCGATCAACAAGACTGGAAGGACGTGGAGCCGTGAGCCCCGCCACCGACACCGCAGAGCGCCGCGCCACCCGGCCGCGGGCCGACGCTCTGCGCAACCGGGAGCGGATCGTGGCGGCCGCCCGGGAGATGTTCGTCGAGTTCGGCCCCGAGGTGCCGCTCGACGAGATCGCCCGTCGCGCCGGCGTCGGCAACGCGACCCTCTACCGGAACTTCGCGGACCGGGCGGCCCTCGTCCACGAGGTCGTCCTCGCCGTCCTCGGCGGCACGGCCGAGCGTGCGGAGGAGGCGGCCGAGGGGGAGCCGGACCCCTTCATCGCGCTGAGCCGCTTCACCCACGCGGCCGCAGACGAACGGATCGGCGCCCTGTGCCCGATGCTCGCCGGAGGCGTCGACTTCGACAAGGACCATCCCGATCTGCTCGCCGAACGCGACCGGCTCGAAGGGGTCGTCCAGGGTCTCGTCGCCCGTGCCCAGGCGGCAGGAAGGCTCCGCGCCGACGTCGCCGTCGGAGATCTGCTGGTCGCCCTCTCCCAGCTCACCCGGCCGCTTCCGGGCTTCGCCTGCCTGGACATCGACCGGTACACCCACCGCCATCTCCAGCTGTTCCTCGACGGCATCGAGGCGCCCGCGCGCTCCGAACTCCCGGGCACGGCAGCGACCTTGGAGGACCTGAGGCACAGGCCGTAACGACGACGCGCGCCGGCCGCACCTCCTCTGCCTTCTCCGCCCCCGCCCCCTGACTCCTTCGACTCCCTTACCTTCTCACGACCTCACTTCTCGCGACCTCACTGCTCACGACCTCACTTCTCGCGACCTCCTCTCACGACCCGCCTCCTCAGGCACACCTGTCTTCGCGACACCCGTACGTACAACGCTTTTTCACCACTTCACATCCTTAGGTGGCTTCTTCCATGTCAAAAACGGCCGAGACCCAACTGCCCGACTCCGCCGGGCCCGATCCGAGCCGCTGGAAAGCGCTCGTCTTCATAGCCCTCGCCCAGCTGATGGTCGTGCTCGACGCGACGATCGTGAACATCGCGCTGCCCTCCGCCCAGCAGGACCTGGGGATCTCGGACGGCAACCGCCAGTGGGTCATCACGGCCTACGCCCTCGCCTTCGGCGGACTGCTCCTCTTCGGCGGGCGCATCGCCGACCTGTGGGGCCGTAAGCGCACCTTCGTGGTCGGGCTGCTCGGCTTCGCCGCCGCGTCCGCGCTCGGCGGAGCCGCGAACGGCGAGACCATGCTGCTCGGTTCGCGCGCGCTCCAGGGCGCCTTCGGCGCGCTGCTCGCGCCGGCCGCACTGTCCCTGCTCGCCGTGATGTTCACCGACGCCAAGGAGCGGGCCAAGGCGTTCGGGATCTACGGCGCGATCGCCGGTGGCGGTGGCGCGGTCGGTCTGATCCTCGGCGGGTTCCTCACCGAGTACCTGGACTGGCGCTGGACCTTCTACGTCAACATCCCCTTCGCGGTGATCGCCGCCGCGGGCGCGTACTTCGTCATCCGTGAGCCGGCCGGCGGCCGCAACCGCTCGCCGCTCGACGTCCCCGGCGTCGTCCTGTCCACCCTCGGACTGGTGGCGCTCGTCTACGGCTTCACCCGTGCCGAGTCCGACGGCTGGTCGGACCCGACGACGATCGGCCTGTTCGTCGCCTCCGCCGCGCTGCTCGCCGCGTTCGTCGCGGTCGAGGCCAAGGTGAAGTCGCCGCTGCTGCCGCTGCGCGTGCTGACCGAACGCAACCGCGGCGGGGTCTACCTCTCGCTGGGCCTCGCCATCATCGCGATGTTCGGCCTGTTCCTCTTCCTCACGTACTACCTGCAGGTCGTGAAGGGCTACTCGCCCGTGAAGACGGGCTTCGCGTTCCTGCCGATGATCGCGGGCATGATCACGGGCTCCACGCAGATCGGCGCCCGGCTGATGACGCGTGTCCCGCCCCGGCTGCTCATGGGCCCGGGCTTCCTGGTCGCCGCCACGGGCATGCTGCTGCTGACCCAGCTGGAGATCGACTCCTCGTACGCCGGACTGATCCTGCCGGCGCAGCTGCTGCTCGGCCTCGGCATGGGTACGGCCTTCATGCCGGCCATGTCCCTGTCGACGTACGGCATCGAGGCGCGGGACGCGGGTGTCGCCTCGGCGATGGTGAACACCTCGCAGCAGGTCGGCGGCGCCATCGGCACGGCGCTGCTCAACACGATCGCCGCGTCCGCGACGACTTCGTACATCGCCGCGCGCGCGGCCGGGGCCACCGGTCCCGAGGCCCAGCAGCTGCTCCAGCTCCAGGGCATGGTGCACGGCTACTCCAGTGCCATCTGGTGGGCCGTCGGCATCCTGGCGGCCTCCGCCGTGATCGCGTTCGTCCTCATCGACTCCGGACGGCCCGGCACCACGGCCGTGGCGTCCTCGGGGGAGAGCGCCGAGGACGAGGTGAGGATCCCGGTCGTCGCCCACTGAGGCAGAGCCGGTGCTGTCGAGTGCCGGCGCAGCCGACAGTCGGCACCACGGGCAGGGAGCGGGCCCCTGCCGGAGTCCAGCGGACTCCGGCAGGGGCCCGCGTGCGTGCGGTCAGCGCAGCCAGGGGAGGTCGGCGCCGGTGCCGTCCGGCTGGAGGGTCTCGGTCATGATCCGGGTGATCTCGCCCAGCTGGCGCACCTGGTCCGGGCTGAGCCGGTCGAAGATCGCCTGCCGTACGGCGGCGACATGGCCGGGTGCCGCCTTCTTCAGGACGTCGAAACCCTGGTCGGTCAGGCAGGCGTTCTGCCCTCGCTTGTCGGAGGGACAGTCCTCGCGGCGCACCCAGCCGTTCCTCTCCAGGCGTGCGATCGCGTGCGAGAGCCGGGAGCGGGTGATCTTGGCGTCCTTGGCGAGCTCGGTCATGCGCAGACGACGGCGCGGTGCCTCGGCGAGCTGGACGAGCAGACCGTAGTAGATGTGGGGCATGCCCGCGTCCCGCTGGAGCTGGCGGTCGAGACTGTCCTCGAGGAGGGTCGTGGCGTGGAGGTAGGAGCGCCACACGCGCTGCTCCTCGGCGGTGAGCCAGCGGGGTTCACCCGCGTTCGGTGCCGTGGTCATGCATCTATCCTACGGCCTGTTCTTGAAAGTTGAACTAGATCTGCGTACGGTATTTCCCGAAGGAACTTGAAGGTTCAAGATTTCAGGCTCACTGCCGGGAGGCTCCCGTGAACGCTGCCGACGTGACCGCGGATCGCACCGCCGGGACCACCGCTCCCGCGGAACGGATGCCCGTCCTCTATCTCTCGCACGGCGCACCGCCCCTGGCCGACGACCCGGTCTGGCCCGGCCAGCTCGCCGCGTGGTCGGCGTCGCTGCCCAGGCCCACGGCCGTCCTGATGATCTCGGCCCACTGGGAGGAGGCCCCGCTCGCGCTCGGCGCGACGCGGACCGTGCCGCTCGTGTACGACTTCTGGGGCTTCCCCGAGCACTACTACCGGGTGCGGTACGAGGCCCCGGGTGCGCCCGCGCTCGCCGAGTCCGTACGGAAACTGCTGCGCGGCCCCGGCACGCCCGTGCAGGACATCCCCGACCGCGGCCTCGACCACGGGGCGTACGTCCCGCTCGTCGAGATGTTCCCCGGTGCCGACATCCCCGTACTCCAGGTCTCCATGCCGACCCTGGACCCGCAACGGCTCCTGGAGATCGGGCGCAGGCTGGCACCGCTGCGCGACGAGGGTGTGCTGATCGTCGGCAGCGGCTTCTTCACCCACAATCTGGCGGCGCTGCGGCACACGGGTGGCACAGTGCCCGGCTGGTCGGCCGAGTTCGACGACTGGGGGCAGCGGGCACTGGCCGCCGCCGATGTGGACGCGCTGCTGGACTTCGAGCGCAAGGCCCCGGCCGGGAAGCTGGCTCATCCGCGGACCGAGCACTTCGCGCCGCTGTTCGTGACCCTCGGGCTCTCGGAGGGGGACCTGTCGAGCGGGGGCGCGGGCGGCTCCGGGGGTTCCGGTGGCTCCGGCCCCGGTGGCGGTCGTGGTGCCCGCAGCGTCATCGACGGATTCTGGATGGGGCTGGCGAAGAGGTCGGTCCAGTTCGGCTAGGGCGATCCGGTTCGGTCGACCGGGCTCGAGCGTCCGGGGCGGTTCGGGCGGGGCGATCCGGGTAGGGCGATTCGGGCGGAGCAACCAGATCGAGGTCGGAGTCGTCTTCATGGGTGGCGGCGCGGTGGCGGGCGGCGCTGTGGATCCGCGCTTCTGACCTGCGGTTCTGTGCACGCTCGGGGACGCTGGAGGCGTCAGCGGCGGTGCAGGGTACTGCAAGATCACGAAAATCTGTGCACCGCGTGGGAATTCTGTCCGGATTCCAGTCGTTGTTTCCGTCGGATGCAGGGCACCCGCGAGGGTGTCGCGACCTACTCAGCAAGGGAGCTCGCATGGCAACCCGTGCCGTCGCCCGTCGTCAGTCCGCCGCCAATGGGACCAGGGCTGATGGGGCAAGCAGTGTTCGCGCCGCGACCGGGGAGATCGCCGACCGCGATCTGGTCGGCATGTATCTCGACGAGATCGCGCGCACGCCGCTGCTGGATGCCGCCAAGGAGGTCGAGCTCTCCCAGACGATCGAGGCCGGCGTCTATGCGAGGCAGATCCTCGGCGAGGAAGTGGACAGTGGCGCTGCCGGTGCCTCGCGTGAGGAGCTGCAGGCCCTCGTCGAAGCCGGCGAGCGCGCCAAGGACATCTTCATCAAGTCGAACCTCCGCCTGGTGGTGGCCGTCGCGCGGCGCTATCCGCGCAGCGGTCTGCCGCTGCTGGACCTGATCCAGGAGGGCAACGCGGGCCTGGTCCGCGCCGTGGAGAAGTTCGACTACACGAAGGGCTTCAAGTTCTCCACGTATGCCACGTGGTGGATCCGCCAGGCCATCACCCGCTCCATAGCCGACCAGTCCCGTACGATCCGGCTGCCCGTCCATCTGGTCGAGGAGCTGGGCCGGATCCGCCGCGTCCAGCGGGAGTTCAACCGTGAGCACGGACGCGAGCCCGAGCCGGCCGAGGTGGCAGCGGAGCTGGGCTCGACGCCTGAGCGGGTCATCGATGTGCTGGACTGGGCCCGTGACCCCGTCTCGCTGAACATGGCGGTGGACGACGAGGGCGAGACGCAGTTCGGCGATCTGCTGGAGGACACCTCCGCGGTGTCGCCCGAGCAGTCCGTGCTGACGTTGCTGCGCAGCGAGGAGCTCGACGATCTGATCGACAGGCTCGACCACCGCACCGCCTCGATCATCCGGATGCGGTACGGCATCGAGGACGGCCGCGAGCGCACGCTGACCGAGGTCGGCAAGGAGCACGGCCTCACGCGAGAGCGCATCCGTCAGATCGAGAAGCACGCACTGCTGGAGCTGAAGCGGATGGCCCGGGACACGGGCTTCGACGCGGCGGCGTAACGGCGGCGGCGCGACGAGCGCCGGCCCCACGAGCGCCGGCCCGACGGGCGATGGGCGACCTGCCCCCGCCCCCGAGAGCGGACCCCGGCACCCTACCCCCCCTGGTGCCGGGGTCCTTCGCGTTCAGCTGCCCGCCCGGGTCAGACGTGCGCCGAGTTCCGTCAGGTAGTCGGACAGTGAAGCCGGCCCGTGGACCGTGAACTCGCAGTCGACCAGGGCGAGTCGCAGCGCGACCCACTCCAGCGAGTCCTGCGAACGGGTACGCAGCCGGCAGGTGCCCGGGCCGGTGGGCTCGGGTGCGCCGAGATAGTCCGGCAGCCGGGCGGCGACGAAGTCCGCCGGTGCCTCGAAGCTGACGTCCAGCGTGTGCTCCGGCTGGTTGCGGGACATGGAGTGCGAGAAGAACTCCGCCGCGTCCCCGCCGGTCGGTAGCTCACGCGGGGTGAAGCGGGCGCCGGTGGCGAACGGTTCGCTGACCCGGTCGACCCGGAACGTACGCCAGTCCTCCCGCCCGAGGTCGTACGCCACGAGGTACCACCGCCGCCCGGTCGAGACCAGCCGATACGGCTCGACCTGCCGCTTCGTCTCCGTACCGTCGCCCGAGCGATAGCCGAAGCGCAGCCGCTCCCGGCCGGTGACGGTCGCCGCGATGGCGGTGAGGGTGTGCGGGTCGACGGTCGCCCCGTCGCCGCGGGTCAGCGGGATCGTCGCGTTCTGGAGCGTGGAGACGCGGTGCCGCAGCCGTGACGGCAGCACCTGCTCCAGCTTGGCCAGGGCCCGTACGGACGCCTCGTCCACGCCCTCGATGGCATGGCCGGCGCCCGCCCGGAGCCCCACGGCGATCGCGACCGCCTCCTCGTCGTCGAGGAGCAGCGGCGGCATGGCGGCACCCGCGACCAGGCGGTATCCGCCCACCGCGCCCTTGGTCGCCTCGACGGGATAGCCGAGGTCGCGCAGCCGGTCGATGTCCCGGCGGATCGTGCGCGGGCTGACCTGGAGCCGTTCGGCGAGTTCACTGCCCGGCCACTCGCGCGGCGTCTGGAGCAGCGACAGCAGATTCAGCAGTCGTGCCGGCGTGTCTCTCATAACACTCAGGTTCCCAGGCTTCTAGGACATGACCTGACCTATATCGTTCCTAGGTTGCTCCGCATGAGCTCCCACGACGCCGTACTGGATACGGCTCCCGACCCCGCTGCCCCTGCCGACCGGCGCCGCTGGATAGCCCTGGCCATCGTCATGACGGCCGCCTTCATGGACCTGGTCGACGTCACCATCGTCAATATCGCGATCCCGTCGATCGAGCACGATCTCGGTGCGTCGTTCGGTGCCATCCAGTGGATCACCGCGGGGTACGCGCTGGCCTTCGCCGCCGGCCTGATCACCGGTGGCCGACTCGGTGACATCTACGGCCGCAGGCGGCTCTTCCTGGTCGGCATCACCGGTTTCACGATCGCCTCCGCGCTCTGCGGATTCGCCGCGGGACCCGAGATGCTGGTCGCCTCGCGGCTGCTGCAGGGTGCGATGGCCGCGATGATGGTGCCCCAGGTCCTCGCGATCATCCATGTCACCTTCCCGGCGCACGAACGCGGCAAGGTCTTCGGGATGTTCGGCGCGATCGTGGGCCTCGGGGCGGTCTCGGGCCCGCTGCTCGGCGCGCTGCTCACGCAGTGGAACCTGTTCGGCCTCGAGTGGCGGCCGATCTTCCTGATCAATCTGCCGGTCGGTGTCGCGGGAGTCATCCTCGGCCGGAAGTTCATCGCCGAGTCCCGTGCCGAGAAGGCGCTCCGCCTCGACCTGGTCGGCGTCGCCCTCGTCACCACCGGTCTGCTCATGCTGGTCTACCCGCTCACGCGCGGCCGTGAGCTGGACTGGCCGCTCTGGGGCCACCTGTGCATGGCGGCCAGCCCGCTCGTGTTCGCCGTGTTCGTGGCGTACGAGAAGCGCAAGACCCGCAAGGACGGCTCGCCGCTCGTCGAGCTGTCGCTGTTCCGGGTGAAGAGCTTCGCCGCCGGTATCGCGGTCCAGCTGACCTTCGGTGTGGTCCTGGGCATCTTCTTCCTGGTCTGGACGCTGTACATGCAGATCGGTCTGGGCTGGAGCCCGCTCAAGGCGGGCCTCACCGGAGTGCCGTTCTCCATCGCGGTGTCGCTGGCCGCCGGCCTGTCCGTACAGAAGCTGGTGCCGCGCTTCGGCCGCAAGGTGCTGCAGGCGGGTGCGCTCACCATGGCGGCCGGGCTGCTCCTCTACATCTGGGAGGCCGGGCGGTACGGCACGGACATCCAGTCCTGGCAGATGATCGCGCCGCTGGTGATCATGGGGCTCGGCATGGGGCTGATCGTGGCGCCGCTGACGGACGCGGTGCTCTCCGACGTGCCGCGTGAGCACGCCGGGTCGGCGTCGGGGCTGATCAACACGACCGGGCAGATGGGCAATGCGCTGGGCCTCGGACTGGTCTCGGTCGTGTTCTTCGGGGTGATCGACGAGAAGCCGCTGACGTCGCAGGGAGCCGTCGGCCGGGCCTTCGCGGACGCGTTCCAGGGCTCGCTGTGGTGGGTCGTGGCGGTGCTCGCGGTGATCTTCGCGGTGATGTTCGCCCTGCCGGCGCGTCCGAAGCAGCACCTGGAGGGCGCGGACGCCTCCGGGGAGGGCGTCGGCGCGGGTACGGAGGAGCAGGAGCTGGTGCTGACGCGCTGAGCCGACCGCTCCGCAGAGCCGCCGACTGCTCCGCAGAGCCGACCGCTCCGCTGCTCAGCAGAGGTTCTCAGTAGAGGCCCGGCGCCGGGATGTTCCCCGGCGCCGGGCCTCTTTCTGTGCCTGCTCGAGTCCGTATGTGCCCGTGTGGATGCCCGAGTCTGTTTACTTCGTGTCGACGGGGGCGTAGCCTGACCCTGAAACCACAGGTTCGGGCATGGAATGGACGTAAACCCACATGTACGCACCGGAGCGTCAGCAGCAGATCCTCCGCCTCGCCCGTGAGGGCGGACGGGTCGACGTGCTGTCTCTCGCCGACGAGTTCCAGGTCACCGCCGAGACCATCCGGCGCGATCTGAAGACCCTCGACCGGGCCGGGCTCGTGCGCCGGGTGCACGGCGGGGCCATCCCGGCCGGGCGGCTCGACTTCGAGCCGGACCTCGCCGAGCGCGAGTCCACCGCCGCCGACGAGAAGGACCGCATCGCGCACGCCGCCCTCGCCGAACTCCCCGAGGACGGCAGCGTCATCCTCGACGCCGGCTCCACGGTGGCCAGGCTGGCCGCGGCCTTCCCGCTGGAGTGCTCGCTGACCGTCGTCACCCACGCGCTGCCCGCCGCCGCCCGGCTCGCCGACCACCCCGGGATCGACCTGCATCTCGTCGGCGGCCGCGTCCGCCACCGCACGCGCGCCGCCGTCGACGCCTGGGCCCTGCGGGCGTACGGGGAGATCCGGGCCGATGTCGTCTTCCTCGGCACCAACGGCTTCTCGGCCGGAAGCGGGCTGACCACACCCGACCTCGCCGAGGCGGCCGTCAAGCGCGCCGTCGTCGCGGCGGCGCGGCGCGTGGTGCTCCTCGCCGACTCCGCC
This sequence comes from Streptomyces sp. NPDC091376, assembly GCF_044757085.1. NCBI lineage: Bacteria > Bacillati > Actinomycetota > Actinomycetes > Kitasatosporales > Streptomycetaceae > Streptomyces > Streptomyces sp. NPDC091376. Next base: position 264,832 of record NZ_JBIVUF010000009.1, on the reverse strand, counting down.
AAGTACGGCGAGGAGCACTTCGCCCGCTTCGCGGGCCTCGCCGATGTCGATCTGCTCATCACGGACAGCGGGCTCAGCCCCGAGGACGCCGCGGCTGTCGAGGCCGCGGGCACGGAAGTAGTACGTACATGATTCTCACCGTCACCCCGAATCCCTCGCTGGACCGGACGTACGAGATCCCGGACCTGGAGCGCGGCGAAGTGCTGCGGGCCACCGGCGACCGCATGGACCCCGGCGGCAAGGGCGTCAACGTCTCGCGGGCGGTCGCGGCGGCCGGACACCGGACCGTCGCCGTACTGCCGCTCGGCGGCCCGCCCGGCAGGCTCGTCGCGGAACTCCTGGCAGGGCAGGGCATCGAGACCGCGGTCGTGCCGGTCGCGGGAGTGACGCGGTCGAACGTGGCGCTCGCCGAGCCGGACGGCACACTGACCAAGATCAACGCGTCGGGGCCCGAACTCACCGCGGCGGAATCGCAGGCGCTGCTCGCCATGGTCGCAGCGCGCTCCCGTACCGCCGACTGGATCGCCTGCTGCGGCAGCCTTCCGCGTGGCCTGGCGCCCTCCTGGTACACCGAACTGGTCGCCCGCGCCCATGAGTCGGGCGCCCGGATCGCGCTGGACACCTCCGGGCCGTCACTGACGGCGGCTCTCTCCGCCCGGCCCGATGTCGTCAAGCCGAACGCCGACGAACTCGCCGAGGCGGTCGGACGGCCGCTGGCCACGGTCGGCGACGCGGTGAAGGCGGCGGAGGAACTGCGCACGCGCGGCGCGGGCGTGGTGCTGGCCAGCCTCGGAGCGGACGGTCAGCTTCTCGTCTCGGGCGCCGGCGCGTTCTACGGCGCCGCGTCGGTCGCCGCCGTACGCAGCAACGTCGGCGCGGGCGACGCGTCCCTGGCCGGCTTCCTGGCGGCGGGCGCCGACGGACCCGACGCCCTGGCCGCCGCGGTCGCCCATGGCGCGGCCGCCGTCCAGCTGCCGGGCAGTGTGATGCCCACGCCGTCCGATCTCGATCCCGCCGCGGTTCTGGTGACCGCGGACGTCCCCCTGGACCGCGCACTCACGGAGCAAGGGAGCCCGCGATGAGCGACATGATCACCGCGGACCTGGTCGACCTCGACCTGGCCGCCGCGACGAAGGAAGAGGCGGCCAGGTCGCTCGCCGAGCGCATGGTCGCGCTCGGCCGTGTCACCGACCTCGACGGCTTCCTGGCCGATGTGGCGGCGCGTGAGGCGCAGATGCCGACGGGCCTGGACGGCGGCATCGGCATCCCCCACTGCCGCAGCGCGCATGTCACCGAACCCACCCTGGCCTTCGGACGCGCCGTCACCGGCATCGACTTCGGCGCACCCGACGGACCCGCCGACCTCGTCTTCCTCATAGCGGCCCCCTCGGGCGCCGACGACGCGCACCTCACCATCCTCTCCGCCCTCGCCCGCCGACTGATGGACCCGGACTTCACGTCCGCCCTGCGCGAGACGGACTCCCCGACGACCGCGGCGGCCCTCGTCCGCGGCGATGTCGAACCGGCGGACGCGTCGGCGGCTTCCGCCGCTTCCGCTGCCGAGGTGGCGACGGGCCCCGAGTCCGACCGGGTCACGTCTCCCACCGGTACGGGCACGGGCACTGGCACTGGTGCGGAGCCGGCTGCCGAGTCTGCGCCTGCGTCTGCGTCTGCGTCTGTGTCCGCGTCCGCGTCCGTGCCGGGCGAGGATGCCGCGGAGCCGGAGGGTTCCACACCCTTCCGGGTCGTCGCCGTCACCTCCTGTCCCACCGGGATCGCGCACACCTACATGGCCGCGGAAGCCCTGGAGCGCGCGGGGCAGGAAGCCGGGGTCGAGGTCACTGTGGAGACGCAGGGGTCCGCCGGGTTCGCCCGGCTGGACGCCGCGGTCGTCGAGGCCGCGGACGCCGTGATCTTCGCGCACGACGTCCCCGTACGGGACAAGGAGCGCTTCGCCGGGAAGCCCACCGTGGACGTCGGGGTGAAGGCCGGGATCAACCGGGCGGCCGAACTCATCGCCGAGGCCCGGGAGAAGGCCGCCCGCGGCGAGGCGAGCGCCGTGTCCCGGCCCGCCCCCGTCGAGGGCGCGGGCGAGCCCGGTGAGGGGTACGGCAGCAAGCTCCGCAAGTGGCTGATGTCCGGTGTCAGTTACATGATCCCGTTCGTCGCCGCCGGCGGTCTCCTCATCGCCCTGGGCTTCGCCCTCGGCGGCTACGAGATCACCAGCGCCAAATCCGTCGCCGACGTCTTCGTGTGGGGCGACCACACCAGCTGGGCCGCGCTTCTGTTCCAGATCGGCGGGCTCGCGTTCAGCTTCCTGATCCCCGTCCTCGCCGGATACATCGCGTACGGAATGGCCGACCGCCCCGGCCTCGTCCCGGGCTTCGTCGGCGGCGCGATCGCCATCACCATCAAGGCGGGCTTCCTGGGCGGTCTGGTCGCCGGACTGCTCGCCGGCGCCGTCGTCCTGGCGATCCAGAAGGTCAGGGTGCCCGACGTCCTGCGCGGCATCATGCCCGTCGTCGTGATCCCGTTGATCTCCTCCGCGATCGTCGGCTTCCTGATGTTCCTGGTCATCGGCAAGCCGCTCGCCTCGCTCCAGCAGGCCCTCACCGACTGGCTGAACGGCCTCAGCGGCGCCAACGCGATCATCCTTGGCGCGATCCTCGGCCTGATGATGTGTTTCGACCTGGGCGGCCCGCTCAACAAGGTCGCGTACACCTTCGCGGTCGGCGGCCTCGCCACTCCCAACGAGGGCTCGCTCAAGGTCATGGCGGCCGTCATGGCCGCGGGCATGGTGCCGCCGCTCGCGATGGCACTGGCCACGACGGTGCGCGGCAAGCTGTTCACCAAGGCCGAACGTGAGAACGGCAAGGCGGCCTGGGTGCTGGGTGCTTCGTTCATCACGGAGGGTGCGATCCCGTTCGCCGCCGCCGACCCGCTGAGGGTCATCCCTTCAGTGATGGCGGGCGGCGCGGTCACCGGCGCCCTGTCGATGGCCTTCGAATGCACACTGCGCGCGCCGCACGGCGGCATCTTCGTCGTCCCGCTGATCGGCAACGCGTTCCTCTACCTGCTCGCGATCCTCGCGGGCACGGTGGTCGCCGCCGGTCTGGTCATCCTGCTGAAGGGCATGAGGAAGACCTCCCAGACCCCTCCGCAGCCCGCGGCCACCGCCGAGAAGTCCGCAGTCGTCGCGGCGGTCTGAGCACTCGCCTGCCGGGCTGCCGAGCCGTCGGGCAGCCCTCGGGTCAGCGCACCCGCGCGCGGAACTCCATGGCTTCGCGCGCGGTGCGCTCGTCCTCGTACACCTCGCACATGTGACGGCCGTCGGGCGTGGCCGTGTGCTCCACTTCCCACAGGCTCAGCTCCGTGCCGTCGAGCAGCAGGAACGCGTGCTCGTAGAGCGTGAAGCCCGCGTCCCGGGCGTCGGCGAGGCACTGCCGGCCGAACGCCTGGCCGATGTGGTGCGCGAACGCCGCCCGAAGCAGCCTGGCGGTGTCCTCGCCCGGCCGGTCCGGATTCTCGGCTCGGCGCAGCAGCCGCCGGGCGTGGTCCGCGGAGTCGTCCGGGACGTACCTGCGCGCGGGGACCGCCGGAGGGGCAGCCAGCAGCCTGCCGAGCAGCTCCAGCTCGGCGTCGAGCCCCTCGGTGTCGGGGTCCGCCTCGGGCGCGGCCCCGGATATCGCCGCATGGCCGGTACGCCCGCCGTGCTCCGAGCACAGCCTGGACGCCGCGAGCCGGGCCTCCGACTCGTCCACGTACAGCTCATGCTGCCGGGCGCCGCCCCGTCCGCTGTTGTGCACGAGCTCCCACAGGGTGAGGGAGGAGCCGTCGGCCAGCAGATACGCATGCCGGTAGGTCGTACGGTGCAGGGCGGCGCTGTGGTGCGAGGAGTGCAGCGAACTGTCGTGGGCCAGCGCGGATTCGAGACGGTCGACCATGGTGTCGGGAAGGTCGAAGGAGTTGAGTGCCCGACCCAGGAGCCGTTCGAGGTGCGTCTCGGTTGTCTCGTAGGGATCGTTCAAGGTGGATCTCCCGGATCTCCAGGCCGTTGCCACACGTCACTTGATGACTGCTTAACGTAGTCCCTGGGTCTGACATCGCGTCCCGGGTTCCGGAAAACGAGCGGCTCACACGCAAAAGTTCCGCGCGCCGTCCGCGCGCGCCTCAACTCCCTGACGCAGTACGTCAGTCCGCGTTGGGGGCGCCGCGTGGCCCGAGCCCGTACAGCTCCGTGTACGAGGGGAAGTCGCCGCCTGCCCCGGTGACACTCCGTGCGGCCAGCAGAGCGCGGACGATCGCCCTCGTCACGACATCCGCCCCTGCCGCGAGAACGGCGTTGAGGGCGAGCGGATGGCCGTCGAGCGGACGGGCGCCGGTGGCCAAGGTGAAGACGGTGTCGCCGTCGTTGAGGAGATGCACCGGGTGCACGGCGCGCGCGATACCGTCGTGCGCCGTGCCGGCGAGCTTCTGCGCCTGCGCGCGGGTCAGTTCGGCGTCGGTGGCGACGACGGCGAGGGTGGTGTTCAGCGGCGGTGCCCCGTTGCGGTCGGCGGCCTCCGCGAGCCGGTGCAGGGCTGCGGCGTGCACCTCTGGCGGCGGCGGAACGGGCAGCCCGCCCGTGACGTACTGCCCGTAGAGCACACCGGTGTCCAGGTCGACCGCCGAACCGGCCGCGTTGGCCACGACCAGCGCGGCGACCGTCGCCCCGCTGGGCAGGACGGTGCTCGCCGTGCCGATGCCGCCCTTGATACGGCCGACCACCGCGCCCGTCCCGGCGCCGACCGAGCCCTCCTCCACCGGCGCGCCCGGCTCCGTGAGCGCCGCCGCCTCCACGGCCGCGCGTCCCGTCGAGGCATCCGGCCTGGCCCGCCAGTCCCCGCCGCGGCCGAGGTCGAAGACGCAGGCGGCGGGGACGACCGGTACGACCTGGCCGGGTTCCCGCCCGGCCGGCACCCCGCGGCCCTGCTCCTCCAGCCACGCCATCACGCCGGACGCGGAGTCCAGCCCGTACGCGCTGCCTCCGGTCAGGACGACCGCGTCGATGCGCTGGACCAGATTGCGGGGGTCGAGCGCGTCGGTCTCCCGGGTGCCGGGTCCGCCACCACGGACGTCGACCGCGGCGACGGCCCCGCCCTCGGGAGCGAGGACGACCGTGGTGCCGCTGAGGGCGCCCTCCCCGGAGAGCCGGGCGTGGCCGACCCGGAGGCCGGGCACGTCGGTCAGTGCGTCGTTCGGTGCCTTGTCTGCCATGCGTTCTGCGTATCACGCGTGCCGGGCGGCGTGGCCGGGTCCGGGAGAGGTCCGCCCGTGGCGTCGATCACCCGGCCGGTGCTCCGGCGGTGGCCCCTGGCCCGGGGCGGTTCGCGCGACGGCTCAGTGTCTCTCCGGCCGCGACCGTGGCAGCCGCCACCAGCCCGGCCGCGAGCACGGCATGCTCGCCCGCCAGGGTGCAGAGGAGGATCGCCAGCGCCGAGCAGGGCAGGATCAGTTGCTGCCAGAGGCCGTGCTTGAAGTGGCGTGCGTGCAGCAGCCAGACGGTCAGCAGGAACGCCGCCGTGGGTACGGTGACCGCGGCCGCCGCCGCGACCTCGGAGATGTGCGACTTGTGGACGGCCGTCTCGACGGCGACCTCCAGACCCGCGCCGATGGCCGCCGCGCACGCGAAGATCACATAGTGGCCGTAACCCCACAGGAACGCCTCGTCGCCGGCCTCCAGCCGGACGTGGACCGGGACGGCGAAGTAGATCCACCAGGCGGCGAACACGATCAGCAGCCCTCCGACGGCGATCGGCACCAGCACCCCCAGCGCGTTGCTCACATCCAGTGCGGAACGCACCCCCACGGTGGCGGCCAGGATCGTCTCGCCGAGCACGATGATGGTGAACAGGCCGTAGCGCTCGGCGATGTGGTGGGCGTGCCAGCTGGTGGCCATGGAGCGCTCGGCGATGAGCGGTACGGCCATCTCGGCCAGCGCCAGCACCAGGAACGCCCAGGGCCGTACGTGCTGCGGGAGTACGAGCAGTGCCAGCCAGCCGATCTGGCAGAGCACGATCCCGCCCGCGTACCGCAGGGCCGTCCTCCGCTCCGCGCCGCGGGTCGAGGCCGCGACCCTCAGCCACTGCCCGACGAGCGCGATCCGCATCACCACGTAGCCCAGGAAGACGACCACGTAGTCCTGGTCGAGGAAGGCGCGCGAGACCCCGGCCGCGAGGATCAGCACGCCCGCGATCTGGATGAGCGTGACGATGCGGTACGGGATGTCGTCGGTGTCGTACGCGGAGGCGAACCAGGTGAAGTTCATCCACGCCCACCAGATCGCGAAGAACACCATGGCGTAGTTCAGCAGTCCGTCGCCGGCGTGGTTCTCGGCCACGGCATGGACCAGCTGCGCCCCGGCCTGGTTCACGGCGACGACGAAGCAGAGGTCGAAGAAGAGTTCCAGCGGGGTCGCGGCGCGATGGGCCTCGTCGCGACGGCGCGCACGCATACGGCGCCGGGATCCCGAGCCGCCGCTCTCGGCGGATGCGGAAGTGGAGGTCATGCCTCCAGCACACCAGAGCGAGCGGGACGGCGTGGCGAGACGCGCGTACGAGCGTGGTCAGGAGCCGCACCGCAGGATCGTGGTGTCCTGCTGTCCGCCGTCCCGCGGTGGCGCGGCGCCATCGGCACGGTAGGGGCGCCATTTGAGCGAAGCCCTCACCCCCGTGAGTAGCAAAACAGGACCAACCCGCACAGAGCCCCTAGCGTGGCGGCGTGAACGACCCGTCCGAGCCAACGCAGAGCCCGCAAGCGCCGTCCGCCGCGCCGGCTGCCGGGCCGTCCGCGCCGCCCGCTCCACCGCCCGCCCACCAGCAGACACCGGGAGCCGTGCGCCGGCGTGCCTCGCTGGCGGGCGCCGCCGTCTGCGTACTGCTGATCATCGCGATCGTTCTCGGCAGCCGGCTCCTCACGGACTTCGACTCCGCTCTCCTCCCCTATGCCGTCGCCACCGTCTTCCTCGCCTTCGGCATCACCTACCGCTACACCGTCTGGATCTCCTCGCCCGGCGCCCGTCGGCTGTTCCGGCAGGGATGGCGCAGCTTCTTCTCCGCCGCCAACTTCCGCAGGGCACCGACCGCGCTGCCGAGGATGATCGCCACCTATCTCGGCTTCCAGAAGTTCCTCGGAGCCCGTTCGCACGCACGCTGGGCCGCTCACCAGCTGATCTTCTGGGGCTGTGTGCTGGCCGCGTTGATCACCTTCCCGCTCACCTGGGGCTGGTTCACCTTCACCTCGCCCACCGGCTCCGGGCCCGGCTACGACATGCGGATCTGGGGCTTCAAGGTCCTCGGGTTCGACGCGTTGAGCTTCTTCGGCTGGGTCATGTTCCACGGCCTCGACCTCGCCGCCGTGCTCGTCATCGCCGGTGCCTCGTACTTCCTGTGGCGGCGGATGAAGGACCGCGGGGCGATCACCGGCCAGCGGTTCGCCTACGACCTGATCCCGCTGATCGCCCTGCTCGTCATCTCGGTGACCGGTCTGCTCCTCACCTTCTCGTCGATCTTCCTGCACGGCGGCGGCTACGAGTTCCTGGCGATCCTGCACATGGTGGCGGTGGTCTTCACCCTCATCTATCTGCCCTTCGGCAAGTTCTTCCACATCGTCCAGCGCCCCGCCGCGGTCGGTATGCAGCTGTTCAAGTACACGGCCCGGCAGGACGAGCAGATCTTCACCTGCCGCCGCTGCGGCGACCCCATCGACACCACCCCCTATGTCGAGAACCTGCAGGGCACCATGCGCGATCTGAAACTCGACTTCGACGAGTGGGCGCAGTACTGCCCGCGCTGCAAGCGGGTGCTGCGCGGCAACGCCTACCTCACCCATGTCAAGAAGGGCTTCAAGTGACCGAGCAGCCCCTCCCGCTGGATCCCTCCCTCGCTCCTCCCGGCACCCGCAACTTCCGGGACGCCGGAGGCATCCCGGCCGACCGGTGGCGCGCCGACCAGGGGGGCGAGACCCTCGTCCCCACCCACTGCTGCTTCTGCGGTGTCCAGTGCGGCATGTATCTGCGCGTCAACAAGAGCGGCAAGGTCTTCGGCGTCGAGCCGCGCAACCACGACATCAACCGGATGCGCCTCTGCCCCAAAGGCATCAACGCCTATCAGCAGGTCAACCATCCGGACCGGCTCACCAGCCCGCTGATCCGCCGCTCCCGCGACGAACCCTTCCGTGAGGCCTCCTGGGAGGAGGCGCTCGACTTCACCGCCGCCGAGATGCAGCGCATCCAGTCCGCGTACGGCAACGACGCCTTCGGCGTGCTCGGCGGCGCCAGCCTGTACTCCGAGAAGACGTATCTCGTCGGCAAGTTCGCCCGGGTCGCCCTGAAGACCCGGCACGTCGACTACAACGGCCGGCTGTGCATGGTCAGCGCCGCCGGGGCCAACAAGCTCGCCTTCGGGATCGACAGGGCCGGCAATCCCTTCGCCGACATCCTGCAGACGGACTGCCTCCTCATCGCCGGCTCCAACGTCGGTGAGTGCTTCCCCGTGATGACCCAGTACCTGTGGGGCGCCCGGGACCGTGGTGCGAGCCTGATCGTCATCGATCCGCGCGAGACCGCCATTGCCCGCACCGCCGACATCCATGTCGCCCTCAAACCCGGCACCGACTCGGCGTTCTTCAACGCCGTGCTCCATGTCGTGATCCGGGAGGAACTCGACGACGAGAGCTTCATCTCCGCCCACGCCACCGGCTGGGCCGAGGTCCGGGAGAAGGTCGCGGAGTATCCCCCCGAGCGGGCCGCGGAGATCTGCGGCGTCCCGGAACGGCAGATCGTGCAGGTCGCCCGCATGTTCGCCCGCGCCCCGAAAGCCATGGCCTGGCACGCCCGGGGTATCGAGCACCATTCGCAGGGCGTCGAGAACTGCCTTTCCGTCATCAACCTCTGTGTGGCCACCGGCAACATCGGCAAGCCCGGAGCCGGCTACGGCACCATTACCGGCCAGGGCAACGGCCAGGGCGGCCGCGAACACGGCCAGAAGTCCGACCTCCTTCCCGGGGGCCGCTCCATCACGAACGACGAGCACCGCCGCCAGATCTGCGAGATCTGGGGCATCGAGGAATCCGAACTCCCGCCCGCCGGCACCTCGATGATGGAGATGGTCTGGCAGATGCAGCGCCACGAGATCCGTGGGCTGATCGGCATCTGCAACAACCCGTTTGTCTCCCTCCCCAACTACCGCGTGGTCAAGGAGGGATACGACGCCGTCGAATTCCATGCCCAACTCGACTTCTTCCTTTCCGAGACCGCGGCCAACGCCCATGTCGTCCTCCCTGTCACCACCTGGGCCGAGGACGAGGGCGTGATGGCCAATGCCGAAGCCCGCGTGATCAAGCACAACAAGGCCCAGGAACCGCTCCCGGGCGTACGCACCGACACCTGGGTCATGTGCCAGCTCGCCCAGCGCCTCGGCGTCGGCGACAAGTTCGCCTTCGCCGGATCGCGCGAGGTCTTCGATGAGCTGCGCGTCGCCTCCGCCGGAACGGTCAACGACTACTACGGCATCACCTACGAACGCCTGGAGGAGACCGGCGGCATCGCCTGGCCGTGCCCCTCCACGGACCACCCGGGCACCCCCCGCCTGTTCGAGGACGGGAAGACCTACCACCCCGACGGCAAGATCCATATGCAGGTCGTCGAATGGCACCCGCCCATGGACCCGTACGACGACGAGCACCCGATGACACTCACCACCGGACGGACCGTCGCCCACTTCCTCTCCGGCAACCAGACCCGCAGGCTCGGCGCCCTCGTCGAACAGACCCCACGCCCCTGGATCGAGGTCCACCCCTCCCACGGCTTCCGCTCCGGAGACCCGGTCCGCGTCGTCACCCGCCGTGGCAGCGAGGTCTTCCCCGCCCTGGTGACCGAGGCCATCCGCCCGGACACCGTCTTCGTCCCGTACCACTGGCCCGTCCCCACCGCGGCCAACGCGCTCACCATCGACGCCCTCGACCCCCGGTCGAAGATCCCCGAGTACAAGGTCTGCGCCTGCCGTATCGAGCGCGCCGAGCAGATCGACGAGGTCCCCGAGCCCCCGACCGCTCCCGGCCACCACGCGTACCCGGAGACCCAGGTGTCCCGCACCGACCCACTGCCGCCCACCGTCCCGCAGGGCCGTGGCACCGCGGAGAGGAGCTGACGAGAACCATGATGGGCAGAACGATCTTCATCGACCCGGGGCGCTGCATCGGGTGCCAGGCATGCGTCTCCGCATGCCGTGAATGCGATTCCCACCGCGGAAAGTCGATGATCCATCTCGACTACCCCGACGAAGGTCACTCCGTCGCCTCCCTTCCCACCGTCTGTATGCACTGTGAGGACCCGGTCGCCCCCTGCGCCGAGGTCTGCCCCGCCGACGCGATCCTGGTCACCGCGGACGGTGTCGTGCAGCAGGCCGACACCACCCGCTGCATCGGCTGCGCCAACTGCGTCAACGCCTGCCCCTTCGGTGTCCCGAAGATCGACCTCCAGGCGAAGCTGCAGATGAAGTGCAACCTCTGCTACGACCGCACCGCCTACGGCCTCGCCCCGATGTGCGCCACGGTCTGCCCCACCGGCGCCCTCTTCTACGGCACCGTCGAGGAACTCCAGGCCGAACGCCCCGGAGTCCAGGTCGTCGACTCCTTCACCTTCGGCCGTACGACCGTGACCACCGGGGTCGCCATGGTCGTCCCCGCCGACAAGGTCCAATGGCCCGTGCCCGGCGGACTGCCCGTGGTCGAGGTGAACGGAGTGGACGTCCGATGAGCGTGACCGAACAGCCGCCGGCCGACGGACCGGGCGCGACGGACGCCGCACAGGAGGCGCTGGAGGACCGGATCGCCGCGGACTCCCTCACCACCCGCCGCGACTACCTCCGCATCGTCGCGACCGTCTCCGGCGGCCTCGCCGTGGGCGGCATCGGCGTCGCCGCGGGCGTGCTTCACCGGCACGGCGACAGCGAGGGAATCCCGGCCCCCAAGCGGATCGCCGGCGGGCTGCTGCCCGGGGAGTCCATCGCGTTCCGCTACCCGGAAGAAGCGGACCGGGCCGTCGCCGTACGCCTCGGAGACGGCAGCCTCGTCGGCTACTCCGCCGTCTGCACGCATCTCGCCTGCGGGGTGCTCTGGCGCGCGGACCGGGGGAGCGAAGGCGAGCTGTACTGCCCCTGCCACGAGGGCATCTTCGACCCGCGGACCGGTGAGGTCACCGCCGGTCCGCCGCCGAGGCCGCTGCCCAAGGTGCTCCTCATCGAGGAGGCGGACGGCAGCGTCTGGGCGGTCGGCACCACCCGCTCCGGAGAGTCCGCGACCGAAGGGCTGTGCCGCCAACTCCTCGAGGACCGCCCCGAGATGGCCGCCAGACTCGGTTGCCCGGGTGCCCGTTCCACAGGGGAGGAGGGGCTCCGCTCATGACCACACCTTCCTCGCAGCCGAACACCCCACCGCCCGACTACCGCCCCGGCAGCGCCCAGCCCCGGCTGAACCGGCCGGTGCGCGAGCGCTATCCGCAGATCCGCTCCACCAGCGGCTACGGCGACCCCCGGATCCGGCACACGGGCCCGGGGCCCGGTGCCGGCAGCGAGCAGGAGCCCGAACGCTCCTCCAAGCTCACGGCACGCCTGGCACTCGCCCTCACCGTCATCGTCGGCCAGCTCTGGGGGCTGACCATCACCGTCGACGAGTGGATGAGCGGGAACACGGGCACCGCCTGGTGGGGCGCCGGATTCCTCGTGCTCTCGTTCCTGGTGGTCCTCGGCCTCTGGCTCCTCGACCCGAAGGACCGCTGACCCCCGCCGCCCCCGGCGTACCCTGAGTCCATGAGCACCGCCCCCGCCCCCGGACCGCGTGATGCGGAGGAGCCCCGGCAGCCCCTTCCCAAGCCGGCGCTGATCTTCGACGATCCGCTGGACCAGCAATCCTCGGACGATACGGACCGCGGGTGGGGCGAGCGGCCTCCGACGAGCGGCGACAGCGCCACCGACCTGGCCCGCTTCCTCGACGAGAAGCCCCCGCACCACCTCTGACCCCGGCCGAGCGGGCCTGCCACCGGCCGTACGGGACGGGCGAGGGGAACGCGGCGTGCACGGGAAACCGGACGTGCACGGAATGCCGGGACACGACTCAGCACAGCGTCACCGCCAGACGTGATGTGGCGCTCGCTCCGGCGAGCGCCGCAGCGACCGGACGCGGCACGGCAAGGACGACCAGAGCCCCGCTCTCCTGCAGACCCTCGCTCGCCCGTGGAACATCGGCCACCCGGGCACCGGTCGCGATGACCCGGGCGTCGGAGTCCGCGCGCGACGTCCCTCGCAGGCCCGAACCCCTGCCGTACGCCGATCCGAACCCTGTGCCCGCCGGGGAGCCGGCGGCCGCGATGACGTCCACGCGGTCGCCCGGCTCCAGCAGCCGGACCGTCTCGGCGTCGGCGATGCGCACCGGCGCGGACACGATGTCCACCGGTAGCGGTGGAGCGGGCAGCGGTGGCGCATGCCAGGGCAGCGCGACCGGCTCCCCCCGGGCGTCGGCCCCGACCTGCGCGCGTGGCACCCAGGCGGCCAGCGCCGCAGCCGTGACCGCCAGACCCGCCGCCAGGGCTCGCCGCCTCCGCCGCAGCACACGCCGCAGCCGCGTCCTCTGCCAGTGCAGCCCGCCCCGCACCCTCAGCGGCGGGAACGCGGGCACTCCGCAGGGCTCCGGCGCCGGAGCCGGCGGCAGGGCCGATGTCCCGGAGGGGGAAGCAAGCGAGGAGGGAAGCTGCGTCATGGTCGTGACCACCCGTCGTGAGCCGTGTGAGGGGCGTGGATGCCCAACGCCCTTCACGATCCCCGCTCACGCGCCGCCCCGCCCGGACCTGTGGACAGCCCAGGTCCTGTGGACAACTCCCTCACCCTCACGGGCGATCGATGCACCGCGCGCCCACCGCTACGGCAGCTTCATCCCCGTATCCATCCCGTTCAGCGCGTTCCCGCACAGGCAGTCGCGGTCCTCGTTCGCCGGCAGCCCGGCCACCGCGTCGAACAGCACGTCCCTGAGCCGGTCCACGTTCGCGGCGAAGACCTTCAGCACCTCCCCGTGGGAGACGCCCTCACCGCTCTCCGCCCCCGCGTCGAGGTCCGTCACGAGCGTCATCGTCGTGTAGCAGAGCTCCAGTTCACGGGCGAGCGCGGCCTCGGGGTGACCGGTCATCCCCACCACCGACCAGCCCATCGCCGCGTGCCAGCGCGACTCGGCGCGGGTCCCGAAGCGCGGCCCCTCGACCACGACCAGCGTGCCGCCGTCGACCGGCTCCCAGTCCCGCCCGCGTGCCGCGGCCAGCGCGGCGGCGCGGCCGGAGGGGCAGTACGGATCGGCCAGCGACACATGCACGACCTTCGGCACCTCCCCGCTCGAGAGCGGCTCACCGTCGAAGTAGGTGTCGGCGCGGGCCTTCGTACGGTCGACCAACTGGTCAGGGACGAGCAGCGTGCCCGGTCCGTACTCCGGCCGCAGCCCGCCCACGGCGCACGGCCCCAGCACCTGCCGGACGCCCACGGACCGCAGGGCCCACAGATTGGCGCGGTAGTTGATGCGGTGGGGAGGGAGGCGGTGGCTGCGGCCGTGCCGGGGGAGGAAGGCGATCCTGCGGCCGGCGATCTCGCCGAAGAACAGGGAGTCGCTCGGGCTGCCGTACGGCGTCGGAATCTCGGCCTCGGTCACGTTCTCCAGGAACGAGTAGAAACCCGAGCCGCCGATCACGCCGATTTCCGCGCGCTGTGCGCTGTCTGCGTTGGCCATGGCGATCACAGTAGCCGCGCCCGAACACGCGCCGGAATGCGCCCGGTGCCCACGGAACGCGCCGGATGCCCGCCGTGAACGCCCAGGGCCCCACCGTCCGAAGACGGTGGGGCCCTGACGCGAAGAACTGGATCAGGCGGCCGTCGTACCGCTGCTGGAAGCGCCGGACGAGCCGGACGTGCTCGCCGCCGGCTTCGAGTCCGAGGACGAGGACTTCGTGTCCGTGGAGGAGGACGAAGAAGCGGACGACGACGAGGTCGACGACGGCGTGCTGCTCGACGACGAGCCGCGGCTGTCGTTCCGGTAGAAACCGGAGCCCTTGAAGACGATGCCGACCGCCGAGAACACCTTCTTGAGGCGTCCGTTGCAGCTGGGGCACTCGGTCAGGGCGTCGTCGGTGAACTTCTGCACCGCCTCGAGGCCCTCGCCGCACTCGGTGCACTGGTACTGGTAGGTCGGCACTTGTCTTCCTCCTGGCACTCTCACTCGATGAGTGCTAACGACGGTCCATAGTGACGTATTCCCGCGGATCAGTCCACCGTCACGGGCACTCGGTGACCGACACCACGTGCGACGGTACGGCTGTGCGACCGCGGCGCGAGCCGTGACCGCAGCGCCACGAGCGTGATCAGGGCCAGTGCGGTGCCCACCAGCGGCACCAGGAATCCGGCGCTCGCGCCGTACCCGTCGGCGAGCCGCCCCGCGACCGTCACCGCGGCCGCCTGGCCCAGCGCCACGGAGCCCGTCAGCCAGGTGAACGCCTCGGTACGGGCCGATGCCGGCACCAGAGTCTCGACCAGCGTGAAGCCGCTGATCAGCGCGGGCGCGATGCATACGCCGACGACCAGGCCGAGCGCTCCGAGCAGGACCGCGGAGTGCGCCGCCCACAGCAGGGACGCGGCGATCGCGAGCCCTGCGTAGCCGAGCACGAGACGCCGTCGCGGCCCGGACTTCCAGGCGATCGCGCCGATGGCGATGCCCGCCAGCATGTTGCCGGCCGCGAAGAGCCCGTACAGCAGACCGTTCATGCCGGGCTGCCCGATCTCCTCCGAGAACGCGGTCAGCGAGACCTGCATACCGCCGAAGACGGAGCCGATGCCCAGGAAGGCCACGGCCAGGACCCGTACGCCCGGCACGGACAGCGCGGACACATGCGCCTCGCGCTCACCGGCGGCCGGGCGGCCGAAGGGCGGCTGCGTGCGGCGCTGGGCGGCGAACAGCAGACCGCCGACCAGGGTCAGCCCGGCCTCGGCGATCAGTCCCGCGGCCGGGTGCACACCGGTGCACAGGGCGGTGGCCAGCACCGGGCCGACCACGAAGGTGAACTCGTCCGTCACGGACTCGAACGCCGCCGCCGTCGGCATCAGCGGTGAGCCCCCGAGCTTCGCCGCCCAGCGGGCCCGCACCATCGGGCCGACCTGCGGGACGGAGGCACCGGCCGGCACGGCGGCCGCGAAGAGCACCCACAGAGGAGCGTGCGCGAGCGCCAGCACGGTCAGCGCGGCGACGGACGCGGAGTGCACCAGCACCCCGGGGACCAGCACGGCGCGCTGGCCGAACCGATCGGCGAGCTTGCCGCTCTGCGGAGCGAAGAGAGCCATGGAGACACCGGTGACGGCGGCGACGGCGCCCGCGCTGCCGTACGAGCCGGTGGTGTGCTGCACGAGCAGGACGATGCCGATGGTCAGCATCGCGAAGGGCTGCCGGGCAGCGAATCCGGGGAGCAGGAACGACCAGGCCCCGGGAGTGCGGAGCAGCTGCCCGTAGCCAGGACGCTGTGAGGACGTGTCAGAAGCGACCGTGGACACCACGGCCCTTGCCTTTCTGCCGCCTGGTAGCGCTTCCCGGGGTGCCGGGAGCAGCCGAGAGCTGTCCTCTTGCGCGGAACTGCGGTAGATACCGGAACCCACTGCTGGGGGATGCTCGGCCGCCATACGGTCGCGCCAGCTCTGCGTCAGGCAGAGTTGGTCGATCAGTGTGCCTTCATGGTACAGGGGTGGAGGCCGTTCTTCCGCTGAGATCGCAGACGTATCCGGACCGGCACCTGCGATTAACGGGACGTCTGCCCTCCGGTCCCCAGCCAACCGGCGAGCTTTCCGCCCTGACCCACGGCCCGCAGCCGTGCTTCCGCGGAGTCCCGCACCGGATCCGTCGCCACCACCAGCAGCTCGTCACCGCGCCGCAGTACGGTCGTCGGCAGCGGTACGAAACTCTTGCCCTCGCGGACGACGAGCGTCACCGCGGAGCCGGCGGGCAGCCGCAGCTCCGCGACCTCCACACCGTGCATCCTCGACTTCTCCGGAATCGCGACCGACAGCAGATGTCCACGCAGCCGCTCCAGCGGCGCCGACTCGATGCCCAGGTCCGCGGCCTCCGCCCCGTTGCCGAGCCGCAGCGCCTTCGCCAGCCAGGGCAGTGTCGGCCCCTGCACCAGCGTGTAGACGACCACCAGCACGAAGACGATGTTGAAGACCCGCTCGCTGCCGTCGATGCCGGACACCAGGGGAATGGTCGCCAGGATGATGGGCACGGCGCCGCGCAGGCCGGCCCAGGACATCAGGGCCTGTTCCGGCCAGGGCATACGGAACGGAATCAGGCTGATGACGACCGACAGGGGGCGCGCGACCATCGTCAGCACCAGCCCGATGGCCACCGCGGGCCAGAAGTCGCGCACCAGCTCGTGCGGGGTCACCAGCAGGCCGAGCAGGACGAACATGCCGATCTGGGCGATCCAGCCGAGCCCGTCCGCGAACCCGCGGGTGGCGGGCCAGTGCGGCAGCCTGGCGTTCCCGAGCACCATCGCGGCGAGGTAGACGGCGAGGAACCCGCTGCCGTGGGCGATGGCGCCGGCCGCGTACGCCGTCATCGCGATCGCCATGACGGCGATCGGGTACAGACCGGAGGCGGGCAGGGCCACGTGGCGCAGCCCGAAGGAGCCCAGCCAGCCGACCGCCAGACCGATGGCGGCGCCGATCGCCAGTTCGAGCAGGATCGTCGCGACGAGGAGATACCAGGTGTCCACGGGTTCCGCCGCCGAGAAGGCGACGACGAGGATGACGACGGGTGCGTCGTTGAATCCGGACTCGGCCTCCAGGACGCCTGTGATGCGTGCGGGCAGGGGCACTCTCCGCAGGACCGAGAAGACCGCGGCGGCATCCGTCGAGGACACGACCGCGCCGATGATCAGCGCCTGGCGCCACTCCAGTCCGACCAGATAGTGCGCGCCCGCCGCCGTGACGCCCACGCTCACGGCGATGCCGACGGTCGACAGCGCGACCGCGGCGGGCAACGCCGGTTTGACTTCCTTCCACTTGGTGCCCAGACCACCTTCGGCCAGGATCACCACGAGTGCGGCATAGCCGATCACCTGCGTCAGTTCGGCGTTGTCGAACTTGACGTTGAAGATGCCGTCCTGCCCTATGGCGACCCCGATGCCCAGATACAGCAGCAGGCTGGGGAGCCCGCTCCGGGACGAGATGCGCACCGCCGCGACGGCGATGAGCAGGACGAGCGAGCAGATGAGCAGGAGTTCATTGAGCTCGTGGACAGTCAGCGGCCGATCCTTCCCCTCGCGCTTGCTGCCGGATCGTTCCTCCGGCAAGCGACACTTCGTTACCTTACCTAATCTTTAACGACTTCTTGACGGTCCCATGACGGCTTCCGCCCTGAAGTCGATCGTCAGTTCGAGTGGCCGGTCATTGATGTCGCCTTACTGATACCGCGTCCGGGCCCGTCGATCGCTGCGCCTATGGTTGCTCCAGCACTCCCAGGACCACACTGCCCCTCGAAGGACAGCGATGCCCGCCAACACAACCGCCTCCTCCGCCGAGAAGCCAGGCAAGAGGAGGGGCCGACGCGCCCGTCTGATCGTGCTCGCCCTGGTGCTGGCGCTGGTCGCGGGTGTCGTCTGCGGTGCGTACTGGGGCGTCAGCACCGTACGCGCCTCCTTCCCGCAGACCAGCGGGACGATCGAGCTCAAGGGCCTGTCCGGGTCCGTCGACGTCAAGCGCGACGGGAACGGCATCCCGCAGATCTACGCCGACAGCGACGAGGACCTCTTCCGCGCCCAGGGTTACGTCCACGCGCAGGACCGGTTCTGGGAGATGGACGTACGCCGTCACGTCACCGCGGGCCGGCTCTCCGAGATGTTCGGCCCGGGATCGGTCGAGACGGACGCCTTCCTGCGCACCCTCGGCTGGCGCCGGGTGGCACAGGAGGAGTACGACAAGCAGCTGGCGCCCGCGACCAAGAAGTACCTCCAGGCGTATGCGGACGGCGTCAACGCCTATCTGTCGGGGCGCGACAGCAGTGATGTGTCCCTCGAGTACGCCGCCCTCGGCCTCACCAACGACTACGCCCCGGAGAAGTGGACGCCGGTCGACTCGGTGGCCTGGCTCAAGGCGATGGCCTGGGACCTGCGCGGCAACATGCAGGACGAGATCGACCGGTCGCTGATGACCAGCAGGCTCAGCCAGGCGCAGATCAAGCAGCTGTACCCGGCGTACCCGTACGACCTGCACCAGCCGGTCGTCCAGGGCGGCAGCGTGGACAGCGACACCGACAAGTGGGATCCGAAGGCCAAGGCCTCCTCCTCCGACGACTCGGACAACGGCTCGAACGGCGGCTCGAACGGCGGTTCGGGCAACGGCCTGGGCGTCGGTTCGGGCAGTGGCTCGGACAACGGCACGGGCGGTGGCTCGGGCGACGGTTCCGGCTCCGGCGGCGGTCAGGACGTCCAGACCCAGCTCTCCGGCCTCTCCGACGTCCTCGACCGGGTCCCGGCGATGCTCGGCCCCAACGGCAACGGCATCGGATCCAACTCCTGGGTCGTCTCCGGCGACTACACGACGACCGGTAAGCCGCTGCTCGCCAACGACCCGCACCTGGCGCCGCAGCTGCCCTCGCTGTGGACCCAGATGGGCCTGCACTGCCGCGCCGTCTCGCCCAAGTGCTCGTTCGACGTCGCCGGTTACACCTTCTCCGGCATGCCGGGCGTGATCATCGGCCACAACCAGGACATCGCCTGGGGCTTCACCAACCTCGGCGCAGACGTCACCGATCTCTACCTGGAGAAGGTCTCCCAGGCCGGCTGGCTGTCCGGCAGCAGGGTCAAGCCGTTCAAGGTCCGCGACGAGATCATCAAGGTCGCGGGCGGCAGCAGCAAGACGATCACCGTCCGGGAGACCGACCACGGGCCCCTGATCTCCGACCGCAGCGCCGAGATGGAGCGGGTCGGCGAGCGGGCGCCCGTCAGCAACTCCACCCCCGTCCCCGACCGCGGCCACGGCTACGGCGTGGCGCTGCGCTGGACGGCCCTGGATCCCGGCAAGTCCATGGACGCGGTGTTCAAGCTCAACCTCGCGAAGGACTTCAAGGGCTTCCAGGCGGCGGCGAAGGACTTCGAGGTCCCCTCGCAGAACCTGATCTACGCCGACACCAAGGGCAACATCGGCTACCAGGCGCCCGGCAACATCCCCATCCGCGCCGAGGGCTTCGACGGCTCGATGCCGGTTCCGGGCTGGAACCCGACGTCCGACTGGAAGGGGTACATCCCCTTCGACGAGCTGCCCTACGAGTACAACCCGCAGCGCGGTTACATCGTCACCGCCAACCAGGCCGTCGTGGACTCCGACAAGTACCCGTACCTGATCACCAAGGACTACGGCTACGGCTCGCGGAGCCAGCGGATAAACGACCTGATCGAGTTGAAGATCAAGGACGGCGGGAAGATCTCGACGGACGACATGCGCACCATGCAGATGGACAACAGCAGTGAGATCGCCAAGCTGCTGACGCACCATCTGCTGAAGATCGACGTTTCCGACCCGTATGTGCGGGAAGCGCAGAAGCTGCTGGAGGGCTGGGACTACACCCAGGAGCCGGACTCCGCGGCCGCCGCCTACTTCAACGCGGTCTGGCGCCAGGTCCTCAAGCTCGCCTTCGGCAACAAGCTGCCCAAGGAGCTGCGGGTCCAGGGCGAGTGCCTCAACGTCCGTCCGGCCGACAGCACCGGACCGGTCGACGATCTGAACGGGCTGGTGCGCGAGTGCGGCCAGCGGGACACCGAGTCGGCCCAGCCGGACGGCGGCGACCGCTGGTACGAGGTGGTGCGCGGGCTGCTCGAGGACGAGAACAGCGAGTGGTGGCAGTCCCCGAAGACCCGCAAGGACGTTGCCACGACGACCCGTGACGGGCTGCTCGCCCGGGCCATGAAGGACGCCCGCTGGGAGCTGACCGCCAAGCTGGGCAAGGACGTCTCCACCTGGAGCTGGGGCCGGCTGCACCAGCTGACGCTGAAGAACCAGACGCTGGGCACCGAGGGACCCGGGGTGCTCCAGTGGATGCTCAACCGCGGCCCGTGGAACCTGGGCGGCGGCGAGGCCACGGTCAACGCGACCGGCTGGAACGCGGCGGGTGGTTACGACGTGATCTGGGTGCCGTCGATGCGCATGATCGTCAATGTGGGCGACTGGGACAAGTCCCGCTGGATCAATCTGACCGGCGCCTCCGGGCACGCGTACAACGCGCACTACACCGATCAGACGGACAAGTGGGCCAAGGGCGAACTGCTCGACTGGGCCTACGGCGAACAGGCGGTCCAGGCGGCGACGAAGGACACGCTGGTGCTCAAGCCGTAGGCCGCGGCCGGCGGCTCAGGCCGTGGGCGGCGTCGCGAAGCGGCGGACGCCCTCCGGTGTCACCACGGCGTGGACGGGGTGGTCGTGCGGTTCCTCGGGGACCCGCGCGACCACCTCGTTCGCGTACAGGAGCACGACGAGGGCGGGGTGCGCGCCGGCCGCTTCGAGGCGGGCGAGGACCCGGTCGTACGAGCCGCCGCCGCGCCCGAGCCGCATTCCGCGTTCGTCCACCGCGAGCCCGGGCAGCAGGACCGCGTCCGCGTCGAGTACGGCCTTGTGGCCCAGCCGTGGACCGTCCGGCTCGGCCAGACCGCGCCGCGCGGGGACCAGGTGGTCCGGCCCCTCGTACACCGCCCAGTCGAGATCGTTGTCGTCCAGCAGCACCGGCAGGAGCACCCGCACGCCCCGCGTGCGCAGCTCGTCGAGCAGCGCACGGGTACCCGGCTCGCGCCCCACGGACACGTAGGCGGCTACTGTGCGGGCACGGCTGAGTTCCGGAAGCCCCCGTGCACGCCGTGCGAGAACCAGGGAGGCCTCCCGGACGTCTTCCGGTGACAGGAGGCGTCGTACGTCGAGCAGTTCACGCCGTACCCCGCTCTTTCCGGACATGTCGGCACCAGCAGCACCCACAGCAGCCTCACAATCCTCAGGCAATCCACAGCCAATACGCCTTTATGAGGAGAAAGTTAACCGGAGGCTAATCTTCCGCCCATACGCACCGGATATGGTGCCCGCATGACTGAGTCGCACCCCAGGATCAGCAAGGCTGTCATCCCCGCCGCAGGCCTCGGAACCCGGTTCCTGCCTGCAACGAAAGCCACTCCGAAAGAGATGCTGCCTGTCGTCGACAAGCCCGCCATCCAGTACGTGGTCGAGGAAGCGGTGGGCGCCGGTCTCTCGGATGTTCTCATGGTCACCGGTCGCAACAAGCGCCCCCTCGAGGACCACTTCGACCGCAACTACGAGCTGGAAGAGGCCCTGAGCCGCAAGGGCGACGCCCAGCGCCTCGCGAGGGTCCAGGAGTCCAGCGACCTCGCCACCATGCACTATGTGCGCCAGGGCGACCCCCGCGGTCTCGGCCACGCCGTCCTCTGCGCCGCCCCGCACGTCGGTGACCAGCCCTTCGCGGTCCTCCTCGGTGACGACCTGATCGACCCGCGCGACCCGCTGCTGTCGCGGATGGTCGACATACAGGAGCGCGAGGGCGGCAGCGTCATCGCCCTGATGGAGGTCGAGCCCTCCCAGGTCCACATGTACGGCTGCGCCGCCGTCGAGGCCACGGGTGAGGACGACGTGGTCAGGGTCACCGGCCTCGTCGAGAAGCCCGACCCGGCCGAGGCGCCCAGCAACTTCGCGATCATCGGCCGGTACGTCCTGGACCCGGCCGTCTTCGAGATACTCCGCAAGACCGAGCCGGGCCGCGGCGGCGAGATCCAGCTCACCGACGCCCTCCAGATGCTCGCCGCCGACGAGAAGATCGGCGGACCCGTGCACGGCGTCGTCTTCAAGGGGCGCCGCTACGACACCGGCGACCGAGGCGACTATCTGCGTGCCATTGTCAGACTCGCGTGCGAACGTGAAGACCTGGGCCCGGACTTCCGAGCCTGGCTTCGCCGTTACGTCACCGAGGAGATGTAGCACGTGAGCAGCACGGCAACACCCGGCACGGGCTCAGGCCCGGCCACCCCGACCGGCTCCGGTCCGGCCGGTGACGCCCCCGGCGGGCGGCCGGTCCTGTGGTCGGTGGACGACCATCTGGAGGACATCCTCGGCGCGATCCGCCCCCTGGACCCGATCGACCTGCAGCTGCCCGACGCCCAGGGCTGCGTCCTCGTCGAGGACGTCACGGTCCCCGTCGCCCTCCCGCCGTTCGACAACAGCTCGATGGACGGCTACGCGGTGCGCGTCGCCGATGTCGCGGGCGCCAGCGAGGACTATCCCGCCGTCCTCAGGGTCATCGGGGACGTCGCCGCCGGCAGCGGGGAGCAGCGCCTCGTCGGTCCCGGGGAAGCCGCCCGCATCATGACCGGCGCCCCGCTGCCGCCAGGCGCCGAGGCCGTCGTCCCGGTCGAGTGGACCGACGGCGGCACGGGCGGCGGAGCCGCCACGACCATGCGCCCTGCCGGCAGCGCCCCGGAGGCCGCGGGCGGCGAGGTCCGGATCCACCGGCCGGTGGAGCCCCGCGCCCATGTCCGCGAGCGCGGCAGCGACGTCCAGGCCGGTGATCTCGCCCTGGTGGAGGGCACGGTCCTCGGCCCGCCGCAGATCGGCCTGCTCGCCGCCATCGGCCGCGGCACCGTGCGGGTGCGCCCCCGTCCGCGCGTCGTCGTGCTCTCCACGGGCAGCGAACTGGTCCAGCCCGGTGAGGAATTGGGCGACGGCCAGATCTACGACTCGAACAGCTTCGCGCTCACCGCCGCCGCTCGGGACGCCGGAGCCATCGCCTACCGGGTCGGCGCCGTCACCGACGACGCCGACGAGCTGCGCGCGACCATCGACGACCAGCTGATCCGCGCCGATCTGCTGGTCACCACGGGCGGCGTGAGTGTCGGCGCGTACGACGTGGTCAAGGAGGCACTCGCCTCGGTGGGTGACGAGGACGAGCCGGGCAGCGGGATCGACTTCCGCACCCTCGCCATGCAGCCGGGCAAGCCCCAGGGCTTCGGCTCCATCGGCCCCGACCACACACCGCTGCTCGCCCTGCCCGGCAACCCCGTCTCCTCGTACGTCTCGTTCGAGCTGTTCGTACGGCCGGCGATCCGTGCGCTGATGGGCCTGAAGGACGTGCGGCGCCCGCACGTGCGCGCCGAGCTGCGCACCGACAAGGCGCTGACGTCGCCCGCGGGGAGGCGTCAGTTCCTGCGCGGTGCCTACGATGCGGAGGAGGGCACCGTCACCCCCGTCGGCGGCAGCGGATCCCATCTGATCGCGGCGCTCGCACAGGCGGACGCGCTGATCGTGGTCCCGGAGGACGTGACCTCCGTGGAGCCGGGCACGGAGACGGAGGTGGTCCTGCTCGGATGAGCGCGTTGCCGTGGCGGTAGCGTGTCTCATCACACAGTGACCGGGAGCCACAGCGATGAGCGCGCAGCAAGGACTGACACACCTCGACGAGGCGGGCGCGGCCCGTATGGTCGACGTCTCGGAGAAGGCCGTCACCGCGCGCACCGCCCGCGCGAGCGGGAGGGTCCTGGTCTCGCCGCGCGTCGTCGAGCTGCTGCGCGGCGAGGGAGTGCCCAAGGGCGACGCCCTCGCCACCGCCCGTATCGCGGGCATCATGGGCGCCAAGCGCACACCCGACCTGATCCCGCTGTGCCACCCGCTGGCGCTCTCCGGAGTCAAGCTGGACCTGTCGGTGGCCGACGACGCGGTCGAGATCCTCGCCACGGTGCGGACGACGGACCGCACCGGCGTCGAGATGGAGGCCCTGACCGCGGTGTCCGTGGCGGCGCTGACCGTCGTCGACATGATCAAGGCGGTCGACAAGGCCGCGGTCATCACGGATGTCCGGGTGGAGGAGAAGACCGGCGGGAAGTCGGGCGACTGGTCCCGTGAGGGGGACGGGCAGTGAGCCCCCGCGCGGGTGAGGTGCACAGCCACGCCCACGGTGCGGCGCCCCGGCCCGGCGGGACAGGGCGTCCTTCGCGGCGCGCCCTGGTCGTGACCGCCTCCAACCGTGCCTCCGCCGGTGTGTACGAGGACAAGGGCGGCCCGCTGCTGGCCGAAGGCCTCGCGGGCATGGGCTTCGAGGTCGACGGCCCCCGGGTCGTCCCGGACGGCGACCCGGTCGAGGCGGCGCTGCGCGAGGGCGTGGCCGAGGCGTACGACGTGATCCTGACCACCGGCGGCACCGGCATCTCGCCCACCGACCGCACCCCGGACGCCACCCGCCGGGTGCTCGACTACGAGATCCCCGGCATCCCGGAGGCGATCCGCGCGTACGGACTGGCGAAGGTCCCCACCGCGGCGCTGTCCCGGGGCGTCGCGGGCGTCGCAGGCCGCACCCTGATCGTCAACCTCCCCGGATCCTCGGGCGGGGTACGGGACGGACTCGCCGTTCTGTCCCGGATGCTGCCGCACGCCGTCGACCAGATGCACGGCGGTGACCACCCGAGACCCGCAGACCTCGCGGACGTCGCGGACCCCGTGGTCCCTGAGGACCTCTCGGGCACCGAAGGCCGCGCCGGGGGTTCACGCTGAACGCCCATGTCTGGCCCGTGGTTCTGACGGACGGTGATGTCACTCTCCGCCCGATAAAGCTGCGCGACCAGCGGGCCTGGCGAGAGGTGAACCGGCGCAACCGGGACTGGCTGCGCCCCTGGGAGGCGACCATTCCGCCGCCCGCGCCCGGCGGCCCTGTCGCGCAGCGCCCGACGTACCGCCAGATGGTCCGTCATCTGCGTGCGGAGGCCAATGCGGGCCGGATGCTGCCGTTCGTCGTCGAGTACCGGGGAGTGCTCGTCGGGCAGCTGACCGTCGCGGGGATCACCTGGGGTTCGATGTGCTCGGGCCATGTCGGCTACTGGGTGGACCGTGAGGTCGCGGGCCGCGGGGTGATGCCGACGGCCGTCGCCCTGGCGGTCGACCACTGCTTCAGGTCCGTGGGACTCCACCGCATCGAGGTCTGCATTCGCCCCGAGAACGGTCCCAGCCGCCGGGTCGTCGAGAAACTCGGATTCCGCGAAGAGGGTCTGCGCCCCCGCTATCTCCACATCGACGGCGCGTGGCGGGACCATCTGGTGTTCGCGCTCACGGCCGAGGAGGTACCCGAGGGGCTGCTGCGCCGCTGGCACCAGGCACGACCCGCGCGGCACGAGAAATAAAATGATTGTTCGAATTCAGTCGCCACTCGATCGCGCAACGATCTGAAGAATCACAAAAAAAGTCAGTGATATCAGCCAGATCGTGCGACACACCGGGCCAATTGGCCGATGCCCTCGTGCGAATCCCTCTACGGTGTGTTGCGTGAGCAGCAGCGGCCTCATCTATGCAGTCATCGTCGGGGCCTGGGCCGCCTACTTGGTGCCGATGTGGCTCCGCAGGCAGGACGAGCTCAACGAAGCCCGTCCCACGGAACGCTTCAGCACCGCCATCCGGCTGCTGTCCGGACGGGCGGGAATGGAGCGCCGGTACGCCAAGGAGCTGCGCGAGCGCACCGCCGAGGACGAGCCCACCTCCGACGCCGACCCGGACGCCGGGACGGACCGACTCAGTTCGGTCGACGTCCGGTCCTTCGCCGCGCCTCCGGCCAGGACGGAAGCCCGGCTGAAGGTGCCGGACCCGTCGGCCGGACCCGCGTCCGCGCGCAAGGAGCGTCCCCGTCCTCCGAGACCGAACAGCGCGGCATCGGAACGCGCCCGGCGCTCGAAGGTCCTCGCCCGTCGCCGGCGGACCACCGTGATCCTCTTCCTGGCCTTCACCGTCGGCGCGATCGTCGCCGCGGTCGGCGGGCTGGCGTTCCTCTGGGCGCCCGGCGCCCCGGCGGTCCTGCTCAGCGCGTACATCGTGCATCTGCGCGCCAAGGAGCGCAGGCGCTTCGTGTACGTCATGGACCGCCGTCGCGCCGAGGCCGCGGCGCAGCGCCTGCGCGAGAGCCACCCGCGCCGCAAGCCCGCCGCGGCCACGGAACCGGACGAGGAGCCGGCGGAGCACCCCGAGCCCGAACCCGCGCCGGTGGTCTCGCCGCAGGAGGCGGGCCGCCGCGCCCTCGTGGAGCAGACCGACCACGCGGAGTGGGTCGACCAGCAGCGCGACCCGGGCCCGGCCCGCGGCGACAGCTGGGACCCGGTCCCGGTGCCCCTGCCCACGTACGTCACCGCGCCGGTCGCCCCGCGCGCCACGAGCGGCATCGATGTCACGGACCCGGAGACCTGGAGCTCGGCCCGCTCCTCCACGGCCGATCCCACCCCCTCCGCCCCGCAGCCCCCGCGCCAGCGCACCACCGCTGCGCGCCGCACCCGCGACCACGGCCGCACCCCGCTCTTCGACCAGTACGCGGACGAGGACAGGCCCCGCGCGGCCAACGAGTGAGACGGCCCCGCCACACGCGGGACCTGGGGCGACGGACCTGCCGGCCTTCGGAACCCCGCCTCGGCTGACCAGCGAGGAACGGATTTCCAAGCACCCCGATCGGGATGCTAAGGTTTCACTCGTTGCAAGGGCCTGTGGCGCAGACTGGTAGCGCACCTCGTTCGCATCGAGGGGGTCAGGGGTTCAAATCCCCTCAGGTCCACAACAAGTCAAAGCCTCTGTCGGAGAGATCCGGCAGGGGCTTTTTCGTGCCTGGGCGTAGTGACCACAGGCGTACTCCGGACGGAACCGCGGGTGCCGGGCCCGGACGACGGGCCCCTGCGCAGGGGCGCCGGGCGCCGTCGTAGGGTCACGGGGTGACGACGAAGACGCCATCGAGGGCTGGGCAGCTGCTGTACGGGTGCATGGGGCTCGGGGGGACGTGGGACGCCGAACCGTACGGCGCCGCGGACGTCGACGCGGCCGAGGCGGCGATCGCGGCGGCGCTGGACATCGGGATCACCTCGTTCGACCACGCCGACATCTACCGGCACGGGAAGGCCGAAGCCGTCTTCGGTGAGGTCCTGGCACGCACTCCCGGGCTGCGGGAGCGCATCGTGCTGCAGACCAAGTGCGGTATCCGCCTGGCGGACGGCGAGCGCCCCGGGATCTACGACCTGCGCGGGCGGACCATCGTGCGCCGGGTCGAGGAGAGCCTGGCACGGCTGCGTACCGACGTCATCGACGTGCTGCTGCTGCACCGGCCGGACCCGCTGGCCGACCCGGACGACATCGCGGAGGCGCTGACCTCTCTGCACCGGCAGGGTCTGGTGCGCCGGTTCGGGGTGTCGAACATGGGGGCTGTGCAGATGGGCCACCTTCAGGCGCGGCTCGACTTTCCGCTCGTGGCCAACCAGTTGGAGATGAGTCTGCAGCGGCGTGACTGGCTCGAAGCCGGTGTCCTCGTGAACACGCCGGAGGCGGCGGTGAACGGCTTCCCCTTCGGGACACTCGAGTTCTGCATGCAGAACGGGATCGAGCTGCAGGCCTGGGGCGCCCTGGCACAGGGCCGTTTCTCAGGGCGTCAGGAGACGCCCGAGGAGCACGCCACCGCGCGGCTGATCGAGTCGCTCGCCGCGGAGAAGGGCACGACGCCGGAGACGATCCTGCTGTGGTGGCTCCAACGGCACCCCGCGCGGATCGCACCGGTGATCGGCAGTGCGCGTCCCGATCGCATCCGCGCCTGCCGCCAGGCCGCACAGGAGGAGCCCGGCCTCACCCACGAGGAGTGGTACGGGCTGTGGGTGACGGCCCGCGGAGTCCCGCTGCCCTGAGGAAACCGGGCCCCCGTCCGCGCGGTGTCGGTGCCGGGCGCCACACTGATGACATGCCTGCCGCTTCGTGCACTCCCGCGCCGGCCGATCCCGAGCCGGTCTCCGCCGAGCCGCCCGGCTCCACGCACAGGCCGCTGCTCACGCAGTCGTGGCTCGATCTGGCGTTCCTGCACTGGGCCGTCGACCCCGCGGACGTGGCTCCGCTCCTGCCGGCCGGCACCGTTCCCGACACGCTGGACGGCGCCACCTACGTGGGGCTCGTCCCCTTCCGCATGCACCGCGTGGGCTGGCTCCGCCTCCCCGGCGTGCCGTATCTGGGCAGCTTTCCCGAGACCAACGTCCGCCTCTACTCGGTCGACGGCGACGGCCGCCGCGGAGTCGTCTTCCGTTCGCTCGACGCGTCCCGGCTGATACCGGTCGCCGTCGCGCGGTCCGCCTTCCACCTGCCCTACTACTGGTCGCGGATGGCGGTCCGGCGCCGGGGTGACACCATCACCTACACCAGCGCTCGGCGCGGACCGGGACCTCGCGGTGCGTTCAGCCGGGTCACCGTCCGCCCCGGCGAACGGATTCAGGAGCCGAGCGCCCTCGAGCACTTCCTGACCGCCCGCTGGGGCATGCACAACTCCGCCTTCGGGCGCACGAGGTACCTCGCGAACACTCATCCGCGATGGCCGCTGCACCGTGCGGAACTGGTCGAGTGCGACGAGGACCTGACCAGGGCCGCGGGTCTCGTGACGCCGCTCGGCGACCCCGTGAGCGTGCTGTACTCACCCGGCGTCGCCGTGCGCTTCGCCCGGCCCGTGGTCGCCTGACGGGTTCCTACGAGACGACGTCCCGGGGCGGTTTCCCGTCCAGGTGGTCGATGACGTTCTGGACCGCCGCCAGAGCGATGCGGACCAGGGTTTCGCGGGTGACGCCCGCGACGTGCGGGGAGAGGACGACGTTCGGGGACTTCAGGAGGCGCAGGGCGGCGGTCGGTGGTTCGGGGTCGAAGACGTCGATGCCCGCGCCGGCCAGGGTTCCGGCGGCCAGGGCGTCGGCGAGGGCGTCCTGGTCGATGAGTGCGCCGCGTGCGGTGTTGACGACGAACGCCGTGGGCTTGAGGAGCGCGAGGCGGTCGGCGTCGAGGAGATGGCGGGTCGCGTCGGTCAGGGGGGCGTGGAGGGTGACGTAGTCGGAGGTCCGCAGGAGTTCGTCGAGGGGGACGTGGCGGGCGTCGCCGAGGCGGGCCTCGGTTTCCGGCGCGGCGCGGCGTGGGCCCGTGTAGAGGATGCGCATGTCGAACGCGAGGGCGCGGCGGGCGACTTCCTCGCCGATGTGGCCGAGGCCGACGATGCCGAGGGTCTTGCCGGAGAGTTCGGTGATGGACCGCTGGAGGCGTGGCAGTGCCCAGTCCGCCTCGACGAGGGCGGTGTGGGCGGGGACGAGCTGCTTGGCGAGGGCGAGCATGAGCGCGAAGGTCTGCTCGGCCACGTTCTGCTTCTCGGCGCCGCTGGAGCCGATGTTGCAGACGGGTACCGAACGGGCCCCGGCGGCCGCCAGGTCCACGTAGTCGTAGCCGTGGCTGGCGCACTGGACGAGTTCCAGGCCGGGCGCGGCGGCTATGTGGGCGGCGGTCACCGGGCCGAGGCCGGTGATGATGACGTGCGCCTCGCGCAGGGCGGCCGGGTCCTCGTCCGCCGATTCGACGACGGTCACACGTGCTCCGGGCATGAGGCCGACGAGTCCCGCTCCCGCGGAACGGCCGCCGACGTGCGCGGAGATGACGGCCAGAACGTTCTTGGCGGCATGCGTGCTCATGCGGAGGATTCCTTCACGAGGTCGTCGGCGGTGAGCGAACCGGGGCCCGCGTGGCCCGACAGCGCCATCGTCAGGTCGAGTTCGGCGAGCAGACAGCGGATGACGTGGTCGACGCCGGCCTGGCCGTCGAGGCCGAGACCGTACGCGTACGGGCGGCCCAGCAGCACCGCGCGGGCGCCGAGCGCCAGGGCCTTGAAGATGTCGTCGCCGCTGCGTACGCCGCTGTCGAAGAGAACGGTCAGCCGGTCGCCCGCCGCCTCGACGACGCGCGGCAGGGCGTCGGCCGCGGCGACGGAGCCGGCGACCTGGCGGCCGCCGTGGTTGGAGACGATCACACCGTCCATGCCCGCGTTCGCGGCCCGGCGGGCGTCGTCGGGGTGCAGGATGCCCTTGAGCACGATCGGCCCGTCCCAGTGCTCGCGCAGGAAGGTCAGGTCCGGCCAGGTCTTGGCGGGGTCGGCGAACATCCCGACGAAGTGCATCACGGCCGCGTTCGGGTCCGCTTCCACGGGCTTGGCGAGCCCGGCCCGGAAGGCCGGGTCGGAGAAGTAGTTGGCGGTGCCCACGCCGTGGAGGAACGGCAGGTAGGCCTGGTCGAGATCGCGGGGGCGCCAGGCCAGCAGCGGGGTGTCGAGGGTGACGATCAACGCGGTGTAGCCGGAGGCCTTCGCCCTCGCCAGGAAGCTCGCCGTGACCTCGCGGTCCTTCGCCCAGTACAGCTGGAACCACCGTTCCCCGTCGCCCATGGTCTCGGCGACCTGCTCCATCGGCGTGCTGGACGCCGAGGACAGGATGTACGGCACTCCCTGCGCGGCGGCCGCGCGCGCCGCCGCGCACTCTGCGTCCGGGTGCATGATCGACAGGACGCCGATGGGCGCGAGGGCGAGCGGGGCCGGCAGCGGGCGGCCCAGTACCTCCACGGACAGATCGCGCTCGTGGACGTCACGCAGCATGCGTGGCACGATCCGCCAGCGGTCGAGTGCGGCACGGTTGGCGCGCGCGGTGCTGCCGTTGCCCGCGCTGCCCGCCACATAGCCGAACGGGCCCGGCCCGAGCCGGTGTTCGGCCAGTTCCTCCAGCCGGGTCAGGTCGGTGGGCAGCCGTGGTACGGCGCCCGTCATGCCGTTGAGATAGATCTCGTACTGGAAGTCCGCCCAGTGCCGCGTCGTCGCCATCCGTGCATCCTCGCGGTGCGGGGCGGGCCCCGTCCATGGTCGCGTGCGGCGGGCGGCGAGGGCTGTGCTCCTCGCCGCCCGCCGACTCGGCCCAGGAGGCGGTCAGGAGGCCCGGATCAGGAGGCTTGTGCCTTGTCGTACAGCGCCTTCGCCTCGTTGCCGAAGTACGGGCCGAACATCCGGTTCGGCAGGAAGACGTAGCCGAAACTGTTCACCGAGACCTGCAAACCCGTGCCCGCCGACTCGTTGAAGCCGGTGAACCAGGGGCCACCGCTGGAGCCGCCGGTCATGTTGCAGCCCAGGCTGTGGTCCTGCGAGAACAGCCAGTCCTTCGAGCTGTTGCCGCTGCAGTAGATCAGCTTCGTGCCGTCGTACGGGGACGCGGCCGGGAAGCCGAAGGCGTACATCTGCTTGTTGTACCCGCCGTTGAACTGGATGCCCTGGGCGCCGGTGACCGACGTCAGGGTCTGGCCGTTCAGCGGTGCGACGACGGCGGCGCCGATGTCGTGGTTGATGTCCTCGCTCGCCTCCCACTGCGGGGTGGTGAGCGTCTTGGAGGCGGTCCACTGGCCGTACGGGGCCTGGCCGTTGTCGTACGCGGGCACGAAGACCCAGTTGGTGTGCCAGCTGCCCTGGTACTTGACGCAGTGCCCGGCCGTGATGACGGTGCTGGCGTTCTTACTGGTCACCGCGTTGCCGGAGCAGGATGCCGTACGGCCCTGGAAGGTGAAGAACACCCGGCCCGAGGTCTTCACGACGGCGCCGCCGCCGGTCCAGGGGCCGCCCGCCTGCGGGAAGGCGGTGGGGGCGACGGTCGTCGTCGTGGAGCCGGGCGCGGGCGGCTTGAGGGTCTTCAGGGCGTCCGCGCCGAGGCGCAGATCGAGCGGGGTGGCGCCGCGCATCCGGTCCGCTGTCCAGAAGGCCCGTGCCGTGCGCTGGTCGGCGGCCGAGGCGTTGTGCGCCACGGCGGAGGCGGAGGCGGAAGCCGGGGAGGGGGAGGGGACGGGGGTGGCGGCCTGGGCCGCGGTGGCGGCCGTCATGCCGCCCGTGAGCAGAGCGCCGACGGCTAACAGAATGCCTGCGGCTGTGCGATGGCGTCTCACGCATGTCTCCTTCTGCCGGGGCAGGTGGGGGATGAGAACGGTGCGGATCGGCGTGCGTGAGGCAGGGTGCCACGACAGTGCAGGCTTTGTCAGGAGCGCGTCAGGGTCTTGTGTGTCCGGCCCGGTCGGGCTATGTCAGCGGCTTCGCGAAGCAGCGGCTGTTCTCGTACTCGCGGTAGTGGCCGAACTTGACGCACGGCTCGTAGCCGCTGGTCGTGTACAGCGCGATGGCCTCCGGCTGGGCCGTGCCGGTCTCCAGTACCATCCGCAGCCGCCCGGCCGCGCGGGCGTCCTCCTCCAGCGCCGCCAGGATGCGCCGGGCCAGGCCGAGGCCGCGTGCCTCCGGCACGACGTACATCCGCTTCAGCTCGGCGTCGCCGTTCGCGTACCCCTCGTCGTTCTCGTCCTGGCTGCGCCAGCCGCCGGTGGCGACCGGGCGGCCGAGCCCGTCGTAGGCCAGCAGGTAGAGTCCGCGCGGGGACGCGAACATCGAGGCGTCGAGCGGTGTGGCATCGCCCTCGTCGCCGTAGCGCGCGGCGTATTCGAGCTGCACCTGTTCGTTGAGTTTGACGGCGTCAGGGTGGTCGAAGAGCGTCGGCCGGATATCCATGCAAACTATCGTACATGTATGCGCACGATGCTCCTCGGATCAGGATGCTCCTCGGATAGTGTGCCGGAATGCTCACTGTGACCAGCGTGAATGTGAACGGCCTCCGTGCCGCCGCGAAGAAGGGCTTCGTCGAGTGGCTGGCGGAGACCTCCGCCGATGTGGTGTGCCTGCAGGAGGTGCGGGCCGAGGGGCACCAGCTCCCCGAGGAGGTGCGCGAGCCTGAGGGCTGGCACGTCGTCCACGTCCCCGCGGCGGCCAAGGGCCGAGCCGGCGTCTCCGTGTACACGCGCCGGGAGCCGGACGCGGTGCGGACCGGATTCGGCAGCGAGGAGTTCGACGGAAGCGGGCGGTACGTCGAGGTCGATCTGCCCGGTGTCACGGTGGCCAGCCTCTATCTCCCCTCGGGTGACGTCGGCACCGAGCGGCAGGACGAGAAGTTCCGGTTCATGGACGAGTTCCTGCCCCATCTCAAGGCCCTGAAGGGGCGGGCGGCGGCCGACGGCCGTGATGTCCTGGTCTGCGGCGACTGGAACATCGCCCACCAGGAGGCCGACCTGAAGAACTGGAAGGGCAACAGGAAGAACTCCGGCTTCCTCCCGGAGGAGCGCGAGTGGCTCGGCCGCGTCTACGGGGACGGTGAGGCGGGAGCCGGGTACGTGGACGTGGTCCGCGCGATGCACCCCGAGCAGGAGGGCCCGTACTCCTGGTGGTCCTACCGGGGCCGTGCCTTCGACAACGACACGGGCTGGCGGATCGATCTGCTCGTCGCGACGCCTCGCCTCGCGGGCAAGTGCGTGAAGGCGTATGTGGAGCGGGCCGCGAGCCATGGTGAGCGGTGGAGCGACCATGCGCCGGTGACGGCGGTCTTCGAGCTGTAGCGGTCCGCCTGTAGCGGTCGGTCTGTAGCGGTCCGCCTGGGCGGTCCGCCGGCGCCCCGGGCGCGGAGGTTGGCTGTTTCGGTACGTGACCTGTCCGGCAGGGTCGGGCAGGCTCAGGAGCCGTGCGGATTCGCCGGGTTCTTCGGATGCGTGTGTTCAGGGCCGTGCTGCTCGGGGTGTTGGCGCTGTGCCTCGTGGGCGCGGTGCCCGCCCCGCCGCAGCGCGGCGTCGCTGCCCCCGACCTCCTCGTCACCGACCAGGCGGCCAAGCGACTCCTGCTGCTCGACCGGTCGCGGACGACCTGGGATCCGGCAGCCGATCCGTCCGTGGTGAGATGGGCGTTCTCTCCGGTGGGCGACGCACGGTACGCGGATCTGGATCCGGCCAGGAGCTGGGTGTACCCGGACGAGGCGAAGGTGCGCAGGCACCGAGGGCGGACGTATGTGCTCACCACGGCGTCGTTCGGTTTCGCGGCGGTCGTCGAGTATCCGTCCGGCAGACGCTACTGGGGTGACGCGCTCGCGCCCGGCACGATCGAGGTCAATCCGCACAGCATCGAGCTCCTGCCCGACGGCAATGTGGCCGTCGCCGGCAGCACCGGTGATGTGGTCAGGCTCTATGCGGCCTCCCGGGGGGCGGCGGACGTGCCCTTCGTCTCGTACCCGCTGGACGACGCGCACGGGCTGCAGTGGGACACGCGGCGCGAGGTGCTGTGGGCGCTCGGCGGCGACCGGCTGGTGGCGTTGAAGCCGGGCGGGACGGCCGCGCGCCCGACGCTCACCAAGACCTTCGAGACACGGCTGCCCGGTCCGCACGGGCACGATCTGCTGCAGGTCGCCGGGCGGCCCGACCGGCTGTGGGTGACCACGGGCTCGGCGGTCCACCAGTACGTCAAGAGCCGCGACGCGTTCGTGCAGGACTTCGCCGGCGCCGCAGGGATCAGCCGTCCCGGGGTGAAGGCGGTCGGGAACGATCCGACGACGGGACAGGTGGCGTCCACCGTGCCGGAGAGCGGGCTGGAGGAGACGTGGTGGACGCGGAAGGTGACGGTCCATCGGCCGGAGGGTGCCCACCACCTGGTGAACGGCGGCATCTACAAGGCCCGCTGGTGGCTCCCGTCGCCACTCTGAGCGCCGGGCCGCGCACGCCGCCGCGCCGCACGCCGCCGCGCCGGGAGGGATCCAGGGGCGGAGCCCCGTCAGTCGTGGAGCCGGCGGTCCATGGCCATGGAGAGTTCCGCCTCCACCACGCTCTTGGCCAGGGGGCGGAGGCGGGCGATGTCGTCCTCGGCCGCGTGGGTGCGCAGCAGTTCGGTGAAGAGCGCGGCCAGGGCGTCCGCGTGGGCGCGGACCTCGCGGCCCGCGGCGAGGACGGCGGCGAGCGGCACGCCCTCCTTCACCAGCGCGGAGGAGACGTCGAGCAGCCGGCGGCTGATGTGGACGATCTCGTCGCCGTCGGTGGCGAGATAGCCGAGGTCGAGCGCGGCGGTGAGGTTCTCGGGGGTGACCTCGCCCTCGAAGTAGTCGGCGAGATCCTCCGGGGTGAGGCGGACCGGTGTCTCCTCGCTCGGTTCGCCGAGGCCCAGCACCTCGCCCACGTCCCGCCCGCTGTCGAAGGCGGACGCGAGGTCCGCGATGCCGCTGAGGGTGTGGCCGCGCTCCAGCAGGGCGGAGATGGTGCGCAGCCGGGCCAGGTGGTGGTCGTCGTACCAGGCGATACGGCCTTGTTTGCGCGGCGGCGGAATGAGTCCCCGCTCGCGGTAGAAGCGCAGGGTGCGCACGGTGATGCCGGCCTCCTCGGCCAGCTCCTCCATGCGGTACTCGCGCGTTTCGCGATCCTTGCGCTGCTCGTCCGTCACGTCCGCAAGCCTATGTTGTACCGCCGGTAACTTGTTCGGTCCGACCTCTACCGCTCGGTATGCGGAGGCTCTACGCTCCCCACCATGCCAGTGATTGCTGGCGCGGTTCGGCGGAAGTCAGTCTGTGGGAGGGCGGCGGCATGAGCCAGCAGCACGAGCACGTACGAGTGGCGGTGATCGGATCCGGATTCGGCGGCCTCGGCGCCGCGGTCCGGCTGCGCCGCGAGGGGATCACGGACTTCGTCGTCCTGGAACGGGCGGACTCGGTCGGCGGGACCTGGCGGGACAACAGCTATCCCGGGTGCGCCTGCGACGTACCGTCCCACCTCTACTCGTTCTCGTTCGCGCCCAACCCCGACTGGCCCAGGACCTTCTCCGGACAGGAGCACATCCGGGCCTATCTGGAGCACGTCGCCGACGTCTTCCGGCTCCGCCCGCACATCCGCCTCGGCCACGAGGTGCTGATGATGCGCTGGGACACCGACGAGCTGCGGTGGGAGATCGAGACCTCACGGGGCAGGCTCACCGCCGATGTCGTGGTGTCGGCCACCGGGCCGCTCTCCGACCCCAAGGTCCCCGAGGTCCCCGGTCTGGCCTCGTTCCCCGGCAAGGTCTTCCACTCGGCCCGCTGGGACCACGACTACGACCTGCGCGGCAAGCGGGTCGCGATGATCGGGACCGGCGCCTCGGCGATCCAGATCGTGCCGTCGATCCAGCCCGAGGTGCAGCGGCTGACGCTGTTCCAGCGCACCGCGCCGTGGGTGATGCCGCGCATGGACCGACGCGTCACCACGGCCGAGCGCTGGCTGCACCGGCAGCTGCCGTTCACCGGGACCGCGCGCCGCGGACTGCTCTGGGGCATCAGGGAGTTGCAGGTCAGCGCCTTCACCAAGCGGCCGAACCAGCTGGGGCTGATCGAGTCCCTCGCCAAGGCCAACATGGCCAAGTCCATCAAGGACCCGGCGCTGCGGGCGAAGCTGACACCCTCGTACCGCATCGGCTGCAAGCGGATCCTGCTGTCCAGCGACTACTACCCGGCGCTCGCCCGGCCGAATGTGGACGTCGTCGCTTCCGGGCTGGCGGAGATCCGGGGCTCGACGCTCGTCGCCGCCGACGGGACCGAGACCGAGGCCGACGCGATCGTCTTCGGCACCGGCTTCCACGTCACCGACATGCCGATCGCCGAGCGGGTGGTCGGCGCGGACGGACACACCCTGGCCGAGGCGTGGAAGGACGGCATGGAGTCGCTGCGCGGCGCGACCGCCGCCGGCTTCCCCAACTGGATGACGATCATCGGCCCCAACACGGGCCTCGGGAACAGCTCGATGATCCTCATGATCGAGTCCCAGCTGAACTACATGGCCGACTACATGCGGCAGTTGAACGTCCTCGGCGGCCGGGTCGCGCTCGGCGCGCGGCCGTCCGCCGTCGGCGCCTGGAATCGGCGGGTCCAGGAGCGGATGAAGCGCACCGTGTGGAACACGGGCGGCTGCACCAGCTGGTACCTGGACGCGAGCGGCCGCAACACCACCATCTGGCCGGGCACGACCGGGGAGTTCCGGCGGCAGACACGAGGGGTCGACCTCTCCGAGTACGAAGTGATCCGCCCGCCGGACACCCGCGAAACGACGTCCGGGCTCGTCACGGAGGAGGCCAGGTGAGCCGGCTCATGAAGCGGTCCGCGGCAGCGGCCCCCGCCCCGCCCGTCGCCACCCGCGAACTGACCGCCGTCTCGGCCGACGGCTCCCGCCTCCACGTGGAGCTGCACGGCCCCGAGGGCGCCCCCGCCGTCGTCCTCGCCCACGGCTGGACCTGCTCCACCCACTTCTGGGCGGCCCAGATACGGGACCTGTCCACCGATCACCGGGTCATCGCCTACGACCAGCGCGGGCACGGGCGCACCCCCGCCGTGGCGAAGACGGGCCACAGCACCGGCGCGCTCGCCGACGACCTTGAGGCGGTGCTCGCCGCTGCGCTGGAGCCGGGCGAGAAGGCCGTGCTCGCCGGGCACTCCATGGGCGGGATGACGCTGATGGCCGCCGCCGCCCGGCCGGGGTTCGCCGAGCACGCCGCGGCCGCGCTGCTGTGCAGCACGGGCAGTTCGCAGCTCGTCGCCGAGTCGCTGGTGGTGCCGATGAGGCCGGGGCGGGTTCGGACCCGGATCACCCGGTCCATCCTCGGCTCGCGGGCGCCGCTCGGGCCGGTCACGCCGATCTCCAAGCGGATCCTCCGGTACGGGACGATGGGGCCGGGCGCGGCGCCGGAGCGGATCGCCGAGTGCGCCCGTATCGTGCACGCCTGCCCGCGGCCGACCCGGGTGGCCTGGGCGCGGGTCCTCGCCGAACTCGATCTGGCCGCGGGCGTACGGGAGATGAGGCTGCCCACGGCCGTGATCGCGGGCACCGCGGACCGGCTCACGCCGATCGTCCACGCGCGGGCGCTCGCCGCCGAGCTGCCCGAGTGCGTGGGGCTCGTCGAACTCGCCGGCATGGGGCACATGACGCCGGTGGAGGCGCCGGAGGCGGTCACCGCCGAGATCAGGAAGCTCGTGGACGCCCACCTGAAGCCGGACACCCGGCCGGAGCGGGACCGGGCCGAGCAGGGCCACGCGAAGCAGGACCACGCGAAGCAGGAGGAGAACGCATGACCAGGGTCCGCCTCGAAGGACAGGTCGCCGTCGTCACGGGCGCGGCGCGGGGTGTCGGTGAGCTGCTCGCCCGCAAGCTGTCGGCGCGCGGCGCGAAGATCGCGCTCGTCGGTCTCGAGCCGGACGAACTCAAGGCCGTCGCGGGCCGGCTGCACACCGAGTGCGAGCACTGGCACGCCGACGTCACCGATCACGAGGCGATGACGCGCGTGGCCCAGGAGGTCAAGGAGCGCTTCGGCAAGGTCGACATCGTCGTCGCCAACGCGGGCGTGGCCTCCGGCGGGCCGTTCGCCGACTCCGATCCCGAGGCGTGGCGCCGGGTCATCGAGGTCAACCTCATCGGCGGCGCGGTCACCTGCCGCGCCTTCCTCCCGGTGCTGATGGAGTCGCGTGGCTACTTCCTGCAGATCGCGTCGCTCGCCGCGATCACCCCGGCGCCGATGATGACGGCGTACTGCGCCTCCAAGTCCGGTGTGGAGGCCTTCGCGCACAGTCTGCGCGCGGAGGTCGGCCACAAGGGCGTGCGGGTCGGCGTCGGTTATCTGTCCTGGACCGACACGGACATGGTGCGCGGTGCCGACCAGGACGAGGTCATGCGGGAGTTGCGGCAGCGGCTGCCGTGGCCCTCGAACCGTACGTACCCGCTCGGTCCGGCCGTCGACCGGATCGTCGAGGGCATCGAGCGGCGCTCGGCGCATGTGTACGCGCAGTGGTGGCTGCGCGGGATGCAGTCGGTGCGCGGTTATCTGCCGTCGCTCATCGGGCTCGTGGGACAGCGGGAGATGCGGCACTTCGAACCGCGCCTGTCCGGGGTGCGCAAGGGGCTGGTGGGTGCCGGAGGTGCCGCCGACGAGCAGGAGCGCACGGAGCGTCACTGATCGAAATGCGAGGGATGTTCCTGCATGCCAGGCTGGTCGAGGCCCCGGGGGCCGGCAACGGCCCCCGAACCTCCCACACCCTTCCAGGAGTGAACCAGATGGGTATCCAGGAGCAGTTCAAGGACAAGGCGGAGCAGCTCAAGGAGCAGGCGAAGCAGAAGCCGGGCAACGCCAAGCGCGAGGCCGCGCAGCGTTCCCCGCAGGAGCGGCCGCAGGAGCGCCCCCCGCAGGAGCGCGGGAAGCAGGAGCGCCCGCAGCACGAGCGCCCGCAGCAGGAGCGTGTGCAGCAGCGCGGCCGGCAGCAGCGTGAGATGCACGACGAGCCCCGCCGGTCCCCGCAGGAGGCCCAGCGCCGCTTCGACCAGGACCACGACGCCTGACGTCAGCGGCTCTGAAACGCGGAAGGGGCGCACCCAGTGCACGGGGTGCGCCCCTTCACCGCGTCCAGGTCCGTCCGGTTCATCCGGTCCGTCCAGGTCGGTGAGTCCAGCGGTCCGTCCAGGTCGGTGTGTCCAACGGTCAGCCGCGCGGCGGCAGTTTGGGGCGGCGCCGGTCCGGGACGTTCTCGTACCCGGGAGGTGTCGCCGCCGGATGCTGCTCCAGCCGGTCGAGCGCGACCTGCACCGCCGTGTCGAGGTCGGTGCGCTTGCCCTCGGCCCAGTGGAGCGGCGGCCGTTCGGCGAAGATGTCCGGCTCCACGCCGTGGTTCTCGACCGACCAGCCGTACACGTCGAACCAGGCCGCGTTCATCGGCACCGTGATCACCGTGCCGTCCGCGAGCCGGTGGCGGCCGGTCATCCCGACCACCCCGCCCCAGGTGCGCTGTCCCACCACGGGGCCGAGGCCCAGCAGCCGGAACGCCGCCGTGATCATGTCGCCGTCCGAGGAGGTCGCCTCGTCGGCGAGCGCGACGACGGGTCCGCGGGGCGCGTTCGACGCGTACGAGACGGGCTGCGCGTCGCGCGTCAGGTCCCAGCCCAATATGGTGCGGGTCAGCTTCTCGACGACCAGCTCGCTGATGTGACCGCCCGCATTGCCGCGTACGTCCACGATCAGCGCCGGGCGGGACACCTCCATCCGCAGATCGCGGTTGAACTGGGCCCAGCCGGAGCCGCCCATGTCCGGGATGTGCAGGTAGCCGCACTTGCCGCCGCTCACCTCCCGTACGACGGCCCGGCGTTTGGCGACCCAGTCCTGGTAGCGCAGCGGGCGTTCGTCGATCAGCGGCACGATCGCGACCCGGCGTGCCGGTCCCTCGCCCTCGGCCGGCCGGAAGGTCAGCTCGACGGTCGTTCCGCCGGCCGCCGACAGCAGCGGATACGGGCCGGCGATCCGGTCCACCGGCCGCCCGTCCACATGGGTCAGCACGGCGCCCTCGCGGATGCCCGTACCGGCGAGGGGGGAACGGGCCTTGGAGTCCGAGGAGTCGCCGGGCAGGATCCGCCTGACGACCCAGCCCTCGTCCCGGCACGCCAGGTTGGCGCCGAGCAGGCCCATCGCCCGCTGGTAGTGGGGCGGTCCCTCGTTGCGGCGGGCGGGAGTGACGTAGGCGTGCGAGGTGCCCAGTTCGCCCAGCACCTCACGGAGCAGATCCGCGAACTCGTCGGGGGAGGCGACCCGTTCGACCAGTGGCCGGTACTGGTCCAGGACGGCGTCCCAGTCGATGCCGGACATCCCCGGGTCCCAGAAGTAGGCGCGGATGAGGCGGCCCGCCTCCTCGAAGGCGCCACGCCACTCCGCGGGCGGATCCACCTCGTGCAGGATGCGGCGCAGATCGAGATAGACGGTCGAGTCGCTGTCGCCGGGTTCGGTCGCGGGCATCGCGCGCAGCTCGCCGTCGTCGACGACCACCAGTCGTGAGCCGTCGCCGCTGACCGCGAACCCGTCCAGATGCGGGACGAGTTCGGTCCTGCGGGCCTTGGGGATGTCGAAGTACTCCAGGGTCGGCCGGTGCGAGGGGTCGGCCGGGTTGGCGAACGTCTCGCCGAGCGCGCCCGAGATCGGCCAGCGCAGCCAGACGAGGCCG
Source organism: Streptomyces sp. NPDC091376 (assembly GCF_044757085.1). Classification (NCBI taxonomy): domain Bacteria; kingdom Bacillati; phylum Actinomycetota; class Actinomycetes; order Kitasatosporales; family Streptomycetaceae; genus Streptomyces; species Streptomyces sp. NPDC091376. The sequence goes on along the minus strand of NZ_JBIVUF010000009.1, from coordinate 224,070 downwards.
CCGCCGCTGACCGGGTGCAGCGAGGAGTACTTGGACGCGGACACCGGGAACGGAGTGACCCGGCTCTCCAAGCCCTCTACCTCCACCTCCACCATCGCGGCGCCCTCCCCCATGTCGGCCTCGGCGGGATCGAGCCCGCCGGCCGCCGGGCGCCCGTCCGGCAGCAGCGCGAACGGCGAGGGCGTCGCGGACGACAGCGGTACGAGATAGGGGCGGCAGCCGAGCGGGAAGGACAGGTCGCCGGTGTGCACGTCGTACACGGGGTCGAAGCCGCGCCACGACAGGAAGGCGAGGTAGCGGCCGTCGCGGGTGAAGACGGGACTCTCGTCCTCGAAGCGGCCGTTGGTGACGTCGACGACGGTGCGCGGGCCCGCGCCGTCGATCCGTACCATCTTGATCTGCCGCAGGGTGCGGCCGATGCCGGGATGCGACCAGGTCAGCCAGTTCCCGCGGGGCGAGAACGCGAGATCGCGCACCGGGCCGTTGTCGGACCGGACGAGTTCCGTGACCACGCCTACGCTGCCCGCGTCCCGGTCGGGGCTCTCCTCGGCCGCGCCACCGGGCCCGTTCCCGGCGCCGGCGGCGCCGCCTCCGGCTCCGGGCTCGTCCTCCGGCCCCTGCGCGGTCCCGGACTCGTCCGCTCCCGGTGTCCCGGGCTCGTCCTCCGGCCTCTGCGCGGTCCCTGGCTCGTCCGCCGGCTGTTCAACCGCTCCGGGCTCGGCCGCGCCCGTCGTCGCCTCCGGCTCCTCCTCGGTCACCGTGATGAGCAGCAGCCGGCCGTCGTGCGAGGCGATCGCCAGACGCTCCCCGGCCGGGTCGGACACCATCTCCCGCACGCGTCCGAGCTGCCCGGCGGCCAGCCGTCGGGGCTCGCGTTCGCCGCTCGCCCGCGGGAGGTAGGCGATCTCGATCGCGTCCTCGCCGTCCGCGTCCGTGACGTACGCGACCTGTCCGCCGCCGCTGCCGAGCATCACCGGCTGCCGCACCCGGACGCCCGGGGTGTCGGCGATGGTCCGCGCCGGGCCGTCGCGGTGGGTGAGCCAGTACAGGCTGCCGCGTACGGAGACGGCACTGGCCCGGCCCGTCGTGTCGACGGAGAGTCCGTCGACGTGGTTGGAGGCGGGGACCTGGTAGGGACGCCGGCCGGCGCGCTGGCCGCCGAGGCGCACGTCCAGTTTCCGCGGTTCCGCGTCGGGCGCCAGATCGTCGACCATCCACAGCTCGCCGGCGCACTGGTAGACGATCCGGTTCCCGTCGCTGGAGGCGTGCCGGGCGTAGAAGGCGTCGTGGTCGGTGTGCCGGCGCAGGTCCGTGCCGTCGGGCAGACAGGAGTAGAGATTGCCCACACCCTCGTGGTCCGAGAGGAACGCGATGCGTCCGGCCACGAACATCGGGCAGTCCAGATGACCCTCGATGTCCGGGAGCAGCCGCTCCCCGTGCAGATACAGCCGCCCCATCGCCCCGCCCCGGTACCGCTTCCACGCGGCCGGCTCGTGCGGCGGCTTGCCGGTGAGCAGGAGCGTGCGGTGGCAGCCGGCGGCATCGACGACCGCGATGTCGGAGACAGGGCCCCAGGGGAGGCGTTTGCCGGGGTCGCCGTCGGTGGGCACCTTGTAGGCCCAGGAGAAGTACGAGAACGGCTGGCCGTGCGAGGAGACGGCGAGGATGTTGCCGTCCGGGTCCCAGCCGCAGACCCGGGTGTCGGTCGAGCCCCAGTAGCTGAGCCGTCGCCCGGGGCCGCCGTCCACCGGCGCCAGATGGATCTCGGGGTCGAGGCTGCGCCAGGTCGTGTACGCGATGTGGCGCCCGTCCGGTGAGAAGCGGGGGTGCCCGACCCGGGTCCTGTCCACGGTGACCCGCCAGGCGCGGCCGGGGCGGTGGCCTTCGGGCACGAGGGGCGCGATCCAGAGATCGTCCTCGGCCGCGAAGCACAGCAAGTCGTCGTGCAGATGCGGAAAGCGGAGATACGCGACGTCGTCACTCACCTTCCAATGCTTTCCGCGCACGCAGGGCCCGGCAACTTGTGGGACGGGACTTCTGTAAACGGGTCTTCCGCGGGCGGGACTTCCGCGCGCCGGACGTCTGCGCGCGGGCCGGAAGCGCTGTGGCCCAGGACACGTACGAAACGGTTTCGTTTCGCTGAAGCGGGGGGTATCTTCGTACTGTACGAAACCGTTTCGTTCGGAAGGTCGGTCGGTCATGGCACGGAGCAGACTCACGCCGGAGCGCGAGGCCGAGCTGTACGAAGCCGTGCTCGACCTGTTGCGCGAGGTCGGCTACGACGCCCTCACCATGGACGCCGTCGCCGCCCGCACCCGCTCCAGCAAGGCCACCCTCTACCGCCAGTGGGGGAGCAAGCCGGAGCTGGTGGCGATGTCGCTGCGGAACAGCAAGCCGGTGGACGTGTCGCTGATCGACACCGGAAGCCTGGCCGGCGACTTCCACGAGATGGTGTCGCAATCCGACGACTGCCAGATGGAGCGGGACACCGCGCTGATGCGGGGGCTCGCCCGGGCGGTCCACGAGAACGACGATCTGCTCCAGGCCCTGCGCGAACTGTTCATCGAGCCGGAGATCACCGGCCTCGACGGGATGCTGCAGCGGGCGGTCGACCGCGGCGAGATCGCGGCGGACAACCCGGCGCTGAAGTATCTGTCGCACATGCTGGTCGGCGCCTTCGTGGCCCACCCGCTGATCAAGGACCAGCCCATGAGTCAGGGCTTCCTGCACGACTACATCGACGCCGTCGTGCTCCCGGCGCTGGGAGCACGATGACCGGACGTCCGAACGCCTGAGCATCTGAACGTCTGAACGTCTCTGCGTCCGGACGTCTCTATGTCTCTACGTCTCTACGTCTTTACGTCCGAACACCGCGGATCTCCCCGTCGGCGGCGTTCCCCGGAGAACCCACCGGAAATCACGGCCGAAGTCCCACCTGACGCGCACCGCTCACGTCGTCGGGCTGGTCATGCCTGCCCTTTTCGTCCCAACGACCTGACCGGGAGTCCCAACTCGTGGCCACGTTCCTGTACAAACTCGGGCGGTTCGCCTTCAGGCGCCGCCGGCTCGTCGCCCTGTTGTGGGTGGCGCTGCTCGCACTCGCCGGCGTCGGCGCGGCCTCCGCGCCCACCGCCACCTCCAGCTCCTTCTCCATTCCGGGTACGGAGGCCCAGAAGGCCTTCGACCTCCTCGAAGAGCGCTTCCCGGGCGCGAGCGCCGACGGCGCCACCGCGCGGGTCGTCTTCAAGGCGCCCGACGGTCAGAAGATGACCGACCCGGCCCACAAGGCAGAGGTCAGGAAGGTCGTCGCCGAGCTCAAGTCCGGGTCGGACCAGGTCGCTTCGGTCGTCGACCCGTACCAGGCCAAGTCGGTCAGCCGGGACGGCGCCATCGCCTACACCCAGGTCTCGTACAAGGTCAGCGGCATGGAGCTGACCGAGAAGGACCGGGAGGCGCTCACCGACGCCGGCCAGGGGGCGAAGGATGCCGGGCTGACCGTCGAGATCGGCGGTGACGCGCTGCAGGCCGCGCCCGAGACCGGTGCCTCGGAGATCATCGGCGTCGCCATCGCCGCGGTCGTCCTCGTCATCACCTTCGGCTCGCTGATCGCCGCCGGGCTGCCGCTGCTCACCGCCGTCATCGGCGTCGGGATCGGCGTCTCCACCATCACGGCCCTCGCGAGCGTCCTCGACCTGGGCTCCACGACGGCCACGCTCGCGACGATGATCGGCCTCGCCGTCGGCATCGACTACGCGCTCTTCATCGTCTCCCGCTACCGCGCCGAGCTGGCCGAGGGCCGGGACCACGAGGAGGCCGCCGGAAGGGCCACCGGCACCGCCGGTTCCGCCGTCGTCTTCGCCGGGCTGACCGTCGTCATCGCCCTCGTCGGTCTCGCCGTCGTCAACATCCCGATGCTCAGCAAGATGGGCTTCGCGGCCGCCGGTACGGTCGCGATCGCCGTCCTCATCGCGCTCACCCTGATCCCGGCGCTGCTCGGCTTCGCCGGCAGGAGGGTGCTGGGCCGCAAGGCCCGTGCCGCGTCCCGTGAGAAGGCGGGGAAGGCAGGGGAGGCAGGGCCCGCCGACGGCGACAAGCCCAACATGGGCACCCGCTGGGCCCGGTTCGTGCTGCGCCGCCCGGTCGCCGTGCTGCTCGCCGGAGTCGTCGGCCTCGGCGTCGTCGCCATCCCCGCCACGTCGCTGGAGATGGGACTGCCGGACGACGGCTCCCAGCCCACCAGCACCACCCAGCGCAAGGCGTACGACCTGCTCTCCGACGGCTTCGGGCCCGGGTTCAACGGCCCGCTGCTCATCGTGGTCGACGGTGACAAGGCCACCGCGGACGGCACCGCCGAGGACATCCGGAAGCTCGACGGGGTCGCGGCCGTCACCCCGGCCACGTACAACAAGGCCGGTGACACGGCGACGATCACCGTGATCCCCGAGGACCGGCCCAGCTCCACGGAGACCGAGGCGCTCGTCCACAGCATCCGGGACACCAGCGGCGAGAACGTCCATGTCACCGGCGCCACCGCGATGAACATCGACTTCTCGCAGCGGATGAACGACGCGCTGCTGCCGTACCTCGCGCTCGTCGTCGGCCTCGCGTTCCTGCTGCTGATGGTGGTGTTCCGGTCCGTCCTCGTTCCCCTGAAGGCGGCGCTCGGCTTCCTGCTCTCGGTGGTCGCCGCCCTCGGCGCGGTGGTCGCGGTCTTCCAGTGGGGCTGGCTGGGCTCCCTCTTCGGCGTCGAGCAGACCGGCCCGATCATGTCGATGATGCCGATCTTCATGGTGGGTGTGGTCTTCGGGCTCGCCATGGACTACGAGGTCTTCCTGGTCACGCGGATGCGTGAGGCGTACGTCCACGGCGAGCGGCCGGGCCAGGCGATCGTGACCGGCTTCCGGCACGGCGCCAGGGTGGTCACCGCCGCCGCCGTGATCATGATCGCGGTCTTCGCGGGCTTCATCGGCTCCGGCGAGCAGATGGTGAAGATGATCGGCTTCGGTCTCGCGATAGCCGTCTTCTTCGACGCCTTCGTCGTGCGGATGGCGATCGTGCCGGCGGTGCTCGCGCTGCTGGGGCACCGGGCCTGGTGGCTGCCGCGCACGCTGGACCGCGTCCTGCCCAGCGTCGACGTGGAGGGCGAGCGGCTGCGCGAGCTGGACGCCTCGGGCGCCGACGCCGACGACGCCGACGAGGAGCGCGAGCTGGCCCGCGTCTGATCGCCGCGGGCCCCCGGGTGGCCGTGTCCGTCACGCAGCCGTGGCGGGCGCGGTCACCTCCGCGTAGGTGCGGCGCAGGAAACGCACGAGGGGCCGGGTGTCGAACTGGATCACCGCCACGCCGTCCGGGGAGTGGAGCTCGACGACCACCTGGGCGCGGCCGCACGGCCAGACCGTGACATCGCCGCTGCGGGCCGGGGCCCGCAGTCCGGTCTCCAGCAGCTCGCGGGGGAAGGCCCACTCGGTCCCGCTGGGGAAGCGGAAGTGGACGGTATCGGGATCCTTGTCGGGCTCGTAGCGGAGGGCCACGGGCACGGAGCGGTAGTGAGGGGCGTCGTTGACTATCCGGGCTTTCGCATGCTCTTCGACAGCATGCTCTTCGGCAGAGGCACTCTCGACAGAGGGACTCTCGACGGCTTGAGACATTGCTGGTTCCTCACCATTGAGGCTCTTTGCACTCCAATGTCGCATATTTCTCGCCGTAAGGCCTGGGCGTGTCGCTTGCATTTGTCGGCCGTACGCTCTTGCAACAGGTTCGCAACAGGGCGCATTATCGGACGGTTGACCAGCCGGGCCCGAGCGGCCCGTCCCGGAAGCGGAGCCTGCCATGCATGTGCCCGACGGATTCATCGATGTACCCGTCTCCGCCGCGGCGGGCGTGGTCGCCGCCGGCGCGGTCGCCGTCAGTCTGCGTGGCGCACAGCGCGAGCTGAACGAGCGGACGGCGCCGCTCGCCGGCCTCGTCGCCGCGTTCATCTTCGCCGTGCAGATGCTCAACTTCCCGGTCGCGGCCGGTACCAGCGGCCATCTCCTCGGCGGCGCACTCGCGGCGATACTCGTCGGGCCGTACACGGGAGTGCTGTGTGTCTCCGTCGTGCTGCTGCTCCAGGGCATCCTCTTCGCGGACGGCGGACTGACCGCGCTCGGCGTCAACATCACGGTCATGGGCGTGGTCACGGTCGTCGTCGCGTACGGCCTGTTCCGCGCGCTGGTGCGGGTGCTGCCGAAGAAGCGCAGGTCGATCACGGTGGCCTCGTTCGTCGCGGCGCTCGTGTCCGTACCGGCCGCGGCCGCCGCCTTCACCCTGATCTACGCGATCGGCGGCACGACCGACGTGCCGATCGGCACGGTCCTCAGCGCGATGGTCGGTGTCCACCTCCTGATCGGCATCGGCGAGGCCCTGATCACGATGGCGACGGTCGGCGCCGTCCTCGCCGTACGCCCGGACCTCGTGTACGGCGCGCGCGGGCTGTCCACGCCGCTCAAGCTGCGCGTCGGCGGTGAACTCGTGGACGCACGGCCCGACGACGCCCCGGCCCCGGCCGCCTCCCCGCGCCCGGTCTGGATCGCCGGCCTCGTGACCTCCCTCGTACTCGCCGGATTCGTCTCCTTCTACGCCTCCGCCAACCCGGACGGACTGGAGAAGGTCGCCGCCGACAAGGGCATCGACAAGAAGGTCGAGGACCACGCGGCCGCCGATTCGCCCCTCGCCGACTACGGCGTCGCGGACATCGAGAACGCCCGCCTCTCCGGCGGTCTGGCCGGGGTGATCGGCGTCGGCGCCACGGCGCTGGTGGGCACCGGAGTCTTCCTCGTGGTGCGTCGCCGCCGCAGCGAGGGCGTGCAGACCAAGGAGACCGTCAGCGGCTGAGCGGACGAGCCGCAGGGCCGGCCGGCAGGTGGATCCGGGGCTCGGAGAGGATGAGGGCCAAGGCTCACAGGACGAGCCCGAGGACCAGCGGATGCGTATGCGGATGCGTATAGGGACCGGACGATGAGCACGAGGACCGGACGATGAGCACGAGGACCGGCGGATGAGTACGGGCCACGCCCACAAGCTCTACCGGCACGGACACTCGCCGGTCCATCAGCTGCCTCCGCACTGCAAGATCGCCGCGGCCCTGTGCTTCGTCCTCGTCGTGGTCTCCACTCCGCGCGAGGCGGTCTGGGCCTTCGGCCTGTACGCGGTGCTGCTGGGCGCGGTCGCCGCGCTGGCCCGCGTCCCGGCGGGCTTCCTGCTGCGCCGGCTGCTGATCGAGATCCCGTTCGTCGCGTTCGCGCTGCTCATGCCCTTCGTGGTGCCCGGCGAGCGAACCGAGTGGCTCGGGATCTCCCTCTCCGTGCCGGGGCTGTGGGGCGCCTGGAACATCCTCGCCAAGGGGACGCTCGGGGTCGCCACCTCCGTACTGCTCGCCTCGACGACCGAGCTGCGCTCGCTGCTCCTCGGACTGCAGCGGCTGCGGCTGCCGCCGCTCATGGTGCAGATCGCCTCCTTCATGATCCGCTACGGCGATGTGATCACCGACGAGATGCGGCGGATGTCCATCGCCCGCCGCTCGCGCGGCTTCGAGGCGCGCGGAGTGCGCCACTGGGGGGTGCTCGCCAAGTCCGCCGGCGCGCTGTTCATCCGCTCCTACGAGCGCGGTGAGCGGGTGCACCTGGCCATGGTCAGCCGCGGTTTCGCCGGCACCATGCCGGTGATCGACGAGGTGACCGCGTCCCGCGCGCAGTGGGCGTACGCCGCCGCGCTCCCGTTCTCGGCGCTCGCCGTCTGTCTGCTTGGCTGGACCCTATGACCTCGCACCCCGCGGCCGCCGCCCCGCCGTCCCTCGACGTGCGCGGGCTCGCGTACGCCTACCCCGACGGCCACCAGGCCCTCTTCGGCGTCGACCTGACCGTCGCCCGGGGCGAACGGGTCGCTCTGCTGGGCCCCAACGGCGCGGGCAAGACCACCCTGGTCCTCCACCTCAACGGCATCCTCACCGGCGGTGCCGGCACGGTCACCGTCGCGGGTCTGCCCGTCGGCAAGCAGCACATGGCCGAGATCCGGCGAAAGGTCGGCATCGTTTTCCAGGACCCGGACGACCAGCTGTTCATGCCGACGGTGCGGGAGGACGTCGCCTTCGGTCCGGCCGCGGCCGGGATGCGCGGCGCGGAGCTGGAGAAGCGGGTGCGCGGGGCGCTCGACCAGGTCGGCATGGCGGAGTACCTCGAGCGGCCGCCGCACCACCTCTCCTTCGGCCAGCGCCGCCGGGTCGCGGTCGCGACCGTCCTCGCGATGGAGCCGGAGATCCTCGTCCTCGACGAGCCCTCGTCGAATCTCGACCCGGCCTCGCGCCGTGAACTCGCCGACATCCTGCGCTCGTTGGACGTCACCGTGCTGATGGTCACGCACGACCTGCCGTACGCGCTGGAGCTGTGCCCCCGTGCGGCGATCCTCAGCGAGGGCGTGATCGCGGCCGACGGCCGCACCCAGGACCTGCTGGCCGATCCCGCGCTGATGAGCGCGCACCGGCTGGAGCTGCCCTTCGGCTTCGACCCGCGTGCCGTGGCGACGGGCGCCTGACCGAGCCGAGCCGCGTCCGTGACCGACCCGGAATCGGGGTCCGCTCCGCCACGTTGCACCATGGAGTGACCGGCAGGTCGGAACAGCAGGGAGCGGTGGACGTGGACGTCCAGGGCACGGTCGCGGAAGGCTTCGAGCCGGTCCGCGAGGCGTTCATACGCAACTTCGAGGCACGGGGGGAGCGCGGTGCGGCCGTCGCCGTCTACCGGGACGGAGTGAAGGTCGTCGACCTCTGGGGCGGCGTGCGGGACGTCGACGGCACCGAGCCGTGGGCCGTGGACACCGCACAGGTCGTGCGCTCGGCGACCAAGGGCGTCGCCGCCGCCGTTCCGCTGCTGCTGCACCAGCGCGGACAGCTGGACCTGGACGCGCCCGTCGGCACGTACTGGCCGGAGTTCAAGGGAGCCGGCAAGGAGCGGGCCCTCGTACGGCATCTGCTCTCGCACCGGGCCGGGGTGCCGGCGCTGGAGCGGCCGCTCACCGTGGAGGAGGCCGCCGACGGCACGTCCGGCGCCCGGGCCGTCGCCGCACAGGCCCCCGCCTGGGAGCCCGGCACCGACCACGGCTACCACGCCCAGACCTACAGCTGGCTGCTGTCGGAACTCGTACGCCGGGTCACCGGGCGCACCATCGGCCGCTGGACGGCCGAGGAGCTGGCCCGGCCGCTCGGCCTGGACCTCTGGATCGGCGCACCCGCCGAAGAGGCCCACCGCATCGGCCGGATCGGCCCGGTCGAGGAACCGCCCACGGCGGCCGGCGGGGGACTGAAACTGCGGCCCAAGAGGTCCGTGGCCGAGGCCTACCGCGACCCGGACTCCCTCACCCGGCGCGCCTTCGGCGCGATCCACCCGCTGCCGGACGAGAACGACCCGCTCTACCGCGCGGCCGAACTTCCCGCCTCCAACGGCATCTCCACCGCCCGGGCGCTGGCCCGCTTCTACGCGGCGACGATCGGCGAGGTCGACGGCCACCGTCTGTTCGCCCCCGCCACCCTCACCCTCGCCCGCACCGAGGAGTCGGCGGGCCCCGACCGGGTCCTCGTCGTCGGCACCCGCTTCGGCCTCGGCTACATGCTCCACGGACCGGCCTCCCCGCTGCTCGGCCCCGGCTCCTTCGGCCACCCGGGCCGCGGCGGCTCGCTGGGCCTCGCCGACCCGGAATCGGGCATCGCCCTCGGGTACGTCACCAACGGCATGCGCAAGGGGGTCACGGCGGACCCGCGCGCCCAGGCTCTGGTCAGGGCGGTCCGCGCGGCGACATGATCGGCGGATGCAGCGTTTCGAGGGGTACGGCGTACTGATCACCGGAGCGGGACAGGGGATCGGCGAGGCGATCGCCCGCAGACTCGCCTCCGAAGGAGCCCGTGTCCTGGTCACCGATCTCGACGGAGAACGGGCCGCCGCGACCGCACGGACCATCCCGCGCGCCGTGTCGTTCCCCTGCGACGTCGCCGACCGGGCCGCCGTCGAGGCGGCCGTGGCGTGCGCCGTCGAGGAGTTCGGCGGCCTCGACGTCCTCGTCAACAACGCCTACGCCTGCGCCCTCGACGCCCCGTTGTTCGAGGACCAGCCCGACGACACCTGGCAGCGGGACCTCGACATCGTCCTCACCGGTGCCTTCCGGTGTGCCCGCGCCGCCCTCCCGTACCTGGCGAACGCCAAAGGCCGTGGTGCGATCGTCAACATCGGCTCCGTCAACGCCGAGCAGGACTTCGGCAACCACGCCTACAGCGCGGCCAAAGCGGGCCTCGCCTCCCTCACCCGCACCCTCGCCGGTGACGCGGGCCCCCGCGGGGTACGCGTCAACCAGATCAACCCGGGCACGGTCCGCACCCCAGGCTGGTCCGGCCGCGAACGCCACCTCGACGCCCTCGCCGGCGTCTACCCGCTGGGCCGTGTCGGCACCCCGGACGACATCGCCGCCGCGGTCGCCTTCCTGGCGTCCACCGACGCCGCCTGGATCACGGGCACGACGCTCCGGGTCGACGGCGGCCTGCTGGCGGTGAACACCGGCTTCACCCGGACCGTTTCGGATGCCGACGGCGACGGCGACGGCGACCGCGACGGCGACTGAGGGACGGCGCCGGCGACTGGCGACCGCCGGCGTCAGCCCGTCTGCAGCATCAGCCCGATCCCGACCACCATCAGGCCCGCCGCCGCGATGCGCGGGCCGCCGAAGCGTTCCTTGAAGAACAGCGCGCCGATGGCCGCGCCGACGATGATCGAGGACTCGCGAAGGGCCGCGACGGGCGCCAGTGGGGCGCGCGTCTGCGCCCAGAGGACCAGACCGTAGGCGAAGAGCGAGAGGACCGCGCCGAGGAGTCCGCGGACGGCGTAGGGCCGCAGACGAGGGAGCAGGGAACCGCCGAACCGTCGCACGGCCCAGGCCGGGATGAGCACGCCCTGAAGGACCATCAGCCAGGCGATGTAGGCGACGGAGGAGCCGGAGGCGCGGACCCCGACGCCGTCGACGACGGTGTACGCGGCGATCGACAGACCCGTGGCGAGCGCGGCGAGCAGGGCCGGCCAGTGCGGACGGCCGCCCGTGCCGCGAAGGCCCCACAGCGCGACCCCGACGAGACCGGCGGAGGCGACGGCGACACCCGTGAGCTGCCAGGTGGTCAGCTCCTCGTCCACGAGGAGGGCGGCGAGCACGGTGACGACCAGCGGCGCCGTGCCCCTCGCGATCGGGTACATCTGGCCGAAGTCGCCGAGGCTGAACGACCGCATCAGCAGCAGCTGGTAGCCGAGGTGCAGCAACGCGGACGCGACGAGGTACGGCCAGGCCGCGGCGTGCGGCAGCGGCAGGAAGCAGGCCGTCACCGCACCGATCGCCGCCGCGCAGCCGCCGATCAGGGTGAACGCGACGACCTGGTCCTTGATCGCGTGCGCCATCGCGTTCCAGCCGGCGTGCGTGATCGCGGCGACGAGGACCGCCGCCGCGACGGCGACGCTCACGCGGAGCGCTCGCGCACGTCCACGAGGACCGCGCCGGAGTGCGCGATCACGGACGTGGGGTCGAGCGGGAACACCGTGTGCGGGGTCCCGGCGGCCGCCCAGACCACGGCGTGGTCGAGGAGCCCGCGGTCGGCCAGCACCCGCGTCCTCGTCCGGTGCCCGAAGGGCGGGACGCCGCCGATCGCGTACCCCGTCGTCTCCCGCACCAGGTCCGCGTTCGCCCGCTTGACGGCCGACGCGTCCAGTTCCTGGCGTACCCGCTCCACGTCCACCCGTGAGGAGCCGTCCATCAGCACCAGCACCGGCTCCCCGTCCGCCTCGAAGATCAGCGACTTGACGATCTCGCTGACGTCGCAGCCGATGGCGGCCGCGGCCTCCGCCGCCGTGCGGGTGGCGTCGGGGAAGCGGCGCACCTCGACCTCCAGGCCCAGCTCGCGCAGGGCCTCGGCGAACCGGGGGTGGGCATGCGTGGTGGCATCAGGAGTGCTCATGGCCCGCCACGCTAGCGGTACCTGTATGGGCCATGCGACCGCGTTCCGGTCGGTGGACCGGCGTTCCGGGACCGCGCACCGAAGCCCGGCCCGGTCCCGGCCCCCACCCCGGACCCGGCCGCAACCTTGGACCCGGCCCCGGCCCCTGTCGGGCTCGGCCCGGCGTCAGCCCGCCTTCAGCACCGACGCCACCAACGGGCCCGCCGCGTCCCCGCCGTGCCCGCCGGCCTGGACCACGGCGGCCGCGGCCAGGTCCCCGGAGAACCCGGAGAACCAGCTGTTGGACGTGGCCTGCCCGTCAACCTCGGCGGACCCGGTCTTCGCGCCCTTGTCCCCGGGGACACCGGCCATCGCGTTAGCCGCCGTACCCCAGTTGGCGGTCGCCCGCATCATGTCGCGCAGCTGGCGCCAGACCGAGCCCGACAGGGGCCGGGTGGCACTGGCCAGTTCGCGGTCGTCCAGCGAACGAGGCACGATGACCGGCTGCTTGAAGCCGCCGTTCTTCGCGGTCGCCGTGATGGACGCGACGGTGAGCGCGTTCATCTGGACCGTGCCCTGCCCGATGTACTGCGCCGCGGCCTCGCCGCCGTTCGCCGGGGGCACATTGCCGTCGAACGTCCGCACCCCGGTGTTCCAGGAGAGCCCGATGCCGAAGGTGCCCCGGGCGATCTCCGACAGCGCGGCATCGTTGTCGACGTCGTCGATCTGCTTGATGAAGGCGGTGTTGCAGGAGCGCGCGAAGCTCTTGGTGAACGTGTCGTTCTCGATCCCGAAGTGGTCCAGGTTGTGGAAGGTCCGGCCCTGGTACATGACCTCCTTCGGGCACTCCACCTTCCGGTCCGCGGCCACGAGTCCCTTGTCCAGCAGCAGTGCCGCCGTCACGATCTTCATCGTCGAGCCGGGCGCCTGGGTGCCGCTCAGCGCCGCGTTGAAGCTGTCCTTGCGGTTGTTGGCGACGGCGCGGATCTCGCCCGTGCTCGGCTTGATGGCCACGACCGACGCCTCGCTGTGGCGCTTCACCGCCTTCTCGGCGGCGGCCTGGACGCCGGCGTCCAGCGTCGTCCGCAGCAGACCCGGCTTTCCCTCGGCCAGCGTCAGGAGTGTCGTGTCCGCCCCGCCGGCGCTGGTGATCACCAGCTCCACGCCCGCCTCGCCGCCCGCCTTGTCGCCGTACTTCTGGCGCAGCTGGTCCAGCACCGGCCCGAGGGAGGGGTACTTCTCCTTCGTCAGCTCCTCGCCGTTGCGGTCGACCGCCTTGATCGGCGGCTGGGCGGCGGGGCCCGTCCTGAGCTGCTTGTTCCGGTCGAGCTGGGGATGGACGACGGACGGTGTCCAGTCGACGAGCGGGCGCCCGCTGGTCAGTCCGCGGACGACGGTGAGTTCGGAGCTGTACGTCCAGGGCTTGCTCTGCCCCTCGTACGTGACCGTCGCGCTGACCGTGAACGGCACCTTCGCGCCCACGGCCGCGCCCTGCTTCATCGTCACCTCGGTCACGTGGGCGCTCTCCCGGAACGCGGCGATCGAGGGCTCCGCGCCTGCCTCGTTGTTGGTGAGCTGCGCGGCGAGCGGCGCTTCCCCCGACGCCCAGGCCGCGAGGAAGTGCTTCGCGGTCGTACGGATCTCCTCGGTGCTCGGCGGACCCGACTTCTTCGTCGTGACCCCGGACTTGGACTCCGTACCGCCGCTTCCTCCGCCGTCCACCAGCACGTTGTACGCGCCGTAGCTGACGCCGCCGGCGAACAGGATGAACACGCCGCCGATGACGGCGACCTTTGCTCCGCTGCGCATCGCAGTCCCCTCCCCAGGAGCCCCCTCTTACTTGAACGCGTTCAAGGGGCGTTTGTCGGGCACTCTACGGGACAGGAGTGAGGCGGGGGACGGACGTTACCGGACTGTGGCGCGCCGAGCGCCGCCGCACAGCCGAGGTGGGCAGGGCGCCGAGGCGGGTAGGGCGACGGAGCGGGTAGGGCGACGAAGCGGGTAGGGCAAGAGCCATGAACCGCACCCGCGACATCGACCCGGCGCTTCCCGCCGGCAGTTCGCCCCACCAGGTCTGGTACACCGCGTACGGCTCCAACACCCACCTGGAGCGCCTGTCGTACTACCTCGCGGGAGGCCGCCCGCAGGGCGCGTCCAGGACCTACCCCGGCTGCCGCGACCCCCGCCCGCCTGCCGCGTCCGTTCCGGTGGAACTCCCGGGCGCCCTGTACTTCGCCACGCACTCCCCGGTGTGGGACGGCGGACGCGCGTTCCACGACCCGGCCGCACCCGGCCGGATCCGCGCCCGTGCCCACCTGGTCACCGCCGCCCAGTTCTCCGACATCGCGGCCCAGGAGATGTACCGCGAGCCGGGAACGGACCTGGACGTCACCGAGGCCCTCGGCGGCGGCAGGTCCGTACTCGGCAGCGGGCGCTACGAAACCCTCGTCTGTCCCGGAACGCTCGACGGCGTTCCCGTCCTGACCTTCACGGCACCCTGGGGACTCCACGACATCGAGTGGACGTGCCCCTCCGTCGCCTATCTGCGGCACCTGGCGGCAGGTCTGCTGGAGACCGGTGCCTGGCCGGGCCCCGACATCGCCGCCTATCTCGCGGCCTGCCCGGGCGCCGCCGGCCACTGGACGCCTCAGGCCGTCGCCACTCTCATGGCGGGGCCCGACGGGCTCGCACCGTGAAGGGGGAAGCCGTCGGACCCGCGCTGGACGCTCGGCAGAATCGGTCAGCAGGTCAGTAGTAGTGCCGCCGGCCGCCGATCGCGTGCCCGAACGCTCCGAGCACCCAGAGCAAGGCCCCGACGGCGATCAGGATGATCCCGATCGTCGACAGTATGCCCATGCCGACCACCAAACCGATGATCAGTAGGATGAGTCCGAGGATGATCATTTCGTCCTCCAGTCCGGAACCCCCCACTGATCCGAACCTTGCCGCTCCAGGCCGTCGCAAACCACCCCGGGCCCACCCACTTCGGGCACCCGCACCGCTGGACCCGGCTGACCGCAACATCATCCTGTCGCACCGGTCGTCCCCATGGACGTACGGGCCGGCGCGGGACACCGGCGGGCGGTCCGCCGCCCGCCGGCATCGCCGTTCAACGATCGCAGTTGATGTTCTGCATCGGCGTGGCGCCGGCCGAGCTGAGCGCCCACGTCGTGCCGGTCCAGATGACGTAGGGATTCACGGCGGCGCCCATTCCTGACGCCGTGCTGAAGCCCTGGCCGGTGACGGCGTTGCAGATGGCTTGCGCTTCGATACCCGCGAGCCGGATGTCGAGACCGTTGATCCTCGGCCCGGAACACGAGGAGGTGGTCGCCGTCGTGTTGGTGCTCGCACACGTCAGCGTCGCGCCGCGCACGATCTGGGTCGCGAGGAACTGACCGAAGACCGGTTGAGGTGTTCCCGGTCCCTGCGGCCCGGTCGCACCCTGTGTGCCTTGCGCGCCTTGGGGCCCGGTCTCGCCCGGCGTGCCGGGTGTGCCCTGGATGCCTTGGGGCCCGGTCTCGCCTGGCGTACCCGGCGTGCCTTGGATGCCCTGGGGCCCGATCTCGCCCTGCGGTCCCGCCTGCCCGGTGCCACCCTGCAGTCCCTGCAGTCCCTGCGGACCCGTCGGCCCGGTGTCGCCCTGCGGGCCTGTCGGGCCGGCGCCACCTTGGGGTCCCGTCGGGCCGGTCGCACCCTGCGGGCCTGTCGGGCCGGTGCCACCCTGCGGGGCCGTCGGCCCGGTGGCACCCTGAGGACCCGCCGGCCCGGTGGCACCCTGAGGTCCCTGCGGCCCGGCGGGCCCCACCTTGCACCGGTCGTACCTGCCGTTGCCCAGGAGGCCGGGCAGGCCGAAGTGGTCGCCCCTGCCGTCCCGGCAGTCATCGCCGCCGACGCCACGTACCGAAGCCGTGCCCGCCGGCAGCGCGCTCGACGGGGTCGCCACAGCCGGTTCGGCGACGCCGAGCACCGCGAGGGTCAGCAACGCCGCAGCGCTGCCGACGTGCCGCCTGCCGTGCCCGGGCAGCGGCCCCATGCCGGGCCGCGTCTGCTTCTCAGGACTCATGCTCAAGTGCTCCTCGGAAAGCCACGAATGGACGCGGAAGCCCTGCTAGCAGGCGTCCTCCGGCAGGATTTCGCCGCGCCGCGCGGTCCCGGCGACAGGCGCGCCGCACGATCAAGCGATCGGTCCAGCACGAAGTCCCGGGCGGTCCGTGGGGCCGGCCGTGGGCCGTCGTGCTACGGACCGGCACAGCCAGGGACGACCATCAACAACCAGAACGGGCCCGGCACCTCCAGGTGCCGGGCCCGCCGTCGTGCCTGCTAGACCCAGGTGTCCAGCCACATCCTGTTGCGCCAGTCGTCCATCGGGATCGACTGGCCCGTGTAGAGCGGCCAGAAGTAGATGAAGTTCCAGACGATGAGCAGCACCAGCACGCCCGCGCCCACCGCGCCGATCGTTCTGCGGCGTTCGTCCGAGCCCGCCGGGCCGATGATCGCGCCCAGCAGCATCGCGACCGCCAGGCACAGGAACGGCACGAAGACGACCGCGTAGAAGAGGAAGATCGTGCGCTCCTGGTACAGGAACCACGGCGCCCAGCCCGCAGCGACCCCGCAGGCGATCGCGCCCGCGCGCCAGTCGCGGCGGAACGCCCAGCGCCACAGGACGTAGACGAGGGCGAAGCAGGCCACCCACCACAGCAGGGGGGTGCCGATCGCCAGGACCTCGCTGGCGCACTTGTCGGCGGCGGTGGCGGGGCAGCCGGCGGTGCCGGCGGACGGGTCCTCGTAGAAGTAGGAGACGGGACGGCCGAGGACGATCCAGCTCCACGGGTTGGACTCGTACGTATGACCCGACGTCAGGTTGACGTGGAACTGGAAGACCTCGGTCTCGTAGTGCCAGAAGCTGCGCAGCCAGTCGGGGAACAGCCAGCTCCAGGAACTGCCGCTTCCTTCGTTCGTCGCCCAGTCGCGGAAGTAGCCCTTGTCGGTGACGAGCCAGCCGGTCCAGGACGCGAGGTACGTGGCGATGACCACCGGCAGCGCGGTGAACGCCGGCAGGAAGTCGCGCTTCAGCATGGACAGGTACGGCCGCACCGCGCCCGCCGTCTTCCGGGCGCCCACGTCCCACAGCACCGTCATCAGACCGAACGCCGCCAGGATGTACAGGCCGTTCCACTTCGTGCCGATCGCCAGGCCCAGCATCACCGCGGCCGCGATCCGCCACGGGCGCCACCCCATCCGCAGGGTGTCCGCGATCCGCGCGTCGGGCCGCAGCACTCCCTCCGCGTCCATCGGCAGTGCGTCCGCCAGCCGCTGTCTCGCCCGGTCGCGGTCGATCAGCAGACAGCCGAAGGCAGCCAGCACGAAGAACATCAGCACCTGGTCGAGCAGCGCGGTGCGGCTCATCACGAAGTGCAGCCCGTCCACGGCGAGCAGCGCCCCCGCGAGACAGCCCAGGAACGTCGACCGGAACAGCCGCCTGCCGATCCGGCACAGCATCAGCACGGACAGCGTGCCGAGCACGAAGACCATGAAACGCCAGCCGAACGGGGTGAACCCGAACAACTGCTCACCGAGCCCGATGACCCACTTGCCCACGGGCGGATGCACCACGTAGCCGGGATCCACCGGCACGGCGACCGCGTCCGGGTTCTTCAGGATCGCCTTGTCGATGTCCTTCGGCCAGGAGCCCTCGTACCCCTGGTTGATCAGTGCCCAGGCGTCCTTCGCGTAGTACGTCTCATCGAATATCACCGCCTTGGGGTGGCCCAGATGCCACAGCCGCAGCAGCCCCGCCACGAGCGCCACCAGCAGCGGCCCGCCCCACGCCGTCAGCCGCTCCACCCGGCGCGCCGCTCCCGGCGGCACGCCGAGCAGCGACCACAGCCGGTCGGAGGGCCGGGTGTACGGCGGCACCAGCCGCTCGCGCAGCCCGATGCCGGGCCGGGGCGCATGGCCGAATCTGCGCAGGCGCTGCTGCCAGGACGACGGCTGTTCGGCGGCGGCCTGACCGTGCAGGGCCCGTGGGGCGGTACTGGTCACCGCGCCATCGTAGGGAACGCGTCTGTGCGAAGGGTGTGGCCCGCCCTGGGAGGATGGCTCTGTGACTGGATCGGTGACTGGAACGCTCGTACTCGCAGGGACGCCCATCGGTGATGTGGCGGACGCCCCGCCGCGCCTGGCGGCCGAACTGGAGACCGCCGACGTGGTCGCCGCGGAGGACACCCGGCGGCTGCGCCGGCTCACCCAGGCCCTCGGCGTGCACACCCGCGGCCGGGTCGTGTCGTACTTCGAGGGCAACGAGTCGGCCCGTACGCCGGAACTGGTGGAGGCGCTGGAGGGCGGTGCGCGGGTGCTGCTGGTCACCGACGCCGGAATGCCCTCCGTCTCCGACCCCGGCTACCGGCTGGTCGCCGCGGCCGTCGAGAAGGACATCAAGGTCACGGCGGTGCCCGGCCCGTCCGCCGTGCTGACCGCGCTGGCACTGTCCGGGCTGCCCGTGGACCGCTTCTGTTTCGAGGGCTTCCTGCCGCGCAAGGCGGGCGAGCGTCTCGGCCGGCTCCGCGAGGTCGCCGGCGAACGCCGCACCCTCGTCTACTTCGAGGCGCCGCACCGCCTCGACGACACGCTGGCGGCCATGGCCGAGGCGTTCGGCGCCGACCGCAGGGCCGCCGTCTGCCGCGAGCTGACGAAGACGTACGAGGAAGTGAAGCGCGGCGGCCTCGGTGAACTGGCCGCGTGGGCGGCCGAGGGCGTACGCGGCGAGATCACGGTCGTCGTCGAGGGCGCCCCGGCGCCGGGGCCGGCCGAGCTGGACGCGGACGAGCTGGTGCGCAGGGTGCGGGTGCGCGAGGAGGCCGGGGAGCGGCGCAAGGAGGCCATCGCGGCGGTCGCGGCTGACGCGGGCGTACCCAAACGAGAGGTGTTCGACGCGGTCGTCGCGGCAAAGAACGCGGCAGGATCGGGCCCCTCGGATCGCAAAGGTCTATCGTGAAAAGCAAAGCTCGGACCGCGTGATCAAGCCTTCTGGAATGCGCCGGCCAAATCCTCCTCAATGAGCCGGAAGGTCTGATGCGCTCCCGCCGGAACAGGCGTCCACTGAAAGGACACACCCCCGGTGCGGCCGGGGGCGGTGGACCAGGAGGAGCTGGCATGAGTGAGACAGCGGGCACCCCGAGCGACGCGCGACCCATCCCGGTCGCCGCACCCGAGACGGTGCAGGAGTCCTACGCCTTCGCCTGCATGAGGTGCGGCTACGGCTGGGAGCAGACCTACGACATCGAGCACCACATCGACGGCGACGGCCGGCCGTTCTTCATGTACCGCGCACAGGGACAGCTCGTCCCCTCCCCGCTGAACCGGCTCACCTGCCTCAACTGCGGCGAGCAGAAGGTCCGCATCATGCGCGCCGGGCAGGTCTCGGGCGTCGCCGAGACCCTGCGCCGCCAGCACTTCGCGCCCCCCAACTTCGCCATCGCCGGGCCCGTCCCGTCCTCCGAGCCGGAGCCGAGGGCCGCCAGGCACCGCCAGGACGCCGGGCCCGAAGCGGCCGTGCGGCGCCGGGGTCTCGGGGACATGCTCCGCGGTCTGCACCGCCGCCGGTAGGGCGGTGGCCGCGGCCCGTGGCCGAGGTGAGGCGGGCCGGAGACCGGAGACCGGGGCAGAGGCGGAGGGGTCGGAGGCCATCGTCACGGTCCTCGTACGATCGTGGTCATGAGCGCCAAGACCGACGAGACGCCCCCGCCGCTGCCCGCCCCGCTGCGTGTGCCGGTCGCCGATTCGCACACCCACCTGGACATGCAGAGCGGCACCGTCGAGGAAGGTCTGCGGAAGGCGGCCTCGGTCGGTGTGACGACCGTCGTCCAGGTGGGATGCGACATCAAGGGCTCCCGCTGGGCGGCCGATACGGCCGCCGCGCACGAGAACGTATGGGCGGCCGTCGCCCTGCACCCCAACGAGGCCCCGCGGATCGTCCACGGCGATCCCGACGGCTGGTCACGGCAGGGCACACGGGAAGCCGGCGGCGACGCCGCCCTCGACGAGGCCCTGGCCGAGATCGACCGGCTGGCCGGACTCGACCCCGTACGAGCCGTCGGCGAGACGGGGCTCGACCACTTCCGTACGGGCCCGGAAGGCATCGCCGCCCAGGAGCGCTCCTTCCGCGCCCATATCGAGATCGCCAAGCGGCACGGCAAGGCGCTCGTCATCCACGACCGTGACGCGCACGCCGACGTGCTGCGCATCCTCGCCGAGGAAGGCGCCCCCGAGCGCACGGTGTTCCACTGCTACTCCGGCGACGCGGACATGGCCAGGATCTGCGCGGACGCCGGGTACTTCATGTCGTTCGCGGGCAACGTGACCTTCAAGAACGCCCAGCCGCTGCGTGACGCGCTCGCCGTCGCCCCGCTGGAACTCGTCCTCGTGGAGACCGACGCGCCCTTCCTGACACCCGCGCCGTACCGCGGACGGCCCAACGCGCCGTATCTCGTTCCGGTCACGGTCCGTGCGATGGCCGCGGTGCGGGGGATCGACGAGGACGCCATGTCGGAGGCGATCGCGGCCAACACGGCCCATGCCTTTGATTACTGAAGGATAACAATTCGTCACCTTCTGGAGGGAACCGACAGGTTCCGGCGGCGCGACACCGGATGACACCGAGTAGCCGTCCTGCTTTGGAGAGTGACGGCGACCCGCTAGGGTCCCGGCCTCGTGAGCACTTCGCAGGGCAGTCACCGTGCAGCGCGCGGCGGTCGTCGCGCCGCCAGGCTCATGGAGCCTCCTCCGCCGCCTGTGCCGCCGGGCCCGGTCCAGGCCCCGGTCCGGGCTCCGGCCAGGGCGCGGGACTCGGACGTGTCGCCCTACGCGCCGACCGTGGCGGCGTTCCTGCCCGGGCCGGGGTCCGGGCCAGGTGCCGGACCGAGAACCGGCCCTGGTCCAGGGCGCGGACCGGGTCCCGGGCCGGGACGCGACACGGGAGCGGAAGCCGGTCCTCATGCCGGACCGGAAGCCGGCTCCGAGGCCCGGCGCGAGGCCGGCCTCGCCGCCGGACCGGAAGCCGGCCCTGCCGGCGGCCCCGGCACAGGCACAGGCACCCACGATCCGGCGGTACCCGCCACCCCGGCACCACCACCCGCCGGCGGCCGCGCCGAGGCCCGTCGCGCAGCCCGCCGCCGCAGGACGGGCCCGCTCGCCCGCAGCCGCCCCGACAGCCTGCGCCGCCTCATCCCCCAGGCCCTCGTCGTCGCCTTCCTCGCGGGCGGCACCACCGCCTTCGTCGCCGCCGACAAGGGCGTCCGTCTCAGCGTCGACGGCGTACCCCGCACGCTGCACACCTTCGCCGACGACGTGGGCGAACTGCTCGCCGACGAGGGCCTTGCCGTCGGCGAGCACGACATCGTCGCCCCCGCACCGGACGCCGACCTCGAAGACGGCGACGAGGTCGTCGTCCGCTACGGCCGCCCCGTCACCCTCACCATCGACGGCCACCGCCGCCAGGTGTGGACCACCGCACGCACCGTCGCGGACGCCCTGCACCAGGTCGGGGTGCGCGCGGAGGGCGCGCACCTGTCCGCCTCCCGCTCCCTGCCGATCTCCCGCGAGGGCCTGGCCCTTGACGTCAGAACCGAGCGGAAGGTGACCTTCATGGCCGACGGCCGTGAACACACCATCCGTACGAACGCGTCCACCGCACAGCAGGCGGTCGAGGAGGCCGGCATCACCCTCGGCGGCCAGGACACCACCTCCGTACCGCCCGGCAGCTTCCCGCGCGACGGCCAGACCATCACGGTCATGCGCATCACCGACACCGAGCAGGTCCGCGAGGAGCCCATCCCGTACACCACCGTGCGGACGGAGGACCCGGCCCTGCACACCGGCACCGAAGTCGTCGAACAGCAGGGGCGCACCGGCACCCGGCAGGTCACCTACGCCCTGCGCACCGTCAACGGCGTCCGGCAGAAACCGAGGAAGGTCTCCGAGGCGGTCCTGCGGCCACCGGTGACGCAGCGGGTCAGAGTCGGCACGAAGCCGCTGCCGGACTCGGTCGCCGGCGCCGACGGGCTGAACTGGGCGGCACTCGCGCAGTGCGAGTCCGGCGGGCGGCCCGACGCGGTCGACCCGTCGGGGACGTACGGCGGGCTGTACCAGTTCGACACCCGCACCTGGCAGTCGCTCGGCGGCAGCGGAAGACCTCAGGACGCCCCGGCCGAGGAACAGACGTACCGGGCGAAGAAGCTCTACCTGCAGCGGGGGTCGAGCCCGTGGCCGCACTGCGGCCGTAGGCTGTACGGGTGAGCACCACCACCGGACCCGACAGCCCCGACGCCCTCCTCGGCCCCGCCGACATCCGGGAACTGGCCGCAGCGCTTGGCGTACGCCCCACCAAGCAGCGCGGCCAGAACTTCGTCATCGACGCCAACACGGTCCGCCGGATCGTCCGTACCGCCGAGGTGCGCCCCGACGACGTGGTGGTGGAGGTCGGGCCAGGACTCGGCTCGCTCACCCTCGCGCTGCTGGAGGCCGCGGACCGGGTCACGGCCGTCGAGATCGACGACGTGCTCGCGGCCGCGCTGCCGACGACGATCGCCGCGCGGATGCCCGCGAAGAAGGACCGCTTCGCACTGGTCCACTCCGACGCGATGCATGTGCGGGAACTGCCAGGACCGGCGCCGACCGCGCTGGTCGCGAACCTCCCGTACAACGTGGCGGTGCCGGTCCTGCTGCACATGCTGGACCGGTTCCCGACCATCGAGCGCACGCTCGTCATGGTGCAGGCGGAGGTCGCCGACCGGCTCGCCGCACGCCCCGGGAACAAGGTGTACGGCGTCCCGTCGGTGAAGGCCAACTGGTACGCGGAGGTCAAGCGCGCCGGAGCCATCGGCCGCAACGTCTTCTGGCCCGCGCCCAACGTCGACTCCGGGCTCGTCTCCCTCGTCCGCAGGACCGAGCCGGTCAGGACGACCGCTTCCAAGAGCGAGGTCTTCGCTGTCGTCGACGCGGCCTTCGCGCAGCGCCGCAAGACCCTGCGCGCCGCGCTCGCCGGCTGGGCGGGCTCCCCGCCGGCCGCCGAGGAGGCACTGGTGGCGGCGGGCGTCTCCCCGCAGGCGCGTGGAGAATCCCTGACGGTGGAGGAGTTCGCACGCATCGCGGAGGCCAAGAAGTGAGCGTCACGGTACGAGTGCCGGCCAAGGTCAACGTCCAGCTGGCGGTGGGTGCCGCGCGGCCCGACGGCTACCACGACCTCGCCAACGTCTTCCTCGCCGTCGGGCTGTACGACGAGGTCACCGTCACCCCGGCCGAGTCGCTGACCGTCACCTGCGCCGGCCCCGACGCGGGCCAGGTGCCGCTGGACCGTACGAACCTCGCCGCCCGGGCCGCGGAGCTGCTCGCCGGCCGGTACGGCATCGACCCGGCCGTCCACATCCACATCGCCAAGGACATCCCCGTCGCCGGCGGCATGGCGGGCGGCAGCGCCGACGGCGCGGGCGCGCTGCTCGCGTGCGACGCCCTGTGGTCCACCGGGGCCTCACGGCAGGAACTGCTCGACATCTGCGCCGAACTCGGCAGCGATGTGCCGTTCAGCCTCGTCGGCGGCGCGGCGCTGGGTACGGGCCGCGGCGAGCGGCTCACCGAACTGCCCGTCGGCGGCGCCTTCCACTGGGTCTTCGCGGTCGCCGACGGCGGACTCTCGACCCCCGCCGTCTACCGCGAGTTCGACCGTCTGAACGAGGGCGCCCACGTCCCCGACCCGGTCGCCTCCCCCCTGCTCCTCGACGCCCTGCGCACCGGCGACCCGGGCGCCCTCGCCGCGGCGCTCGTGAACGACCTCCAGCCCGCCGCGCTCTCGCTGCGGCCGTCCCTCGCGGACACCCTCGCGGCCGGAACCGACGCGGGCGCGCTCGCCGCGCTCGTCTCGGGCTCCGGCCCGACAACGGCGTTCCTCGTGAAGGACGACGAAGCGGCCCGGCAGGTCGCCGAGGCACTCCTGGCCTCCGGCACCTGCCGTACGGCCCGCGTGGCCCTGGCTCCGGCGCCCGGCGCGACGGTCCTCTGAACGGTTCTCCAGACGGTCCTCCAGATGGCGCCCGCGCCGGGGCTCCGAGCGAGCCCTTCCGGCGATCGAGGCACAGGCGCCCAGGCGCGAGGGCACACGGGCTCGGTCACGAGGGCACAGGCGCCCAGGCACGAGGCCCGTACGCCCGGTACTCAGACGGGAGTTGAGTACGGGAGCGCTGACGCCCACGGGGGTGCGAGCGCGACCGTACCCGTATGGGATCAAGCGTTCGTGCGCTCGCCGAAGCCACCCCGGACACCCGGGACCGTTACGTCGACCTCCTCCGGGTCGCCTCGCTCGGGACCGTCGTCCTCGGCCACTGGCTGATGGCCGCCGTCACCGCCGACGGTGTCGGCAATCTGCTCGCCGTCGTCCCGGAGCTCCAACTCCTCACCTGGGCCCTGCAGATCATGCCGGTCTTCTTCTTCGTCGGCGGCTTCTCGCACGCGCTCTCCTACCGCTCGCTGCGCCGCGGGCAGCCGGAGGGATCGGTGTACGCGACGTTCCTGCGGGCCCGGCTGCGCAGGCTGCTGCGCCCCACCATGGTGTTCGTCCTGGTCTGGGCGGCGGCGGCGCTGATCGTGCAACTGCCGGGCGGTGGCGGCGGGCTGACCGGCGTCACGCTGCGCCTGGTGACCCAGCCGCTCTGGTTCATCGGGATCTATCTGGCGATGGTGGCGTTCACCCCGCCACTGCTGAGGCTCCACGAGCGGTACGGCTGGGGCGCGTTCGCGGCGCTCGCGGGCGGCGCGCTCGCGGTGGACGTGCTCCGGTTCGCGCTCCAGGTCCCCTTCGTGGAGTTCCTGAACTTCGCGTTCGTCTGGCTGGCCGTGCACCAGCTCGGCTTCCTGCGTGCCGACGGCCGGCTGCGGCTGCCGTCCGTGCTCGCCGCCACGGGACTGGCCGGGGCCGCCGCGCTGGTGGCGTTCGGCCCGTACCCGCTGTCCATGGTCGGCATGCCGGGCGAGAAGGTCTCCAACATGGCCCCGCCCACCCTCGCCCTCCTCTGCCACGGTCTCTGGCTCGTCGGCGCGGTGGAGCTGCTGCGCGGGAGCGGGGCGCGCCTGGTGGCCCGGCCCCGGGTGTGGCGGACCGTCGTCGCCGCGAACGGCGTCGCCATGACCGCCTTCCTGTGGCACCTCACCGCCATGCTCGGGGTGTACGGCGCGCTCCTCGCCCTCGATGTCCCGCTGCCCGAACCGGCCTCGGCCGTCTGGTGGGCGCAGACCCCGCTGCGGATCGCCGCGGCGGCCGTCCTCACCGCGCTCCTGGTCGCCGCCTTCCGCACCTTCGAGCGCCCTTCCCCGCCCCGCGCGGACGCCGCCCCGGGCTCGGGTCTCCTCGCGGCGCTGGGGATCACCCTGTGCCTGCTCGGCGTCCTGGGCCTGTCGATGGTCGGCTTCGCGGGCCTGCTGGAGGGCCGCTCGGCGACGCTGATCGCGGTCCCGGTCACCGCTCCTGCGGCGGTGGCCATGGCGCTGGCGGGCTGGCTCCTGGTGGAGCGCTCGGGCGCGAGGCGAGGACGGGTGTGACGGGGAGGGCCACGCCACCCTCCGTCAGCAGGTGATCACACAGGGTGTGCACGGGATTTCGACGTGCCCGCGACGATTACGCTGGGAGGTCGATCGGATCCCCTCATCTGGAGCGTTGATGGCCGTCAACCTGGTCAATGTCGAGGCAGTCAGCAAGGTGTACGGCACCCGTGCCCTGCTCGACGGAGTCTCCCTCGGCGTGTCCGAGGGAGACCGAATCGGTGTCGTCGGGCGCAATGGGGACGGCAAGACGACCCTCATCCGCATGCTCGCCAAGCTGGAGGAGGCCGACACCGGCCGCGTCACCCACAGCGGCGGGCTGACCCTCGGAGTGCTCACCCAGCACGACTCGCTCGACCCCGCCGCCACCGTCCGGCACGAGGTCATCGGTGATCTCGCCGACCACGAGTGGGCGGGCAACGCCAAGATCCGCGACGTACTGACCGGGCTCTTCGGCGGGCTCGACCTGCCCGGCTTCCCGCACGGACTGGACACCGTCATCGCGCCGCTCTCCGGTGGCGAGCGGCGGCGGATCGCCCTCGCGAAGCTGCTCATCGCCGAGCAGGACCTGATCGTTCTCGACGAGCCGACCAACCACCTGGACGTGGAGGGCATCTCCTGGCTCGCCCGCCACCTCCGGGCGCGCCGCTCGGCGCTCGTCTGCGTCACGCACGACCGCTGGTTCCTCGACCAGGTCTGCACCCGCATGTGGGACGTCCAGCGCGGCACGGTGTACGAGTACGAAGGCGGCTACACCGACTACGTGTTCGCCCGTGCCGAGCGTGAGCGCATCGCGGCGACCGAAGAGGTCAAGCGGCAGAACCTGGTCCGCAAGGAGCTGGCCTGGCTGCGCCGCGGCGCCCCGGCCCGTACGTCGAAGCCGCGCTTCCGGGTCGAGGCCGCCAATGAGCTGATCAAGGACGTGCCGCCGCCGCGCGACACGTCGGAGCTGATGAAGTTCGCCTCCTCCCGGCTCGGCAAGACGGTCTTCGACCTGGAGAACGTGACGGTCCAGGCCGGACCGAAGGTGCTGCTGAAGCATCTGACCTGGCAGCTCGGCCCCGGTGACCGCTTCGGCCTGGTCGGGGTGAACGGTGCAGGCAAGACGTCGCTCCTGCGGGCGATGGCCGACGCCGCCCGCAGCGACGGAGAGCGTCAGCCGAGCGACGGACGGATCGTCACCGGCAAGACCGTGAAGCTGGCCTATCTCTCCCAGGAGGTCGTCGAACTCGACCCGGAGCTGCGAGTGCTGGAGGCGGTCCAGCAGGTGCGCGACCGCGTCGACCTCGGCAAGGGCAGGGAGATGACGGCCGGGCAGCTGTGCGAGCAGTTCGGCTTCTCGAAGGAGAAGCAGTGGACCCCGGTCGGTGATCTGTCCGGTGGTGAGCGGCGCCGGCTCCAGCTGCTGCGGCTGCTGATGGACGAGCCGAACGTGCTGTTCCTCGACGAGCCCACCAACGACCTCGACATCGAGACCCTGACCCAGCTGGAGGACCTCCTCGACGGCTGGCCCGGCTCGATGGTCGTCATCTCCCACGACCGGTTCTTCGTCGAGCGGACCACCGACCGGGTGTACGCGCTGCTCGGCGACGCCGCCCTGCGCATGCTTCCGCGCGGTATCGACGAGTATCTGGAGCGCCGGGAGCGGATGACGGAGTCCGCGGCCGCGACCCCGGCGGCGCCCGCCGCGGCGTCCGAGAAGTCCGCGGCCCCCGAGAAGTCGGCAGCGGACCAGCGTGCCGCCAAGAAGGAACTGCAGAAGATCGAGCGACAGCTGGACAAGGTCTCCGCCAGGGAGGCCACGCTGCACTCGCAAATCGCCGAAAACGCCACCGACTTCGAGAAGGTGGCGAAACTCGACGCCGAGCTCCGTGAACTCGCAGGCGAGCGCGATGAGTTGGAAATGCGGTGGCTGGAGCTCGCCGAGGACGCGTAGCGGCCTCGCGCGGAACGGGTAACGACGGCATCACGGGCCGGTCCTCCCTTGGGTACAGGGGCGGACCGGCCCCGCTGTTGACAGGTCCCAGGTGATACAAAGAAGCCCCGCTCGACTGACGTGACGCTGCGCCATCCATGTCCGATTCGCTCCTTTCCGTACGGCAACTGCCGGACGGAATCGCGGGGGAGGCCGGTCGGGTCGTGGACCGCACGAAGGGGGATGTGCTGCCATGACTCAGCCGCCCAGCCAGCAACCGCCGCAGGGAGGCTTCGGGTCTCCGCAGGACCCTCAGCAGGGTTCTCCCCAGCAGCCCGCGCAACCGCCGCAGATGCCGCAGGGTCCGCCGCCGGTCCCGCCGCAGGCTCCGCCCGCGCCGCCCGCCGGTCAGCCGCAGCCGCAGCCGCAGCCGGGATACGGCTATCCGCAGGCCCCGCAGCCGGGTTACGGCTATCCGCAGCAGACGCCGGGTCCGTACAACCAGCAGCCCGGCCCGTACAACCAGCAGCCGGGGCCCTACGGCCAGCAGCCCGGCCCCTACGGCGGCTACCCCGGTGGCTACCCCACCCAGCCGCAGTACCCCGGCGCCCCCACCCCGCCCCCTCAGGGCGGCGGGAGCGGGAACTTCTTCAAGGGCAGGCCCGCCGCCATCATCGGTGCGGCCGTGGCGGCCCTCCTCGTCATCGGCGGCGGCACCTGGTTCGCCGTCAGCGGCGGTGACGACGACACGAAGCCCGACGCCAAGCAGACCAGCGGCCCGAAGCCGTCCGGCTCCGAGTCGGTCGACCAGGGCGACGGCAGCGGCACCGGTGGCGGCAAGGAGGTGGACGACCTCAACGCCGGGCGCAAGGACGGCGAGTCGAAGGTGCTCTGGCTGACGAAGAACGACATCGACCTGCCGCGCAACGGCTCCGAGGTGTACGGCCCGTGGTTCGCCGGCGATGTCGTCGTCAAGGGCATGTACAAGGAGCTCAGCGGCTTCTCGGCCACCGACGGCAGCAAGAAGTGGACCCTGCCGCTACCCGGCGAGCTCTGCGCCGCGCCCGTGCGGGGCACCGACGACGGCAAGCTCGTCATCGGCTTCAAGGACGGCACCAACGACAAGGCCAAGTGCACCCAGATGCAGCTGGTCGACCTCAAGACCGGCAAGGCGGGCTGGAAGAAGGAGATCACCGAGAAGGGTGCCTTCGACCTGCTCTCCGACATCACCCTGGCGATCAGCGGCGACACCGTGACCGCCGCCCGCACCGGCAACGGCGAGGCCTTCCGGATCAGCGACGGCAAGCCGCTCTTCGGCAAGCTCCCCGGCAACTGCCAGCCGCAGGCCTTCGCCGGCGGCCCCAAGCTGATCGCCGCCGAGACCTGCCGCACCAGCAGCTACGACAAGCGCCAGGAACAGCTCCAGGAGCTCGACCCGACCACCGGCAAGGCCAAGTGGACGTACAAGCTCCCGGCCAACTGGGAAGTGGACAAGGTCTATTCGGTCAGCCCGCTGGTCGTCTCCCTCTCCCAGCGCGACCAGAAGAAGTGGAGCGTCATCGCGCTCAACGACAACGGCACGCTGCGCTCGCAGATCGACGGCGGCACGGACCGCTTCCAGCCGCGCTGCGGCGGCGGCTTCGTCGTCTTCAGCCAGGTCCTGGAGGGCTGCGTCGGCGTCGCCGCCGACGCCAACACCTTCTACATGGCGACCGAGCCCAAGTCGGGCGGCACCGTCCGCACCAACACCGTCGTCGCCTTCGACCTCAACACGGGCAAGGCCAAGTGGCGCGCCGACGCCCCTGCCGAGCGCACCATGCTCCCCCTGCGCACGGAGGGCTCGAACGTCCTCCTGTACATGGAGCCCCGGTACGACTCGGGCGGCGCGATCGCGACGCTGCCACCGACCGGCGGCAAGCCGACCGTGATCCTGCAGAACCCGGCGTCCACCTCCGAGATCGAGCGGACCTTCTGGTCACCGAAACTGGCCTACCAGGACGGACGGTTCATCATCGCGAGCGGGCGGGTCAGCGCGAGCAACGACGCGGAGGAGAAGGAGGCCAAGACGATGATGGCCTTCGGAAAGTGACCGCGTCCGACCGACGCCCCGGAATCGACAGACTCCTTCTCCTCAGAGGTACGGACACGTGACGCAGCCACCGCAGCCGCCCAACCAGCCACCGCAGCCACCGAACCAGCCACCGCAGCCACCGAACCAGGCGCCGCAGCCGCCGAACCAGGCGCCTCAGCCGCCCCACCAGTCGGCGCAGCCTCCGCAGGGTGGCTTCGGCGCCCCCCAGGACCCTCCTCCCGGCGGCTTCGGGGCGCCCACCCCGCCGCCGCAGCAGCCCGGGTACGGGTATCCGCAGACGGCTCCGCCCGGGCAGGGCGCCGGGTACGGCTATCCGCAGACGCAGCCCATGGGGCAGCAGCCGTACGGGTACGGGTATCCGGCGCAGCCCACGCAGCCGCAGTACCTGCCGCCCCAGCCGGGCGGTCCGGGCGGCGGCAAGAAGCTGAGCGCCCAGATGCAGATCATCATCGCCGCGGCCGTCGCGGTGGTCCTGATCATCGGCGCCGGTGTCTGGTTCGCCGCGGCCCGGGGCGACGACTCCAAGCCCGATGCCAAGAACACGACCGCGGGCGCCGACGGCGGGAAGGGCAAGGACATCGGAGGGGGCGGCAAGGAGAAGGCGCCGGCCAACACCGCGGCCAAGGTGGCGTTCCAGCTCCCGCAGCCGAAGGTCACCGACGTCACCAACGTCAGCGGTTCCTGGGTCACCGACTCGACGTACGTCAAGACCGGCGTCTCCTCCGTCGTGGGCTACGACCTCGCCAAGGGCACGGTGAAGTGGACCATCCCGCTCCCCGGCCAGGTGTGCGCGGCCTCGCGACACGCCACCAAGGACAACAAGACCGCGATCGCCTTCGAGGCCACCAAGCGCAAGCCGCCGCGCAACTACGCGGCGTGCACCGAGGTCGGCGCCATCGATCTCACCACCGGCAAGCTGCTGTGGACGAAGTCGGCCAAGGGAACCGGTGACGACAAGCTCCGCTTGACCGAGGTCACGCTCAGCGGCAACACCGTCGCGGGCGGCGGCACCGACGGCGGCGCGGCCTTCGACCTCGCCACCGGTGCGCTCCGCTGGAAGCCCGACGCCAACGCCGAGGGCTGCTACGACATGGGTTACGGCGGCGGCGAGGCCCTCGTGGCGGCCCGCAAGTGCGGCGAGTACGGCAGCCAGCACGTGCTCATCCAGCCGGTGAACCCGGCGACCGGCGCGCCCCTCTCCTCGTTCAAGATGCCCGCGGGCGTCGAGTACGCGAGCATCGTCTCCACCAAGCCCCTCGTCGTCGCCGCGGACGTCGGCGACACGGCAGGGGACGGCAGCGGCATCTCGGACTTCTTCGTCATCGACGAGAAGACCGGCAAGCTCAAGGCCAAGATCACGGCGGACGCGGACCGGTTCGCCGCGCGCTGCGGCTCCACCGAGGTCGAGACCTGCCAGCACGTGACCGTCGGCAACGGCCGTCTGTACCTGCCCACCGAGGAGCACGAGGGCTCCGGCGAGTACGGCCGGACCAACGAGATCGTCTCGTTCGACCTGAACACGGGCAAGCCGACGACCGACAGGGCCGACGCCGGCGACCGGTACACCCTGTACCCGCTGCGCATGGACGGCGGCAACGTCATCGCGTACAAGAAGCCCCCGTACGACAAGGGCGGCCAGATCGTCAGCATCGACGGCGGCACCTTCAAGCAGACGGTGCTGCTGGAGAACCCGTCGGAGGAGTCGGTCCGGGACGCGGAGACCAGCTTCTCCCTGGACTACGCGGAGATCCTCTACACCAACGGCCGGCTGTTCATGTCCGAGACCATGCTCAGCAAGCCCAGCACGTCCAGCTCGAGCGACCCGCAGTACCTGGCGCTGTCCTTCACCACCGGCTGAGCCGGATCGCGTCCGTGAACACGAGGGAGGTCCCCCATCGCCGGGGGACCTCCCTCGTTCCGTCAACTTGCCCCGAACGACATACATTTCGCCGATCCGAGGGAATTCCGACGCGTAGGGCGAGCGCGACGTCGAACAAGCGTGTAGCTTGCCGGGTCAGTAGGGCTGGGGGCCGGGGGGCCGACTCCAGGGGTATGGGGGGTGCTCGATGGGTGTGCGGCTCATGGTGGTCGACGACCACCGATTGCTGGCCGAGGCGCTGGCCTCGGCGCTGAAGCTGCGCGGGCACCGGGTGCTCGCGGCGGCGGCGCCGACGGCGAGGGCGGCCGAGCTCGTGGTGAGCAGGGCCCCTGAGGTGTGCCTGCTCGGCACCGCGGCACCGGCGGAGCCCGGGGCGTTCGACCCCATCGTGCGGATCAAGCGGGAGCGGCCGCAGGTGGCCGTGGTGGTGCTCGGGCCCGTGCCGTCGCCGCGCGGGATCGCGGCGGCCTTCGCCGCCGGCGCCTCCGGTTACGTACGCCACGACGAGCGCATCGAGGGCGTCGAGCGGGCGATGGTCAAGGCACGGGCCGGCGAGACGGCGGTCGCGCCGCAGCTGCTCCAGGGCGCCTTCTGCGAGCTGCTGAACCCGGCGGCCCAGCCCGACGACGAAGGGCAGCGGCTGCTGCGGATGCTCACTCCACGCGAGGTGGAGGTGCTCGTACGGGTGGCGGAGGGCGAGGACACCCGGCTGATCGCGGCGGGCATGGGCATAGCCCCGAGCACGGCCCGCACCCATGTGCAGCGGGTGCTGATGAAGCTGGGCGTCGGTTCACGCCTGGAGGCCGCGGCGCTGGCGGCCAGGACGGGGCTGCTCGACCACGCCGCGCTCCCGCCGGCCGCACCGCCCGGACCGCCCGCACCGATGCGGGACGCCGACCAGGCCTGAGTCACGCACCGGGGCAGGCGCCGTCTCACGCGCCGACCTCTGGCCCCGTGCTGCCCCGACATCCGACTCCCACAGGAACACACACTCCACGGTTGACGTCTCTGTTGACTCATGGTTTGTTGTGTTCGCTTATGTTGGTGGATGGCGGGCCATGGAGGCACTCCGCGTGAAGAAGACAGTCACCAGGCTCGCCGACGGCCGAGAGCTGCTCTACTACGACTCCCGCGACGACATCGTCCGTGACGCCGTCGACCGCCGGCCGCTGGACCCCACCTCCACCACGTCCGAGATCCGGCACGACCCGCTGCTCGGCGACGCCGTCGCCGTCGCCTCCCACCGCCAGGGCCGTACGTACCACCCGCCCGCCGACGAATGTCCGCTCTGCCCCTCCAGGGACGGCCGGCTCAGCGAGATCCCGGACAGTGACTACGACGTCGTCGTCTTCGAGAACCGCTTCCCCTCCCTCGCCGGAGAATCCGGCCGCTGCGAAGTGGTCTGCTTCACCTCCGACCACGACGCCTCCTTCGCCGCCCTCACCGAGCGCCAGGCCGCCCTCGTGCTGGACGCCTGGACCGACCGCACCGCGGAACTCGCCGAACTTCCGCAGGTCAAGCAGGTGTTCTGCTTCGAGAACCGGGGCGCGGAGATCGGCGTGACCCTCGGCCATCCGCACGGCCAGATCTACGGCTATCCCTTCGTCACCCCCCGTACCGCCCTGATGCAGCGCTCGGTCGCCGAGCACCTCGCCGCCACCGGCCGCAACCTCTTCGACGACACCCTGGAGCGCGAGCTCGCGGACTCCGCACGGATCGTCCTTCAGAGCGCGCACTGGGTGGCCTTCGTGCCCTACGCCGCGCACTGGCCGTACGAGATCCACCTCTACCCGCGGCGCCGCGTGCCCGACCTGCGGGCACTGGACGAGGAGGCGCGCACAGAGTTCCCACAGGTCTATCTGGAACTGTTGAGGCGCTTCGACCGGATCTTCGGCACGGACCAGCCGCCGACGCCGTACATCGCCGCCTGGCACCAGGCGCCGTTCGGCGAGGCCTCGCGCGAGGACTTCGCGCTGCACCTCGAGCTTTTCACCGTCCGCCGTACTCCCGGAAAGCTGAAGTTCCTCGCCGGTTCCGAGTCCGGCATGAGTGTGTTCATCAACGATGTGCCGCCGGAGGCCGCGGCCCACCGACTGCGAGAGGTAGCGAGCACGTGAGCAAGTACCTGGTGACGGGCGGGGCCGGCTATGTCGGCAGTGTGGTGGCCGCGCATCTGCTGGAGGCGGGGCACGAGGTGACCGTGCTCGACGATCTCTCCACGGGCTTCCGCGAGGGCGTCCCGGCGGGGGCGGACTTCGTGGAGGGCCGCATCCAGGACGCCGCCCGGGTGCTCGACCCCTCGTACGACGGCGTTCTGCACTTCGCCGCGTTCTCCCAGGTCGGCGAGTCCGTCGTGGACCCCGAGAAGTACTGGGTGAACAACGTCGGCGGGACGATGGCGCTGCTCGCCGCGATGCGCTCGGCAGGGGTGCGCAAGCTGGTCTTCTCGTCGACGGCCGCGACCTACGGAGAGCCGGTCTCCACCCCGATCACCGAGACCGACCCGACGGCGCCGACCAGCCCGTACGGCGCCTCGAAGCTGGCCGTCGACCACATGATCAGCGGTGAGTGCGCCGCGCACGGGCTGGCCGCGGCTTCGCTGCGGTACTTCAACGTGGCGGGTGCCTACGGACGCTGCGGCGAGCGCCACGACCCCGAGTCGCACCTCATCCCCCTGGTCCTCCAGGTGGCTCTGGGCACCCGTGAGTCGATCTCCGTCTTCGGCGACGACTACCCGACCCCGGACGGCACCTGCGTACGCGACTACATCCACGTCGCCGATCTGGCCGAGGCCCATCTGCTCGCCATGGACAAGGTCACCGCCGGGGACCATCTGATCTGCAA
The DNA here is from genome assembly GCF_044757085.1 of Streptomyces sp. NPDC091376. NCBI lineage: Bacteria > Bacillati > Actinomycetota > Actinomycetes > Kitasatosporales > Streptomycetaceae > Streptomyces > Streptomyces sp. NPDC091376. Next base: position 189,761 of record NZ_JBIVUF010000009.1, on the reverse strand, counting down.
CCTCGGCAACGGCAACGGCTTCTCCGTCCGCGAGGTCGTCGAGACCGTCCGCAAAGTCACCGGTCACCCGATTCCCGAGGTCACGGCCCCGCGCCGGGCGGGCGACCCGGCCGTGCTCGTCGCGTCCTCCGCCACCGCCCGGGAGCGGCTGGGCTGGAGCCCGTCACGGGCGGACCTCGCGGGCATCGTGGCCGACGCATGGGAGTTCACCCGAGCCGGGGAGGCCGGCGCATGAGCGTGGAGGAGCAGTTCCGCGAGCTGTACGGGTACGACCCCGAGGGGGTCTGGGCGGCGCCGGGCAGGGTCAATCTGATCGGTGAGTACACCGACTTCAACGACGGATTCGTGATGCCGCTCGCGCTGCCCCACACGGCCCTCGCGGCGGTGGCGCGGCGCACGGACGGGGTGCTGCGGGTCCACTCGGCGGGCATGGACCAGGGCGTGGTCGAGCTCGCCGCCGACTCCCTCGTGCCCCGCGCGGGCACGGGCTGGGCGGCGTATCCGGCGGGTGTGCTGTGGGCGCTGAGGGAGGCCGGGCACCCGGTCACCGGGGCGGACCTCCATCTCGACTCCACCGTGCCGACGGGCGCGGGTCTCTCCTCCTCGGCGGCCGTGGAGGTCGTCACCGCGCTGGCCCTGAACGATCTCCACGGGCTCGGCCTGCCTCGCGAGGAGCTGGCGCGGCTGGCCCAGCGCGCCGAGAACGCGTTCGTCGGCGTGCCGTGCGGGATCATGGACCAGATGGCGTCGGCCTGCTGCACCGAAGGCCACGCCCTGTACCTCGACACCCGCGACCTCGACCGCCGCCAGGTCCCCTTCGACCTCGCCGCCCAGGGGCTGCGGCTCCTGGTCGTCGACACCCGGGTGAAGCACGCGCTCGGCGACGGCGCGTACGCCGAGCGGCGCGCCGGATGCGAGGCGGGCGCGGAGGCGCTGGGCGCGCGCACGCTGCGCGAGGTCGAGTACGCGCAGCTTCCGGACGCCCTGGGGCGGTTGGCCGATACGACGGTGCGCCGTTACGTACGCCATGTCGTGACCGACAACCACCGGGTCGAGCGGACGATCGCGCTGCTGGACGCGGGCGACATCCGCGGCGTCGGCCCGGTCCTCACCGAGGGCCACGCCTCCCTCCGGGACGATCTCCAGGTCTCCTGCGAGGAGTTGGACCTCGTGGTCTCCTCCGCGAACGCGGCGGGCGCGCTGGGCGCCCGGATGACCGGCGGCGGCTTCGGCGGCTCGGCGGTCGTCCTCGTCGAGTCGGCGGACGAGGACACGGTGACCAAGGCCGTCCTGGACGCCTTCGCGGCCGCAGGCCACACCCCGCCACGTGTCTTCCCGGCGGTGCCGTCCGCGGGGGCGCGCCGGGTCGGCTGAGCTTCCGCGGGCCCGTGGGTCCGGGCGCGGGGTGCGGTCCTGGGGCGGGTCCGGTCAGCCGGGTCAGCCGAGCTTCTTCGTGAGGATGTACTCGGTCACCCCCGGCGGGTAGTCGGGGACCCGGCCGACGACCGCGTAGCCGTGTCTGCGGTAGAACGCCGGAGCCTGGAAGTCCCAGGTCTCCAGGCGGGAGTTCGTGCAGCCACGGCCGACGCGGGCCTCGCGTTCGGCCGCGGTGAGGAGCTGGGAGCCGAGGCCCGCGCCGCGGTGGGGGGTGTCGACCCAGAGGAGGTCGACATGGAGCCAGCGCGCCCAGGTGCGGCCCGCCAGGCCCGCGGCCAGTTCGCCGGACGTCTCGTCCACCACCCAGACCTGCAGCGGGACTTCGTCCTCGTGCGGGGTGCCGGCCAGGGCACGCATCGCCGGGGAGCGTTGTGCGTTGGCGGCCTCCAGCCGTTCGCCGAGCAGCACACGGCGTTCTTTGTCGACTTCTGTCTCAAAACGAAACATGAGGCACACCTTAAACACGGCGTTCAACCAGTTCTGCAAATGCCCTTCCGCTCCCGGCCACCGGCCCTACTCTGATGCACAGCGCCGGTGGGGGCCGGTGCTGTTCAGGGGGCGAGACAGTCGGGTACGACGCCCGGGGCGGGGTAGCAGTCAAGCACGGCGGCGGCCGTGGGACTGCCCACCACTCCTTCCGGGCGCCGTACCCGCGCTTCGTGACCTCCGCCGGAAAGCACAGCCTGGGGGTGTCTGTGGTTCGTATCCGGGTCCTTGTGGTGGACGACCATCGAATCTTCGCCGAGTCACTCGCCGCGGCGCTCGCGGCCGAGCCGGACGTCGAGGTCGCCGCGGCGGGCAGCGGCCCGGCCGCGCTGCGCTGCCTCGAGCGCGCGGCGGCCGACGGCCGCAGATTCGATGTGATGCTCGTCGACGCGGATCTGGGGGCCGCGGCGGCACCGGCCGCCCCGGTCGTCGCCCGTGCCGTCCCCGACGACGGGGACGGTTTCGTGGACGGCATCTCCCTGGTGTCCGGGGTGCGTTCGGCCCGTCCCGCGGTCCGTACGGTCGTCCTCGCCGACAAGGACGATCCGCGCCGTGCCGCACTGGCGCTCCAGGCCGGGGCCTCGGGCTGGGTGGCCAAGGACTGTTCGCTGCAGCGGCTGCTCACGGTGATCCGTGGCGTGCTGCGCGACGAGACGCATCTGCCGCCCGCGCTGCTCTCGGGCGTCCTGCGGGAGCTGACCGCCGCGCGCAAGCACCGCACCGAGAGCGAGCGGCTCGTCGAGTCGCTCACCCCGCGCGAGCGCGAGGTGCTGCGCTGCATGGTGGCGGGACTGGGGCGCAAGGCGGTCGCCGAGCGGCTCTTCCTCTCCCCGCACACGGTCCGCACCCATATGCAGAACGTGCTGGGCAAGCTGGGTGTGCATTCGACCCTCGCCGCTGTGGCGCTGGCACGGCGGGCCGGGGTCGGCCCCGCGGAGCCGGCGAGGTCCTCAGCCGGGGACGTTGTCGAACGGGGCGGTCAACTGGCGTAGCAACCCGGCCAGTTCGCCGCGCTGGGTGCGGGAGAGCTCGCTCAGGATGGCTCGTTCCTGGGCGAGCAGCCCGGCCAGGGCCTGATCGGCGCGGTCACGGCCCTCGGTGGTGAGACGCACCAGCACACCGCGCCGGTCGCTCGGATCGGGCAGCCGCTCGACCAGGCCCTTCTTGGCGAGCCGGTCGATACGGTTGGTCATCGTGCCCGAGGTGACCAGGGTCTGGGTGAGCAGCTGGCCGGGGGAGAGCTGATAGGGCGCGCCCGCGCGCCGCAGCGACGTCAGGACGTCGAACTCCCAGGGCTCCAGTTGGTGCTCGGAGAACGCGATCCGGCGGGCCCGGTCGAGATGGCGTGCCAGTCTGGAGACACGGCTGAGCACCTCGAGCGGCTCCACGTCGAGGTCGGGGCGCTCGCGGCGCCAGGCAGCGACCAGTCGGTCGACCTCGTCCTCCATGACGATCAGTGTAGATGGTCTGTCGACATGAAGTCTCTTGACGTCAAGATATATTTAGCTGGACGATTGGGCATGGTCGGGCCGGAGCCCCGTTCCGGTTCCGGAAATCGTTCCAGCAAGGGGGATCGAACATGCATTCCGTTCCAACCTGGGATCCACAGCAGTACCTACGACACTCGGGCCACCGAACCCGCCCGTTCCTCGATCTGCTCGCCCGCATACCCGAACTGCCCCACGGCACACGGCCGGCCCGGATCGCCGACCTGGGCTGCGGACCCGGCAATGTGACCGTCCTGCTCGCCGACCGCTGGCCGGACGCACGGATCACCGGATTCGACCTCTCGCCCGAGATGCTCGCCCGCGCGGAGAAGGAGTACGCGGGCCCCACGGCCGGCGGCGGCCTGCTCGACTTCCGTCCCGCCGACGCCGCGCACTGGACACCCGACGAGCCCTACGACCTCATCGTCTCCAACGCGGCACTGCAGTGGGTGCCGAGCCACCCCGAGTCCTTCGCGACCTGGATCGACGGCCTCGCGCCCGGCGGCACCCTCGCCTTCCAGGTCCCCGGCAACTTCACCTCACCCAGCCACGCGCTGCTCGGCGAACTCTGCGACGCCCCGCAGTGGCGCGACCGCCTCGACGGCCAGGGCCGCCGCTTCGTCCACGTCCTGGAGCCGGCCGACTACCTCATCCGTCTCGCCGACCTCGGCTGTGCGACGGACACCTGGGAAACGACCTACCTCCAGCTGCTCACCGGCGAGGACCCCGTCCTGGACTGGGTGAAGGGCACGGCGCTGCGGCCGGTCCTCACCGCGCTCGAAGGGGACGAGGAAGCCACCGAGGAATTCCTCACCCAGTACCGCGATCTGCTCCGCAAGGCCTATCCGCCCGGCCCGCACGGCACGGTCTTCCCGTTCCGCCGCATCTTCGCCGTGGCCCGCAAACCGTCGTGACCAGGAGGGGGTACCGATGCTGACCGCTGTCGACCACGTCCAGCTCGCCGCACCACCGGGCTCCGAGGGCGCCCTGCGCGCGTACTACACCGAAGTCCTCGGCATGACCGAGATTCCCAAGCCCCCGGCCCTCGCCGTCAACGGCGGCTGCTGGTTCCGGGCCGGATCCGTGCAGCTGCACCTCGGTATCGAGGAATCCTTCCGGCCGTCCCGGAAGGCCCATCCGGGCCTGCGCGTCAGCGGCATCGAGGCGTATGCCGACCGCCTCGCGGCACACGGCGCCAAGGTGGTCTGGGACCACGACCTGCCCGGACACCGCCGCTTCTACTCCGAGGACCCGGCCGGAAACGTCCTGGAGTTCCTGGAGCCTGCCCGGTGACCGGCTCCGCCGACCTGGCCGATCCGGCCGACTTACCCCCCGGTCGGCGGTCACTCCCACGACAGGGACCCGACCGCCGGCCGGGACTGAAGCGCCCCGGGCACCGACGGCCTCACCGACGGCCTCAGCTCTTGCGGTGGCCTATCAGGCGCGGCTTCGGCTCCAGCCCGTCCAGCCCGTGCCAGGCCAGATTGACCAGATGCGCCGCGACCTCCGCCTTCTTCGGCTTGCGGGCGTCCAGCCACCACTGGCCGGTCAGCGCGACCATCCCCACCAGCGCCTGCGCGTACAGCGGCGCCAGCTTCGGATCGAAGCCGCGCGCCTTGAACTCCAGCCCCAGGATGTCCTCGACCTGAGTGGCGATGTCGCTGATCAGCGACGCGAACGTACCCGTCGACTGCGCGACCGGCGAGTCGCGCACCAGGATGCGGAAGCCGTCCGTGTACGTCTCGATGTAGTCGAGCAGGGCGAACGCGGCCTGCTCGAGCAGCTCCCGCGGATGGCCCGCGGTCAGGGCTCCGGTGACCATGTCGAGGAGCTGGCGCATCTCCCGGTCCACCACGACGGCGTACAGGCCCTCCTTGCCGCCGAAGTGTTCGTACACCACCGGCTTGGAGACCCCGGCCTTCGCCGCGATCTCCTCCACCGACGTGCCCTCGAAGCCCTTCGCCGCGAAGAGTGTGCGACCGATGTCGAGCAGCTGCTGGCGGCGCTCGGCTCCGGTCATCCGGACCCTGCGTCCCCGCCGGGGCTTCTCACTGCTGCTGGTGCTGCTGCCGTCGATCGCCACGTCCTCAATCATGCCGCCTCCGCGGCCTCCGTTTTGCGCCGGGCGTCGATCCGCTCAGCGGTCGGCCAGCGCACGTCGTACGCCCAGCCGGCCAGCTCGAACCAGCGGATCAGCCGCGCACTGGAGTCGATCTGCCCACGCATCACACCGTGCCGCGCGCTCGTCGGCTCCGCGTGGTGCAGGTTGTGCCAGGACTCGCCGCAGGACAGCAGCGCGAGCCACCACACGTTGCCCGAGCGGTCACGCGACTTGAACGGGCGCTTGCCGACCGCGTGACAGATCGAGTTGATCGACCAGGTCACGTGGTGCAGCAGCGCCACCCGCACCAGCGAGCCCCAGAAGAACGCGGTGAACGCGCCCCACCACGACATCGTCACCAGACCGCCGACCAGCGGCGGGATCGCCAGCGACAGGATCGTCCAGTACACGAACTGACGGGAGATCGCCCGGATCGCCGGGTCCTTGATCAGATCCGGCGCGTACTTCTGCTGCGGTGTCTGCTCCTCGTCGAACATCCAGCCGATGTGCGCCCACCACAGGCCCTTCATCAGCGCGGGGACCGTGTCACCGAACCGCCACGGCGAATGCGGGTCCCCCTCGGCGTCGGAGAACTTGTGGTGCTTGCGGTGGTCCGCCACCCAGCGGACCAGCGGGCCCTCCACCGCCATCGAGCCGGCGACGGCCAGCGCGATGCGCAGCGGGCGCTTCGCCTTGAACGAACCATGGGTGAAATAGCGGTGGAAGCCGATCGTGATGCCGTGGCAGCCGAGGTAGTACATGAAGACGAGCAGACCGAGATCGAGCCAGCTCACGCCCCAGCCCCAGGCCAGCGGAACCGCGGCCAGCAGAGCGAGGAAGGGCACCGTGATGAACAGCAGCAGGGCGATCTGCTCGATCGAACGCTTGTTGTCGCCGCCCAGGGTGCCGGGCGGGAGGTCGGATTCGGACGGCTTCCGGGCGTCGTCGATCACATCGGGGCTTGTGGTCATGGGGTGTCCCCTGGGGGGTGAGAGGTGTGTCTGATCCGTTGCTACGGGTCCGTAACCTACGGCGTCGTAAGTATGTCAGCGCGAAGCCTCGCGGCAAGAGGGCTGTGGACAACGCCGCGTGAACGGACACCTATCCTTGGAGTCGTCGGACAGCGCGGTCCGCAAAGCCTCCGGAAAACCTCCAGACGTGCTCAAACACTGCAAGGAGCCGCACCTGTGAGCAGTGCCGACCAGACAACAACCGCCAGCGCCGAGCTGCGCTCCGACATCCGCCGACTGGGCGATCTGCTGGGCGAGACCCTCGTACGGCAGGAAGGCCCCGAGCTCCTCGAGCTCGTCGAACGCGTACGTGCTCTGACCCGGACGGACGGCGAGGCCGCCGCCGAGCTGCTCGGGGACACCGACCTGGAAACCGCCACGAAGCTGGTTCGCGCGTTCTCCACCTATTTCCATCTTGCCAACGTGTCCGAGCAGGTGCACCGCGGCCGCGAGATGCGCGAGCGGCGCGCCGCCGAGGGCGGACTGCTCTCGCGGACCGTCGATATGCTCAAGGAAGCCGATCCCGAGCATCTGCGCCAGACCGTCGGCAATCTCAACGTCCGGCCCGTGTTCACGGCGCACCCCACCGAGGCCGCGCGCCGGTCCGTGCTGAACAAGCTGCGGCGCATCGCCCAGCTGCTGGAGACCCCGGTCATCGCCGCCGACCGCCGCCGGCACGACCTCCGGCTCGCCGAGAACATCGACCTCATCTGGCAGACCGACGAGCTCCGCGTCGTACGCCCCGAGCCCGCCGACGAGGCCCGCAACGCCATCTACTACCTCGACGAACTGCACGCCGGCGCCGTCGGCGACGTTCTCGAGGACCTCGCCGCCGAGCTGGAGCGCGTCGGCGTCGAGCTGCCGTCCGGCACCCGGCCCCTGACCTTCGGCACCTGGATCGGCGGCGACCGCGACGGCAACCCCAACGTCACACCGGACGTCACGGGCGAGGTGCTGATCCTCCAGCACGAGCACGGCATCACCGACGCGCTCGAGGCCGTCGACGCGCTGCGCGGACTGCTGTCCAACTCGATCCGCTACGCCGGGGCCACCGAGGAGCTGCTGGAGTCGCTGCAGACCGACCTGGAGCGGCTCCCCGAGATCAGCCCCCGCTACAAGCGGCTCAACGCCGAGGAGCCGTACCGCCTCAAGGCCACCTGCATCCGCCAGAAGCTCGTCAACACGCGCGAGCGGCTCGCCAAGGGCACCGCGCACGAGGACGGCCGTGACTACCTCGGCACCGCCGAGCTGCTCCACGACCTCACCCTGGTCCAGACGTCGCTGCGCGCCCACCGGGGCGGGCTGTTCGCCGACGGCCGCCTCGACCGTACGATCCGTACGCTCGCCGCCTTCGGGCTGCAGCTCGCCACCATGGACGTACGGGAGCACGCGGACGCCCACCACCACGCCCTCGGCCAGCTCTTCGACCGGCTCGGCGAGGAATCGTGGCGGTACGCCGACATGCCGCGCGACTACCGGCAGAAGCTGCTGGCCAAGGAACTGCGCTCGCGGCGGCCGCTCGCCCCGACCCCGGCCCCGCTGGACGCCGCCGGGGCCAGGACCCTCGGCGTCTTCCACACCGTGAAGGAAGCCTTCGAGCGGTTCGGGCCCGAGGTCATCGAGTCCTACATCATCTCGATGTGCCAGGGCGCGGACGACGTCTTCGCCGCCGCCGTGCTGGCCCGCGAGGCCGGGCTGATCGACCTGCACGGTGGCTGGGCGAAGATCGGCATCGTGCCGCTGCTGGAGACCACCGACGAGCTGAAGGCCGCGGACGTCATCCTCGACGGCATGCTCGCCGACCCCTCCTACCGCAGGCTCGTCTCCCTGCGCGGCGACGTCCAGGAGGTCATGCTCGGCTACTCCGACTCCTCCAAGTTCGGCGGCATCACCACCTCACAGTGGGAGATCCACCGGGCCCAGCGGAGGCTGCGCGACGTCGCTCACCGTTACGGAGTTCGCCTGCGGCTGTTCCACGGCCGCGGGGGGACGGTCGGCCGCGGCGGCGGCCCCTCGCACGACGCGATCCTCGCCCAGCCGTGGGGCACGCTGGAGGGCGAGATCAAGGTGACCGAGCAGGGCGAGGTCATCTCCGACAAGTATCTGATCCCCTCGCTGGCCAGGGAGAACCTGGAACTGACCGTGGCCGCGACGCTCCAGGCGTCGGCGCTGCACACCGCCCCGCGCCAGAGCGACGAGGCGCTCGCCCGCTGGGACGCCGCGATGGACACCGTCTCGGACGCCGCCCACGCCGCGTACCGGCGGCTGGTGGAGGACCCCGACCTCCCGGCGTACTTCTTCGCCTCCACGCCCGTCGACCAGCTCGCCGATCTGCACCTGGGCTCACGGCCCTCACGCCGCCCCGACAGCGGCGCGGGACTCGACGGACTCCGGGCGATCCCGTGGGTCTTCGGCTGGACCCAGTCGCGGCAGATCGTGCCGGGCTGGTTCGGCGTCGGCTCCGGACTGAAGGCCGTTCGCGAGGCGGGCCTCGACTCCGTTCTCGCGGAGATGTCCGAGAAGTGGCACTTCTTCCGGAACTTCCTCTCCAACGTGGAGATGACGCTCGCCAAGACGGACCTGCGGATCGCCCGGCACTACGTGGACACCCTCGTGCCGGACGAGCTGAAGCACGTCTTCGAGGACATCGAGGCGGAACACGAGCTGACGGTGCGTGAGGTACTGCGGGTGACGGGCGGGGAGCAGCTGCTCGACTCCAACCCGGTGCTCCAGCAGACCTTCGCGATCCGGGACGCCTACCTGGACCCGATCTCGTATCTGCAGGTCTCGCTGCTCGCCCGCCAGCGCCGGGCGGCGGAACGCGGGGAGCCGGCGGACCCGCTGCTCTCGCGGGCGCTGCTGCTGACCGTGAACGGCGTGGCCGCGGGCCTCCGCAACACGGGCTGACGCCCGGGCGTTTCGTTGCAGGATCGCCGGACGGGTTCGACGAGAGCCCGTCCGGCGAGGCGTCAGAGGGCGAAGAACGCGCTCACCAGAAGCGCTCCGCCCGCCGCCGCCGTCGCCCACGCCGTGCGGGGCATCCGCAGCCCACCGCCGATGACGCACGCCGCGAGGAGCAGCGCGCCGCCGAAGGGCAGCCAGGCGTGGAGTGCGCCGGGCCAGCCGGTGCGCACGGCCTCGTCGGTGCCGGGCTTCACGACGACGGGGAGCTTCGCGCCCTTGTCGACGGCGACCGAGCGCTCGATGGTCAGACCCGTGCGCGCGCCACCGGCTCCGTCGGGGTCGAAGGGGCCCGTGCACGTCTTCTCGCCGCAGCTCGCGACGGTGAGCGTGCCGTGCTCGCGGCCCTTGGACAGCAGGACGTGCTGGGCCGTGCCCCACGACGACCAGACGCCGGCGACGAGCAGCAGCAGGGCGACCAGGACCATGGACACGCGGCGCCCGTGGTCGAGCATCCGGCCGGAGGAGTTCCGCTTCATGGGGCGCGATCCTTCGGCAATCGACCGCGCTCGGTCAACCTCAGGCCATTGCTATGGGGGGCTTGTCAGGAGTTGTACGCACTCTGCGCCCGCTCCAGACCCTCCGTCACCAGACACTCCACCGAGTCCGCCGCCCGGTCCACGAAGTAGTCCAGCTCCTTGCGCTCCACCGAGGAGAAATCCTTCAGCACGAAGTCCGCCACCTGCATCCGCCCCGGCGGACGCCCGATACCGAACCGGACCCGGTGATAGTCCGCACCCATCGCCTTCGTCATCGACTTCAGACCGTTGTGCCCGTTGTCGCCGCCGCCCAACTTCAGCCGCAGCACGCCGTAATCGATGTCCAGTTCGTCATGGATCGCCACGATGCGCGCCGTCGGCACCTTGTAGAAGTCCCGCAGCGCCACCACCGGACCACCCGACAGATTCATGTACGACATCGGCTTCGCCAGGATCACCCGCCGGTTCGCGGGACCGATCGGACCGATCCGGCCCTCCACCACCTGCGCCTGCGTCTTCGCCGCCCGCTTGAACTTCCCGCCGATGCGCTCCGCGAGCAGATCCGCGACCATGAAGCCCACGTTGTGGCGGTTGGCCGCATAGCCCGGCCCCGGATTCCCGAGCCCCACCACCAGCCAGGGCGCGCCGGCGTCCTCCGTCGTCATGAACGTCTCCTCGTGTCCGGACAGAAAACGGGGTGGCGGGCCGAGCGGCCCGCCACCCCGTCAAGCAGAGCCTACGGCTCAGGCCTCGACAGCCTCGGTGGCCTCGCCCTCGACGGCCTCGCCCTCGGCCTCGGCGGCCGGCTCCTCGGCCTGCGCGGCCAGGACCTGCAGGACGACGGTCTCCTCGTCGACGGCCAGGGTCACGCCCTTCGGCAGCGTGATGTCCTTGGCGAGCACGGAGGCGCCGGCCTCCAGGCCCTCGACGGACACGGTGAACGCCTCGGGGATGTGGGTGGCCTCGGCCTCGACCGGCAGCGCGTTCAGGACGTGCTCCAGCAGGTTGCCGCCCGGGGCCAGCTCGCCCTCGGACTGCACCGGAACCTCGACGGTGACCTTCTCGCCGCGCTTCACCAGCAGCAGGTCGACGTGCTCCAGGAAGCCCTTCAGCGGGTCGCGCACGACGGACTTCGGGATCGCCAGCTCGTTCTTGCCCTCGATGTCCAGGGACAGCAGGACGTTCGGCGTACGCAGCGCCAGCAGCAGCTCGTGGCCCGGCAGCGTCAGGTGGATCGGGTCCGAACCGTGACCGTAGAGAACACCCGGGACCTTGCTGTCGCGGCGGATGCGGCGGGCAGCGCCCTTGCCGAACTCGGTGCGGGTCGTGACGCTGATCTTGACCTCGGACATATGCACTCCTCGTATCTGGTGACGAACATGAACAGTCACCCGGCCACGACTGGCCTGCTACGAAGAGCGCGTCGATAACGGACCGCCGTACACATGAGTACGGCCTCCCTCGCCGAGCAACCTGAACAGTCTACTCGGCGGGGAGGCCGCCCCGGAAATCGATCTAGATACCGGACATCGGATCCCGGACATCAGCCCGGGACATCAGCCCAGACATCAGCTCCGGAGAACGGAGCCGGAGATCACTGCTCCTCGAAGAGGCTCGTCACCGAACCGTCCTCGAAGACCTCGCGCACCGCACGCGCGATCGTCGGAGCGATCGACAGGACCGTGATCTTGTCCAGCTCCAGATTGTTCGGGTCCGGCAGCGTGTTCGTGAACACGAACTCGCTCACCTTCGAGTTCTTCAGACGGTCCGCGGCGGGGCCGGACAGCACACCGTGCGTCGCCGTCACGATGACGTCCTCCGCACCGTGCGCGAAGAGCGCGTCCGCGGCCGCACAGATCGTGCCGCCCGTGTCGATCATGTCGTCCACCAGGACGCAGACCCGGCCCTCGACATTGCCGACGACCTCGTGGACCGTGACCTGGTTCGCCACGTCCTTGTCACGGCGCTTGTGCACGATCGCCAGCGGCGCGTCCAGCCGGTCGCACCAGCGGTCCGCGACACGCACCCGGCCGGCGTCCGGCGAGACCACGGTCAGCTTCGAACGGTCGACCTTCGCGCCCACGTAGTCCGCCAGCAGCGGCAGCGCGAACAGATGGTCCACCGGCCCGTCGAAGAAGCCCTGGATCTGGTCCGTGTGCAGATCGACCGTGAGGATCCGGTCGGCACCCGCCGTCTTCATCAGATCCGCGACCAGACGGGCCGAGATCGGCTCACGGCCACGGTGCTTCTTGTCCTGACGGGCATAGCCGTAGAACGGCACGATCACGGTGATGCTCCGCGCGGAAGCCCGCTTCAGAGCGTCGATCATGATCAACTGCTCCATGATCCACTTGTTGATCGGAGCCGTGTGGCTCTGGATCAGGAAGCAGTCGGCGCCACGCGCCGACTCCTGGAAGCGGACGTAGATCTCACCGTTGGCGAAATCGAATGCCTTGGTCGGCACCAGGCCGACACCCAGCTGATGTGCGACCTCCTCGGCCAGCTCGGGGTGGGCGCGGCCGGAGAAGAACATCAGCTTCTTCTCGCCGGTCGTCTTGATCCCGGTCACAGCAATGTCTCCTCAGACGTGTCGCTCTGCTGCTGATCCGCCCGTCCCTTGTGCGGCGAGCCAGCCGAATCGTGTGTACGTATCACGGTACGCCGAGATTGACGCACTCGTTTCCGGTCAGCTCCCGTCGTTGAACTGCCTGACAGCCTCCGCGGCGGCCTGCGCGGCCGCACTTCCCGGGCGCTTACGAGCCACCCAGCCCTCGATATTCCGCTGCTGGCCACGGGCGACCGCGAGCGAACCCGGGGGCACGTCCTTGGTGATGACCGAGCCCGCCGCCGTGTAGGCGCCGTCCCCCACTGTGACAGGTGCAACAAACATGTTGTCCGACCCCGTCTTGCAGTGGGACCCGATCGTCGTGTGGTGCTTCGCCTCGCCGTCGTAGTTCACGAAGACGCTCGCCGCACCGATGTTGGTGTACTCGCCGATCGTCGCGTCGCCCACGTACGAGAGGTGCGGCACCTTCGTGCCCTCGCCGATCGTGGCGTTCTTCATCTCCACGTACGTACCGGCCTTGGCCTTCGCGCCCAGCTTCGTACCCGGACGCAGATACGCGAACGGCCCGACGGACGCCGCCTCGCCGATGACCGCGCCGTCCGCCACGGTGTTGTCGACCCGGGCACCCCGGCCGACCACCGTGTCCCTCAGCCGGGTGTTCGGCCCCACCTCGGCGTCCTCGGCGACATGTGTGGCGCCCAGCAGCTGAGTACCCGGGTGGATCACCGCGTCCCGCTCGAACGTCACCATCACGTCCACGACCACCGACGCCGGGTCCACGACCGTCACACCGGCGGTCATCGCCCGCTCCAGCAGCCGCTCGTTCAGCAGCCGGCGGGCCTCCGCCAGCTGCACCCGGTTGTTGATGCCGAGGATCTCCCGGTGGTCGGCCGTGACGGACGCGCCCACCCGGTGACCCGCCTCGCGGAGGATGCCGAGGACGTCCGTCAGGTACTCCTCGCCCTGGCTGTTGTCCGTGCGCACCTTGGCGAGCGCGTCGGCGAGCAGCTGCCCGTCGAACGCGAAGACACCCGAGTTGATCTCCCGGATCGCCCGCTCGGCCTCGGTCGCGTCCTTGTGCTCCACGATCGCGGTGACCGCACCGGTCGCGGCGTCCCGCACGATCCGGCCGTAGCCGGTGGAGTCCGGCACCTCGGCCGTCAGCACGGTCACGGCGTTGCCGTCGGCGGTGTGCGTCGCGGTGAGGGCGGTCAGCGTCTCGCCGGAAAGAAGGGGAGTGTCCCCGCACACGACCACCACGGTGCCGCCCCCGGAGCCTTCGGCCTGGGGGGACCCCCAGGTCTGCCCGAGCTCCTCGAGCCCCATGCGGACGGCGTGACCCGTGCCGTTCTGCTCGGCCTGGAACGCGGTGCGCGTCCCGGCGTAGTGCGCGGCGAGATGTTCCTCGACCTGCTCACTGGCATGCCCGACGACCACGACGAGCTGCTCGGGCTCCAGCTCACGGGCGGCGGACACGACATGCCCGACGAGCGAGCGCCCGGCGATCTCGTGCAGAACCTTGGGAGTCTTCGACTTCATGCGGGTGCCCTCACCCGCGGCGAGGACGACGACGGCGGCCGGGCGGTTGGCGCTCACGGGAATGCCCTTCGGCTTCGGGTGGTGGACACCCGAAGGATACCGGGGGGTTTCAGGGGTGAAATGAGGGCGGGTCCTGACCGTGGAGATCAGGACCCGAATCGCATGAAGCTCCCCCGCCAGGACTCGAACCCGGACATAAGGCACCAAAAGCCTCAGTGCTGCCAATTACACCACAGGGGATCAAACCCGACTGAACCGGACATTGGGTCAGGCTGCCGGATCGGCTCCCAACACTATGCCGTACCAGGCCCCCTCCATGCGACGGTAGAGGTCGGCGCTCTCGGTGACGTAGATGACGAGACAGCCGCGGTAGGCCTCCGCCGTGTTCTTGCGCGTGGTTTTCGGGTTGTGCCGCTTCAGCGTCGCCTTCCGGAAGGCCGACGCGTCGACCCCGGCCACCTCGGCCCAGAACCCCTCAGCCCCGGCGACGTCCGCGCTCTCATGGATGCTCACGCGGAAGCGCATGCGCTCGCGCGGCACGCCGAGGAGGGCGAGCCAGCGCAGATAGAGCCTGATGACATGGGGATCGCTGTTGATGAAATGAAGGCACTCCCTCCGGCGGTACGGCTTGTCCTTGGCGCCCTCCGCCCAGTAGAGCGTGACGCCCGCGATGAACAGCTCGCGGTCCGTGAGGCGGCCGACCCCCTCCCGCGCCGCGCGCTTGGCCTCCTCACGTCTTTCGTCCCGTGCGGCACGCATCCGGACGAGGCCCGCGTTCATCAGGGCGCGCTGCTCCTCGCTCGTGTAGCGAGGCGCCGGTTTGGGCAGGTCCCTCACCCACAGGGAGATCGAGCTCTTCGAGCACCCCAGTTCCATCTGGATCTGGTCGTACGTCATGCCCTGCTGCCGCAGCTCCCTCGCTCGCGCTCGCAGGTCGTCCTTCGCGTTCGGTCGTTTCGTCCACTCCGGTGGGGGCTCGCCCTTCACGAGGCGGTTGAGGAGTTCGTTGTTGTCGATGTGGAGTCGGTCACGGATCTGGCGCAGGCTGAGGCCTGCGCGGCGGAGAGCGGTCGCCTGCTCGCGGAGGCCTTCGAGGTCGGTGTACTTCCCGGTGGCTCGTGACATACGGCAAGGTTCGTCCGGAATGCGGGCGTCCGGGTCGAAGGTGTGCTCGATTCGCCGGTTCGAGCGGTCGTCGCGGGGTGCGTTCGTGTTCGATGACGTTTCGTGCTGCTGCAGTCGCCGGAAAATCGGTGGCGGCCTTTCGTAGTCTGGGAGGCATGACCACAACGGGGGCACACCAGGACTCTGCGGGCGATAGCCCGCGGAGCCTGCTGTGGTGGGGGCGGCGGCGCAGTGCGGTGCTGGACGTGGGGCTCGGTCTCGTGTCCGCGGTGGAGTGTGCCGTGGAGGGGGTGCGGTTCGCGCAGACGGCCGCGGTGCCGGTGGCGTTCGGGGTGGTCCTCGGGCTGATCGCCGGGTCGGTGCTGGTGCTGCGGCGCCGGTGGCCGGTCGCCGTGGTGCTGGTCTCGGTCGCGATCACCCCGGCCGAGATGGGCTTCGTGATGGGGATCGTCGGGCTGTACACGCTCGCCGCGTCGGAGGCGCCGCGGCGGGTCATCGCCGCGCTGGCCGGGATGTCGCTGCTCGGGACGTTGATCGTCACGTTCGTCAGGACCCACCAGGACGTTTCCACGACCGACTTCGACCCGGGCCCCTGGTACGTGCCGGTGGTCTCCGTCGTCATGTCGGTCGGCCTGACGGCTCCGCCGCTGCTGCTCGGTCTGTACGTCGGGGCGCGGCGGCGGCTGATGGAGAGTCTGCGGGAGCGGGCGGTGAGCCTGGAGCAGGAGTTGTCGCTGCTGGCGGACCGTGCGGAGCAGCAGGCGCAGTGGGCGCGCACGGAGGAGCGCACCCGGATCGCGCGTGAGATGCATGACGTCGTCGCGCACCGCGTGAGTCTGATGGTGGTGCATGCGGCGGCGTTGCAGGCGGTGGCGTTGAAGGATCCGCAGAAGGCGGTGCGCAACGCCGCTCTGGTGGGGGACATGGGGCGGCAGGCGCTGACGGAGCTGCGGGAGATGCTCGGGGTGCTGCGCGCCGGTGAGGAGGTCGCGGCGCGGGCGGCGGAGCCGGAGCCGGTGCCGTTGGCGGCGGTGGGTGCGGCGGCCGCGGCCGCGGCGGCTGCCGCGGCGGGCGACGGTCCTTCGCTGGCGGATCTGGAGCCGTTGGTGGAGCAGTCCCGGCAGGCCGGGATGGCGGTGGAGCTGACGGTGCACGGTGCGACGCGGATGTACCGGCCGGAGGTCGAGCAGACGGCGTACCGGGTGGTGCAGGAGGCGCTCACGAACGTGCACAAGCACGCGGCGGGCGCGAAGGCGTGGGTCCGGGTCGCTCATCGTGACGCGGAGATCGCGATGCAGGTGGAGAACGGTCCGTCGGAGCGGGGCGTGGCGGATGCGGGTCTGCCGAGCGGGGGGAACGGTCTGGTGGGTATGCGGGAGCGGGTCTCGGCGCTGGGCGGGGTGTTCGTGTCGGGGCCGACGGACGCGGGTGGGTTCCGGGTGTCGGCGGTGCTGCCGATGGAGTCGCCGGCGGTGTGAGGGCGTGAAGGCGCGGCGGTGTGACGGCGTGACGGCGTGGCGGTGTGACGGCGTGCGGCCGTGTGGGCCGTGGTGTCGTCTTGGGGTCGCGGGCGGCGTGGTGTGAGGGTGTGAAGGCGCGGCTGTGTGAGGCCGCGGTGTCGTGATGGGGTCGCGGGCGGCGTGGTGCCGTGGGGCCGGGGTCTCAGGACGTGGTCAGTCGGGGCGGCTGGTTGCCGGTGACGAGAGCGGTCAGGGCCTGGTCGAGGTCGGGGCCGAGGTACCAGTCGCCGGTGTGGTCGAGGCTGTAGACGCGGCCTTCGGCGTCGATCGCGAGGACTGCCTGGGCGTCGCCTTCCTCGCCCAGGGGCGCGATCTCGGTGTCGAGGGCGCGGCCGAGGTCGCCGAGGGTGCGGGCCAGGTGGAGTCCGGCGAGGGGGTCGAAGCGGACGGTCGCGGGTGCCGTCTGCCGGCCGGGGCCGGGCGGGGTGATCAGCAGGGCGCCGAATTCGGCCCAGGCCTCCACGGCGGCGGGGAAGACCGCGTGCCGGTGGCCGCCGGGGGATTCGTGGGCGCGAAGGGTGTCGGCCCAGTGTTCGGCGAGCTTGATGTCCCAGCGGCCCGGCTGCCATCCCGCGTCGCGCAGGGCGGCGTCCACGGAGACGGGGAACCGGGTGGTGCTGAGGGGGTGGTCGGGCATGGGTGCGTGTTCAGCCGTTCTGGTTCTGGGCCGGGTCGACGGTGCGGACGCCGAAGTGGGCGAGCATCGCCGTACAGGAACGGCAGGGTGCGGCGTAGCTGCCGTGGAGCGGGTCGCCGTCCTCGCGGATGCGGCGGGCGGTGAGTTTGGCGTGCTTGAGGGAACGGCGGGCCTCGCCGTGGGTGAGGGGTTTGCGCTGGGCGCGCTTGGAGCGGGCGGCGTCGGTGGCGCCGAGGTGGCGTGAGAGCAGGATCGCTTCGGGACAGCGGCCGGTGAAGCGTTCGCGCTGTCCGCTGGTGAGGGTGTCGAGGAAGTCCTGGACGAGCGGGTGGAGTGCGGGTGGCTGGTCACCCCTGCCGGCGGTGCAGGTCAGGGTTTCGCCGCGTACGCAGAGCGCGGCGGCGACGGTCGGCAGGATGCCGTCGCGGCGGAAGCGGAGTGCGGGCGGGCGCCCTGCGGCCTCCGCACTGCTCCAGCTGAGCCTGGGGTCACCGGTCGTGTCCGATGGTGCCGTCTGCGGTGCCGTGTGCATGGTGCTGTTGTCCCTCCCTGCAATCCCCCGAGTTGCGGGGACAGCCTGCCAAATGGGGCGGCAGGTAAGGAAGCGGGGTGACTGAAACGTGTAGCTGTGTCGTCCCGGCTTCGGCTCAGGGTCACACCGGAGTGACGGTTCGTTACGGAAGTGGAGGGGCCGTGGCCGCTGTTGCCCCACCGCATAGGCTGTGGTGAACGAGCCGGACGCAGCAGGGGGCAAACCGCCATGACGACAGGTCGGATCGGGCTGGGGGCACCTCCCGGCCCTCAGGGCCGGGGGAACGCCGCGCCACCGAACGCGGCCTACGCCGGGCAGGTCGTGCACTTTCCGGACCCGGTGAGGGCCGCGCGGCATCCGCAGGGTGTCCGGATGGACGAAAACGGCTTTCCGGACTTCTCGCCGTATGCGCGTGCCGCCGCGGAGATCGCCGAGCCCCCGGAGGGTTTCGGAGTCGACGAACTGCGGCTCACGGACTACGTGTCGGCGAACGCCGCGCTGGCGGCCGACGGCCACGAGCTGTGGGACACGATTCCGGCGGTGGCGACGCCGCACGGCTGGACGTGGCACCACGTCGCGGGCGGCCGTCGGCTGGAACTCGTGCCGGTCGAGGTGAAGGCGCTGCTGCGGCACCACGGCGGTGTGGCGACGGCCGCGGTCGACCACGCCAAGCGGGGTACGCGTCCGCTGCAGGAGACCCGGCCCGCGCACTTCGGGCTGCCCAAGGGGGCGGTGTCGGTCACCGAGCAGCAACTCCTCGGTGTGGAGGAGGACTTGGGTTACCGCCTGCCGGGCGCGTACCGCTCCTTCCTGAAGGCGGCGGGCGGTTGTGCGCCGGTGGGCGCGGCGCTGGACGCGGAGCTGGGGCTGCTGATCGACCAGCCGTTCTTCACGGTGCGTGAGGAGGCCGCGGTCAATGACCTCGTGTACGTCAACAAGTGCCTGCGGGACCATCTGACCAAGGACTACCTGGGCGTCGGTTTCGTCCAGGGCGGGCTGCTGGCGGTGAAGGTCCGCGGCGGCGGGGTCGGATCGGTGTGGTTCTGCGCGTACGACGACGCCCGCGACCAGGACGGCTGGACGGTCACCGACCGCGTGGAGCGGCTGCTGCTGCCGTGCGGCGACGACTTCGACGCGTTCCTGTCCCGGCTGGCGGGCAATCCGCCGGAGCTGGAGACCGTGGCGAACCTGATGGTGGACGGCGGCTTCGCGCGTGCCGTCCCGGTGGGGGAGTGAGCTTCTCGATGGTGACGTTCGCGCAGGCGCAGGAGCGCGCGGAAGAGTGGATCAACGGCGACGTGCCCGCGTACCAGCACCGTGAGGTGCGGGTGCGGGAGTTCGACCTGGGCTTCGTGGTGTGGGCCGAGGACCGCGCGGAGGGGCCGACGTCGGACGGCGGCCGGCAGCGGATGGTGATCGCCCGGGACAGCGGGGAGGCCACGCTGTGGCCGGGGCTGCCGGTGGGCGAGGTGATCCGTCGTTACGAGGAGGAGTACGGCACTCCGGACGTGGCGGTGGCCGCGGCCGCACCGCCGCCGGAGCGGATCGACCTGAACCAGACGTCGTTCCTGCTGAGTCCGCCGGAGTGGCTGCAGGACGCGGCGGACAGGCTGGGCATACCGGACCAGCGGAGCACGCGCGGCGGCCAGGGGTCGCCTGCGGCGGGCGCTGCGCAGGATTCCGGCGCGGTGCAGCCCGCCCCGGGTGCCGGCTGGTCGCACGGCGGTACCGGTGGTCGTGGCTCGCATGTCGGCGGCGACGCGTGGCCGGGCTCTGCGGCGGCCGCGGCAGCCGCCGCGGGAGGCGCGGCAGGTGTCCCGCAAGCGCCGGGTGTGGCTGACGCGAGGCCCGTGTCCGGCGATGCGGCTGCCCAGGGTCCGGGTGCGTCCGGGACCGGCGCGGGTGCTGCCGCCGGTGGTTCTTCGCCGCAGGTTCCGGCCGGCGGCACCAGCGGCGGCGGTTCGCACATCGGCGGCAGTGCGTGGCCGGGTACGAGCACTGACTCCGGTGCTGCGTCGGCGCCCGCGCCCGCATCGCCCTCCGCGCCCGCATCGCCCTCGGCGCCCGCGCCGGCACCGGCAACGGGTCCGTCCGGGCCGGGCGTTCCCGCCGACGGGTGGCCCGCCGCCGGGAGTGGGGACTACGAGCCCACCGCTTCCGACGGAGTCCCGGCCGCGCCCGCGGACGCCACGCCGTGGGCCGGGACCGATACGAACGCCGCGTCGGACGAAGGTGCCGTACCGCTGCCGGCGACGGTGTTCGCGCCGCCGCTCGCGGGGGCGGACGACGACGACACCCCGCCGCCCTCGGTGGGCGCCGACGCGCCGACCGCGCTGATGTCGGGCGGAAGCGGGCTGCCGCGTACGGCGGTCGCGCCCGCGGTCGACCCGCAGGACCACGGCTCCGGTGCGGTGCCTCAGCAGCCTGCCGCCCGTCCGTCGGCCGGTGACATCGCGGACGCCGCGACCAGCAAGGCCAGCCTGCCGCCGCGCGGTTCGCGCGGCGGTGGCGCGACGACCCCGCCGCCGCCCGGTGAGCCCGGCGTTCCCGGTGCCAGGCCCGGCGCTCCGGCGGGTGGGTACGTACCGACGCAGATGGTCTCCCAGCTCGGCCCCGAGGGACCGCAGCCGCCGCAGCCTCCCGCCGCGCCCGCAGCGCCGGGTACGCCGCCGGGCGGGGTGCATCACGCGGCGACGATGCTCGCGGGCCCGAGCCAGGGTGGTCCCGGCACTCCGCAGCCTCCGGGTCCGCCCGGGGCGCCCGGCACTCCGCCGGGTGGGGTGCATCACGCGGCGACGATGCTCGCGGGCCCGAACCAGGGCGGACCCGGTGTGCCCCAGCCGCCGCAGCCTCCTGGCCCGGTGCCCGGCCCGCCTCCTGGCCCGTTGCCCGGCCCGATGCCCGGACCAGTGCCCGGCCCGGCGCCCGCGTACGGCTATCCGCAGCAGCCGCCGGCCGGTCTGCCGACCGTCGGCCCCGGCTACCAGGCCGTGTTGCGCTACCGCGCGCCCGACGGCTCCGAGCAGCAGCTCATCCGTCGCTCGGCGCCCGGCACCCCGCATCCGGAGTGGCAGATCTTCCATGAGCTGCGCGGGATGAACGTCCCCAACGACCAGGTGCTGGAGCTCCACACCGAGCTGGAGTCCTGTGAGCTGCCCGGCGGCTACTGCGCCCGGATGATCCGGGAGACCTGGCCGCAGGCGCGGATCACGAGCATCGCCCCGTACGGCAAGGACCACGCCAGCCGGCAGGGCGGTATGCAGCAACTGCTCACCCACCAGGGCGAGTTGCATCAGGTGGCGGACGGTCCGGCGCGCCCCGCGCCGGTGCGCGCACCGCTGCCGCAGGTGCAGCCCGCGCCGCCGGTCCCGCCGGAGGGGATCGCGCAGGAGCTGGTGGGGGCGTTCGGGCCGCAGGGCATCTGCCGGTTCGACCAGCGGGCCGTGTCCCGCCAGGGCGTGCCCGAGGTCGTCGCGCTCACCCTGGTCTGGGCGGGGCTGCCGGCCGACTTCGGTCCGTTCTTCTGGGCGCAGCCCGCCCAGCCGGTGGTGCCGACCCTGGCCGAACTCGCGGCGCAGCGACAGGTGCAGCCGGCCTCGGACGCAGGCTCGTACCTCGTCGTCGGCAGCGACTTCGGCCGTGCGATCTGTGTCCAGTACGGCACGGCGCAGATCGTGGCGGTGCCGGTGGAAGGCGGTCCGGGCGGTCAGCCGATGTCACCGCAGTTCGTGAACAGCGGTCTGCCGGAGTTCACCCGCTCGCTGGCGCTGCTCGGCAGGATGTGGCGGCTGCGCTTCGGACTAAACCCGGAGCAGGCCGGCCGCTGGACGGTCGACTTCCAGGCGCAGCTCGCCGCACTGGACCCGGCGGCGCTGTCGTCGCCGGAAAGCTGGTGGTCGGTGCTGCTGGAGCAGATGTGGGACGGGCTGCTCTGACCCGTACCTGCTGACGCGGCGCGCACGCGCGCACGAACGAACAGGACGCCCGATCCGGGAACGGATTGGGCGTCCTCGCTTATGTGGCGGAGTGTCGCGTTATGACTGCTTCGCCGCGATCGAGCACGATGTCCCCGCGTCGACCGCTCCGAAAGGAGTCCAGGGATGAATGCGGGATCGGCTCATGGAAGGTTCCTCTCCGTACGCGGACGGGGCTACCGGCTGGACCAGGTCGACCGGTACGTCGCCGGGCTGGCCCGGGACCGCGACGAGGCGTGGGAGCGGGCGGCCCGGCTGACGCTGCTGGTCAAGAAGCTGGCGGCCGAGGCGGAAGGACTGCGGCAGTTCGCCGAGGCGCTGGGCAGGCAGACGTACGCGCCGCTCGGCCCCCGCGCCCAGGAGGTCCTCACCCTCGCGGAGAACGAGGCCGCGGCCGTGCGCGGTATGGCGCGGGAGGAGGCGCAGGCACTGTGCGAGGCGGCGGAGGCGGGAGCCCGCCGGACGAGGGAACTGGCGGGCGAGCAGGCGGCGGAGGTGCGCGAGGAGGCGGACGCCCGCGCCCGGCGCGCGCTCCGGTCCGCGCGTGCCGCCGCGGAGGAACTGGTCGAGGCGGGCCGGGTCGAGGCCGCTGCGGAGCGCGGTGAGGCGCTGGCGGTCATGGAGGCGTCCGGGCGCCGGGCGGCCGGGATGCTGAAGGAGCTGGACCGGGAGCGGGTGGCCCGCCGGTACGAGACCGAACGGGAACTCGCGGCGCGGCAGGCCGCGTCGGCGGAGCGCTACGCCGAACTGACCGCCGACGCACAGGCCCGGCTCGCGGAGGCCGTGTGCGCCTTCGCGGAGGCGGAGGAGACAGCCCGCCACGGCCAGGAGGACGCGGAGGTGCTGACGGCCCGGCTGATCGAGGACGCCAGGGTGCAGGCTGCCCGTATCGCCCGGGAGACGGATCGGGTACTGCGCGACCACGTGCGCCGTGCGGAGGAGATCCACGCCCACCTCGACCACATCCGCACGGGCCTCGCGGCGCTGACGGACCGCCCGCCGACACGGGACTGACGTCGGCGTACGGTCCTTCGGCGTACGGCCGACCCGCGCCCGTGGGGGCGCGGGAGTGTGGGAACGCGGGGACGTGGCGACGCGCGGACCGGTGAACGTCCGCACCTCCGGCACACCACTGCCCCAGGGACGGTGGACATCCCTGGGGCAGCTCGGGGGCGGCGGATCGTCGTACGTCAGCCCGGGTTCTGCCCCGATACGGCGCCCGCCAGGATCGTCGGCTCGACCGACTCGTAGCGCTCGCGCTGTGCCGAGGCCTCGCGGGGAGAACGGATGGTGCCGAGCCAGCCGGCCAGGAAGCCCGCGGGGACCGAGACCAGACCGGTCGTGGTGTACGGGAACCAGTTGAAGTCCTGTTCGGGGAACACGGACTGCGGGGTGCCGGACACGAGGTTGGTGCCGGTCATCAGCACGAGCGCGCTGCCGGCTCCCACGATGAGGGTCAGGAGCAGGCCCGTGCGGGTGTAGCGGCGCCAGAACATGCTGTAGACGAGCGCGGGGGCGACCGCGGAGGCGCCGATGGAGAAGGACAGCGTGACCAGCGCCTGGAGGTTCCAGTGCTGGGCGAAGGCCGCGAGGGTGATCGCGACGAGGCCGACGCCGACCGCGGCGCCTCGCGCGATGGCCATCTCGGCGGTGTGCGGCAGGGCGACTCTGCGTACCCCGTGCGCGACGAGGTCGTGCGCCAGGGTGTTGGCGCAGGCGAGGGTGATTCCGGCGACCGAGGCGAGCAGCGTGAGGAAGATCGCCGTGGCGACGGTGGTGAACACGAGCGATTCGAAGGTGTTCGCGTCCGCACCCAGGACGGCCTGACTGACCAGCAGGAACGCGGTCTTGCCCTGCGGGTCGGCGATGACGAGCCCCTTGTGCCCGACGATCGCGGCCGCTCCGAAGCCGATGATGACGAGGAGCAGGCACGTCACGACGACGGTCGACACGGCCCAGGACATCGAGCGCCGCACGGCGGTGGCGCTGCGGGCGGTGAACATGCGCATCGTGATGTGCGGCAGCACCGCCGCGCCGAGCACGATCGTCAGCTGCGCGCTGATCATGTCGATCTGGTCGCCGCCGAACTGGAGCCCGGAGGTGAGGTAGGCGTCGCCAGCCCCGCTGCCCTTCTTGGCCGCGTCCAGCAGGTCGGGCACGCTGAAGTCGAAGCGGTTCATGACGAGTACGGCGATGGCGGTGGCCGCGCCCAGCAGGACGACGGTCTTGACGATCTGGATGAAGGCGGTGCCCTTCATGCCGCCGATCGCGGCGTACGCGATCATCAGCACGCCGAGGAAGATGATCGCCCCGGTCTTGAACCCGTCCGCGTCGAATCCGAGGACGAAGGCGAGCAGATCGCCGGCTCCCGCGAGCTGGAAGACCATCAGCGGCAGCAGAGCGGCCAGGGTGACCGCGCACGCGGTGATGCGTACGGCGGGTCCCGGGGTGCGGCGGGTCAGGATGTCGCCCATCGTGAACCGGCCCGCGTTCCGCAGTGGTTCGGCGAGCAGGAACATCATCAGGACCAGTGAGACGACGGTGCTCAGCGCGAGCGTCAGCCCGTCGTAGCCGACGAGCGCGATGACGCCGATGGTGGCGAGCACGGTCGACGCGGAGATGTAGTCGCCGGCGATGGCGAGACCGCTCTGCATGGGGGAGAGCGAGCGGTAGCCGGTGTAGAACTCGCCCAGGTCGTCGCGGTCGGGACCGGTCATCACGCACAGCAGGAGCGTGACCGTGATGACGGCGATGAACGCGACGAACGACATGGTCTGGGCGTCGGAGTTGAACCCGCTCATGCGCGCATGCCTCCCGACGGCCAGTCCCAGCCGGCGGCTGCGTGGTGGTTCTGCCGGCCGTGACGGGGCGCGGGCGCCTCGGCGGCCTGCTCGGCTTCGGCCCGGATCGCGGCGGCGAGCGGGTCGACGCGCTCGCGGGCGATGCGCTCGTACGCCGCGATGGCGGCCAGGGTCACCGGCAGCGTGATGATGCCCAGGAGCACACCCGTGGTGAGGCCACCGCTGATCTCGCCGGCCATGAGGTCGGGCGCGTAGCCGGAGAGCAGGAGGAAGAGGACGAAGTAGCCGAGCGCGGTGTACGTCGCGACACGACGCAGCCTGCGATAGCCCGAGCGAAGCCGGTGCAGGTCACCGGCCGAGCGGGACGGCGCGGGAGGCGGGGGCGGGGGTGGCGGCGCGTCCCAGTCCCAGGGCTGCCTCGCTGGGGCGGGGGGTTCGGGGAAGTACGGGTCGTACGACATGGTGCAGCTCCTTGCGGCGGCAGGAGCGGCGAACGTTACCCGTCGGTACTGGATGGCGTAAGGGGGTTACCGACCAGGAGGTATGTCGTTTCGGCAACGGTCGTGTCACGCGAAGGAGCGCCCTCTGCGGCTGGGCCCACCAGCCCCGCCGCGCGGCCTCTACTTGACGGAGGCGGGGGGCTCGGCCGGGATGACGGGCGTGTTCTCGCAGCCGAATGTGTTCGCGACGACCTTGGCGGAGTGCAGCAGGTGGGCGTAGAGGACCCGGGTACTGGTCTCGCCGGTGAGAGAGTCGGTCAGTCGTCCCTCGATGGGGATCTCGTTCTCCTGCTTGGCAGGAGTACCGGGGATCTTGCACTTGACGTACACGCGGTAGCGGACAATTCCGTCACTGTCCTTGCCGTGGACCAGTTTGACGGCCGAATTCACCGCCGTTTCGGTCTGCGCCGGGCTGACCCCAGTGGCTTCGTCGAATGGCGTATCGAAGGGGAAGTAGGAGGCGCCGTACCGGATTTCGAGCTGCCTTTCGGTCGCGGCGCCCGTCGCGGCCAGACAGGTACGCGCCCTCAGGAACGTGGGCACCCCGGTCTCTTCCGGTGTCCAGTCCTTCACCTGCCGGTGGAAGAGCGAGCGGGCTCTTTCCAGATCGTCGACGACCTCCAGGCGCGCCTTGCCTCCCGTACGGTCCTCCAGCCACTGGAGCCCGGACTCGCCCAGGAGTTGTTTGCAGGTGGAGACGTCGGGGGCGGCCTCGGTGGTCGCGTCCTTGCCCTTGTCGTCCTTGCCAGTGGTGCATGCGGCCGCGCCCAGCAGGAGGACGATCGCGGTGGCGCATGCGAGCGGCCTGTTCACGGTCGCCATCCCTGAGCGGTCTCGGTGCCACCGAGCCTTCGGGCGTCGTCGTATGCGCCCTCCGCGCGCTCCGACAGCTCGCGCACGTCTCTTGCGGTCATCCCGGTTTCCTCTCTGGGCTATGGGGACGGCGATCAGCGCTGATCCACCGGTGGGGACGACCAAGGCTGTCGCCACGTCGACGCCGGCGGTCATCGCCTCCTGCTGCTTGTCGGCGCGTGCGGCCATCGAGCTGGCGCCGCACCCCTGCTGGGCGCCGGAGACTGTCTTGCGGGCCTCCTCGTGGAGGCAAGAGAGCGCACGCCCCGGCGGCGGGGCCTACCTGCCCCGCCGCGGGGCCTCTACTTGACGGAGGCGGGGGCTCGGCCGGGATGACGGGCTTGTTCTCGCAGCCGAACGTGTTCGCCACCACCTTGGCGGAGTGCAGCAGGTGGGTGTAGAGGACCCGGGTGCTGGTCTCGCCGGTGAGAGTGTCACTCAAGGTGCCCTCGAGCGGGAAGTCGTTCGCCTGCTTCGCGGGCGTGCCGGGGATCTTGCATTTGACGTTCACGGTGTAGGAGATAGTCCCCCAGGGGTTCGTCATGTGTATGAGCTTGACGTCGGAGTTCACCGGAGTCTCTACGTACGTGAAGCCGCCATCGGAAAGATCATCGAGGTCGCGGTCGAATGCGGTGCCGGCGGGCCCGTACTGGATTTCGAGCTCCTTTCCCCGCTTCGTGAAGTCCTTCTTCGACTCGCAGACCTCGGCTTTCTGGAACATGTGGGCCAAGGGGTCCTTGGGGCCCGGTTCCTTGGCCTTGCGGTAGAAGTTCTCGATCTGCTGGTGGAATACCGAACGCGCGGTTTTCAGGTCGTCCTCGACCTTCAGGCGTGCTTTGTCTCCTGTGCGCTCCTTGAGCCACTTCAGCCCGGCATCGCCGAGGAGTTCGTTGCAGGTGGAGTCGTCGGAGGTCGCCTCAGGGGCCTTGTCCTTGTCCTTGTCGGACGTGCAGGCGCTGACGCCCAGGAGGACGACGGTCAGAGCAGCCAGCGTAGTAAGCCTTCTCATGGTCACCAGCCTTAGTTGGGGGAGTTACTGGTGTCGGTGATGTCTCCGCCGTCGTTGTACGCTCCCTGAGCTTTCTGGACCCAGTCGCTGAATTCCCTGTCTGACATCCCGTGCGTCTCTTTGTAGTTGATGAGGGGGACTATCGCGTTTGCTGATCCGTCTGCCTTGGCCTGGTCGATGCTCGCGACCGAATCGTCCCGGTTGTCGAACTCGTTGTCCTTGATCCACTGGAGCGTGTCCGCCGCGACCACGGTATTGGCGGCGCCGCCGATCGTCTCAATGGCGATGGGGACGGCTATCAGCGCTGCGCCACCGGTGGGTACGATCAAGGCTGTCGCCACGCCGACTCCGACGCCAACAGCGGCCCCGGCGGCGAACTTGCGCCACTCACCCTGCTTTTCGATCTCCAGGTTCCGCTGTTCCTTGTCGTCGTGGAACTCCATGCCGATGGCTTCGAGGCGCGCCTCATCCAGCATCCCGTGCATCCTGACGCTCTTCACGCCCGCGTTCATCGCGTCCGCACTGCTGCCGTCGTGTGCGGCCATCGTGCTGGCGCCGTACACCTGCTGGGCGATGGAAACGGTCTCGTAGGCGTCCTTGTCGGATGCGAGGGCGCGCAGGAAGCCCGCGGAGGCCGGTCCTTCGAAGTCACGGAGGCGATTGGCCTCACGGCCGTAGAATCCATCCCTGTCCGTATAGGCTCCCGAATTTCCCCAGTTGTCGAGGGAGTAATTGAGGCTGTCGATATGGCCGGCCGCCATGTTCGCCAGGCTCTTGCGGATGCCGTCCTGCCCATCGATCGTGTCGGACGTCTGGTAGTGGTCGACGACCCGGTCCATGAGGAGGGTGCGAAGGTCTCGCGCAGTCTTGTCCTCTTCGGTCTTCAAGGGCGGGATGGACGGGTCCTCGTCGTACGCGTACCCGAGCGTCGCCGACTCCAGTGCGTGCCCGAGGTTCTCGTACCCCGTGGTCTTGCCGTCGTCATCGGTGGGCCACTTACGGGCGCCTTCGCCGTCCTTGTCGACCAGGTAGTCCCAATTCGACATTTCCTTGTCGCCCTTGCCGGTCGATTCGTCAAAGAACTTCAGTGACGCTTCCGGGTTGTGGCCGAGTGCCTCCATCAGGTTGGCCACCGGGTCGCTGTCCGGCTTGGTTCCGCCGGGCGGGTAGGAAAGTTGGGCCGGGTTGAAGCGGTTCTCCCATACCTGGTCCGGTCCGCCGAGCACGGAATCGTCGAACTTGCGCTCGAACTCGATCACTGACTTGCCGTACTTGCTGAGGAACTCGGTATCCCACTTGCCCTCGGTCATCAACGGGCCGAGCACCTGGAAGCCGTACGGAGCGCTGGGCATGCCGTTCGGGTGCTTGATCTGGTCGTCGCCCAGCGCGATCATCCGGTCCTTCCACTCCTGCATGGCGGGAGTGTCGACGCGGGTGGCGTTGGCGAGGGTGATGCCCAAGTTGTCCTGCACCTTGGCGAGGAGCTTCGCGCGGTCGCTGTCCGGGTCCGGGGTGTGTCCCCGGCCGGGGTCGGCGAGGCTGCGCCAGAACGTGAGGGTGCCCTCCGGGCCCAGCTTGGTCGTGAAACGCTCCGCGAAGGCGGGGTTGTCGCGGTGGTACCCGGCGACCTGGTTGAAGCGCTTCAACTCGGCGTCGGTCAGCGCGTCGCCCTTGGAGGCGAGGCGCATCATCGCGTCCGCGTCCTCGATGCCCTGCTGCCGGTCCGCGTCGTTCAGGTCCTTGAAGCCCTTTTCGTCGAAGTCGTACTTGCTCTCGGCGTGCTTACGCAGCGCACGAGCGGCGATCCGGTCGGTCTCGTTGGCCGCCGCCATGATCCGGTCGATGTCGCGCTGTGCCGCGTCGAGCTCTTCCTGGGTCGGTGGCGGCGGCGCGCCCTCCACTTCCCGGGGCGGTCCGGCGTACTGGGCGTTTCCATTGGAGTTGATGTAGATGTTCTTCTTGGCCCAGGTGTCGACAGCGGTGCGAAGGTCTTCCTTGTGCTTCTTCAGCTCCGCGTGGGCACCGTGGAGAATGCTGTGAATACTGCGAGCCTCGGTGACCATGTCGTCGAACTGACGCGCCGTTGTCGTGGTGAACTTCCTGGTGACGGTGGCGCTGTCACCCTTCCAGTCGGCCGCGTTGGCCTTCTTCTCGAGATCGGCGGCGTTTACCCCGCCGTCCCCTCCATCGGCCAGGATGACCAGCTTGTTGAGCATCTGCTGCCATTGCGTGACGGCGGTGTTCAGCTTGCTGAGGTTGAGATCGTGCAATTCCTGGTAGGTCACCATGAGTTCGTTCCCCGTTGCCTTGGTACGGCTGCAATCCGCGTCTGCTGTCGAGTCACTTGATCTGGTCGTAGATACGCGACTGGGTCATCGGTGTGCCGTCCAACGCGTTCATGCCGAGCACGATCTTCTGCTCCGTTTTCCTGTGCGTGGAGCGTGAATAGTCGAGGCCGTTCGAGATGTGTCCGCAGGCCTCCTTGAGCGTGGCCAGCTTGGTGTTCCACGCGTCATGCACTTGGAGGAGGCCGGCTCCCATGTCGAGGCCTCCGTTGAAAAGGTCGTTGGAGGCTTCGAAGGTGGCTACGCGGGCGTGGTCGCCGTCCTTCGACAACTGGTCCCTGAGCGAGCGCGCCATGTCGCCCAGCTTGCCCAGTACATCGTCGTGGACGACCAGGTCCGTGCCCCCGCTGCCCGTTCCGGTCGGTCCGCTGCCCTCAGCCGGAAGCTGGTTCAGCCTCATCTGCTCCGAGTCGTTCCGGCTTGCGACCGCGGCCTTGGCCTGCTCCCACTCATCCCATGCCATTGACTTCCCCCGTTGTCGTCTGAGCTGTCTCGCCATTCCACCGTAGTCGGCGGTGACAGGCGCATGACCGATTGCGCATGGTGAGTGATCAGAACTTCACGAAGGCCTCACGTCACCGGCGTTCAGCCCGTGGCGTCCTCGCGTGCGGGCTCGTGGATCACCGGGAACCTGCGCGGCGCGAGGAACACCAGCACCAGCAGGGCCAGGCCGGCCGCCGCCGCCGATCCGACGAAGACGTGGTCGACCGCCGACGCCACCGCGCGGCGCAGGCCGTCCGACGGCGTGCCGTCCGCCAGGGCGTGGGAGATCGAGTCCAGGTCGCCCGAGCCGCCGAGCCGGGCGGCGAGGACCGCGTTCGCGAGCGCTCCGAAGAGTGCCGCGCCGACGCTCTGGCCGACCTGGCGGCAGAAGAGCACCGACGCGGTCGTCGTGCCGCGCTCGGCCCAGGGCACGGTCGACTGGACGCCGATGATCAGCGGCAGTTGGAAGAACCCGAGGGCCGCGCCGAGCAGCAGCATCAGCAGCGCGGGCTGCCAGGGCTCGCCCGGATACGGGAGCAGCGGAAAGGCGAGCAGGATCAGCAGGGCCGCGCCGATGCCCGTGATCGATGTGTTGCGGAAGCCGATGCGGTTGTAGAGGCGGTTGGAGTACGCCGCGCTGACCGGCCAGCTCAGCGTCATCACGGACAGCACGAACCCGGCGGCGATCGGGCCGAGTCCGAGGACCGACTGGGCGTACGTGGGCAGGAAGACCGTGGGGGCGATCATCAGCAGTCCGAGCGCGCCCAGGGCGAGGTTCACCGAGGCGATCGTGCGGCGGCGCCACACCCAGCCGGGGATGATCGGTTCCGCCGCCCGGCGCTCGATGAGTACGGTCACGGCCGCGGCGGCCGCGCTTGCCGCGAAGAGCCCGAGCGAGGGCGCGGAGAGCCAGGGCCAGGCCACCCCGCCCTGGACGAGCGCGGTGAGCAGCAGCGTCCCGGTGAGGAAGATCGCGAGGGCTCCCGGCCAGTCGATCCTCGGGCGCGGACCCCGCTTCCGTACCGGTTCCACGAGATGACGGCCGATCAGCCAGAGCGCGACGGCGCCGACCGGGAGGTTGACTAGGAAGATCCAGCGCCAGTCGGCGTACGCGGCGATCAGACCGCCAGCCGCCGGTCCCGCGACCGCCGACACCGCCCACACCGTGGACAGCCTCGACACGATCCTGGGCCGCTCCTTGAGCGGGTACAGATCGGCGGCGATCGTCTGGATCGTGCCCTGGAGCGCCCCGCCGCCCAGGCCCTGGACGACGCGGAAGGCGATGAGCGAGGCCATGTTCCAGGCGGCCGCGCACAGCAGCGAACCGGCCAGGAAGAGCACGATGCCGACGATCAGGACGGGCTTGCGGCCGAAGGTGTCGGAGAGCTTTCCGTACACGGGGAGCGTGACGGTGACGGCGAGCAGATAGCCGGAGAAGAGCCAGGAGAAGACGGAGAAGCCGCCCAGGTCGCCGACGATCTGGGGAACCGCGGTCGAGACGATCGTGCCGTCGAGCGCGGCCAGCGCCATGCCGAGCATCAGCGCGGCGACCACCGGCCCCCGGCGGCGGGTCGTCCCGGCGGGCGCCGTGTTTGTACGGTCCGTACCGCCGTTGCCGGTACCGCGCGCATGGGGCCTGTCCATGCCCGCGCTGGTTGGCGTGCCCGCGCTCGTCGGGACACTCGCGCTCGTCGGCGTGCCTGCGCTCCTCGGGATGCCCGCGCTCCTCGGCGTGCTCGCGCGGCCGGTGTTGTCGCCCGCGCGGTTCGTGCCGGCACCGCTGCCGGGCCCGATCTCCGCGCCCGCGTCCGGGCCCGCTCCGTTCGCGCCCGTCCGGTCCTTGCCCGCGCCGCCCGCGCTCATCGAGATCCCTTCCCTATGCACGTATCTCCGCGGGACACAGCCTCTCACCTTCGGCTCCGGGTGAGGCGGGTTTGCGTGTTCAGGGGCAGGAATCCCCCGGGGGCCGGGGACCCCTAGGGGGACCTCCTTACTTCCGGTTCCTTCCGGCCAGGGACCGTTCGTCCCCCTGGAGGACGAGAGGGCCACGAGCCCGTCCTTACCGTGTACTTACGACGGCGCCCGGACGGCCGGACCGCCGAGGGGTGGGGAAAACCCCCGCCCAGGACTGCGCCGTGCACCAGCGCGGCGGGACCGCTTCTCCCCGCAGACTCGTACCGCACGCGGCGCGGTCAACGCCGCCAATTCACCGACATAGGAGACTTACCGTGACAACGGCTGTGACCATCCCCAGGCACGGGGACACTGGAGGGCGTACGGCCGTCGCCGCGCGAGCGCGACAGGTCGTGAAGGCGTACGGGTCCGGCGAGACGCGGGTCGTCGCGCTCGACCACGTCGACGTGGACATCATGCGGGGGCAGTTCACCGCGATCATGGGCCCGTCGGGCTCCGGCAAGTCCACGCTGATGCACTGCCTCGCCGGACTCGACACCGTCACCTCGGGCGAGATCCACCTCGACGACACCGAGATCACCCGGCTCAAGGACAAGAAGCTCACCCAGTTGCGCCGGGACCGGATCGGCTTCATCTTCCAGGCGTTCAACCTGCTGCCGACCCTCAACGCCATCGAGAACATCACGCTGCCGATGGACATCGCGGGCCGCAAGCCGGACGCCGCATGGCTCAACCGGGTCGTGGAGACCGTCGGCCTCGCGGACCGGCTGAGGCACCGGCCCACCCAGCTCTCCGGCGGTCAGCAGCAGCGTGTCGCCGTGGCCCGCGCCCTCGCCGCCCGCCCCGAGATCATCTTCGGGGACGAGCCGACCGGAAACCTCGACTCCCGGGCCGGCGCCGAGGTGCTGGGCTTCCTGCGCAGGTCCGTCGACGAACTCGGCCAGACCATCGTCATGGTCACCCATGACCCCGTCGCCGCCTCCTACGCCGACCGTGTGCTCTACCTCGCCGACGGCCGGATCGTCGACGAGATGTTCAACCCCACCGCAGACCAGGTCCTGGACCGCATGAAGGACTTCGACGCCCGGGGGCGGACGTCGTGACCGTACTCAAGACCTCGCTGCGCAACTTCTTCGCGCACAAGGGACGCATGGCGCTGTCCGCCATCGCCGTCCTGCTGTCGGTGGCGTTCGTGTCCGGCACGCTCGTGTTCACCGACACGATGAACACCACCTTCGACAAGCTGTTCGCGGCGACCTCGGCCGATGTCACCGTCAGCCCCAAGAGCGCCGAGGGCGACGACGAGACGCCGCAGAACGGCAGGCCCGAGACCCTGCCCGCCTCCCTCCTGTCGAAGGTGGAGAAGGCGCAGGGCGTGAAGTCCGCCGAGGGCGGGGTCGTCTCCATGAGCGTGACCGTCGTCGACGCCGGCAACAAGAACATGGGTTCCAGCAACGGCGCCCCGACAATCGCCGGCAGCTGGACCCAGGGCGATCTGCGCACCATGGAGATCACCTCCGGGCACGCCCCGCGCGGCCCCACTGACGTGATGGTCGACGCGGACACCGCCGAGAAGCACAAGCTCGAGATCGGTGACGAGCTGCGCACCATCGCCGTCACCGGCGACTTCACGGCGAAGATCTCCGGCATCGCCTCCTTCAAGGTCACCAACCCGGGCGCGGCCGTCGTCTACTTCGACACGGCCACCGCCCAGCGTGAACTCCTCGGCAGGACAGGAGAGTTCACCCACATCGCCGTGACCGCCGCCACCGGCGTCAGTGACGAGCAGCTGAAGAGGAACGTGGCCGCGGTCGCCGAGGGCCCGTACAAGCTCCAGACGCAGGCCGAGGCGGCGGACGCGGGCCGCGAGGACGTCGGCGGCTTCCTCGACGTCATGAAGTACGCGATGCTCGGCTTCGCCGGGATCGCCGTCCTCGTCGGCATCTTCCTCATCGTCAACACCTTCTCGATGCTGGTCGCCCAGCGCACTCGCGAGATCGGTCTGATGCGGGCCATCGGATCGAGCCGCAAGCA
Source organism: Streptomyces sp. NPDC091376 (assembly GCF_044757085.1). Classification (NCBI taxonomy): domain Bacteria; kingdom Bacillati; phylum Actinomycetota; class Actinomycetes; order Kitasatosporales; family Streptomycetaceae; genus Streptomyces; species Streptomyces sp. NPDC091376. The sequence continues at coordinate 155,969 of NZ_JBIVUF010000009.1, read as the reverse complement.
GGTCAACCGTTCGGTGCTCATCGAGGCCCTGCTGCTCGGCATCATCGGGTCCATCGCCGGTGTCGCCGCCGGGGTCGGCCTCGCGATCGGGCTGATGGAGCTCATGTCGTCGATGGGCATGAACCTCTCCACCCAGGACCTGACCGTGAAGTGGACGACCCCCGCCGTCGGGCTCCTCCTCGGTGTCGTCGTCACCGTCCTCGCCGCGTACATCCCGGCCCGGCGGGCCGGGAAGGTCTCCCCGATGGCCGCGCTGCGGGACGCCGGCACCCCGGCCGACGGCAAGGCGGGTCTGGTACGCGGCATCCTCGGCGTGGTCCTCACCGGCGCCGGAGGCGCGGGGCTGTGGCTCGCGACGCGGGCGGACCAGGCCACCGAGGGCTCGATGTGGCTCGGCATCGGTGTCGTCCTCAGCCTCATCGGCTTCATCGTCATCGGCCCGCTGCTGGCAGGCGGCGTGGTCCGGGTCATCGGCGCGGTCGTCCTGCGGGTCTTCGGCCCGGTCGGACGGATGGCCGAACGCAACGCGCTGCGCAATCCGCGCCGCACCGGCGCCACCGGGGCCGCGCTGATGATCGGCCTCGCGCTCGTCGCCTGTCTGTCCGTCGTCGGCTCGTCCATGGTCGCCTCGGCGACGGAGGAGCTCGACAAGTCCGTCGGCGCGGACTTTATCGTCCAGAGCACCAACGGCCCGATCATGCCGCAGGCCCAGAAGGCCCTGGAGAAGACGCCCGGCATCGCCCATGTCACCGAGTACAAGGGCGTCAAGGCGAAGATCACCGCACCGGACGGCACCTCCTCGCAGGACAACTGGCTCGTCGCCGCGGACCCGACGTACGCGCAGGACCTGCGGCGCGAGACGGTCGCCGGAGACCTGAAGGCGGCGTACGGCAAGGACGCCATGTCCGTCGGCGACGACTACGCCCGCAAGCACGGCGTCGAGGTCGGCGACACGATGACCGTCGCGTTCACGAACGGTGACACCGCGAAGCTCAGGGTCGCGGCGATCACCTCGGACGACACGAACGTCGACAAGGGCGCGATGTACATGGCCATCACCACGGCCGAGCGCTACTTCACGCCCGAGCGGATGCCCAAGAACATCATGATGTTCGCCGAGGCGAAGGAGGGCGAGGAGAAGGCGGCCTACGCGGCCCTCAAGGACGCCCTGGCGGCGTACCCGCAGTACCGGGTGCTGGACCAGACCGACTTCAAGCAGGATCTGAAGGACCAGGTCGGCCAGTTGCTGAACATCGTCTACGGTCTGCTCGCGCTCGCCATCATCGTGGCGGTCCTCGGAGTCGTGAACACCCTGGCCCTGTCGGTGGTCGAACGGACCCGGGAGATCGGCCTCATGCGCGCCATCGGCCTCTCCCGCCGCCAGCTGCGCCGCATGATCCGCCTGGAATCGGTGGTCATCGCCCTCTTCGGCGCCCTGCTCGGCCTCGGCCTGGGCATGGGCTGGGGCACCGCGGCCCAGAAGCTGCTGGCCCTGGAGGGCCTCGGCGTGCTGGAGATCCCGTGGCCGACGATCCTGTACGTCTTCGTCGGGTCGGCGTTCGTGGGACTGTTCGCGGCGCTGGTCCCCGCCTTCCGGGCGGGCCGGATGAACGTACTGAACGCCATCGCCACGGAGTAGCCGGAGCAGCCGGAGTGGACGGGGTAGTTCCGTAGGATGGGGCTCCGGCCCGGTGAGCGTCCTCCACGCTCACCGGGCCGGAGCCGTTGTACGTCCTGCCTCCCGCCCGCTCAGCCTCCCGCCGCCCGCTTCAGCCGCCGCCGGGGGTGGGGGATGCCGTGGGAAGGCCGGTCGGCGTTCCGGTCGGCGTGGCGGTGGGAGTCCCGGACGGTGGCCCGGTGGGGGAACCGCTCGGTGGCGTGGTGGCGGAAGCCGTCGGCGGCGCGGTCGGGGGGACGGTCGACGGCGCGTTCGGGGAAGCGGTCGGCGGCGGGGTCGGCGTGGGGGAGACGCTCGGTTCGCCCGGGGACGGGCGCACCGACGGCGACGGGGACTTCCCGTTGCCCGAGTCGGCGGGCGTCGGCGGTGCGGCCGGTGCCGTCGGGCCCTGCGCGGTCAGCTGCACCGCGGCCACCGTGGCGCCGCCCGTCAGCAGGCACACCGCGCACGCCGCCGCCACCGCGACCCTGCGGGCCCTGCGGCGCGCGCCCAGCGCCGACACCCGCTCGGCCGGGGCGGGCGCGGCCAGGGCTCCGCCCGCCGCCGCCGCCCGCTTGAGCGCCGCCGCCAGCGGGGCTTCCTGCTCGTCGAAGTCAGACACCGTGCTCCTCCGGCATGATCGAGCCGACCGCGTCGGCCGAGTCGTCGAGATGGGGTGCGAGTGCGGCCCTCGCGCGGAACAGATGCGACTTGACGGTCCCGGCGGCCATGCCGGTCTCCGCCGCCACCTGCGCCACGGACAGATCGCACACGTAGTGCAGGACGGCCACGCGCCGCTGCCGCTCGGACAGCTGCCGCAGCGCCGCGACCAGCGCGACCGTGCCGGGGTCCGGCTCGGGCGCGACCGGTGCCCGGCCCTCCCGGTGATGCCGTCGCCAGGCCTCCGCGGCCCGGCCCCGGCGCCGCCACCGGCTGACCGCGAGCCGCCACGCGACCGTCCGTATCCAGGCCTCCGGCCCGGCGTCGCGCCGCAGCCCCGAGCGCCGGCTCCAGGCCCGTACGAACGCCTCCTGGACGACGTCCTGAGCCTCGTGGAGGTCCCCGGTCATCAGGTACACCTGCCCGACCAGCTGTTTCACACCGGAGCCGTAGAACTCCTCGAACTCCTCGTCGGTCACGTGCGGCTCCGTAGTGCTGGTCGGTGGTGAGATCTCACGGGGTATACGCCCGGGGCCGGGGACCGGTTTACCCGCGCACCGGAAATCCCGGCGGTTTACCCTGGAGATCCCCGGCCCGCCCCTGGTCCTCGACCAGGGGGACCTCAGACGCGTCGGGCCTTTCGCGTTGCCCACCTCCCCGGGATGGACCCTTCATGAGCCTGCACGGTCTGCTCGACGTCGTCGTCAAGGACCCCGCCCTCGTCGAAGCGGTGAAGGCCGCAGGCGACGGTCACCGGCCCCACGTCGACCTGGTCGGACCGCCCGCCGCGCGGCCCTTCGCGGTGGCCGCGCTGGCGCGCGAGGCGGGCCGGCCGGTGCTGGCCGTGACGGCGACCGGGCGGGAGGCCGAGGACCTCGCCGCGGCGCTGCGTTCGCTGCTCGACCCCGACACGGTCGCCGAGTACCCGTCGTGGGAGACCCTGCCGCACGAGCGGCTCTCCCCCCGTTCCGACACCGTGGGCCGGCGGCTCGCGGTGCTGCGCCGGCTCGCCCACCCCAGCACGGACGACCCGGCCGCGGGGCCGGTGAGCGTCGTCGTCGCTCCCGTACGTTCGGTGCTGCAGCCGCAGGTCAAGGGGCTCGGCGATCTGGAACCGGTGGCCCTGCGCACCGGCCGGACCGCCGACCTGGAAGAGATCGTGGCCGGGCTCGCGGCCGCCGCGTACTCGCGGGTGGAGCTGGTGGAGAAGCGCGGCGAGTTCGCCGTGCGCGGCGGCATCCTCGACGTCTTCCCGCCGACCGAGGAGCATCCGCTCCGGATCGAGTTCTGGGGCGACGACGTCGAGGAGATCCGCTACTTCAAGGTGGCCGACCAGCGCTCGCTGGAGGTCGCCGAGCACGGCCTGTGGGCGCCGCCGTGCCGTGAGCTGCTGCTGACCGACGACGTACGGCAGCGGGCCGCCGCGCTCGCCGAGGCCCACCCGGAACTGGGCGAACTGCTCGGCAAGATCGCGGAGGGCATCGCCGTCGAAGGCATGGAGTCGCTGGCTCCGGTCCTCGTCGACGACATGGAGCTGCTGCTCGACGTCCTGCCCGCGGGCTCGATGACCGTGGTGTGCGACCCGGAGCGGGTGCGGACCAGGGCCGCGGATCTGGTGGCGACCTCCCAGGAGTTCCTGCACGCGTCCTGGGCGGCGACCGCCGGTGGCGGTGAGGCGCCGATCGACGTCGGCGCGGCCTCGCTGTGGGGCATCGCCGATGTCCGCGACCGGGCGCGTGAGCTCGGGATGATGTGGTGGTCGGTGTCGCCGTTCGCCGCCGACGAAGCCCTGACATCTGGCGCTGACGCAGCGGGCGACTCTGACACCCTGAAGCTCGGGATGCACGCCCCGGATACCTACCGCGGCGACACGGCCCGTGCCCTCGCCGACACCAAGGGCTGGCTCGCCGACGGCTGGCGCACGGTGTACGTGACGGAGGCGCACGGCCCCGCTGCCCGTACCGTCGAGGTCCTCGGAGGTGAGGGCATCGCCGCCCGCCTCGAAGCCGACCTCAGGGCGATCTCCCCGTCCGTCGTCCATGTCGCGACGGGCTCCATCGACTACGGCTTCGTCGACCCGGGCCTCAAGGTCGCCGTGCTGACGGAGACCGATCTGTCCGGCCAGAAGGCCGCCGGCAAGGACGGCACGCGGATGCCGACGCGCCGCCGAAAGCAGATCGACCCGCTGACCCTGGAGGTCGGCGACTACATCGTCCACGAGCAGCACGGCGTCGGCCGCTACCTCGAGATGGTGCAGCGCACCGTGCAGGGCGCGACCCGCGAGTACCTGCTCGTCGAGTACGCGCCGGCCAAGCGCGGCCAGCCCGGCGACCGGCTCTACATCCCGACCGACCAGCTGGAGCAGGTCACCAAGTACGTCGGCGGCGAGGCCCCAACGCTGCACCGGCTCGGCGGCGCGGACTGGACGAAGACCAAGGCGCGCGCGAAGAAGGCCGTCAAGGAGATCGCCGCCGACCTGATCAAGCTGTACAGCGCGCGGATGGCGGCGCCCGGCCACACCTTCGGCCCGGACACCCCGTGGCAGCGGGAGCTGGAGGACGCCTTCCCGTACGTGGAGACGCCCGACCAGCTCTCCACCATCGCCGAGGTGAAGGAGGACATGGAGAAGTCGGTCCCGATGGACCGGCTGATCTGCGGTGACGTCGGCTACGGAAAGACGGAGATCGCCGTAAGGGCCGCGTTCAAGGCCGTGCAGGACGGCAAGCAGGTCGCCGTCCTCGTGCCGACGACGCTGCTGGTGCAGCAGCACTTCGGGACGTTCTCCGAGCGGTACTCCCAGTTCCCCGTCGTGACCCGGGCCCTGTCCCGTTTCCAGTCGGACACCGAGGCGAAGGCGACCCTGGAGGGGCTGCGGGAGGGCTCGGTCGACGTCGTCATCGGCACGCACCGGCTCTTCTCCTCCGAGACCAAGTTCAAGGACCTCGGCCTCGTCATCGTCGACGAGGAGCAGCGGTTCGGCGTCGAGCACAAGGAACAGCTGAAGAAGCTGCGCGCGAACGTCGACGTCCTGACGATGTCCGCGACCCCGATCCCGAGGACCCTGGAGATGGCGGTCACCGGCATCCGCGAGATGTCGACGATCACCACCCCGCCGGAGGAGCGCCACCCGGTCCTGACGTTCGTCGGCCCGTACGAGGAGAGGCAGATCGGGGCCGCCATCCGCCGTGAGCTGCTCCGCGAGGGCCAGGTCTTCTACATCCACAACCGGGTCGAGTCGATCGACAGGGCGGCGGCCCGGCTGCGGGACATCGTCCCGGAGGCGCGTATCGCCACCGCCCACGGCCAGATGAGCGAGAGCGCCCTGGAGCAGGTCGTCGTCGACTTCTGGGAGAAGAAGTTCGACGTGCTCGTCTCGACGACGATCGTCGAGTCGGGCATCGACATCTCCAACGCGAACACCCTGATCGTGGAGCGCGGCGACAACTTCGGTCTCTCGCAGCTGCACCAGCTGCGCGGCCGGGTCGGCCGTGGCCGGGAGCGCGGCTACGCCTACTTCCTCTACCCGCCGGAGAAGCCGCTGACGGAGACCGCCCACGAGCGGCTCGCGACGATCGCCCAGCACACCGAGATGGGCGCGGGCATGTACGTGGCGATGAAGGACCTGGAGATCCGCGGCGCGGGCAACCTCCTCGGCGGTGAGCAGTCCGGTCATATCGCGGGCGTCGGCTTCGACCTGTACGTCCGCATGGTCGGTGAGGCGGTCGCCGACTACCGGGCCTCGCTCGAGGGCGGTGTCGAGGAGGAGCCGCCGCTGGAGGTCAAGATCGAGCTCCCGGTCGACGCGCACGTCCCGCACGACTACGCGCCGGGCGAGCGGCTGCGTCTCCAGGCGTACCGGGCCATCGCCTCGGCCAACTCGGAGGAGGACATCAAGGCCGTACGCGAGGAGCTGACGGACCGTTACGGCAAGCTGCCGGAGCCGGTGGAGAACCTGCTGCTCGTGGCCGGACTGCGAATGTTCGCACGGGCGTGCGGCGTCGGCGAGATCGTCCTCCAGGGCCCGAACATCCGCTTCGCGCCGGTGGAGCTGCGTGAGTCGCAGGAGCTGCGGCTGAAGCGGCTGTATCCGCGTACGGTCGTCAAGCCGGCGGTCCATCAGATCCTGGTGCCGCGGCCGACGACGGGGAAGATCGGCGGAAAGCCGGTCGTGGGGCGGGAACTGCTGGCGTGGACGGGTGAGTTCCTGACGTCGATCCTGGGGTCGTAGCCCCGCGAAGCGACGAGGGCCGGCCGCCTTCCCGGGACCACCGGGAGGCGGCCGGCCCTCGTGCGTGCCGGGGTTCCCGGCAGGTCGCGGGCCGGCTGCCGCACGGGCTCGGAAGGCCGCTCGGCGCAGGGCCCGGGCGAGGGCGGCGGGGGCGCGCGCCGGTCCCCGCGGAGGGGCGCACGGGCGCCCCCGGGCCTTCGTTTCGTGTGCGCCGTTCGGGCCACTGCCCGGCCGTTGCTCGTCCGTACGGATCAGGCCGGGGAGCCGATGGCGGCCGGACGTGTTCGGCTTGGCTCGCCAGGGCTGTGTCCAGCGTGGCCGGCCGTACTGCCCAGCAGTGAGGAGTCCCTGATGTCTCGTCAGCACGTTCCGGCCGTCATCGGTCTCGTGGCGAGCGCTCTGGTCACGGTCCCCGTCGCTGCCGCCGTCGGTGCCACGCCCCCGCCCGCGCCACCGGGGCCCGCCGCGCCCGCCGCGCCGTCCCCACCGCCTCAGGCGCAGAAGCCCGCTCCTCCGGCGACGAAGGTCCCTCCGGCTCCACCGGCCTCACCGGCCTCACCGGCACCGAAGGCTCCTGTGGCCCCGAAGGCTCCCGCGGCATCCAACGCTCCCGCGGCACCGAAGGCTCCCGCGGCTCGGCCGAAGACGCCCCCTCCCACCGCTCCGGCCGCCAAGCCTCCGGTTCCTTCGGCCGTCGCGGTCCCTGCCGCCCCCGCCGCGCCGCCGCCGAAGCCCGGCACCGGCGAGGTGCCCTGTTCCGTCCCGCACCTCGTCTCCGCGATCAGCGCGGCGAACCGCAAGGCGGGCGCCGAAACACTCCGGCTGACGCCCGGCTGTGTGTACCGGCTGACGGCGGGAGCGAACCCCTTCCACCCCGTCAACGGGCTGCCGGTGATCACCGACGAGCTGACGATCGACGGGCGCGGCGCGACGATCACCCGCGTCGCCTCCGCCCCCAGGTTCCGCGTTCTGCTCGTGGGGACGACGGGCATGCTGACGCTGCACTCGACGACGATCAGCGGCGGCAGCGCCACGGACTGCCCGGCCTACCCGGACGTCCCCGGCATGGTGTGCGGCGGCGGCATCTCCAACCTCGGCTCGATGGTCCTGACGCGCAGCAAGGTGACCGCCAACCGGGCCGAGTCGAAGCTGTACGCGCAGGGCGGCGGCATCGACAGCCCGGGCAACGCCACCGTGCGCAGCTCGGTGGTCAGCGGCAACACCGTCGCCTACAAGGGGTCCGAGAACGGTGGCGCCGCCGCGGGCGGCGGGATCGCGAACGACGGTCCGCTGACGGTCGAGGGCGCCCAGGTGATCAACAACATGGCGTGGGTGAGGGAGAACACCGAGAGCTTCGCGTTCGGTTCCGGTCTCGCGGGCCTGGCGCAGACGACGGTCAAGAACTCCGTCGTCAGGGGCAACCGCTCGCTGGCCCCGGGCGGATTCGCCCGTGCCGCGCTCACCAACGGTGCCTCGCCGGAGCTCGGCCGGATGACCGTCACCGGGAGCTTCGTCCAGGGCAATCTCGCCGACGCGCCGAACGGTGTCGCCCAGGGCGGCGGCATCACCAACAACACCCTCATGACCGTCAGCAACACGCATGTCAGCGGCAACAGGGTCGCGGCGCGGGGCGGCACCGCGCGCGGCGGCGGCATCCGGCTGGGGCCGAAGGCCGTTCTGGAGCTGTCCCGCAGCTCCGTCGTCGGCAACGTCGTCAGCGCGCCGGAAGGCACCGCGCAGGGCGGCGGTCTCGACAACCCGGACGGCGGCAGGCTGACGGGTACGCGGTCCCGGATCCTCCGCAACAGCGTGAGCGCGCCGGACGGTACGGCGCTGGGCGGCGGTCTCTATCACGCGACCGGTACGACCACGCTGGACCGGACCGTCGTCAGCGGTACCCGCGCCATCGACGGCGGCGGCATCTTCAAGCGCTCCGGCACGGTCACGCTCACCGACACGCAGGTCGTGTTCAACACCCCGAACAACTGCCGTCCTTCGGAGTCCGTGCCCGGCTGCGTCGGCTGAGGCATCGGCTGAAGGTCAGCTGAGGGGTCGGCTGAGGCATCGGCCGTACGGAATCTGGTCATTGACAAGTTCGGTGGACGGGAGCAATCTGGTCACTGTCAAGATGGACGCCGGCAGGGTCACGGGGAGAGGGAACGTCATGGCTGACGAGAACGGGCGCGTGCGGCAGATGTGGCACCTCCTGGAGCCGCTGCACGCCGTCCTCTACTACGCACCCGAGGTCTTCCGGGAGGCCGGAGCGCTCGGTTACGACACGGGCGAGCGCTGGCCCAGCTACTTCGCCTGGCGCGCCGCACCGCTCGGCGCACCCGGTGCGCCCGAGGTGACCACGGCCTTCCACAGCTTCGCCCCGCGCGTGGTCGCGGAGCACGTCCCGGCCGCCTGGGACGTCGCCGCGCCGGACGCGGTGCTCGCGGCCAGGACGCGCGGCATCGACCGTGCCTACCGCGCCCTCCTCGACAGCGAGACGGTGGCCGGTGCCGACCTGGCCGAGGCCGCCGCGCTCGCCCGTCGCGCCGCGGAGGCCGCCGACACCGACGGCCGCCCGCTCGCCGCGGCCAACGCCGCCCTGCCCTGGCCCGAGGAGCCGCACCTCGTGCTGTGGCACGCGGCGACGATCCTGCGCGAGCACCGGGGCGACGGACATGTCTCCGCCCTGGCCGCCGCGGGGCTCGACCCCGTCGAATCCCTCGTGTCGTTCGCCGCGATCGGCGCGGCGCCTGCCGAGGTCTTCGCCAGTAGGGGCTGGGGCCCCGAGGAGTGGGCGGCCGCCGGTGAACGGCTCGTCGCACGCGGACTGCTGGCCGCCGACGGCACCGCGACCGACGAGGGCCGTGCGCTGCGCGCCGGGATCGAGCGCCGTACGGACGAACTGGCCGCCTCCCCCTGGCGGGGCCTCGGCCCCACCGGCACCACCCGCCTCGCCGAACTCCTCGGGCCCCTCTGGGTCGCGGTCCTCGGCTCGGGGCTTCTGCCGCGCGAGACGACCCTGGGCATCGGCAAGGTCTGACGATGTATCGGCGGTGAACGTTCCCGGACGTGAGGTTCGGCGCAGGGCCGTGTTCCCTAGGATCCTTGCGTGCCCGACTCCATACGTACGCCGCGCCGCTCCCTGACCGTCATCGCTCTCGCCGCCGCGCTCCTCGCCGGCTGCACTCCCGGCTCCGACGGAGGCCGCGACGACCGCTCCGAAGGAGGCGCGCCCGGTGCGTCGGCCGGCCGCGCCGCCAGTCCGCTCGAGAACCCGGACGGTGTGAAGCCCGGCCTGGCGCCCGTGACCGAGGACGCGGACCGTGCCACGGCCCGGAAGCTCGTCGAGGAGCTGTCCACGAAGGGCCGCGGGCCCAGGACGGGCTACGACCGGGACGAGTTCGGCTACGCCTGGATGGACACGGCCGACGGGGTGCCGCTTGCGAGGAATGGTTGTGACACGCGGAACGACTTGTTGAAGCTCCATGGGAGGCAGGTGCAGTTCCGTTCAGGTTCCGACTGCGTGGTCGTTGCGATGGACCTGTACGACCCGTACACGGGCAAGGACATCGCCTGGAAGAAGGCGAAGGCCACCGAGGTGCAGATAGACCACGTGGTTCCGCTCTCCTACAGCTGGCAGATGGGCGCCGCCCGATGGCCGGAGAGCAAGCGCAAGCAACTGGCGAACGATGTACTCAATTTGCTTCCTGTCGAAGGGCGCGCCAACTCGGCGAAACGGGATTCGGGGCCCGCGTCCTGGTTGCCGCCGAACAAGGAGATCAGGTGCGCGTACGCGGTCCGCTTCGCCCAGGTCGCCCTCAAGTACGACCTGCCGGTGACCGACGCGGACAAGCGCACGATGCTCAAGCAGTGCGGTGGCCGGGGCTAGGAGACCCGCACGGACGGCACCGGCTCTGCACGCGGGCGCCGGGACGGCCCCCGGGAGCGATGGTGTCTCCTCGCGGGATGTACCGTACGGCCACCCGTCACTTGTGTACGTGCGCGCGCCGTCCGCACACACATTCCCCGAGAGGTAGCCGAATCGTGAAGCCCGACGTCGCCGCCGTCAGTGCGGCTCAGCCGGCGAAGGGGGCCGTGCCCGGACCGATCCCGAGGGTCCTGCTGGCGGCCGTGCCGGTCCTGAGCCTCGGGATGCTGGGCGCGGTTCCTTCGTACGTCATCGCCGCCCGGCGCGGCACGCGTGCCGACTGGGCCGCCGTGGCCGTCTTCACCGCCGCCACCGTCGGCTGGCTGCTGCAGGCCGCGTTCACCCCGGTGGACACCCACGGCTGGCAGTTCGCCGCCGACTGCGTGCTGCTGGGCCTTTCGACGGCCGGCGCCGCGCTCCACTGTCTGCTGGTCGGATCGCCGGCGGGAGGGTCCCGGTGAAGACCCGGCGTACCTGGCGTGTCACCGCGAAGACTCCCCGTTCGGGTGCCGGGGCGCGGCTCGGCACCGGGCTGGCCGCCGTGGCGGGCTCCCTGCGTGGCCGTGCGGGCTGGGCGGTGGGCAGCGCCGCCGTCGTCGTGCTGGGGCTGGCCGGCGTCTGGCTGTTCGTCGGCGGTGAGGAGTCCGGCCCGCCCGACCCGAGGGCGCGTCAGTACGAGGACTTCGACGCCTGCTTGCTGACGGGGGAGAAGGGCATCGTGGCAAACACGCCCGCGGCGCCGGTGTGGGAGGGCATGCAGCAGGCTTCGCTCGACACCCGGGCCCGGGTCAACTACGTCCCGGTCGTGGGACCGCAGTCGGCGGCCAACGTCCGCCCGTTCTTCAACAGCCTGATCCAGCGACAGTGCGATGTCGTCCTGGCGGTCGGCGGTCCTCAGGTGAAGGTCACCGAAGCCGACGCGAAGAAGTACCCGAAGGTGCGCTTCGTCGTGGTCGGCGGAGCGTCGGACGCGCATGCGCGCACGAGCCCGAACGTCACCGTGGCGACGTCGGGCGACGGGCTCAAGTCGTCGGTGGCCGAGGCGATCAGACAGGCCGTCAAAGCGTCCGATTCGTAGCATTCAAGTAACGAGTTCCCCGCGTTCGGTAAAGATCGGTAAAAGAGATCGATCTTGAGTGGAACTCATGTGCGGAGCTCGGGCAGTCTCGCGAAGATTATGTAGGCTTCGTGTAAGTAAAGGCTGGCCCATGCGCGCTCGCTGGGTACGTAGCCCTCGTCTGTTTCCGCCGGGTCCCACCGGCAGACGCAGAGTGAGGGCTACGGCTCTGTCCGTCCTCGTTTCCTTCTCCTTCATGCTCACGACGGAGACCGCAGCGGCCACCGGGGCCACGCTGCCGGCGCTGAGCATGCCCGAACTGTCCTTCCCCGGGCTGTGGGACTGGGCCAACACGTCCCCGCTCGACACGCCCGACCAGCAGAACGGCACCGCGCGGGGCAAGAGCCACCGCGCCTCCACCGCGGCCACCAGCGCCGACGGCGGTTCCGGCCGTAAGCCCGGCAAGGGCAAGGGGGAACTCGACGCGTACAAGCGCGCGGAGGACCCGGCCACCACGGCCACCACCGGCAAGGCCCCCGGTACGGCGAAGAGCTTCGACGCCCGGACCAGCAAGCGGGATGCCAGGAAGTCCACGGCCACGTCGGACCACTACGTCAACGCCGACGGGTCCACGACCGTCCGGCACCACTCCGGCCGCACCAACTTCAAGGCCGCCGACGGCACATGGAAGCCGATCGACACCGCCCTGACCACGGACACGGACGGCAGGCTCCAACAGCGGGCCAACTCGCTCGACGTCGAGTTCGCCCCCGACGCCGCCGACCAGCAGCTCGCGTCCATCGACTTCGGTGACGGCCGCAGCCTCGCGTACGCGCTGCGCGGCTCCACGAAGGCCGAGCCCACCGTGGCGGCCGACGGCACCGTGACCTACTCCGGTGTGCTGCCCGGCACCGACGTACAGCTCGTGCCGCTCGCCGAGGGCCTCAAGGAGAACATCGTCCTGCACAGCAAGGACGCCGCCGACTCCTGGGTCTTCCCGCTCGACGTCAAGGGCCTCTCGCCCCGTGTCTCGGCCGACGGCGACGTGGAGTTCACCGACGCCGGCGGCAAGGTGACCGCCACCATCCCCCATGCCTTCATGGAGGACTCCAGGATCGACCCGCGTTCCGGCGACGCCGCGCAGTCACGGGCCGTCGACTACGAACTCATCGACGTGGACGGCGAGCCGGCGCTGCGGCTGACCGCCGACCGGGAGTGGCTGGACGCCCCCGAGCGGGTCTACCCGGTCACCGTCGACCCGACGATCGTGGCAAGCAACTCGACGTACACGCAGAACACGATCGGGGGTGACCACTCCACCGAGAACCAGATCAAGATCGGTTCGTACGACGCGGGCACCAACAAGGCCAACTCGTTCCTGCAGTTCCCCTCGCTCGGCACCACGCTCGCCGGGCAGAAGGTGTCCGCGGCCACCCTCAACGTCTGGGCGCTCTGGTCCGCGACCTGCACCGCGCAGGACTTCTCGGTCCACCCCGTGACCCAGTCCTGGACCCCGTCCGGTGTGACCGCCTACCCCGGTCCCGCGTACGGAGCGTCCATCGGCTCGGCCACGCCCGCGCCCGGTGCCTCCTGCTCCAACACCGACGGCGGCACCGACGTCGGTGTGAAGATGCCGGTGACCCTCGACACGAGCTGGTTCACCCAGGTCGCCACCGGTGGCGCCAACCACGGTCTCGCGATCACCGCGTCGACCGCGGACGGACTGCACTGGAAGAAGTTCCACTCCGACAACTCGGCCACCGCCGGCTGGCGTCCGTCCCTGGACCTGACGTACGCGCCCAACGCCAAGCCGCAGGTCACCGCCCAGTACCCGCCGGAGAACTTCCAGGCCAACACCCTCCAGCCCGAACTGCTCGTCTACGCCAAGGACGCCGACAAGTGGCCCCAGGCGTCACTGACCTACACCTACGAGGTTTACGACGCGGACAGCGAGAGCACCACACCCGTCGCCACCTCCGGGGCCATCACCAAGGGCAACTGGAAGATCCCCGCGGGCAAGCTCAAATGGAGCAAGAACTACCTCTGGTACGTGGGCGTCAGCGACGGCTACGAGGAGGTGACGTACTCCAGCCGCTTCACCACCGCCGTGCCGCAGCCGCCGGTCACCTCGGGACTGGCCCAGAACACCGACGGCCACGAGTTCGACCCCAGTGACGGCAACTACACCACCGAGGACACCGACGCCGACGTCGAGGTGGTCGGCCCCTCGCTGGAGATCGACCGCTCCTACAACAGCCTCGACCCGCGCATCGACAACGCCTTCGGCGCCGGCTGGTCGACGGTCGTCGACATGAAGGCGGCCGAGGTCAAGGACGGCGCGGGCGCGATCGCCAGTGTGGTGATCACCTACCCGGGCGGTGAGCAGGTCGCCTTCGGCCGCAACAGCGACGGCACCTTCGTACCTCCGCTGGGCCGCTACGCCCGGCTGGCGGCCGTGACCGGCGGCGGCTACGCGCTGACGGACAAGGACTTCACGGAGTACGCCTTCAAGCAGGCGACCGGGAAGGCCGGCACGTACGCGATCTCGACGATCAAGGACTACGCCGGACGCACGGAGACGTTCACCTACAACGCCTCCAAGCAGCTGACGAAGATCACCAACGAGACGTCCAAGCGGTCCCTGACCCTCGCCTGGAACACGGCCACCCCCGCGCACGTCGCGACGGTCGCCACCGACCCGTCCACTCCGGGCGACTTCGACACCGCCCAGACCTGGCAGTACACCTACACCGGCGACCAGCTGACCAAGGTGTGCCCGCCGGCCGACTGGTCCAAGTGCACGACGTACACGTACGCCACCGGCAACCACTACCGCACCACCGTGCTGGACGCCGACCCGTTCGCGTACTGGCGGCTCGGTGAGACGTCCGGCACGGTCGCCAAGGACACGGTCGACACCAACCAGGGCCGGTACAACGGCACCTACCGCAACGTGACCCTGGGCAGCTCGTCCGTCCTCGCCGGCTCCACGCAGAAGACGGCCACCTTCAACGGCACCACCTCGTACGTCGAGATGCCGAGCGCCCCCGGTGCCACGCCGTCGTACATGACGGTGTCGTTGTGGTTCAAGACGACCACGGCCGGGGGCGTCCTCTTCTACTACGGCGACAAGCCGCTGAGCGTCGCCGATCCGGTCGGCACGACGACGAAGAACACCCCCGCGGTGTACGTCGGCACGGACGGCAAGCTGCGCGGCTGCCTGGCCATGTCGCCGGGCTGCATGACGACGATCACGTCGTCCGCGAGCGTCACCGACGGCCAGTGGCACAACGCGGTGCTCACCGGTGTGGCCAACAGTCAGACCCTGTACCTCGACGGTGTCTCGCAGGGCTCCCTCGCCGGCACCGTCAACGACTGGGAGCAGCCCTACATCTCCCTCGGCGCCGGCGTCAACACCGACGGCTGGCCCGCCATGAACGCCGGCGACAAGCTCGGGCACTACACCGGCCAGATGGCCGAGGTCGCCATCTACTCCGAGCCGCTCGACCCCTCGGTGATCACCGCGCAGTACCAGACCGCCAAGCGGTCCGCCGGACTGCTCAACAAGATCACCACACCGGGCGGCAAGACCCAGTCGTCCGTCGTCTACGGCACCACGGACGACCTGGTTCTCCAGGCCACGGACGGCGACGGCGGTACCTGGAAGCTCAACCCCGCCACCGTGACCGGCTCCTCCCAGGTCTACCGGTCCGCCGTGATGGGCTCCGCTCCCGCCGGATACTGGCGCCTGGACGACACCCTCGGCGCACCGCAGGCCGCGAACGAGCTGCACACCGGCTTCGGCACGTACAACACCGTCACCCAGGGCGTGCAGGGGCCGTTCGGCCCGACCGACGTGCGGGCGGCGCAGTTCAACGGCACGTCGTCCTATGCCGAAGTCCCCTTCTCCACATGGCACAAGTCGGGTGAGCGGGCCGTCGAGCTGTGGTTCAAGACCACCAAGCCCGGTGTCCTCATATCCGACCAGCAGCGCTCCGTCACCGATCCCGCCGGGGTCGGCGGCAGCTGGAACCCCGTCATGTACGTGGGAGCCGACGGCAAGCTGCGCGGACACTGGTGGAGCGTCTCGGGCTCCGGCGGCGCCGACTTCGGCTCGAAGAGCACCGTCACCGACAACGCCTGGCACCACGCCGTGCTGTCGGCCTCGGGCAGCACCCAGACGCTGTACGTCGACGGTGTGAAGCAGGCCGACTTCAGCGGCGCGGCCAAGGACCAGACGAACAGCCGCACCTTCATCGGCGCGGGCTTCGCCAAGTCGTGGATCCAGTCCCCGGGCGACATCAGCTACTTCACCGGCTCCATCGCCGAAGTCGCGGTCTATTCGGACCCGCTCAGCGCCGACGAGGTCGAGCAGCACTGGTCGGCGTACAAGGCGTCCTCCGGTGTCGCCCCGGTGCGCACGGTCACGCTCACCGACCCGACCGACAAGACGCTGACGTACGTCTACGACGCGGAGATGGGCAACCGTCTGCTGGCCGCGATCGACACCAACGGCAAGCGGACGACGTACGGCTACGACACGGCGGGCTTCATGCACACCGTGACCGACGCCAACGGCAACCGCAGCACGACCGGTCACGACATCCGCGGCAACACGGTCTCCCAGACCGACTGCCAGGACACCGCGGCCGGCAAGTGCGCCACGGAGTACTACACGTACTACCCGGACGCGACCACGGCGTTCCCCGCGATGGACCCACGGAACGACCTGCTCCTCACCGAGCGGGACGCCCGTTCCTCCGGCCCGGCGGACAACGCCTATCTGACCAGCTACAGCTACGACGCGGGCGGCAACCTCCTCTCGGTGTCCACCCCGCCGGTTGCCGGTCATCCCGGTGGCCGCACGGCCTCGACCACCTACACCACCACCGCCACCCCGGCGGCGGAGGGCGGCACGGCGAAGGCGCCGGCCGGTCTGGTGGACACGGTGACCACACCGGGCGGCAAGAAGACGAAGAACGTCTACTTCGCCAACGGTGACCTCGCCGACATCACCGACGCCAACGGCGCCAAGGTGAAATACACGTACGACGCACTCGGCCGGAAGATCACCGAGACCGAGATATCGGACGCCCAGCCCAGCGGGCTGACCACCGGCTTCACCTACGACAAGAACGACCAGGTCGCCACCGAGACCAGCCCCGCGGTCACCAACCGCGTGACGGGTGCGGTGCACCGGGCCAGGTCGACCACGGTCTTCGACGCGGACGGCAACGTCACTTCGCAGACCGTCGCCGACCTCACCGGCGGTGACGCGTCACGCGTGACGTCGATGACCTACGACGCGTACAACCGCGTGGCGACACGGACGGACCCGGGCGGCGACACCACGTCGTTCGAGTACGACGTCTACGGCAACAAGGTCAAGGAGACCGACCCCGCGGGGAACGCCAACACGTACACCTTCGACGCCGAAGGCCGTCCGCTCACCACCAGCCTGCTCGGCTACACCGGCGACCCGCACAATCCGTCGGCTCCGACCACGCTGGTCCAGGAGTCCCGGGCCTACGATCCGGCCGGCCGGCTCGCGTCGATCACCGACGCGATGGGCTGGGTGACGGCATACACCTACACCGACGACGGTCTGTCGGCGTCGGTCGTGCGCAAGGACCCGGCGAACGGCAAGCAGTTCACCGAGCAGTCCAACGAGTACGACATGGCCGGGAACCTGATCAAGCAGGTGACCAACGACGGCCAGACCACCAGCACCTTCGCGGTGGACGCGTCCGACCGTGTCACGTCCTCCGTGCTCGACCCCGCCGGTGCCAACCGCACCACGAAGGTCTCCTACGACCCGGACGACAATGTCCTCTCGGAGACGGAGACCGACCCGGCGACCGGCGACGTCAGTACGTCGGACACGACGTACGACAACCTGGGCAACGTCACGGGCGCCACGGTGCACGACGGGACGACGGCTCCGGTCGCGCGCTGGAAGCTCTCGGAGACCAGCGGCCCGACGGCCGAGGACTCCTCCGGCGGCAACCGCAGGATGACGCTCGGCAGCGCGGTCACCCGCTCCACCGAGAAGGGCGGCTCGGCGGTCTTCAACGGGACGGCCAACGCTTACGGCCAGACGGAGGGCTCCGCGGTCGACACCAGCGGCAGCTTCACCGTCTCGGCGTGGGTCAAGCTGAACTCGACCGCGTCGAACTACACGGCGGTCGGCCAGGACGGCACCTACCACTCGGGCTTCTACCTGGGCTACGTCCAGTCGACGAACAAGTGGGCCGTCCGCTTCCCGACCAAGGACGACGCCTCGGGCGCCCTCGGGGACCAGCTGGTGTACTCCACCGCCGCCCCGGTGACCGGCCAGTGGACCCAGCTGACGTCCGTCTACGACCAGTCGACCGGCAAGATCTCGCTGTACGTCAACGGCGCCCTGCAGGGCACCGACGACCGTACGTCGGTCTGGTCGGCCAACGGCAGGCTGCAGATCGGCCGGGTCAAGTACGCGGGCGCGTACGACGGCTTCTGGCCGGGCGGCATCGCGGACGTGCAGGTCTACGGGGAGGCGCTGAGCGCGTCCCAGGTGTCCGCGGTGCACGGGGGGACGCTTCCGGCGGCGGGCAGCGCCGTCCGGTCCAACTCGTGGAAGCTGGACCAGCGGGGTCTGCCGCTGTCGATGACGGACGCGAACGGTGCCACGACGGACTTCGGATACGACGAGGCCGCCCAGCAGACCACGGTCACCGAGCCGGCCGTCAACGCGGAGCAGAACGGCGGGACCCCGGTCTCCGTCCGTCCTGTGTCGATGACCGGCTACAACACGTTCGGTGAGGCGACCGAGACGTCCGACCCGCTCGGCAACGTCTCGGTGACGGCCTACGACGCCGAGGGCCAGGAGTCCTCGACGACGTCGCCGAACTACACGCCGCAGGGCTCCCCGACGCCGATCACGGCCACGGCATGGAACGAGTACAACAAGCTGGGCCAGGTCACGGCGGAGGTCGACCCGCTGGGCAACCGCACCACGTACACGTACACACAGCTCGGCGACCTGGCCTCCGTCACGGAGCCGGGTGGCGGCACGACGAAGTACACGTACGACACCAACGGCGACCAACTGTCGGCGACGCGGCCGAACGGCGCCCGCGAGGAGTCCACCTGGGACTATCTGGGGCGTCCGGTCACCAGCACGGACATCGTGCGCCAGCCGACCCAGCGGGCGTTCACGGCGATCAACGAGTACAACGCTCCGGGCGGCGAGCTGTCCCGGACCGTGAGCCCGACGGGTGTCTCGGAGTCGTACAAGTACAACTCGATCGGCGAGACCACCGAGGTCACCGACAGCGCCGGTAACACGTCCAGGTTCACCTACGACATGGACGGCCAGGTCCTCACCTCGACGGACCCGGACAACACCAGCACCAAGAACACGTACGACGGTTTCGGCCAGCTGGTCTCCACCAGCGACCTGGACGCGACCGGTGCCGTGCTGCGCAGCAGCAGCGCCGCGTACGACCGTGCGGGCAACCCGGTGTCGGTGACCGACTACCGCGGTCACACCGTCACGTTCACCGTCGACCCGACGGGCCTGGTGACCAAGGCGGTACAGCCGGTCTCGGCGACCGAGTCGATCACCACGACCTTCGGTTACGACGCGGCGGGCAACCGGACGCGGTTCACCGACGGACGCGGGAATCCGTTCCTGACGACGTACAACAGCTGGGGAATGCCGGAGTCGGTCATCGAGCCGTCCACCCCGGCCCACCCGGACCCGGCGGACCGCACCTTCACCACGGTGTACGACGCCAACGGGCGACCGAAGGAGCAGCGCTCCCCGGGTGGCGTGGTCGTCACCAATGAGTACGACGTCAAGAGCCGGCTGATCCGTCAGACCGGCACGGGTGCGGAGGCCGCCACGGTCGACCACACCTACGACTACGACTCCGACGACCGGATCACGGCCGTGGCGGGTGCGGGTGAGGACAAGAACACCTTCACCTATGACGACCGCGGTCTGCTGCTGTCCACGTCCGGCCCGTCGGGCAACTCGTCCTTCGCCTACAACGGTGACGGACAGCTGACCTCGCGGACCGACGCGTCCGGAACGTCGACCTACGGGTACGACACCGCTGCCCGTCTGAAGACGGTCGACGACGGGGCCACCGGCTCCACGATGACCTACGACTACGACGTCAACAACAACGTCACGTCGGTCGACTACGGGGCGGGGAAGTCCAAGCGGACGTTCTCGTACGACGCCCTGGAGCGGGTCACCAGCGACAAGCTGACCTCGCCCACCGGCAAGGTGCTGTCCTCCATCGCCTACGGGTGGGACGAGAACGGCAACGAGACGTCGAAGACGACGACCGGTGTCGCGGGCGCGGCCGCGAACACGTACACGTACGACTGGGCGAACCGTCTGTCGTCCTGGAACAACGGGACCACGACGGAGCAGTACGGCTACGACGCCTCCGGCAACAGGACGCGCGTCGGCGGCGACACGTACACGTACGACGCCCGCAACCGGCTCACGTCGGACGGGCACAGCACGTACACGTACACCTCGCGCGGCACGATGAGCACGGTCACCGACGAGGGCGGCGCACAGACCTCGGTCAAGGCCGACGCCTTCAACCGTGTCATCAGCGAGGGCGACCGGACGTACACGTACGACGGCATGGACCGGGTCCTGGACGCCAAGGACGAGACCGGCACCGCGCTCTTCTCGTTCAGGTACAGCGGCGCCGGCAACGATGTGGCCTCGGACGGTGTGACGTCCTACAGCCGCAACGCGGACGGCTCGCTGCTCGGTGTGAAGACGGCGGCGTCCTCTGCGCTGGTCCTGACCGACCTGCACGACGACGTGATCGGTCAGTTCACCGCCACGGGTGAAGCGCTGACCGGCTCGACGACGTACTCGCCGTTCGGCAAGGTGATCCAGACCGCGGGCATGCTCGGCAATCTCGGCTACCAGTCCGGATGGACGGACCCGGAGACGGCCAAGGTCAACATGGCCGCGCGCTGGTACTCACCGGAGACCGGCCAGTTCAACAGCCGGGACACGGTGGGGCTCGATCCGCTGCCCACATCGGTCACCGCGAACCGCTATGCGTACGCGGACGACAATCCGATGACGGCCACCGACCCGACCGGTCACTGGCCGAGCTTCATCGACAAGGCGATCAAGAAGGTCAAGAAGAAGGTCAAGAAGGTCGTCAAGTCGGCCTGGAAGAAGGCCAAGCGCACCGTCAAGAAGGTCGCCAAGGCCGTCCGCAAGGCCGCCAAGACGATCAAGCGTGCGGTCAAGAAGGCGGTCAGGAAGGCCCACCGGGCGGTCCGCAAGGCCGTGCGGTACGTGCGGGACAGCGTCCGCAAGGTCAAGAGATACGTCAAACGCACGTACAAGCGGGTCAAACGCTACGTCCACAAGGTCGTCAAGCACGTCAAGAAGACCGTGCGGAAGGTGGCCAAGGCCGTCAAACACGTGGCGAAGAAGGTGGTGAAGGCAGCCAAGAAGGTCGGCAGAGCAGTCAAGAAGGCGGCCAAGGCCACGGCCAACTTCGTCAAGCAACATGCCTCGACCATTGTCTCGGTCGCGGTGGGAGTCGCGGTGTTCGCCGGCTGCACCGTCGCCACGGGTGGCGTGGGTGTGATCGGTTGCGGTGCCCTCGCGGGTGCGGCGGCCAACGGCGTGGGCTACCTCATGAGTGACGGCCCGAAGTCCATCGGAGGCTTCCTCGGCTCGGTCGCCGTCGGTGCCATCACCGGTGCGGCAGGTGGTGCGGCCGGAATGCTGGGCGGCGCAGCGGGCCGCCTGCTGTCCGGAGTGGGCGGCAGGCTCCTCAAGGGCGCTGTCGAAGGTACGGTCGAGGGCGCCATCGACGGTGCCGTCGCGTACGGCGTCACCTGTGCGAACACGGAGGACGGCTGCAGCGTCAGCGGCGCGGCCAAGGCCACGGCGGGAGGCGCGGCCCTCGGCGGCGTCTTCGGCGCCGCCGGCAGCAAGTTCGGCCGCAAGGGCAAGCCGTCTCCGGAGCCCGACGCCCAGCCTTCCGCGCCTCGGGCGACGAGCGGGCCAGGCTGCCGGGTGCCGCGGCACAGCTTCACCGCGAAGACCCCGGTGAAGCTCGCCAACGGCAAGACCAAACCGATCTCCAAGGTGAAGACCGGTGACCTCGTCCTGACGGCCGAGCCCGGTAAGAAGACCCACGAGAAGCACCGGGTCAAGAAGGTGATCGTCACCACGACGGACCGTGACTACGTCGATGTCGTCGTAGCCACCAAGTCCGGTCCGCAGACGATCGAGACCACCAAGCACCACCAGTTCTACGAGTCGAGCCGCAACTCCTGGACCCAGGCCGGCGACCTCAAGCCGGGCCAGACGCTCCAGGACGACTCGGGTGCACCCGCTCTCATCGTCGAGGTCAAGTCGTACAAGGCGCAGCGCGTCACGTACGACCTGAGCATCGAGGGCCTGCACACGTATTACGTGGTGGCAGGGGCAACACCGATTTTGGTGCACAATGCCGATGCGGGTTGCGCCAACAAGCTCAGGAATGCCCTCAACGCTGCCGGTGACGTGGAACCGGCCACGCCTCACTCTCCGCACCACATCGTGGCAGGGAATTCGCCGAAGGCCGCTTCAGCAAGGGCTCAGCTGGATAGATTTGGAATCGGTGTAAACGATGCCGAGAACGGCGTCTGGCTGCCGCGAAGCAGTTCATCTCCCAACCCGCACGGGCTGTCAGTACACTCGAAGGTTCACACGAATGAGTACTACGCGTACGTGAATGACTTGATGAGTGGAGCCAGGAATAGGAGTGAAGCGCTTGACGTCATAGGTCACGTCAGACGACAACTGCAAGGTGGCCACTGGCCGTAGTTCGAAGGTGCCCGCCCGCCGGGGGTTGGTGGGCGGGCACCCGCAAGGGTGCGTACCGCTGGACTCGAAGGGTGATCATGTCTAGGAAGCAGCAGGTAGATTCGGCGGAGGGCATCGCACGCCGACTCGTCGAGGAGATGGGTGGCTTCGACCGGTCACTCTCGGGGCTGACTCAGCTGGTGAGGAGATTTTCGGCGATCGAGTTTGAAGTTCCGGAACTCCCCGACGCGGACGGATATCTCTTCCAGTATGGGAAGGTCAACTGGTTTCCGGAGCCCACCTTCGCTCTCGGTATTGTCCGACAGCTTGAAGTCGTTGACTCGGCCGGCGAGCACGAGTCCTACGTTCAGGTGCAGTTCGAAATTAGGTACCCCTTGGATGAGGACCTCGATTCTGTAGGAAGTTATTCGGAGTGGTGGTTCCCCGGCGGCGGGGTCTCGTTCGATAGCTGGCTGGATTCCGTGGATCGAGCTGCAATTTCGAATCGCATTGCTGTGAAAACTCCTCGCGAATTTGCGATCTGGCAAGAGATGGTTTAGCTAGATCGTTGAGTCTCTCGAAACAGGAGGCCCCACCGGTGTGATTCCGGTGGGGCCTCCTGGCGCATTTGACGGCAACGCCGACGGCAACGTCAGCGGACGACGGCTGATGCGGGTGCGTCTTCGGAGCCGTCGTCGCCCCGGCCGAGAGCCTCTCCGAGGGTCTCGATGGCCTGGCGTTGGAGGCGGAGTCGGACGTGGGCGTACACCCCGGCGGTGACGCCGATGTCGGCATGTCCAAGTAGTTCCTTGATGACGACGAGGTCGACGCCCTGTTCCAGAAGCAGGGTGACGGTCGAGTGCCGTAGGTCGTGAAACCGGATGCGGCGAAGTCCTGCGCGGTTGAGGAGTCGGCTGAAGCTGCGGGTGAGGTTCGCGGGTTCGAGAGGGCCGCCGGTGGGGGTGGTGAACACAACGCCGGTGCCCGACCAGCTTGTGCCCGCGGCCAGGCGTGCTTCCTCCTGCTGTTCCCGGTGAGTATTCAGCGAGTTGACGCATTCGGTGGGGAGGGCGATGCGGCGTTCGGAGGCGCGGGTCTTGGTGTGTAGGACGGTCAGGCCGCCGGTGCGGGTGCGCTGGAGGAAACGGTGGATGGCGGCGGTTCCCGTGTTGAGGTCGAGGTCGTCCCAGTGCAGCCCGAGGAGTTCGCCCTTGCGGAGCCCGGTGCGCAGGGCGAGTTCGTACAGTGCGTGGAGCCGGTCGCTGCTGGTTTGCGCCGTGTGACAGCTTGATCACCCTCAGAGGTCCCGGTGGAGCCGGCTCCCCGGGGCTTCAGGAACGTATGACGGCAGTGAGGGCAAAGGCCCCAATTGGTCAGGGGCAGGGGAGTAGGGGAGCCAGATGGTAGCGGTGGACATCGCATGGTCCGTGACGGAGTATCAGGGCGTCGATGAGTTTCCTGGTCTTCCCATGGCCTGGCGATGGTCACCCATCCCGGTCTTCGTCTTCTCGCTGGCGATGGACGCCGAGGGAAGCCGGGCCTACCAGGTGAACACCCTCAACACCTTCGACGAGGGTCTGGTCAGGGCGGTGCTCGAGTTCTCACGGGAGCACCGCATCGGGGAGGGGCGGGAGTCGCAGCCGTTCACGGTGCTTCCTGGATTCACGTACGGGTCCTACGGGTTCGACTCCGTGGCCGCCGCCCCGCCCGCCGTCCACCGCTATCACATCGGGCGGAACGAGGCCCTGAACGACGTGGTCACCGCCGTATTCCCCGCCTATCGATGCGAGTTCTCCGGCACCGAGACGCTCGACGAAGCGGAATACCGCTTTCGTCACATGCTGCACCCGACGACCATGTCCCGGCCGCCGGTCCCCTATCTCCGTATGCGGTACGAGA
Source organism: Streptomyces sp. NPDC091376 (assembly GCF_044757085.1). Classification (NCBI taxonomy): domain Bacteria; kingdom Bacillati; phylum Actinomycetota; class Actinomycetes; order Kitasatosporales; family Streptomycetaceae; genus Streptomyces; species Streptomyces sp. NPDC091376. The sequence continues at coordinate 131,715 of NZ_JBIVUF010000009.1, read as the reverse complement.
ACACCAAGACGGGTGGGGGCAGCATCGGTCCGGACCGAGGGTTCACCACCCACGAGGTCCTGCTCCGTGAGCTCGACCTCCTGGACGGCGCCCCCGGAAGTTTCGTGGAATTCGAGAACTTCCGCGGGGAGGTCTGGAAAGTCGAATGGGATGGCTCCTGGGTCGTGAACGGGGAGCGTCAGGAATCCCCGTTGCCCGAGGACTGGGTGATGGCTTCGCTGGGATGTCCGTCCCGGGGAGAGCCCGTACGTCAGGAGGGGTGAGCCAGACCGGCCAGGCCATACCTGCGGCGACCCCTTCCGCGCCGGACGCGGATGCTTCGCCCGGCGGTCGGAGGGTGCGAGGGTGGGGGCCATGTTGTACGAGCATCGCGGCCGGCGGCCCGTCGTTCCCGAGTCCGCGTACGTCGCGCCGTCCGCCGTGCTGTGCGGCGCCGTCGTCCTGGGGGAGCGGGCGCGGGTGCTGCACGGGGCCGTGCTCACCGCGGAGGATGGTGAAGTGCGGACGGGCGCGGACGTGGTGGTGATGGAGAACGCGCTCGTCCGGGGGCGGGCGAAGCATCCGGCGGTCCTGGGGGACGCCGTGCTCGTCGGGCCGCACGCGCACATCAACGGTGCGACGGTGGAGGACGAGGTCTTCGTGGCGACGGGGGTGGCGATGTTCCCCGGCGCCGTGGCCGGGGCGGGTTCGGAGCTGAGGATCAACAGCGTGCTGCATGTCAATTCACGGCTGGAGCCGGGAACCGTCGTGCCCATCGGCTGGATCGCCGCCGGCGACCCGGCGGAGCTGTTCTCGCCGGACCGACACGACGAACTGTGGGTGAGGCAGCGCGGGATGGACTTCCCGGGAACGGTCTACGGCGTCCCGCGCGGTACGTCGATGCGGGAGATCATGGCCCGCCAGGCCGAGTTCTACGGAGCGCACAAGGGCGACCGGCCCGTCGGCGGCTGAAGAGCGAAGGGTGAGGGAGCGCCGCCCCGTCCTCGGGCCGGGCTGCCGGCGTTGGTCCTTTGAGCGAGATGCAATGGAGGCGAAATGCCGCGCACGACCCCGCCCCGCCCCGTCGACATCGAGGCGATCTTCCCGGATCTGAGTGCCTACCGAGGAACCGCTACTCGGCTGCATCCCCGCCCCGGGGCTCCAGGGGAGGCCGAGAGTTCGGTGGGTGGCCCACTGCTGTGGCCGGCCGATGAACCGTGGCCCGTCTGTGCGGAGCCACACGCGCGGGGGGCCGAGAGGCTGGACGATGTGCGGTTGCGCCGACGGATTCTCGACGAGGCTTGGCGGCGCTCACCCTCCGGTCCGAACGACGAGGAACGACAACTGCTGGCGTCGCTGGCGGGAGCACGCGACGAACCCTCCTTCAAGGACGCCGAGCCGGTCCCGTTGTTGCCGCTGGCGCAGCTTCACCGCAGGGATGTACCCGGCCTCGTCCCAGGTCCGGACGGCTGTGACCTGCTTCAAGTCCTCTGGTGCCCGTTCGATGTGCACGGCGGTGGGCACGAGCTCTCTCTGCACCTGCGCTGGCGCCGCTCTTCGGAAGTGACCGAGGTACTCGCTGACCGGCCCGAGCCATTGCTGGTGGGGAGTGATGCCTTCGTGGCCGAGCCCTGTGTCCTGCACCCCGAGCGGGTGGTGGAGCACGTGTTTCCTGAGGTGCTCCCCGAGGAGCTGCAGGAGCGTATCTACGAGTGGGAGGGCGACGAGGACGAGCAGGACGAGGACTCGATCCTTTATCAGTCCGACCTCTCCCTTGCTCCTGGGTGGAAGGTCGGCGGCTTCCCGGGCCGGCCGTCCACCGGGCCGGTCAAGATGATCTGCGAGTGCGGGGAGGGAATGGAGCTTCTGCTTTCCGTCGACAGCAGGGAGTGGGACGACGGAACTCGCTCGTGGATCCCTCTGGAGGATCTGCCGACGTCGGACGTGTCAGGTGCCAACATCCCCACACGGGTCAGGGTCGGGCGGGGCGGTGTTCTGCATGTCTTCATCTGTACCGTCGACCCGACGCACGCGCACCGTTTGAACGTGCAGTGAACAGCCTTCGCTGTGACTGGCTTCCCGGCTACGGCTGCGGCTGCGACTGCTGAAGAGCGATGGGCCGGGAACACGGACCGGGCCGGCCGGAGTGCGGCGCGGCCCGGTGCCGGGCGGAAGCGGGCGGCCTCAGCAGTACGCGGCCTCAGCAGTACTTGGAGGAGCCGGTCGAACCCCACTTGCAGGAGTCGACGAGCGTGCCGGTCGACTTCCGCAGGTACGCCGTGTCCCCCGTGTTGTTCCAGACGTACCAAGAGCGTCCCCAGTAGCGGTACCCGGCCGTGTTGGAGCCCTTGCCGGTGTGGACCTTGACGTAGGACCTCGCGCCGATCTTGCCGCTGAAGGTGTACGTGTAGCCGGTGACGTCGCGCAGCTTCCAGCCCTGGATGGAGATCGCGGACGAGCTGGAGTTGTAGAGCTGGACCCACTCGCCGTTCAGCGAGGTGTTGGATCCGGTGTCGGAGCCCGGCGAGTTGTAGGACACGCGGTAGATGCTCACACCCCCGGCGGCCTGGGCCGGAGTGGCGGTCAGCAGACCACCGGCGACGGCGATGGCGACAGCGGTTGCCGACGCGGCGTGACGGAGCTTCATGGAACCCTCCCCATGGGTTGTGCAGCGTCCGGAAGATGGCGTCCGAACGTGCGGTGAGAGTACATCCGGATGTGATGGATCTGTGGTGAAAGTCTGGTTGTGATGTAAAGAGGTTCAAGCTTGGTCTACTTGATGGCCGGCATTCGCCGCGTCAGCCGGTCTTCTTCCAGTCCTGGCAACCCGTCGTCTTGAAGTAGCCGTCGCTCGCGCCGACCTTCACGATGGCCGTGCCCTTCACGTTCCCGTTCGCGAGGATCGAGTCGATGCCGTGGGCCGCGTCCTTCGAGCGCTCCCAGTAGCACACGTCGTCCGTGTTGCCCTTGGACTTGTACGTGCCGGGGGCGATGTCGACGCCCACCTTGAACATGCCGCCGTCGCCCTTGATCTCGGACTTCGGGCTGCCCTTGGCCTTCTCGTCCACCGCTTCCCAGTCCTCGCAGCCGGTGGTCTTGAAGATCTTGTCGGAGGGCTTGAGGGTCACGTAGCTCGTGCCGCTGACGTTGTCGTTGGCGAGGGTCGAGTCGACCTCGCCCTTCGAGTCCTTGGCGCGCTCCCAGTAGCACATGCCGTCGTTGCCGCTGGTGCGGTACAGGCCGGGCTTGATGTCCGCGGGGACCTCGAAGTCACCGTCCCCCTCGATCGCGGCGGCCTTCTTCTTCGTCTCCTCCTTCGGCTCGGAGTCGCCCGTGCCCTTGGCGGCCTCCTGGGCGGCGCCCTTCGACGAACCCGCCGCCGTGGAACCGGAGGGCGAGTCTTCGCCGCCGCCCGCGGCCGAGCCGATCGCGACGAGCACGACGACCGCGCCGAGAGCGGTGAGCCCCTTGTGGCGGGCGAACCAGCTGCGCTTCTTCCCGGGGCCGCCGTACTGGGGCTGCTGCGGCTGCTGCGGGGCGTACATGGGCTGAGACATGGCTGTGGCACCTTCCGGGGCGCTGTGAGGACTGCGTGAACCGATGCGTCAATGACAGCAGAGACTGTGAACCGAGTCAACACGGTTCACGCGCCTTGGGTCCGCTCACGCTGTGAACGGATCTGCGGGATCGCCTCGGTATGCTCGTTCTTCACGACTCATGGCCTTCACAGCGCACGAGGGGAGACGGTCCGGTGCCGGAACAGCACTCAACCGAGGTCACCGCCGCGGGGATCGCCCGGCTCGCGGGAGTGGGCCGCGCCGCCGTCAGCAACTGGCGGCGTCGCCACGCCGACTTCCCCAGGCCCGTCGGCGGCACCGAGACCAGCCCGTCGTTCGCGCTCGCCGAGGTCGAGCAGTGGCTGCGCGACCAGGGCAAGCTCGCCGAAGTGCCGCGTCGTGAGCGGGTCTGGCAGCAGTTGTCGGCGCATCCCGCCGGAGCCGTCACCGCGCTCGTCCACGCGGGGTGCGTGCTGCTGCTCGTACGGGACAGGCCCACCGCCTGGCTGGAGCTGGCCGCCGTTTCGGACAAGCGGCTGCTCACGATGCTCCCCGGCGCCCTGGACAACGTCCTCACCGCCCGCTTCGGCGAGGAGCGCGCCGCCGTGCCGACCCCGACGGCGGCCGAGCTCGCGCAGTCCGTTCCCCTCGTGCGCGGCGCCGCGGAACTCGCCGCCGAACTGGGCACGTGCCAGGCCTTCGAGTTCCTGCTGGGCCGGTATCTGGACGCCAATCCCCGCCAGTACACCCTCACTCCGCCCGGACCCGCCGAGCTGATGGCGGCCCTCGCCGGCGCGGACGCACCCGGCAGGACGGTGCTCGACCCGGCGTCCGGCACCGGCGAACTCCTGCGTGCCGTTCGGCAGCCGGCCGCCCTCCACGCCCAGGACGCCGACCCCGAACTGGCCTCGCTGACCGCGCTGCGCCTCGCCCTGCACGGCGACGCCGACATCCGCGCGGCCGCCGCCGACACGCTGCGCGCGGACGCCTTCCCCGGGCTCGCCGCCGACGTCGTGCTCTGCCACCCGCCGTTCAACGAGCGCAACTGGGGTCACGACGAACTCGCCTACGACCCCCGCTGGGAGTACGGCTTCCCCGCCCGCACCGAGTCCGAGCTGGCCTGGGTCCAGCACGCCCTCGCGCACCTGCGAGAAGGCGGCACGGCGGTCCTGCTGATGCCCCCGGCCGTCGCCTCCCGCCGCTCCGGGCGCCGCATCCGCGCCGATCTGCTCCGCCGCGGTGCGCTGCGGGCCGTGATCGCCCTGCCCGCCGGCGCCGCGCCCCCGTACGGCATTCCGCTGCACCTGTGGGTGCTGTGCAGGCCAGGGGCGGGCCAACGGCCGGACCCCGAGCTGCTGTTCGTCGACACCGCCGCGCTCATGCCGGACGGCGGCCGCGACAAGCTGCCCTGGCCGGCCTTGCGGAGTGCCGTGCTCGACGCCTGGCGGGACCGGACCGAACAGTCCGGCGTCAGCCGCGCCGTGCCGGTCATCGAACTCCTCGACGACGACGTCGACCTGGCCCCCGCCCGCCATCTGTCCGTGCCCGCCGCCGGCGGGTCCGCGGCCGACCTCGAAGCCGTACGCAAGAGCCTGGACGGTTCGCTGCGCCGCACCATGGAGCTGGCGCCCGCGCCCGTCACCACCGCGGGGCCCGCCGCCCGCACGCTCACCACCGTCGGCGAACTCACCCGCGCCGGGGCGCTCGTGCTGCGCACCGGCGGGGCCGGGGCCTCGCACTCCGGCGGTCCCGTCCTCACCGAGCACGACGTGATCACCGGCGCCGCGCCCTCGGGCACGCTCCCGGCCGGGCAGGCCGAGGAGCCGGTGCTCACACAGGAAGGGGACGTCGTCGTGCCCGTCCTGGGCGGCGGTTCGGCCGCGCGCGTCGTCGACGCCGCGACCGCGGGCGCCGCGCTCGGCCGCAACCTCCAGCTGCTGCGTCCCGATCCGGCGGCACTCGACCCCTGGTTCCTGGCCGGCTTCCTGCGCGGTACGGCGAACAACCGGCAGGCCAGCAGTTACGCCTCCACCGCCACCCGGCTCGACGTACGGCGGCTCCAGCTGCCCCGGCTGCCTCTCGCCGAGCAGCGGCGGTACGGCGAACGCTTCCGCGCCCTGGCGGAGTTCGAGGACGCGCTGCGACTCACGAGCCGACTCGGCGGACAGCTGGCGCAGAGCCTGTACGACGGGCTGGCGGACGGGACCGTACTGCCGGAATGATCGATTCCGGAAGTGATCGGCGCAACACCCTTTGTGTACAACCCTGAGCCGGTTGTCCTTGTCGGTGTATACGCTCGAACTCCTTCGGCCCGCACCTCCCAGGAGCGCCACATGCACGGTCACGTGCCCATGACGCCACCGCGCCGCCCGGCGACGGCCGGCGTGATCACCGTGCGCGTGATCATCTGTGTGCTGATCGTCCTGACCCTGGGGATGCTCGCCTGGATCGCCACGCTGCGCATCGCGATCATGCGGCGCAGGCGGCAGGACTGGGCGCTGTTCTGGTGCCAGCTCGTGCTCAACGTCGCCTGTCTGGTGCCCCTGGAGCAGAGCTTCGCGGACCACTGGATAGCGAACGTCGGCATGGCGGGGCTGCTGCTCCAGATGACCGGCGTGGTCACGTACTACCTGATCGTCGACATCCACCACCATCAGCGCCGGTACGCGGCACCGGTGTTCACCGCGCCTCCCGCCCCGCACGGTCCGCCGCCCGTGCCCGCCCCGGGATACGGTTACCCGCCCCGACCGGCACCTCAGGTCCAGCCGGCACCTCACGTCCAGCCGCAGCCCCAGCCGCACCCGCCTTCGCAGCCCCCGCAACAGCACTCCCAGCCGCCGCAACCGCAACCGCAGCCCCCGCAACAGCACTCCCAGCCGCCGCAACCGCAACCGCAACCGCAACCGCAGCCGCCGGCGCAACCCGTGCATCCCCCGCACCGCATCGACCAGGTGCGTGCCGAGCTCGACGAGCTCAGTGCCTACCTGCGCAACGACAACAACGACGGGGAGCGCGGCCGGTGAACGGACGCATGGTCGCCGGACGCTACGAACTGTCCACGATCATCGGCCAGGGCGGCATGGGCCAGGTCTGGACGGGCTACGACCAGCGACTCGACCGCCGGGTCGCCGTCAAGCTGCTGCGCCCCGACCACATGGCGCCCGCCACGGCCGCCGACGAGATGCGCCGCCGCTTCGTCCGCGAGTGCCGGGTCACCGCCCAGGTGACCCACCCGGGCCTGGTCACCGTGCACGACGCGGGCAGTGACGGCGACGACCTGTACCTCGTCATGCAGTACGTCGAGGGCGCGGACCTCGCCGACCACCTCGCGGAGCACGACCCGTACCCCTGGGAGTGGGCCGTGTCCGTCGCGGCCCAGCTGTGCGCGGTGCTGGGCGCCGTGCACGCCGTACCGATCGTCCACCGCGACCTCAAGCCGCGGAACGTGATGGTGAAGCCCGACGGCACGGTCACCGTCCTCGACCTCGGCGTGGCGTCCGTCATCGACACCGACACGACCCGCCTCACCCACACCGGCTCCCCGATCGGCAGCCCCGCCTACATGGCGCCCGAGCAGGCGATGGGCGGCGCCGTCGGCCCGTACACGGACCTGTACGCGCTGGGAGTGCTGCTGCACGAACTGCTCAGCGGCACCGTGCCGTTCGCGGGGTCCACCGCGCTCGGCGTGCTCCACCGCCATCTGTACGAACCGCCACTGCCCGTGCGACAGCTGCGGCCCGAGATACCCGAGCAGCTCGAAGCACTCGTCCTGCGCCTCCTCGCGAAGGACCCGCAGCACCGGCCCTCCGGGGCGCGGGAGGTGTACGCGGCCCTCGCGCCGCTGCTGCCGGCGCGGCACGGGACGCCGACCGGGCCGCTGGACCCGACCCGTCCGTTCCTGCGCCCGCACGCGCCGTGGCCCGACCAGGAGGCGGCACCGCCGCCGCCCGACCCGCGGGTGTCGGCCGTGCCGGTGGCGGCCGACCGGCCCGATGTCGCCGCCGCCGTAGACGAGGTCAAACGCCTTCTCGGCGAGGGCAGCATCACCCGGGCCGTGGACATCCTCGGCGGCATCCTTCCGGCCGCCGCGGCCGAGCACGGTGAGCGGTCGACGGTCGTGAGGATCCTGCGCAAGCAGTACGCGACGACCCTCATTGACGACGGCCAGTACCGCCGGGCCCTGCCCGAACTGCGCCGGCTCGCCGACGACCGGACGGCGGAGGCGGGGCCGGGCGACCCCCAGACCCTGCAGTTCCGCCACGACGCGGCGCAGTGCCTGGAGCAGCTGGGCGAGACGGCTGCGGCGCTGACGGAGTACCGGGCGGTGCTGCCGTACTACGAGGGCCGGCACGGGGGCGCGGTGGACACGGCGCGGGCGTTCGACATCCGGCACCGGATCGGGCATCTGCTGCTGGCGATGGGCGACCACACGGCGGGCCACCAGCAGTTGCAGAGCCTGCTGTTCGACTCCGAGCGTCTGTACGGCCCGGGGCACCCGCTGCCCACGGAACTCCGCCGCGCACTGACCCGCCAGCGCCAGTTCCGCCCGGGCTGACCGTCGGTCGGGGGCGTCGGTCCGGACCCCGGCCCGGGCTGCCCCCGAAGCTGAGCGGTGGGTGGGCCGGGGAGAACTCAGCCCGCGCGCAGGAACGCCGTGCCCGCGACCCGCCCCACGAGCTTCAGCCGGGAGCCGTTCGCGAGGTGCTTGCCCAGCGCCTCGGCGACAGCGGGGCGGGTGTCGTCGCCCTGGCCGTCGAGGACGACGACGGCGCCTTGCGCGGCCAGCTCCTCCGCGCACTCCAGGTCGGCCAGGACCTCCTGCACGGACGAGGCGTCACCGGCCAGCACGATCACTCCGTAGCGGCGGTCGGAGACCGCGGCCCGTACCTCCGGGTCGGCCGAGGCGCCCCGTTCGATGCGGGCCTGGGCGCCGGAACGGCTGCCGCACAGCGCGAGGTTGGCACGGACGACGTCCTCACGCACGGGCACGGACACGAGCACCGGCACCGTCACCGGGACCGCGGCCCCTGCACCGTCCGCGGCCCCTGCACCGTCCGCGGCCCCCGCCCCGACCGCACCGTCCGCGGCCCCCGCGTCCTCCGCCACTCGTGCACCGTCCGCCGCTCCCGCCAGCCGGTCGACGATGGTCAGCCGCGGTTCGACGCCCGCGCGGTGCAGCATGCGCAGCAGCGCCGTCGCGAACAGCCCGTGCTGCGTACCGATCTCCAGCACGTCCTCGTTCGGCGGGGCCAGCAGCGGAACGGTCGCCAGCTTGCCGCACACGTCCGAGGTCGAGCCCGCCAGCCGGCCGACACCCAGGGCCTCCAGTGCCACCACCGTGCGGTAGGCGACGGTCAGGTCCCGCCGCGCGTGATCTCCGGACGCCCCCGTCACCGTCGTCACTTCGCGTACGAGCGTGTCCAGCTGCGTCGCGGTGGGCATCCGGTGGCCGTCCCGTCCGGCGTGGTCGAGCAGCAGCCCGAGCCCGTAGCTCTGGCGCCGCAGGTCGGCCACTTCGTGGTGCAGGGCATCGAGGTCGGCCTGCAGGGCGTTGGTGGCGCGCTCCAGGCGCTGCTCCACCAGCGTGAACGCCGGACGCAGCACCCGCTGGGCCAGCCGGTTGCTCAGGAGGGAAGGCATGGCGGGGACGTTACGCCGAGATTTCCGCTCAAGAGGCCACCAACGGGGGCCGTTCGGGTGAAGTCTTGGTGTCCTTCCGTCGACGCGCCCGTACGGCCGGTACGAGCGGGACGGCCACCCGCACCAGCAGCACCACCAGTGCGGCCCCGCCGACGGCCGCGCCCGCGCGCAGGCCCGGCGGCCGGAAGGAGCAGTCGACCGTGGTCCGCTTCCCGTCGAGCGGCACGGCGACCAGCCCGAGGTACCGGTCCGCCGGCCTGCCGTCGCAGCTCCAGCCGGCGATGCGCGGCGCGGCGAGGACGGCGGTGCCGGTGGAGCCGGTCGGCAGTTCGGCGCGTACGCCACTGTCGCCGACCTCCACCGACACCGCCCCGGAGGTCTTCAGCCGGGCCACGGCGGCGGACAGTCTGCCGCGGTCGAGACAGCCGGCGCTCCAGTCCCGCGGCTCCTGCTTGCCGAAGGAGATCCGGGAGGCGGGTCCGTTCGACGTGCCGAGCGGGGTCATCGGCGCGCGCCGCTTGGGCAGGCCACCGCTGAGCTTCACCGGCTTTCCGTCGCCGAGCCGCGCCGTGCCCGCGTAGTCGGGCGCCCACAGGAAGACGTCGGTGCCCGCGGGGCAGACACCGTCGACGGGGTCGCCGTACACCGGGGCGCCGAGCAGCAGTTCCTGGTTGCGGAACGGTGAGGTGCCGTAGCGCGGTTCCGGGCCCTTCGGCCGCACGGTCACCAGCGGCGGCACCTCGGCCCGCGTCACCTCGGGGCGCCCGCCGGGCACGGTGCGCACCCGTGTCCCCACCGAGAAGACCGCGTCGGTGACGGGGTTGTCCAGGCTCTGCACGTTGCGGCCCCGCGAGGTCCAGCCGGCGCCGAGCGCGGCCATGGTGCGGGTGAGCACGGCGGGGGTGTGGCTGCTGTAGTACGCGCCGCTCTCGCCGCCCAGCAGCATCGGATCGTTGCCGGTGAGGTGCTCGCGACCGCTGTCCGTGCGGGAGCCGGGCCGGCTGTCGGCGCCGGCCACCGCGTCGGCGCGCGCGCTGTGGGCGGTGCCCCACGCCGGATAGTCGTCGAGCCGGCCCAGGCGCTGACGGTCGGCGTAGGCGGTGGTCGCCGCAGCCTGCCCGACCAGGCCGCCCGCGAGGAGCAGCGCGGCGACGACGACGAACCGCTGCCGCTTCGCCAGTACGAGAGCGCCCAGGGCCCCGGCCAGCCCGAGCGCGAACAGCGGGAACGTCCAGCCGGTGACCAGGTCGCTGGTCGCCGCGCCGAGCGCGATCACCGCCAGCACCCCGGTGCCGGCGAGCAGCGCCCGCCGTCCCGGCCATTCCCGCGCCACGCACACCCAGGCCGCGATCACCAGCACACCGGCGAGGACGAACGACTGCCGGTAGGGGCTGCCGTTGGGCGTGGCGAAGATGTGCCAGGCCAGATGGGTCGGTCCCCACTGCATCGACACCGCGACGGCCACCACCAGCGCGGTCCACCACCGGCGCTCGCGCCGCGGCACACCGCGGTGGAAGACGAGGGCGGCGGCGAGCAGCAGCGCTCCGGTGCCGAGGAAGACGGCAGGGGTGAAGAAGCTGTACGTCGCGGGCAGCGCGCGGGCGAACACGTCGACCCAGCCCGCCGGCTCGAACTCCCGTGTCCAGCCCGGGTAGGCGTGCTTCGAGCCGAGGAAGACCGGGATCAGCACGGGGGTGGCGAGGGCGATGCCGAGCAGGGTGGTCCCGGCGGCCCGCAGCAGCACGCGGACTCGGTCCCGTACCGGCGTCGGACCGGCCGTCCCGGTCCCTGGGGCCGTCTCGGTCCCCGTCCCGTCGTCCGTCCGCTCGTCCGTCCGCTCGTCCAGGATCAGCCGCAGCACCAGCACCAGGGCGGCGCCGAGGGTGGCCATGTAGGCGGTATAGAAGTTCGCGGCCCACGCCACGGCGACGATCAGCGTGCCGAGGGCGGCCCGCCGCCTCGTCCGGGCCCATTCGCCGACCAGGCACAGCAGCGGGAAGGCGATCAGCCCGTCCAGCCACATCGGGTTGTACGACGCCTCGACGACCGACCAGCCGCACAGCGCGTACGAGGCGCCGAGCACCGCCGCCACCCACCAGCGGCTGCCGGCGCGGTGGAGCGTGAGCAGCAGCCAGGTCATCGCGGCCGCCGCCGCGGCCATCTTCAGCACGGTGATCACATACACCGCGAGATCGATGTCCTCGCGCGGGAAGAGGCCGACGAGCACCGAGAAGGGGCTGGTCAGATAGGTCCCGAGGTCGGGCAGGAAGCTCGTGCCGTACCCGGACTGCCAGTTGAGCAGCAGCCCGCCCTCCGCACGGCCGTGCAGCAGGTCCCACAGATGGGCATGGAACGGGACGAACTGATTGCCCAGGTCGTTGACGCTGCGCGTCTTCGGACCGAAGGGAAAGCTGCGGGCGACGGCGTCACCGGCGCATACGGCCAGGAGCGTCAGCAGGGCGGCGAGTGCGGTGGCGCGGCCGCGGTTGCGGGAGGCGGATATGCGGACCCGCGCGGTGTTGTCCAAGGTCGACATGATTCTTCGAATATGCCAGGGCACATCGTGAATTCGGGGGATCAAGGACCCAGTTCACGCAATGGTCGCCTGCCCGCCATGTGTCGAATCCGCACGCGACATTCACGTCCGTTGTTGTTCTACCGTGCTGATCTCGATTGTTGTCCCGTGCTTCAACGAAGAGGAGATCATCGACCGCTTCCATGAACACGTGACCAAGGAACTCGCTCTGCTCGGCCAGGAATACGAACTGGTCTATGTGGACGACGGAAGTCACGACCGCACGCTCGCTCTCCTCGAGGCGATCGCGGCGGCCGACTCCCGCACCCGGTACGTCTCCTTCAGCCGGAACTTCGGCAAGGAGGCCGCGATGCTGGCCGGACTCCAGCACGCCGGCGGTGACGCGGTGGTCATCATGGATGCCGATCTCCAACATCCCCCCGAGCTGGTGCACCGCATGCTGCGCCTGTACGAGGAGGGGTTCGACCAGGTCATCGCCCGGCGCACCCGCAAGGGCGACCGGGTCACGCGCACGGTCACCGCGCGCGCCTACTACTGGCTCATCAACCGGCTGGTCGACGTGGAACTCGTCGACGGCGTAGGCGACTTCCGGCTGCTGTCCCGCCGTACGGTGGACGCCATCCTCGGACTGAGCGAGTACAACCGGTTCTCCAAGGGCCTCTTCGCCTGGGTCGGATTCCGTACGACGACCTTCGAGTACGAGAACGCGGTGCGTGAGCAGGGTCGCTCCAAATGGAGTTTCGGCAAGCTGCTCAACTACGGCCTCGACGGTCTCCTCTCCTTCAACAACAAGCCGCTGCGGGCCGCGGTCTACATAGGACTGCTGCTCCTCTCGGTAGCCATGGCCTATGCCGTGTGGATCGTCGGTGTCGCCCTGGTGAACGGGGTGGATACCCCCGGCTATGTCACACTTCTGGTGACGGTCGTCGCACTCGCCGGTGTCCAGATGGTCATGCTGGGCGTCGTCGGCGAGTACGTGGGCCGTATCTACTACGAGGTGAAGCGCCGCCCGCACTATCTGGTCGCGGCGACCAACGCGGGACTGCCGCCCCGGCAGCAGCACCGCACCCAGGGGGAGCAGGGGGAGCTCGTACGCCGATGACGGTCCAGGCGCAGATGATCCGTTTCGCCCTGGTCGGCGTGGTGAACACCGCGACGTACTACGGCTGCTATCTGCTGTTCCTGGCCTGGATGCCGTACGTCGCGGCGCACGTCCTGGCGTTTCTGCTCAGCATGGTCGGTTCGTTCTTCCTGAACTCGTACTTCACCTACCGGACCCGGCCGACCTGGCGGAAGTTCCTGCTGTTCCCGCTCACCAACGCCGCCAACTTCGTGATCACCACGAGCGGTGTGTACCTGCTGGTCGACGTGCTCCACTTCGGCAGCCGGTACGCACCGCTGATCGCGGCCGCGGCGGCCATCCCGATCACCTTCATGGTCTCCCGCACGATCATGCTCCGCCCGGAGCCCGCTCCCGCGTCGTTGGCCGAATCAGTCGCTTCGAAGTAGTGGCCTGCGCCACGTCGACTGCCTACCATCGATCATCGCAAGGCTTTGTGCAGCGAAGCACAATCACGCCGGGAGGCCCCTTTGCACCGCCGTCGTCGCACCGCGCTCGCCCTCTCCGCCGCGCTCGCCGTCGCGGCGCCCCTGCTCGCCGCCTGCGGGAGCGAGGCGCACCCAGGCGCCGCAGCCGTCGTCGGCGGGGACCGGATCGAGGTGTCCGCGCTCCAGGCCGACGTGGAGGACGTACGGGCGGCCCAGGAGGCGTCGCCCCAGTCGGCGCAGCTGATCAAGGACACCGGACAGCTCGGCCGGGCCAAGCTGCACGGCATGATCTTCGGCCGGGTGCTGGAGCAGGCGGCGGAGAAGGCCGGGGTCACCGTCTCCCGCAAGGAGGTCCAGGACGCCCGGGCGGCCGCCGCCCAGCAGTACGGCGGGGAGGAGCAGCTCGCCGCGATGCTGCTGCAGCAGCGCGGGGTCGCACCGGACCAGATCGACGAGACCGTGCGTGAGCAGGTCATGCTGACCGAGCTGGCCCGGTCGCTCGGCGCCGACCTCAGCACCCCGCAGGGCCTGCAGAAGGTCAACGACGCGCTCACCGCCGCGTCGAAGGAGCTCGACATCGACGTGAACCCGCGCTACGGCACCTGGGACGACGCGAAGATCCAGCTCGGCGACTACAAGGCCCCGTGGATCACCCAGGTCACCAAGCAGCCGGAGGCCGTCCCGGCCGGGGCCTGAGCCTTCGCGCGGCCAACGTAAGGTCGAGGGGTGAATGCTGAAGCGCCCGTCGAGCCCGGCCGTATCGTCCTGCTCACCGCGAGCCATCGCGTCGCGCCCGGGCTGCTGTCCTGGCCCGCGTGGCAGACGCTGCACGCCGCCGACCGGGTGCTGTGCGGGGACGGTGCTCATCCCCAGCTGCCGTATCTGAGGGAGGCCGGGGTCGGTGTGGAGGTCGCCGCGCCCACCGCCCAGGAGCTCGTCGACGCCTGCGCCGGAGGCCGGACGGTCGTGGTCCTCGCGACCGGTGAGGGCGACCAGGCCCTGACCGACGGCCTGGCCCGCATGGCGGGCTCCGGTCGTTTCCAGATGCCCGACCTGGAGCTGCTTCCCGGTTCCTACGATCTGCCGGGCGCCCGGCTCCTCGACCTCGTCCAGGTCATGGACCGGATCCGCCGCGAGTGCCCGTGGTCCTCGCAGCAGACCCACAAGGGCCTCGCCAAGTACGGCATCGAGGAGGCGTACGAACTCGTCGAGGCCATCGAGGACGGCGACCATGACGAGCTGCGCGAGGAACTCGGCGACGTCCTGCTGCAGGTCGCCTTCCACGCCCGCATCGCCCAGGAGGACGCGGAGGAGCCGTTCTCGATCGACGACGTGGCCGGCACGATCGTCGACAAGCTCATCCACCGCCACCCGCACGTCTTCGGCGACGCCGACGCCGAGACCCCCGAGGACGTCAAGGCCCACTGGCTCCGCACGAAGGCCGTGGAGAAGCAGCGCGACTCGGTGACCGACGGCATTCCGCTCGGGCAGCCGGGCCTCGCCCTGGCCGCGAAGCTCGCCTCCCGCGTGCGCAACGCCGCCCTCGATGTCCCGCTGCCGAGCGGTGACGGCATCGGCTACGAACTGCTCACCATGGCCGTCCGGGCCGAGGCCGAGGGCCACGACCCGGAGACCGCGCTGCGCGCGGCGGCCCGCGCCTACCGGGACGCGATCCGCGCGGCGGAGACGGCGGCGACCGGCGCCTGACGAGCGGGCCCGTCAGTCCCGGGTTCCCCGCCTGCGGTCCACAGCGGTGAGGTCGATCTCGATCGGGTACGGGACGTCGACCTTGAGCCGGTTGTGATGGATGCCGGTGACGGCGTAGGTGTTCGTGGCCGGGTCGATCTCGTAGACGTACACCACAGGCAGACCGTCGCTCTTCTCCACCCGCCAGAAGTGCCGGATTCCGGCCGCCGCGTACTTGCGGGGCTTGAGCTCGCGGTCTCGCTGCACGGATTCGTCCGACACGATCTCGACGGCGAGCAGGATGTCGGCTGGGGCGTACCAGGTCTGCTCCGGTCCCGTGCGGGCGCTCCACGGAACCACCATGAGGTCGGGCTCCGGCCGGTCGCGTACGCCCAGTTTGGTGGTCATCTCGCGGACGACATAGAGGTCGTCCGGTGCCTGCTGCACCAATGCGTTCTCCAGCAGCCGCAGTGCGGCCATGTGGAAGAAGGTCTGCGGACTCGCGAAGAACAGTCCTCCGTCGATCAGCTCGGTGTGCGGAGGGAGACCCTTGATCCGGTCGAGGTCGTCCGCCGTCCACCCACCGGGGGGCGGGACCGGGAATGCGTACTGCTCCTCGCGGCCGGTCAGCGCTCTCATGCGACTGAGTCTGGCGCGTACGGTCGGCCTACCCGGGCGGAACGCCGGGAGGTCCGCCGAACAGGTGACCCGCTCCGCGCGGGATACCGTCGACCCATGCACGACCAGCCGTCCGGCGTCCCCGGCGCCCCCGAGCTCTTCACCTGGGAGTTCGCCACCGACCCGTACCCCGCCTACGCCTGGCTCCGCGAGCACGCGCCCGTGCACAGGACCCGGCTCCCCAGTGGGGTCGAGGCCTGGCTGGTGACCCGGTACGCGGACGCGCGGCAGGCGCTGGCGGACCAGCGGCTCAGCAAGAATCCCGCGCATCACGACGAGCCCGCGCACGCGAAGGGGAAGACGGGCATCCCGGGCGAGCGCAAGGCGGAGCTGATGACGCATCTGCTGAACATCGATCCGCCCGACCACACCCGGCTGCGCCGGCTCGTCTCCAAGGCGTTCACGCCACGCCGCGTGGCCGAGTTCGCGCCGCGCGTACAGGAATTGACGGACCGTCTCATCGACGGCTTCGCCGAGCGGGGCAGCGCGGACCTCATCCATGAGTTCGCGTTCCCGCTCCCCATCTACGCCATCTGCGACATGCTCGGCGTCCCCGCCGAGGACCAGGACGACTTCCGTGACTGGGCCGGGATGATGATCCGTCACGGGGGCGGTCCGCGCGGCGGGGTGGCGCGGTCGGTGAAGAAGATGCGCGGCTATCTCGCCGAGCTGATCCACCGTAAGCGGGAGGACCCCGGTGACGACCTGATTTCCGGGCTCATCCGGGCGAGCGACCACGGCGAGCACCTCACGGAGAACGAGGCCGCCGCGATGGCCTTCATCCTCCTCTTCGCCGGCTTCGAGACCACCGTCAACCTGATCGGCAACGGCACCTACGCCCTGCTGCGCGATCCGGACCAGCGCGCCCGTCTCCAGTCGTCCCTGGCCGCGGGCGACACCGGGCTGCTCGAAACCGGGGTCGAGGAGCTGCTGCGCTACGACGGGCCCGTGGAGCTCGCCACGTGGCGGTTCGCGACCGAGCCGCTCACGCTCGGCGGGCAGGACATCGGCGCCGGCGATCCGGTCCTCGTCGTGCTCGCCGCCGCCGACCGCGACCCCGAGCGCTTCCCGGACCCCGACACCCTCGACCTGGCCCGCCGGGACAACCAGCACCTCGGGTACGGGCACGGCATCCACTACTGCCTGGGCGCGCCGCTCGCGCGGCTCGAAGGGCAGACCGCGCTCGCGACCCTGCTCACCAGGTTGCCCGACTTGCGGCTTGCGGTGGATCCTTCCGATTTGCGGTGGCGTGGGGGGCTCATCATGCGTGGATTGCGCACTCTGCCCGTTGAGTTCACCGCCATCAAGAGCTGACGAGTCGTCAGGATTGTGACTTTCACGTGATCTCCGCTGCACCGACTTGTGACTGACGTTCGAGTGGGGCTACGTTCACCCCGACTCGGGGTCCTTGCCGAATCAACAGACTCGTGGGACCCGTGGGTTTTCTGTTGTCACACGGAAGGCACACCGCATGCGCTCCGGGAACGGCCGACACCGCCGACCTCGTCAGGCCCCCGCTCTCATCGTCGCGGCAGGGGTGACCGGATCGGCCATCGCCATCCCACTGCTCGGCGCAGGCGCCGCCTCCGCCGCGGACTCCGCCACCTGGGACCGCGTCGCGGACTGCGAGAGCGGCGGCGTGTGGAGCGCCGACCTCGGCAACGGTTACTACGGCGGCCTGCAGATGTCCCAGGAGACCTGGGAGGCGTACGGCGGGACGGCCTACGCGCCGCGCGCCGACCTCGCCAGCCGCGCCCAGCAGATCACGGTGGCCGAGGCGGTGCTGTCCGCCCAGGGTGACTCCGCCTGGCCGAGCTGCGGGGAGATCACCGGTCTCGTCACCGGCCTCCTGGGGGGCGGCACCGAGCCGGCCGGCGGGGACGCCTCCGCCACGCCGCAGAACGGTGGCACGAAGAGCCCCTCCTTCGGTGACGGGGCGGGCACGACGCCCGCGCCGGACACCGACGCCCCCGCCCCGTCCGGTTCCGGCGCCTCGAACGGTTCGCCGACGGCCGAGAAGCCCGCGGACGCTTCGGACGGGCCTTCCACCCCGGCCGGCTCCGGCAAGAGTGCGGACGCCTCGGGCGGCGAGGACGCAGCCGCGGACACGGGCTCCGGAAAGCATCGCGGTGGCGCCGCCGATGAGGACGAGACGGGCAATTCGGGCAATGACCGTAATTCCGGTCGTCATGCCTCACGAGATGACGCATCGGCACGAGACGGCGCCGCCGCGGGAGATGAGTACACCGTCCGTCCCGGCGACAACCTGTGGTCGATCGCCGACGTGAACGAGGTGCCCGGCGGCTGGCCCGCGCTCTACGAGGCGAACCAGGAAGTCGTCGGCTCCGACGCCGATCTCATCCTGCCTGGCCAGAGCCTCGATCTGGGCCTGGGGCAGGGGCAGTTGAAGGAGTAGTTCGGGCGCTTATGTCCGGTTCTGCGCAAGTGAGACATGAGTCTCTTCGTGTCAACTGGCGCGTCTCGTCGGCCAACTCCGGTCATCACGCCTCTCACCTGCGAAAACGGACATCCCTCCGCGTCAAATAGGTGTGGTTTCTCCCCGATGTTCGACTTTGAACATCGGGGAGAAGTGCGTTTACGGTCTGAACCGCTCGCCAATGCGGGCCCCGACGACCGCACGCCGAATCCTGCCGGCGGCCGCCGGGAACAGTCGTCGCGCAAGCGCCGAAGGCAGGAGCGGGGGACCCAAGGTAAGTGCCGGGCCCGCCCTTTGGGGCGGAACCGGCTTGGGGTGGAGCCGCGCGAACCTCGCGCGGCCGGGCAACTCACATGGCCCGAACCCGACAGCTCACCTCGCAGGCGTCGGTGAGGAGAAGTTCCATGCTGCTTTCCGGCAAGGGCAAGCACCGTCGCCCGTCCAAGGCCACTCGTATCGCCACGCTCGCCGGTGTCACCGGTGCGGCCATCGCCGCCCCGCTGATGGCCTCCGGTACGGCGTCCGCCGCCACCGCCTCCGAGTGGGACGCCGTCGCCCAGTGCGAGTCCGGCGGCAACTGGTCGATCAACACCGGCAACGGCTACTACGGCGGCCTGCAGTTCTCGGCCTCCACCTGGGCCGCGTACGGCGGCACCGCCTACGCCCAGACCGCCGCCCAGGCCTCGAAGGCCCAGCAGATCGAGATAGCCGAGAAGGTCCTCGACGGCCAGGGCAAGGGTGCCTGGCCGCACTGTGGCGTGGGCCTGTCCGACGCCGCGTACAACGGTGCCGCCCCGGCCGCCCCGAAGGCCGCCGAGCCCAAGGCCAAGGCCCCCGCCCCGAAGCGCGCCGAGGTCCCGACCACCCGCTCCGAGCGCCCCGCCGCCCCGGTCAAGAAGGGCGACGGCGAGTACACGGTCAAGGCCGGCGACACCCTCAGCAAGATCGCCGAGGCCGAGAAGGCCAAGGGCGGCTGGCAGAAGCTGTTCGAGCTGAACAAGGACATCGTCGAGGACGCGAACGTCATTCACCCCGGCCAGAAGCTCCACCTGAGCTGACGGGTCCGCACCCCCGTCCCCCCGGCTCCCCGGCCCGGCGCGCCATCCCCCGTACGCGCCGGGCCGGGGTTTCTGTCTGTTTGTTCCCCTTTTTCGTCCCACGGGGCGGGCAGCGGCAGGCCGATGCGCGTGGGGCGGTTAGGCTCTTGTCGCAAGGCCAAAGAGACCCTGCACTGACCCTGCTCCGCATGCGTCACATTCAGCGTCACATCCCAGAAGGAGATGCTCGTGCCGTCCATCGACGTCGTCGTAGCCCGGGAAATCCTGGACTCCCGAGGCAACCCCACGGTCGAGGTCGAGGTCGGCCTCGACGACGGCAGCACCGGCCGTGCTGCCGTTCCGTCCGGTGCGTCCACCGGTGCGTTCGAGGCCCTCGAGCTCCGCGACGGTGACCAGAACCGCTACATGGGCAAGGGTGTCGAGAAGGCCGTCCTCGCCGTCATCGAGCAGATCGGCCCGGAGCTCGTCGGGTACGACGCCACCGAGCAGCGCCTGATCGACCAGGCGATGTTCGACCTGGACGCCACCCCGGACAAGTCCTCCCTCGGCGCCAACGCCATCCTCGGTGTCTCCCTCGCCGTCGCGCACGCCGCGTCCGAGGCCTCCGACCTCCCGCTGTTCCGCTACCTCGGCGGCCCGAACGCGCACCTGCTGCCCGTTCCGATGATGAACATCCTGAACGGCGGCTCGCACGCCGACTCCAACGTGGACATCCAGGAGTTCATGATCGCGCCCGTCGGCGCGGAGTCCTTCTCCGAGGCCCTGCGCTGGGGCACCGAGGTCTACCACACCCTGAAGAAGGTGCTGAAGGAGAAGGGCCTGTCGACCGGCCTCGGCGACGAGGGCGGCTTCGCCCCGAACCTCGGCTCCAACCGCGAGGCCCTCGACCTCATCCTCGAGGCCATCAAGCAGGCCGGCTACGCGCCCGGCAGGGACATCGCGCTCGCGCTCGACGTCGCCGCCTCCGAGTTCTACAAGGACGGCTCCTACGAGTTCGAGGGCAAGTCCCGCTCGGCCGCGGAGATGACCGAGTACTACGAGGAGCTCGTCGCCGCCTACCCGCTGGTCTCCATCGAGGACCCGCTGTTCGAGGACGACTGGGCCGGCTGGAAGGTCATCACCGACAAGCTCGGCTCCAAGGTGCAGCTGGTCGGCGACGACCTGTTCGTCACCAACCCGGAGCGCCTCGCCCGCGGCATCGAGGACGGCGCCGCCAACGCGCTCCTGGTCAAGGTCAACCAGATCGGTTCGCTGACCGAGACCCTGGACGCCGTCGAGCTGGCCCAGCGCAGCGGCTTCAAGTGCATGATGTCCCACCGCTCCGGCGAGACCGAGGACGTCACCATCGCCGACCTGGCCGTCGCCACCAACTGCGGCCAGATCAAGACCGGCGCCCCGGCCCGCTCCGAGCGCGTCGCCAAGTACAACCAGCTGCTGCGCATCGAGGAGATCCTCGACGACGCGGCGGAGTACGCCGGCCGCAGCGCGTTCCCGCGTTTCAAGGGCTGAGCCCGCAGACCGGTAGATACGTACGTCCCCGCACGCGGTCCCGTACCGTGTGCGGGGACGTACGCACGTAATGGGGAGGCGCACACATGGCCCGGGACCGGTTCTCCACCGCGACCAGGCTGCGGCTGCTCGGCGAGCAGACCGCCGCCCGCGTCTACCGCTCGCAGACCCGTCGCCAGGCCCGGCGCTCGCGGCTCACCGGCCGGGCGGCCTTCCTCGCGCTCGTCCTCTGCTCGATGATCGTCGCGCTCGCGTATCCGATGCGGCAGTACGTGTCGCAGCAGAACGAGATCGCCGAGCAGGAGCGGCTCGCGGCCGCGGCCCGCGAGCGTGTGGAACGGCTGCGTGACGAGAGGGCCCGTCTCCGGGACGACGCGTACGTCATGCGGCTGGCCCGCGAGCACCTGCACATGGTCAGGCCGGGCGAGACCGGCTACATCGTGGTCGATCCGCGGGCCGGCCAGAAGCCCAGGACGGACGAGGACGGGGTCAGCAGGCCCTGGTACTCGAACGTCTGGGACGGTGTCGACCGGGCCGACGCGCCACGCTAGCCCAGCCCCGGCCAAGCCACAGATCGAACGAAGAGACAGACACATCCATGCAAACGCCCCCGCCGACCACCGAGCACACCCCGCCCACCGCGGCGGACATCGCCGCGTTCCAGGAGCAGCTCGGCCGCCCGCCGCGCGGTCTGCGCGCGATCGCCCACCGCTGCCCGTGCGGCAATCCGGACGTGGTGGAGACGGCGCCGCGGCTTGAGGACGGTACGCCGTTCCCGACGCTGTACTACCTGACGTGCCCGCGTGCGGCCTCGGCCATCGGCACGCTGGAGGCGAACGGCGTCATGAAGGAGATGACCGAGCGCCTGGCGGCCGACCCCGAGCTGTCGGCGGCGTACCGGGAGGCGCACGAGGACTACATCGCGCGCCGTGACGCGATCGAGGAGCTGAAGGGCTTCCCGAGCGCCGGCGGGATGCCTGACCGGGTGAAGTGCCTGCACGTCCTGGTCGGCCACTCGCTGGCGGCCGGCCCCGGGGTGAACCCGCTGGGCGACGAGGCGATCGCGATGCTGCCGGAGTGGTGGGCGAAGGGCCCCTGTGTGAGTCCGGTGACGGACGGGACGCGGGAGTCCGGTGCCGACGGCGGCTCCGGCGATGTCCGGGGGGACGAGCAGTGACCCGGGTCGCCGCCGTCGACTGCGGCACGAACTCGATCCGTCTGCTCATCGCCGACATCGACCCGTCCACTGGCGAACTGACGGAGCTGGACCGGCGGATGACCATCGTCCGGCTCGGTCAGGGCGTCGACCGCACCGGCCGCCTCGCCCCCGAGGCGCTGGAGCGCACCTTCGCCGCCTGCCGGGAGTACGCGCAGATCATGAAGACCCACGGTGTGGAGAGGATCCGCTTCGTGGCCACCTCCGCCTCCCGGGACGCCGAGAACCGCGACGACTTCGTGAACGGCGTGGTCGGCATCCTCGGGGTCGAGCCCGAGGTGATCAGCGGGGACCAGGAGGCCGGGTTCTCCTTCAACGGCGCCACCAAGGAACTGCCCGGCCACGAGGAGCGGCTGGTCGTGGACATCGGCGGCGGCTCGACCGAGTTCGTCATCGGCCATGGGCAGGTCGAGGCGGCCCGGTCGGTCGACATCGGCTGCGTACGGCTGACCGAGCGGCACGTCCGCCAGGATCCGCCGTCGCCGGACGAGATCGCGGCGATCCGCGCGGACATCGAGGCCGCGCTGGACCTCGCCGAGGAGACGGTGCCGATCCGCGAGGCGAGCACCCTGGTCGGCCTGGCCGGCTCAGTGACCACCGTGGCAGGGATCGCGCTCGGTCTCGACGCGTACGACTCCGAGGCCATCCACCACTCCCGGATCTCCCGCGACCAGGTCGCGGGGATCACCCGGCGGCTGCTCGCCTCGACGCACGACGAGCGCGCGGCGATCCCGGTGATGCATCCGGGACGCGTGGACGTGATCGCCGCCGGTGCCCTCGTGCTGCTGGCGATCATGGAGCGCGCCGGGGTCGAGGAGGTCGTCGTCTCGGAGCACGACATCCTCGACGGGATCGCCCTTTCCCTCGTCTGAAGCCCCTGATGCGCTCCTGAAGCCCGCTGAAACACCCCTGGAGCACCCCGCTGAGGGTGCGCCGCGAGAAACTTCGTGAAGTTCTTCACAAGGATTTGGGCCCGGTCGGCCGTCGAAACTGCTCTCAGACGGCCCTCCGGGCCTGTTTTTCTGCCCAACTCGGCCTGTGCATCCGCACTCCGGCAGGTTCCCGTCGCGTTACGGCCATGTGAATCGGGTCAGTGGTTCATCTTTCCGATGCAGCGTGGGGCCAGCTCAGGAGGCCTTGACAACGTCTCCCGTCACACGGTGGTTCCCTGTGTGTGTCATGACCTCGGTCACGTGGGCCGCGGAGTGTAGCAGAGGGTCCGAAGGTGCTTGTGAAGGGGCTCACGAGCGACCCCCCTGAGGGGGGTGGATACTCGATGGCATGAGCACCACGGAGCGTCCCAGGATCCTCGTAGTAGGCGGTGGGTACGTAGGCCTGTACGCAGCTCGTCGCATTCTGAAGAAGATGCGGTACGGGGAGGCGACCGTCACGGTCGTCGACCCGCGGTCGTACATGACGTACCAGCCCTTCCTCCCCGAAGCCGCCGCCGGCAGCATCTCGCCGCGGCACGTCGTCGTCCCGCTGCGACGCGTGCTGCCCAAGGCCGAGGTACTCACCGGCCGGGTCACCACCATCGATCAGGACCGCAAGGTCGCCACGGTCGCGCCGCTCGTCGGCGAGGCCTACGAGCTGCCCTTCGACTACCTGGTCATCGCGCTCGGCGCGGTCTCCCGCACCTTCCCGATCCCCGGCCTCGCCGAACAGGGCATCGGGATGAAGGGCATCGAGGAGGCCATCGGCCTGCGCAACCACGTTCTCGAGCAGCTGGACAAGGCTGACTCGACGACCGACGAGGAGGTCCGCCGCAAGGCGCTGACCTTCGTCTTCGTGGGCGGCGGCTTCGCCGGCGCGGAGACCATAGGCGAGGTCGAGGACCTGGCCCGTGACGCGGTCAAGTACTACAAGAGCGTCAAGCGCGAGGACATGCGCTTCGTCCTCGTCGACGCCGCCGACAAGATCCTTCCCGAGGTCGGCCCGAAGCTCGGCAAGTACGGCAAGGAGCACCTCGAGGCCCGGGGTATCGAGATCTACCTCAACACCTCGATGGACTCCTGCGTCGACGGCCACGTGGTGCTGAAGAACGGCCTGGAGGTCGACTCCAACACCATCGTGTGGACCGCCGGCGTGAAGCCGAACCCGGCGCTCGCCCGCTACGGTCTGCCGCTCGGCCCGCGCGGCCACGTGGACACCCAGCCGACCCTCCAGGTCCAGGGCACGGACTACATCTGGGCCGCCGGCGACAACGCCCAGGTGCCGGACCTCGCCGCGCGCAAGGCGGGCGTCGAGAACGCCTGGTGCCCGCCGAACGCCCAGCACGCGCTGCGCCAGGCCAAGCTCCTCGGCGACAACGTCATCTCCGGGATGCGCGGCTTCCCGCAGAAGGACTACGAGCACGCGAACAAGGGTGCGGTCGCCGGTCTCGGCCTGCACAAGGGCGTCGCGATGATCGTCATGGGCAAGGTCAAGATCAAGCTCAAGGGCCGGCTCGCCTGGTACATGCACCGTGGCTACCACGGCATGGCCATGCCGACCTGGAACCGCAAGATCCGCGTCTTCGCCGACTGGACGCTCGCGATGTTCCTCAAGCGCGAGGTCGTCTCGCTCGGCGCGATCGAGTCGCCGCGCGAGGAGTTCTACGAGGCCGCCAAGCCGGCCCCGGCGGCGGCCGCGCCCGCCCCGGAGAAGGCCAAGGCGTCCTGACCTCGCCGTAGTACCCGCAGTACCCCCGAAGGGGCCGTCCGCCATCCGTGGTGCGGACGGCCCCTTCGGCGTACCCGCTGCCGCCGGAGAACGGCGAAAGCGTCTGTTTTGCCGTCCATTTGCGTGTTAAGGGGACTGCTTTCGGGCGCCGAGGATGTTTACGTGGTGTTGGGCATTTCCGTCAAACCGTGATCACGGAGGTGTGCGCCATGGCCGATGCCGCTACGCGGCTCACCACTCTTGCCGAAGAACTGCTGGGAACTCCGCCTCCGGTCCGTCTCCGGGCCTGGGACGGCAGCGAGTCGGGTCCTCCCGACGGGCCCGTCGTCGTCGTCCGGCACCGACGTGCCCTGCGCAGGCTGCTCTGGAAACCGGGCGAACTCGGGCTGGCCCGCGCCTGGGTGGCCGGGGAGATCGACGTCGAGGGGGATCTGTACGAAGCCCTCGGCCGGCTCGCGGGGTTCCTCTGGGAGCGCCCCCGCGACGGCTCCGGGTCCGGCGGCCACTGGGTCCGGGACCCGCGGCTGCGCGCGGCCGCCCGGGACCTGCTCCGGCTCGCCGGCTCCCGTGCCTGGCTGGCGCCGCCGCCGCCCGCCGAGGAGGTCCGCAGACGGCACGGCCCGCTGCACACCAAGGTGCGCGACCGGCAGGCGATCAGCCATCACTACGACGTCGGCAACGACTTCTACCAGCAGGTGCTCGGCCCGTCCATGGTCTACTCGTGCGCCTACTGGGAGGCGGACGGGACCCTGGAGGACGCCCAGCGCGACAAGCTCGATCTGGTCTGCCGCAAGCTCGCCCTGCGGGCCGGCGACCGGCTGCTGGACGTGGGCTGCGGCTGGGGCTCGATGGCGA
The DNA here is from genome assembly GCF_044757085.1 of Streptomyces sp. NPDC091376. Lineage (NCBI taxonomy): Bacteria > Bacillati > Actinomycetota > Actinomycetes > Kitasatosporales > Streptomycetaceae > Streptomyces > Streptomyces sp. NPDC091376. Next base: position 106,355 of record NZ_JBIVUF010000009.1, on the reverse strand, counting down.
TCCACGCGGCCAGTGAGTACGGCGCCCAGGTCACCGGGGTCACGCTCTCGCGCGAGCAGGCCGCGTTCGCCCGTAAGCGGATCGCCGAGGAGGGTCTGACGGACCGGATCGAGATCCGCGTCCAGGACTACCGGGACGTCAAGGACGGCCCCTACGACGCGATCTCGTCCATCGGCATGGCCGAGCACGTCGGTGCCGTGCGTTACCGGGAGTACGCCGATGTGCTGTACGGACTGCTGAAGCCCGGCGGCAGGCTGCTCAACCACCAGATCGCACGCCGCCCGGAGCAGGACGAGACGGCTTACCGGGTGGACGACTTCATCGACGCGTACGTCTTCCCCGACGGGGAGCTGGCGCCGCTCGGGTCGACCCTGTCGATCCTGGAGGAGGCCGGCTTCGAGGCCCGGGACGTCGAGTCGATCCGCGAGCACTACGCCCGCACCCTGCGCGTCTGGGTGGCGAACCTGGAGGCGGACTGGAAGCAGGCGGTACGCCGCACCTCACCGGGCCGGGCACGGATCTGGCGGCTCTACATGGCCGCGTGCGCGCTCGCCTTCGAGCGCAACAGGATCGGGGTCAACCAGATCCTCGCCGTGAAGACCCCGGAAGGCGGCGCCTCGGGGTTGCCGCTGAGGGCGCGCACATGGGTCGAGCCCGAACGGCGTTGATCCGTACGCACGAGGCCGGGCTCCCCGCCATGGGGAACCCGGCCTCTGTGTGTGTCCGCGGCGCGGCTACTCGGTCTTGATGGCGTTCAGCATGTTGAGCCTCGCGGCGCTGCGGGCCGGCCACAGCGAGGCGAGCACGCCGACCAGTCCGGCGAGCGCCAGGAAGATCCCGATCCGGTCCCAGGGCAGGACCAGCGCGTACCCGGGGATCTTGTCCCGGAAGGTCTCGCCGATCGCCCAGCCGAGGAAGGAGCCGAGGCCGATGCCGACCACCGCGCCGAAGAGGGAGATGACGACGGCTTCCAGCCGCACCATCCGCTTCACCCGGCGCCGGTCGAGACCGATCGCGCGCAGCATGCCGATCTCCTGCTGCCGTTCGAAGACGGACATCGCGAGGGTGTTGACCACACCCAGTACCGCGATGATCAGGGCCATCGCGAGCAGGCCGTACATGATGTTCAGCATGGTGTTGATCACGCCGCCGAACTCGTCACGGATGTCCTGGCGGTCCATCACCTTGATGGCGGGGTTGTCACCCAGGGCGTCGATCAGCGCCTGCTCGTTCGCCGAGGTCTGACCGCCGTCCGCCTTCACGAAGATCTGCGGGATGTACGGCTTCGCCTCGTGGGCGTTCGCGACCTTCGTGCTCACGAGCACGGGCGAGAGGAACTCGCTGTCCTTGTAGACGGCGCCGACCGTCAGGGTGCCCTTCTTCTTGTCGCTGAAGGTGACGGGGAGGCTGTCGCCGACCTTCCAGCCCTTCTTCTTCGCCGAGTTCTCGGCGACCGCGATCCGCCCCTCGGCGAGGGTGTCCAGGCTGCCGGACACGACGTCGACGGTCAGGACCTTCTCGATCGCGCCCGGCGTCACCGCCGAGGCGGACGCGTAGTCGCCCTTGACCTGGAAGTAGACGGACTGCTGGGGCGACACCGCGGAGACGCCCGGTGCCTTCTCCAGCGCGGTCAGCGCGGACTGGTCGAGGTCCCCGCCGTTCGCCATCGTGACCATGTAGTCGGCCTTGATGTTGTCCGTGGTCATCTTGTCGATGGCCGTGCCGACCGTGACACCGAGCACCGACAGACCGGTCACCAGCGTCAGTCCGATCGCCAGGGCCGAGGCCGTGGCGCCGGTACGGCGCGGATTGCGGACCGCGTTCTGCCCGGCGAGCTTGCCGGCCACCGCGAAGACACCGACGAGCAGCGGACGTACGAGCGCGATGACGGGCCGGGAGAGCTGCGGGATCAGGACGATCACACCGATCAGCGCGAGGAACGCGCCCGCGCCGATCAGCATCCGCCCCGTGTCGCCGGCGGCGCCGGCGCCCCACACGATCCCGGCCGCGCCGAGGCCGGTGAGGACGCCGCCGATGGAGTTGCGCAGCACCAGCGACTTGGTGGTGGCCACCGCGTGGACGCTGCTCATCGCCGCGACCGGCGGGATCTTGGCGGCCCGGCGGCCGGGCAGCCAGGCGGCGAACATGGTGACGAGGACACCGACGGCGAACGCGGCCACGACCGGCGTCGCCGAGATCACCAGCGGGCCGTCGGGCACCTTCATCCCGAACGCGGCCATCCCGGAGCGCAGTCCGATGGTGAGCCCGATGCCGAGGACGAAACCTACCGCGGAGGCGACCGCGCCGACGACCGCCGCCTCGATGAGCACCGAGCGGGTGATCTGCTTGCGGGAGGCGCCGACGGCGCGCATCAGCGCGAGTTCCCTCGTGCGCTGGGCGACCAGCATCGTGAAGGTGTTGGAGATCAGGAAGATGCCGACGAAGAGCGCGATGCCGGCGAAGCCCAGCAGGACCTGCTTGAGGGTGCCGAGGCCCTCCTCGATCTGCCGGGCCTGCTCGTCGGCGAGTGCCTGGCCGGTCTGTGCCTCGGCGTGCTCCGGGAGCAGCGGCTTGATCGCGTCGAGGATCTTCGCGTCGTCCGCGCCGGGCGCGGCGGTGACGGTGAGGCCCTCGAAGTAGCCCGGGGCGAGGTAGAGCTTCTGGGCGGCCGCGGTGTCGAAGAGGACGAGGCTGCCGCCGGCGTTCACGGCGCCGTCCTTGGTGCTGAAGACACCGCTGAGGGTGTACTCCTTCACCGGCCCGTTGGTGGCGACCCGGACCCGGTCGCCGACCTTGTACCTGCCCTTCTCGGCGCTGTCCCGGTCCAGGGCGATCTGCGTGTCCTTCTGCGGGCCACTGCCGTCGACGAAGGTGTAGGCGGGGTCCTTGCCGTCCTTGCCGGGGGCGAAGTTGGAGCCCTTGTTGGACCAGCCGACGCCGATCAGCTTGCCGTCGGGGTCGGCGACCCCGGCGAAGCCGTTGACCCGGCCGTACACGGCGGCGACGCCGTCCAGCGCGCCGACCTTGTCGAGGGTCTTCGCCGACAGGCCGGGCTCCTGCTCGGCGTCGTTCTCGTCCGCGTACGAGGTGACGGCGACGGCGACGTCGTCGTAGCTCTTGGCGGACTGGTTGCGGAAGGCGTTGGAGAGGGTGTCGGCGAAGACCAGGGTGCCGGAGACGAACGCCACGCCGAGCATCACGGCGAGTACGGTCATCAGCAGCCTGGCCTTGTGCGCGAGCACATTGCGCAAGGCGGTACGGAACATGGTGTGAGTCAGTCCTGAGGTGAGGGCCGGAAGTCTGCGGTGGAGCCGTCGGGTCAGCTGGTCCGGCCCTTGGCGTCGAACTCCTTCATGCGGTCCAGCACGCCGTCGGCGGTCGGGGCGATCATCTCGTCCACGACCCGCCCGTCCGCGAGGAAGACGACGCGGTCCGCGTACGAGGCGGCCACCGGGTCGTGCGTCACCATGACGACGGTCTGGCCCAGTTCCCGCACCGAGTTGCGCAGGAAGCCCAGGACCTCGGAGCCGGAGCGGGAGTCGAGGTTTCCGGTCGGCTCGTCGCCGAAGATGATCTCGGGCCGGGAGGCGAGCGCCCGGCCGACGGCGACGCGCTGCTGCTGACCGCCGGACAGCTGGGCCGGGCGGTGGCCGAGGCGTCCGGAGAGCCCCAGCATGTCGATCACCAGCTGGAGCCACTGCTTGTCGGGCTTGCGGCCCGCGATGTCCATCGGGAGGGTGATGTTCTCCAGCGCCGTCAGCGTCGGCAGCAGGTTGAACGCCTGGAAGATGAAGCCGATCTTGTCGCGGCGCAGCTGGGTCAGCTGCTTGTCCTTGAGCGAGCCGAGCTCCGTCTCGCCGATCCGCACGGAGCCGCCGCTGAAGCTGTCGAGGCCGGCGACACAGTGCATCAGCGTCGACTTGCCCGAGCCGGACGGGCCCATGATCGCGGTGAACTCTCCCTGGCGGAAGTCCACGGAGACCTGGTCGAGGGCGACCACCTGGGTCTCGCCCTGTCCGTAGACCTTGGACAGATCCAGGGCGCGGGCTGCCACCGCGGTGGCGCGGGCGGCGGTGGGTGTGGTGGTCACGAGAGGACTCTCCTGTCACGGCGTTTCGAGGACCACACCATCGTGCGGCCCGGGACCGTGCCGGATCGTCCGTCCCGATGCCCGTTCCCGGGGCCGACTCGGGTCTGACGGCGAGGCTCGCCCGTCCTCCTTTGGTATGACGCTGTCCCGGGGGTCTCCTCCGGGTCTCCTACGCCGTGCCCGTGGGCCGCCCGGACCGGTACCGGGGCGGCGACTTTCCGTCATTCCCTTGGACGGGTCCGGCTGCGCAAGGGCCGGGGCGGGGCAGGTGCAAACGGCCGCCGACCAGTGCTGACACACCCTCAAGCGTCAATAAAATAAGACAACATCGAGTCGGTGTTCCGCTGTTGGAGGGACCCGTCCGGATAGGCTCATGTGCAAACGCAGAGCCGCGTGCGCAGGACCGCGTACCCAGCCCGGATGGTGGAATGCAGACACGGCGAGCTTAAACCTCGCTGGCCTTCGGGCCGTGCCGGTTCGAGTCCGGCTCCGGGCACGTCACGCCGTCCGCGCGCGAGCGGGGAATCGTTGAACCCTTGAATGCTTGCCGCGTCTTCAGAGTGGCTCCTCCTTGCCGCCGGCGTCAACGTCGAAGCGTCGCACTGGTGCCCGTGCAGCGGCCGAGGCCCGATGGGCTCGGTGATCCGGTTGAACCGGCGCACCTCGGGAACAAATGAGTCCGTTCTCCGACTGTAGTCAGGAAATGAGCGGAAACGGCGAGGCCCGGCGGAGTGACCGATCCGTCACGATCGAGGAAAGATCCTCCCTCAGCACTAGGCCGATGTCTTTGCCCCCGCATTACTCTTGTGTCAAGGCCACGCAGGGTGGCCATGGAGGAGTGAGATGAGGAGCAGCAACCCGGTCTTCTCGCGACGGGGGTTCAGCCGCGACAACGGCTACGCGGGCTTCAACACCGCGCCGCAGGCCGGGGGCCCCGCCGTCGGAGGCAACCCCTACGCCCAGGGCACCGGCAACCCGTACGCCACCAACCCCTACGCGCCGGCGGACGCCCAGCTGGGCGCCCCGCCGCAGGCACCCGCCCGCACCAACGTGATGACGATCGACGACGTCGTGGCGCGCACCGCCATGACGCTCGGTACGGTCGTGCTCACCGCGGTCCTGTCCTGGGTGCTGCTGCCGGTCGACCAGGCCAACATCGGCAAGTCGTACGGCATCGCCATCGGCGCCGCCCTGGTGGCCCTGGTGCTGGCGCTGGTCCAGTCCTTCAAGCGCAAGGCGTCGCCCGCGCTGATCCTGTCGTACGCCGCGTTCGAGGGCGTCTTCCTCGGCGTGATCTCCAGCGCCGTCTCCACGTACATCGCGAACGGCGTGGTCGCCCAGGCCGTGCTCGGCACGATGGCGGTCTTCGCCGGTGTGCTGATCGCGTACAAGATGCGCTGGATCCGCGTCACCCGCCGTTTCTACGGCTTCGTGATGGCGGCCGCGATGGGCTTCCTGCTGCTGATGGCGGCCAACCTGCTGTTCGCCGTCTTCGGCGGCGGTGACGGTCTCGGCTTCCGCAGCGGCGGCCTCGGCATCCTGTTCGGCGTCATCGGCATCATCCTCGGTGCCTGCTTCCTCGCCCTGGACTTCAAGCAGGTCGAGGACGGCGTCACCTACGGCGCTCCGCGCGAGGAGTCCTGGCTGGCGGCCTTCGGCCTCACCATGACCCTGGTGTGGATCTACCTGGAGATGCTGCGTCTGCTGTCGATCCTGCAGGGCGACGACTGACACCCGTGACCGCGTGCACACGCGGTCACGACGAAGGGCCCGTTCCGGCATCGGCCGGGCGGGCCCTTCGGTCGTCCCAGAGCCTTTCGTCCTAGAGCAGCTTCCGCGCTGCCCGCCTCAGGTCGTACTCATGAATGATCGCTTTCGCATGTCCGTACGCGAGGTTGTGTTCGCTCCGGAGCCAGCTGACCTTCTCCTCGAATCGGAAGAGGGAGGGGCCATCCTCAACGGTGCGCAACCAGTCGGCGACTTCACGACCGGTGCAGTGGGGGATGCGGGAGAGCAGATTGCGGTGGGTCTCTTCGGAGAAGACTTGGGACATCGGCGCCTCCGGACGCTTTGCGCGTGTGGTCCTTCACGTCACCGTGCCTCAGCGTTCGCGTATTGGCAACAGTCCCGCACCGGCGCATAGGGTCGTGTTGTGCTTGATACGACACCTCTGACGGCAGCCGTGGAGCGATTCGCCGACCGGTTGAGGGCCGCCCCGCAGAGCCGGCTCCAGCGTGGCGCAGCGGCCGAAGGGCTCGCGCTGGCCAGGGAGTTGGCGAGGCGCGCGCAGCTGATCGAGACCCCGGGAGCGGAGCCGGGGATCATGCCGGACGCGGGCATCTTCGCGGTCGCGGACCAATTGTCGGTCGCGGGGACGGATTTGGCCGAAGCCATGCGCACGGGAACGGCCTCGCCGGAGGAACTGGGCGAGGCCGTGGAATGTGTCGAGGGGGCGGCTCGGCGGGCGCTGCTCTGAGCACGCCCGCCGGGAGCTTCAGAGCGAGGCGATGACGCGGTCCGCGAGGATGTAGACGTTCTCCCCGCCGCCGCAGGAGAAGGTCAGGGCGTACGCGCCGGACACACCGGAGCCGCCGAGCAGGACCGGCGTCTCGCCGGTGCGCAGCGCCTCGGCGAGCCGCTCCGCGGTCTCCCGGTGGCCGGGGGTCATGCAGAGCGTCGTGCCGTCGGCGAAGACGTACACGTCGAGGGTGCCCAGCGGGCCGGGGCGGACGTCGGTGAGGGCGGTCGCCGTCTCGGCGAGCTCCTCCAGGCGGGACACGGTGCGCTCATGGTCGGTGACGACGGGTGTCTGGACCGGGACGAAGTCGGGGTGTGAGGGGTGCCTGCGGCGGGCCGCGGCGAGTTCGGGGGAGTCGTCGGCGAACTCGGCGGGCGACTCGGTGAGTCCGGCCGTCTCCGCGAGCTCCGCGAGCTCGTCGAGCGCCTCGGCCGCCTCCAGGTCCATGGCCTCCAGCCCGACGAAGTCGGCCTGGCGGGGCACGTAGAGCGGGCCGTCCTCGCCGAGGCCGGCCAGCCCGCCGAGCATCGTCATCGGCGACTCGCCGGCGTAGTGCGGGGCGTCGGCGGCCTCACGGGCCTCCTGTGCGGCCCAGAAGGCCCGCGCCTCGGCCAGCTCGCGCTCGCGCTCCTCGGCGAGGGCCTCGGCGACGGCGGCGCGTATCTCGGTGGCGGGTGCGGTGCGGGCCTGCGGCACGGATCCGAAGGGGCCGCTGCCGTGACGGCTCGCGGCGGCCAGCTCCGTGCGCAGGGCGGTGACCTGCTTGCGCAGCCCAAGAGTGGTGTGCAGGGCAGCGGCGCCCACGGCCGTGGCGGCGGCCGTGGTCAGCAGCAGGGCGAGGGACATGGCGCTCACTGACAGACTCCCGGTTTCTGAGGATTCCCCGACTTACTACATCAGCTTGGCGTGGGTCGACGCCTGCTGTCAGTGCATTACGTCACGAAATGGACAGGACTTTGGGCCGGATGTTTCGGTGCGTGATGCACCTGACCTGGGGAAATGTATCTCCCCCAGGAGATTGGTCACATCCTGGGGGAGATTCGGTCACGGCTCGGACGCGACGCGGTTGGGAAAGCCCTTGCAGAGGGAGGGGGAGGAGCCCTTCAGGGCCCCTCCCGGCCGGCGTCGGGTCAGCTCAGGCGCTCGATGACCATGGCCATGCCCTGGCCGCCGCCCACGCACATCGTCTCCAGGCCGAACTGCTTGTCGTGGAACTGGAGCGAGTTGATCAGCGTGCCGGTGATGCGCGCGCCGGTCATGCCGAAGGGGTGGCCCACCGCGATCGCGCCGCCGTTGACGTTCAGCTTCTCCAGCGGGATGCCCAGGTCCCGGTAGGACGGGATGACCTGGGCCGCGAAGGCCTCGTTGATCTCGACCAGGTCGATGTCGTCGATGGTCAGCCCCGCGCGCCCCAGCGCCTGCCGGCTCGCCTCGACCGGGCCGTAGCCCATGATCTCGGGGGAGAGGCCGGAGACGCCGGTGGAGACGATCCGGGCCAGCGGGGTCAGGCCCAGCTCGCGCGCCTTGGTGTCGGACATGATCACCAGCGCGGCGGCGCCGTCGTTCAGCGGGCAGCAGTTGCCCGCCGTCACCAGGCCGTCGGGGCGGAAGACCGGCTTCAGGCCCTGGACGCCCTCCAGGGTCACGCCGGCCCGCGGGCCGTCGTCCTTGCTCACGACCGTGCCGTCGGGGGTCGTCACCGGGGTGATCTCGCGCTCCCAGAAGCCGTTCTTGATGGCTTCCTCGGCGAGGTTCTGGGAGCGGACGCCGAACTCGTCCATGTCCTGGCGGGTGACGCCCTTGAGGCGCGCCAGGTTCTCCGCGGTCTGGCCCATCGCGATGTACGCGTCGGGGACCAGCCCGTCCTCGCGCGGGTCGTGCCAGCTCGTTCCCGCGCTCGCGGCGACGGCCGCGGTACGGGCCTCGGCCTCGGCGAAGACCGGGTTGTGGGTGTCGGGCAGACCGTCGGAGGTGCCCTTCACGGAACGGGAGACCATCTCGACACCGGCCGAGATGAAGACATCGCCCTCGCCGGCCTTGATGGCGTGCAGCGCCATGCGGGAGGTCTGCAGCGAGGACGAGCAGTAGCGGGTGATGGTGCAGCCGGGGAGGTGGTCCATCCCCATCTGCACGGCGACGATCCGGCCCAGGTTGTGGCCCTGCTCGCCGCCGGGGAGGCCGCAGCCGAGCATCAGGTCGTCGATGTCCTTCGGGTCCAGCTCGGGGACCTTGGCGAGCGCGGCCTGGATGATCGTCGCGGTCAGGTCGTCCGGCCGCAGGTCCTTCAGCGAGCCCTTGAAGGCCCGTCCGATGGGGGAGCGGGCAGCAGAGACGATTACGGCTTCGGGCATCACGGCTCCAGACAGAAGGGTGCGCGGGGCGTCTGTTGGGAAGTTACCCCTACGTATCGCGCGGGTCACCGTACGGACCGTGTGATGCGGGCCTCTTTTCTAAGCGCTCGCTTACGGCCGGTCCGCCCGGTCCGGCCGGTGAATCTCGGCCCGCTCCCCCGCCGTCGCCGCCGTGGGCTCCTGGGCCGTCGGCACCGGCAGCCGCCGCCGCCTGCGGTGCTTGAGCAGGGCCCACGGGGCACGGGCGCCCGTGACCTCCGTACCGGCCTCGCTCGCGGCCTCCACCGCCGCCTTGGCCACCGGCAGCATGCCCTCGCGCCGGTCCGCGTCCAGCCGGTCCGTCTCCGGCCACAGGCCCAGCACCGCGCACAGGGTCGGCAGCATGGCCATCGCCGCCGTCGCGTACCCCTCCGCCGAGGGGTGGTAGTTGTCCGCGCCGAACATCTCGCGCGGGTTCGCCTCGAACTCCGGCCCCAGCAGGTCACCCAGCGAGACCGTACGGCCGCCCTGCTCCACCGCGCCGATCGTCTGCGCCGCCGCGAGCTGCCGGGAGACCCGGCGGGCGAGCCAGCGCAGCGGCTGGTAGACCGGCTCGATGGTGCCGAGATCCGGGCACGTGCCCACCACCACCTCGGCGCCCGCCGTACGCAGCCGGCGCACCGCGGCCGACAGGTACCGCACCGACTGGGTCGGCGGCATCCGGCGCGTCACATCGTTCGCACCGATCATGATCACGCAGACGTCCGGGGGCTGGTCCGGGTCCCGCAGCGCCTGGCCGACCTGCCGTTCCAGGTCGTCGGACATCGCGCCGGGCTGTGCCACGTTCCGAAGCTCCACCGGGCGCTCGGCCACCGCCGCGAGTCCCGAGGCCAGCAGCGCCCCCGGGGTCTGGCCCGCCCGGCGCACGCCCTGGCCGGCCGCCGTCGAGTCGCCCAGGAGCACCAGCCGCAGCGGGCCCGAGAGCCCGAAGGCCGTGCCGTACAGTCCATCCGCGCCGGGCGGATAGGGCGCCGTGCCGCCCCCCACCGATCTCTTCGCCAGCTGCACCTCGGCCAGCAGGACCGTCACCGCCGCGGCTCCCAGCAGGCCGATGCTCCCGCCGCCGTATGCCGCGCCCGCCGCGATGCGCCGCGCAACCCTCGCCCTCGACACAGTCCCAGCCACCTCCTCGTAGCCGTGCAGCCGTACTAGAGCTAACTGCCCCGTAACCGCCGTCGCCCAATCTCGACCCGGATGCGCATACGCTGACGGAACCACTACGGAGATCCCGGAGACTTACGGTGCAATTCCACGACTCGATGATCAGTCTGGTTGGCAATACCCCGCTGGTGAAGCTGAACAGCGTTACGGCGGGCATTCAGGCGACGGTTCTCGCCAAGGTCGAGTACTTCAACCCCGGCGGATCGGTGAAGGACCGTATCGCCGTACGCATGATCGAGGCCGCCGAGGAGAGCGGGGCGCTCAAGCCGGGCGGCACGATCGTCGAGCCGACCAGCGGCAACACCGGTGTCGGCCTTGCGATCGTGGCCCAGCGGAAGGGCTACAAGTGCATCTTCGTCTGCCCTGACAAGGTGTCCACGGACAAGATCAACGTGCTGCGCGCCTACGGGGCCGAGGTCGTCGTCTGCCCGACAGCAGTCGATCCCGATCACCCGGACTCGTACTACAACGTCTCGGACCGGCTGGTGCGGGAGACGCCGGGCGCCTGGAAGCCCGACCAGTACTCCAACCCGAACAACCCGCGCTCGCATTACGAGACGACCGGTCCCGAGCTGTGGGAACAGACCGAGGGAAAGATCACCCATTTCGTCGCGGGCGTCGGCACGGGCGGCACGATTTCCGGCACCGGTCGCTATCTGAAGGAGATCAGCGACGACAAGGTCCGGATCGTCGGCGCGGACCCCGAGGGATCCGTGTACTCCGGCGGCTCCGGCCGGCCCTACCTCATCGAGGGTGTCGGTGAGGACTTCTGGCCCACCGCCTACGACCCGAACGTCACCGACGAGATCGTCGCGGTGTCCGACAAGGACGCCTTCCAGATGACGCGCCGCCTCGCCAAGGAGGAGGGCCTCCTGGTCGGCGGCTCCTGCGGCATGGCCGTCGTCGCGGCGCTGCGCGTGGCCGAGGGCCTCGGCCCGGACGATGTCGTCGTCGTGCTGCTCCCGGACAGCGGGCGCGGCTACCTCTCGAAGATCTTCAACGACGAGTGGATGAACGACTACGGCTTCCTGGAGCAGGCGGGCGACGCACCGCGGGTCGCCGACGTGCTGCAGCACAAGGAGGGCGCGCTGCCCTCGCTCGTGCACATGCACCCCGAGGAGACGGTCGGTCAGGCCATCGACGTCCTGCGCGAGTACGGCGTCTCCCAGATGCCGATCGTCAAGCCGGGCGCCGGACACCCGGACGTCATGGCCGCCGAGGTCATCGGCTCGGTCGTGGAGCGGGAGCTGCTGGACGCGCTCTTCACCCAGCGGGCGTCGCTGGGCGACCCGCTGGAGAAGCACATGAGCGCACCGCTGCCGCAGGTCGGCTCCGGTGAGCCGGTCGGCGACCTGATGTCGGTGCTCGGCACCGCCGACGCGGCGATCGTGCTGGTCGAGGGCAAGCCCACCGGTGTGGTGAGCCGCCAGGACCTGCTGTCGTTCCTGGCCAGGGCCGGCGGCAAGTAGCGGTACGGGCACCTCTGGGCCGTGTCCGGCACGGACCTGAGGCGGGCCCTTGCGGAATGTGGGGTGCGGTGCGCGGGGACCGCCGCACCCCCGGTGACCCGGGGGGCGGGACGACGGCGGTCCCCGCGAGGGACGCGTTCCGGGTCAGGGCCGGGCTCGCGTCCGGGCGTCCATGGAGGTCCGGGAGCCGCTCCGGAGGTCCTTGACGCCGACACCCCTCAATGTGCCGGACGCGTGTTAAGCGAGTGCTGCGCCAACGTGTCGCGCTCGTACCACTTCTGCGAAGCCACGGGCTGCGAAGCCACGGCCGGGTGGCCACGGGCGGGGCGGCCACGGGCCGGGTGGTGGCACCGCGGGTCCGGGCCGTTCGGGAGGGTCACTCCTCCCAGTCGGACTCCGCCTTCTCGCGTCGGCCGAGGACACCTCTGCCGCGGAAGGCGTACACGGCGTTGACGCCGACGATGCCGGCCCACGTGACGAACAGGCCCTCGATGCCGGCGTTCGCCGCGCCGATCGCCGAGAGCGGGATCGCGAGGACCAGCGTGATGATCCCGAGGCCGAAGCGCTCGCCGAAGTTCTCCGCGGAGCGCCCGGGGCGTGCTCCCCGGGCGACGGTCATCCGCTGCTCGGCCAGATGCCGCCGGACCCGGCGGTCGACCGTGGCGTCCATGCGCTGCTCGACCTTCTCCAGGAACGACTCGATCAGCGCCGGCTCGTACTCCCCACCCAGCTCGCGGCGGGCGTGAAGGGTGGCGTCGAGCTCCTTCGTGAGCTCATGGTCACGGGCTTCCATGCTCCACAGGGTAGGGAGTGGGCACCGGGGTGTCAGTGGGGCTAACCCCCGTGTCCCGGGAGTTCCGCGCGAGCAGCCAGTACAGCAGCGCGGGTACGGCGAGACCGACGATCCAGGAGATGTCGGCGCCGCCCAGCGGTGCCACGAGCGGCCCGGTGTAGAAGTGCGTCACCAGGAACGGCAGCTGCGCGAGCAGCCCGATGCCGTAGACGGCGAGTGCGTCCCAGCGCCAGCCGCCGTAGCGCCCGAGCGGATCGGAGAGCGCCGGGATGTCGTAGCGCTCGCGCGAGATCAGGTAGTAGTCGACCAGGTTGATCGCCGACCAGGGAGTGAAGAACGTCAGCAGGAAGAGCAGGAAGTCCTTGAACGAGGCGAGGAAGCTGTCCTTGCCGAGCAGGGCAACGGCGGTGCCAGCGATCATGATGGCCGCGATGTAGAGGGCCCGTCCGCGCGGCGAGAGGGTCCGCTGCCCCCGGAACCCGCTGACGCTGGTGACCATCGACATGAAGCCGCCGTAGGTGTTGAGCACGTTGACGGTCAGCTTGCCCAGCGCGATCACGAAGTAGAGGACCGACGCGATCAGCCCGGTGCCGCCGAGGGCGACGACGTAGCCGACCTGGCCCGAAAGGAACGCTTCCCCGGCGGTCGCGGCGACCAGCACGCCGAAGGCCATCGACCACTGGGACCCGAGCGCCGAGCCCGCGAGCGTCCACCAGAAGGTGGCGCGGGCGCTGGTCGTACGGGGCAGGTAGCGCGAGTAGTCGGCGACGTACGGGCCGAAGGCCAGCTGCCAGGACGCCGACAGCGACACGGCGAGCAGGAACATCGGCAGGTCGAAGGCGCGGTCGGCGAGGATGGCGCCCAGGTCGGCACGGTCCAGCAGCCGGACGCCGAGATAGACGAAGGCGAGGGCGCACACCACGCTCGCCACCCGGCCGAGGGCGTGGATGACGCGATAGCCGACCGTCGCCGTCGCTCCGGTGACCAGGGCGAAGATGATGATGCCGGGAGTCTCGCCGAGGTGGGTGAGTTCACCGACGGCCTGTCCCGCGAGCACGCTGCCGCTGGCGAAGAAGCCGATGTACATCACGATCACCAGAAGCAGCGGGACGACCGCGCCCTTCACACCGAACTGGGCGCGTGAGGAGATCATCTGCGGCAGTCCGAGGCGCGGGCCCTGCGCGGAGTGCAGGGCCATGACCGCCCCGCCGAGCACATTGCCGAGCGCCAGGCCGAGGAGCGACCAGAAGGCGCCGCCGCCGAAGACCACGGCGAGGGCGCCGGTCACGACGGCGGTGATCTGGAGGTTCGCGCCCAGCCACAGCGTGAACTGGGAGAAGGCGGTGCCGTGCCGTTCGCTGTCCGGTACGACGTCGATGGAGCGCAGCTCGACGAGTCCTGGCACGACGTCAGGCCCCCTTCTTCGTCAGGCCGTTGGCCGCGGCCCAGGCGTTCGCGACGTCCTCCGGGTCCTTCTTGTCCTTGTCGACCTGGCGGTTGAGCTCGGTGAGGGCCTCGGTGGTGAGCGCGTTGCCGAGCCGGGCGAGGGCCTTGCGTACGGTGGAGTCGGCCTTGCGGTCGGCGATCAGCGGCACGACGTGCTGGCCGGGGACGAGGTTCTTGGGATCCTCCAGGACGACCCAGCCCTCGGCCTTGATGTCGGTGTCGGTGGTGAAGAGGTTCGCGACGTCCACGTCGCCCTTCTTCAGCGCGCCCTTGACCAGAGGCCCGGAGGAGTCCAGGGACTTGAACTCCCGGAACTCGACGCCGTACACGTCCTTCAGTCCGATGACGCCGACGACGCGCTTCTTCACCTCGGGTGCGGCGCCGATGACCAGTCTGCCGTTCTGCTTAGCCAGGTCGCCGAGGGTCCTCAGGCCGTATCTGGCGGCTGTCTCACGGGTGACGGCGAAGGCGTCGGAGTCCTCCGCGGCGCCGTACGGCAGGACCTGGAGGCCCGCGGGCAGGGCGGCGGCGAGGGCGTTCTGCATCTCGCCCTCCTCGGTGGCCTCGGCCTTCGGGTCGAGGTAGTGGAGCAGGGCGCCCTGGTACTCGGGCAGCAGGTCGATGTCGCCGCCCTTGAGGGCGGGGATGAGGATCTCGCGGGTGCCGAGGTTGGGGCGGACGGTCGTCTTCACCCCGGCCGCGCCGAGCACGGCGGCGTAGAGGAAGCCGAGTATCTGGTTCTCGGTGAAGTTGGCAGTGCCGATGGTGAGTCCGTCCTTGCTGGACCCACCGCCGCCGAGGGACCCGCCCTCGCCTTCGAGGGAGGTGATGCCGCTGCTGCAGGCGGCGAGCGCGGGGACGGCCGCGGCGGCGAGCAGTCCGCCGAGCAGGGTGCGTCGGTTCATGAGGTGTCCTTACGCGGTCGTGCGGGGCGGTCGGGAGGTCGCCCTGCGCCCTGCGGGGCGCAGGGGGAAGAGGGCGCGGTGCAGGGCGGCGAGCGCCAGGTCGAGGACGACGGCGACGACCGCGACGAGGACGGCACCACCGAGCACCTGCACGAGATCGCGCTGGGCGAGGCCGTCGAAGACGTACCGGCCGAGGCCGCCGAAGCTGACGTACGCGGCGATGGTGGCCGTGGCCACGACCTGGATGAGCGCGAGCCGCAGCCCGGTCATGATCAACGGCATCGCGAGCGGGATCTCGACCTGGAGGAGGACCTGGTGGCCGCGCATGCCCTGGCCGCGGGCCGCGTCCTTCACCTCCGGGTCCACGGCGGTCATGCCCGCGTAGGTGTTGGTGACGATCGCCGGGACGGCGAGGGCCACCAGGGCCACGTACACCGGGGTCATGGACAGTCCGCCGGCCAGGAAGACGAGGACGACCAGTCCGACGGTGGGCAGTGCGCGGCCGAAGGAGGAGAGGTTGATGGCGAGGAAGGCGCCGCGGCCGGTGTGCCCGATGAGCAGCCCGACGGGCAGGGCGATCGCGGCCGCGATGAGGGTGGCGAGCAGCGAGTACTGGAGGTGCTCGGCGAGCCGGTGCCCGATGCCGTCCGGGCCCGACCACTGGGCGCCGCTGACGAGCCAGCCGCCGAGGTCCTTGAAGAGTTCGTACATGTCAGGCCCGCTTCCTTCGCCAGGGGGTGAGCACGTACTGCACGGCGACCAGCAGCGCGTCCGCGGCCAGCGCGAGGAGCAGGGTGAGGACGATCCCGGCGATGACGGGCGTCGGGAAGCCGCGCTGGAAGCCGTCGGTGAAGAGCTGTCCGAGGCCGCCGTCGCCGATGTACGTGGCGACGCTGACGAGGGAGATGGACATGACCGTCGCGATCCGCACCCCCGCCATGATCACGGGCAGGGCGAGCGGCAGCTCCACGGTGAGCAGGGTGCGCAGCGGGCGCGTCCCCATGGCCCTGGCGGCTTCCTTGGTCCGCGCCGGGACCGAGTCGAGGCCCTCGACGGTGTTCCGCAGCAGTACGACCAGGGTGTAGATCGTCAGCCCGATGACGGTGGTGGTGCGGGTGAGCCCGGAGACCGGGAGCAGCAGCACGAACACGGCGATCGAGGGGATGGTGAACAGGACGTTCGACATCCCGAGCAGGAATCCGCGCAGCGGCCGGATCCGGTGTGCGACGACGGCGAGCGGCAGCGAGATCAGCAGCCCGAACAACACGGCGGACAGGGCTGCTTGAAGGTGCGAGACGGTGAGCGCGGTGAGATCGCCGGTGTGGTCGGCGAGCCAGCTCCAGTCGATGCTCACGCGGCCCCGCCTCCGTGCTGCCCGGCGTGCTTCGCCGGGGCGACGGCGTCGGCCGACGCTTCCGACGCGGAGTCCGACGCGGAGTCCGACGCGGAGTCCGACGCGGCGTCCGGTGCGGGGCTTCCGGTGGCCCCGGTCGCCGGGACGCCGAGGGCGGTGCCCGCCGCACGGTGCGCCGCGGCGGCGTGGTCGTGGATGTCGTCGCGGGACGAGACGCCGGTGAGGACGCCGTCCGCGTCGACGCGGGCCACGACGCCGGTCGGCGAGGCGACCGACTCGTCGAGGGCCGCGAGGAGGGAGTCCGTGTCGCGCAGCGCACGGACCGGCAGCAGCGGGGCGTCGTCCCTGGCATCGTTGTCGCGCCAGCCGAGCGGGCTGCGCGACCCGTCCAGGACGAGCCGCCAGCGGCCGCCTTCGGGGACCGGAGCCTGCGGCACACCCGTGAGCGTGCTCAGCGACAGCAGCTTCAGGCCCCGCTCCGCGCCGAGGAAGTCCGCGACGAAGGCGTCCGCCGGGCGGGCCAGCAGCTCCGCGGGCTCGGCGTACTGGACGAGATGGCCGCCGGTGCGGAACACGGCGATGCGGTCGCCGAGGCGTACGGCCTCGTCGACGTCATGGGTGACGAAGACGATCGTCTTGTTCAGCTCGCGCTGCAGGCGCAGCAGTTCGTCCTGGAGCTGGGTCCTGACGACCGGGTCGACCGCGCCGAACGGCTCGTCCATCAGCAGCACCGGCGGATCCGCGGCCAGCGCCCGCGCCACCCCGACCCGCTGCTGCTGACCGCCGGAGAGCTGGTGCGGGTAGCGCTTGCCGGTGTCGGCGGCGAGGCCGACGGTCTCCAGCAGCTCCGCCGCCCGCGCCCTGGCCTTGCGGCGGCCCCAGCCGAGCAGCAGCGGCACGGTGGCGACGTTGTCGAGGATCGTGCGGTGCGGGAAGAGGCCCGCCTGCTGGATCACGTAGCCGATGGAGCGCCGCAGCTCGGCCGCGTCCTGGGACCGTATGTCCGTGCCGCCGACGTGGATCGTGCCGGAGGTCGGCTCCACCATTCGGTTGATCATGCGGAGAGTGGTGGTCTTGCCGCATCCCGAGGAGCCGACGAGGACGGTGATACCGCCCTCCGGCATCTCCATGGTGAGTCGGCTGACCGCCGTCGTGCCGTTGGGGAAGCGCTTGTCCACTGCGTCGAATCTGATCATCAGTCGTCCCTTGCCCGGCCTGCATATGGTCATGCACAGTTCTGGGTGACTGAATAAGTTGTCAATGCCCTCGGGTAAATCCCTGGTGACGAATGCTCGTACGACAAGGCGAGCTGTCCGGAAAAGGAGGCGTACGCGCATGATGTCGTCCCACATGGTGGACGGTCCGGCCGACATCGTCGTCCTCGACGGACAGAGCCTTCCGGTCGCGGACATCGTCCGGCTCGCCGACGGCGCCGTCCGGCCCGTGCCCGGCACCGAGGCCATGAAACGCGTCGAGTACGCCTGGGACACCGCCCGCGAACTCGCCGCCTCGGGCCGGGTGTACGGACGCTCCACGGGCGTCGGCGCCAACCGCAGCGAGGACATCCCCACCGAGGCGGCCGCCGACCACGGCCTGCGGCTGCTGCGCAGCCACGCCGGTGCCATCGGTGAGCCGCTGCCGGCCCGCGAGGTCCGCGCCATGCTCGCCGTCCGCGCCAACCAGCTCCTCGCCGGCGGCGCCGGACTGCGCCCCACCGTGATCAGCGCGCTCTGCGAGGCGCTGGAGACCGGTGCGCACCCCGTCGTCCACGAGTACGGCTCCGTCGGCACCGGCGACATCGCGGCGCTCGCGCAGATGGGCCTCGCGCTGGCCGGTGAGCACCCCTGGCAGGGGCCCGGTTCCGCCCCCGCCGCCCAGCCGCTCGACAACAACGACGCCCTCGCCCTGATCAGCAGCAACGCGCTCACCCTCGGCCAGTCCGCGCTCGCCCTGGACGAACTGCGCCGGCTGGTCACCGCCACCGAACTCGTCGCCGCGCTCTCCCTGCTCGCCGTCGACGGCTCCTACGAGGCGTATGCCGAGCCCGTCCACGCGGCCCGCCCGCACCCGGGCTCCACCACCGTCGCCGCGCGGATGCGCGGGGTGCTGGGCGCGCCCGCCCGTCCGACGCCTCCGCTCGGCCGGATCCAGGACCCGTACGGCTTCCGCTGTGTGCCGCAGATACACGGACCCGCGCACGACGCGGCGGACGCGCTGGAGCGGTCCCTCACCGTCGAGATCAACGCCGCAGCCGAGAACCCGCTGATCCGCCCCGAGGAGCACGCCGCCTATCACCACGGCGGCTTCTACCTCGCGGGACTCGCCCTGGACCTCGACCATTTCAGGCTCTCGCTCACCCAGGTCGCCCGGCTCTCCACCTCCCGGCTCTCCGCGCTCAACGAGCCCGCCTACACCAGGCTGCGGCCGTTCCTCGCGGACACCGAGCCCGCGTCGTCGGGGGTGATGATCCTCGAGTACGCCGCCGGGGCCGCCCTCGGCGATCTTCGTGCCTGTTCCGCCCCCGCGTCCCTCGGCCACGCGGTACTGTCCCGGGGCGTCGAGGAGCAGGCCAGCTTCGCCTCGCTCGCCGCCCGCCAGACCCTTCGGGCGAGCGGCCCCTACCGGCTCGTCGTCGGCTGTGAACTCGTCGCCGCCGTACGGGCCCTGCGCCAGCGAGGGCTGCGCCCCGACCCGGATCTGCCGGTCGGGCGGGCGTTCGCGCTGGCCGAGGCGGTGCTCGACGAGGAGCACACCGACCGGCCGCTGACCGACGACGTGACCGCGGCGGCCGCGCTGCTCGACACCTTCGGCGCGAGCAGCACCATGACCGGCGGCGCGAGCAGCACCATGACCAGCACGACCGACAGCACGACCGGGACGACCGGCGCGTCCGGCACGTTCGGTGAGACGACCTGGGGGACGGTATGAACGACAGCAGCCCTGCCGCACGACTGCAGCAGCTCTTCGAGGGGCACCGGCTCACCCCCACCCAGCGCCGTATCGCCCACTGCATGGTGCGCCGGGCCGCCGACGTGCCGTTCCTGTCCAGCGTCGAACTGGCCGAACTCGCCGGGGTCAGCCAGCCCTCCGTGACCCGCTTCGCGGTCGCGCTCGGCTTCGACGGCTACCCGGCGCTGCGCAGACACCTGCGCGAGGTCGCGCCCACCGAACCGGCCGGGGACGACGACGGGTTCACCGAGTACCAGCAGGCCGTGCACGCCGAGATCGAGAACCTGCGGCATCTGGCCGCCATGCTCGCCGACCCGGCACCCGTCGAACGGGCCGGCCGGCGGCTCGCCGCCTCCCGCCCCCTCCTCGTGCTCGGTCTGCGTGCCGCCTCCTCCCAGGCCCGCGGCTTCGCGTACTTCGCGGCGAAGGTCCACCCGGACGTACGCCTCCTCGACGAGGGCGGCACGATGCTCGCCGACCGGATCGACGCCGCCCGCCGTGCGGGTGCGAGCGCACTGCTCTGCTTCGCCCTGCCCCGCCATCCGAAAGAGGTCGTGGAGGCGCTGGCGTACGCCCGGTCGGCCGGGCTGAGCGTCGTGACGGTCGCCGATTCGGCGTTCGCGCCCGTCGCCGCCCACAGCGATCTGCTGATCCCGGCCGCGGTCGGCACGGGCCTGGCCTTCGACACGGCGTGCGCGCCGATGATGCTGGGCCGGGTGCTGCTGGAGGCGATGTGCGACGATCTGCCGGACGCACAGGCCCGGTTGGAGGACTTCGACACCCGGGCCGCGGAGCGCGGGCTGTTCACGGAATGATGCGGCCGCCGCCTCTCAGCGCGCGGCACGCCCGCCGCGCCGAGGTGTCGGGCCACCGCACGACCGGCCCCGCCGCCGGGGACGCCGCCCCGGGCGGGGCGCGGCGCCGCTGAGCGGTCGGCGGGGCGCCGGCGGGGGTCAGACCTCCAGTGTCGCCTCGATCTTGCGCAGCTGGTGCCGGGCCATCGCCAGGTTGGCGCGCTTGGTGTCCAGGGCCATGTACAGGAACAGCCCGTTGCCGCCTCGTGCCTTGAGCAGGCGGATCAGGTGGTACTGCGAGCTCAGGGTGATGAGGATGTCCTCGATGTCGTCCTGCAGGCCGAGCATCTCCATGGTGCGGAGCTTCGCCCGCACCACGTCGGTGTTGCCCGCGGCCGCGACGTTCAGGTCGAGCTGCTTGCCGCCACCCATCGTGCCGAGCGCCATGCCGCTGGTGTAGTCGACGAGCGCGACGCCGATCGCGCCGTCGATCGTGGCCATCGCTTCCTTGAGAGCGGTCTCGGTGTTCGCCATGGTGATGCCTTTCCTAGTCGTTGAACTCATGGGATTGGTGTGCTGTTCGGTCAGGGACGTTCGAGTGCGCCGTCGACGAGTTCGGCTATGCGGGCCCCGGCCCTGCGGGCTTCGAGGTGCAGCCGCCCGACGTTGACGCGCGGCTCGGCGGTGACGGTGAGCACGGCGGCCGACCCCGCCGCGTAGGTCGCCACATAGCCGCTCTCACCGCGGACGAGCAGTTCGCGGAAGCCTCCTTGGCCGGTCGCCTCGGTGAGCCGCACCGCCACGCCGAGTGCCGCGGCGGTCAGCGCGGCGACCGTCTCCGCCTCCGTGTCCGGGGTGTCCCTGGCCAGTACGAGACCGTCCACGCTGGCCGCGAGGGCGCCGGTGAGCTGCGGTAACCGGGTCCTCAACCGGTGGAGTTCGTCGAGGACTCCGGTACTCGCCGTCATCAGCTGTCTCCTCTCGGCGCGCTGTCTCATCGCGCGCATCACAGCGTTGCCTCCAGGGCGTCACGGAGCCGGCGGAGCAGGGCGACGTCCGGATCTGCGGACGTGCCCATCACACGGACGACATCGGGTGGCGGTAGCGGCGCGGTGGCGCCGGTGTCGGTTCGCGGGGTCTCGACGAGCCCGGCCGCGGCCAGCCGGCGCACGTCGACCAGCGTGTGGAACGCGGGGCGGCCGAGGGCCAGGGCGATGTCGGCGGGGGTGCGCACCCCGTCGGCCAGGTCGAGCACGGCGCGCTGGCGCGGGGCGGCCCGTGACCCGGCGGAGCGGCGCACGGGCACGACGGGCGAGGTGTCCGTCTCGGGGTGCGCCCAGAGCCGGTCGAGCAGTGTTCTGCGCCGTAAGGTCTCCCGCTCGACGGCCTCGGCCGCCACGGGCCGTACGGGGCCTATCCAGTGGGCCACCCCGTAGCGGAAGCGGGAGGGGCCGCTGCCGGGCGCGAGTGCGAAGTACGCGGCGTCGTACAGCGCTCCGAGATGGCAGATCTCCAGCTCGCCGTCGCTGAGCCGGCCGCTGTCGACGAGATGGCGGCCGACCCGGCCCTGCGCCCCGGCCTCACGGAGCGCCTCCTGCCAGCCGTCGGCGCGCAGCCGCCCGCCGGCGGTCAGCAGGACCTCGATACCGGGCGCGGCCGGGCTCTCGGCGTGCACCACCTGGCCGTCGACGAGGTAGAGCGTCCCCCGGTCGCGTAACAGCGCGCCTGTGGCCCGCTCCGCGGCGAGCCGCAGCAGCATCGGTGAGACGGTCACTCCAGCACCAGCCGCTCGGTCAGGTCTCTCATCCGCAGCCTGGCGAGGGCGAGATTGCCCTCGGCGCGGTCGAGCCAGAGGTGGAGCAGGACGCTGCTGTCGAAACTCGTCTCGACGAAGCGTAGGACGTGATAGCAGGTACGGGTGGTGACGACGAGGTCCTCGACCGGAGGGTTCTTGCCGAGGTCCGTGTCCTCGGCGAGCCCCACGGGGGCGAAGGTGGGGTGTTCCGCCGCCATGCGCGCCAGCTCCGCGGTCTCCGCCGCCGCCGTCTCGTGGTCGGCGCCCGCCGCGTCCCCGACCGTGCCGAGGGCGAGTCCGCTGGTCCAGTCGACGAGGGCGGCGCCGCGCACTCCGGGCAGCCGCATGGCGTGCAGCAGACACTCGTCGA
This sequence comes from Streptomyces sp. NPDC091376, assembly GCF_044757085.1. Taxonomy (NCBI): domain Bacteria; kingdom Bacillati; phylum Actinomycetota; class Actinomycetes; order Kitasatosporales; family Streptomycetaceae; genus Streptomyces; species Streptomyces sp. NPDC091376. Next base: position 84,321 of record NZ_JBIVUF010000009.1, on the reverse strand, counting down.
TTCCGGGCACGCGGAAATCCCCCTCCAGCACGTGTGCGAACGGCTCGGACGTACGTCCGTAGCCGTGACGTTACGCAACGGAGTGTCGGCAGGTGGGAGTTCTGGCATTTTCCATCGGAACATGCAGCCGGTCCGATAAGGTCCGCCCCACCCCATTCGGCCCTCGGCTGCTTGTTCTCAGCCTCTGGCTGCCTCTTCCTCGTGCCGTACCTTCATCCACACCTTGTTGACGGCCCACAGGGCGATCCCGATGGCGACGAGCACGCCGGCCCTGATGTAGACGTCGGACCCGCGCTCCGAGAGCGGGCTGGCCAGGATGACCGAGGTGATCGCCCCCAGCACGGGCAGGATCGTCGGCGTACGGAAGTGGCTGTGCTCGACGGGGTCCTTGCGGAGCACCAGCACCGCCACGTTGACCACCGTGAAGACGCAGAGCAGCAGGAACGCGGTGGTGTCGCCGAGCCCTTCGATCTCGCCCGTCGAGACGAGGCCGATGGCGATCACGGTGACGAAGATGATGCCGTTGACGGGCGTACGGCGCTTGGGGAGCACCCGGCCCATGCCGCGCGGCAGCACCTTCTCGTTGGCGAGTCCGTAGCAGAGCCGCGAGGCCATCATGATGTTGATCAGCGCGGAGTTGGTGACCGCGAAGAGCGCGATCAGCGCGAAGAGCTTCGGCGGGAAGTCGACCCCGCCGGCCTTGACGACCTCCAGCAGCGGCCCGCTCGACGTCTCCAGTACCCGGTAGTCCACGAGCAGCGAGGACACCAGTGCCACCAGCACGTAGATCGTGCCGGTCACGCCGACGCCGAGGAAGATCGCTCGCGGGAAGGTGCGGACCGGATCCTTGGTCTCCTCCGCCATGTTGACCGAGTCCTCGAAGCCGACGAACGCGAAGAAGCCCAGCGCCGTGGCGCCCAGAATGCTCGTCATCAGCGCGAAGCCGGTGCCGGAGGCCTGGAACTCGCCCAGCCGGGACGGCTCTCCGGAGCCGGTGAAGATCGCCGACGCCCCGATCGCGAGGATGATCACCAGACCGGTCAGCTCGACGATGGTCAGCACCACGTTGGTCTTCACGGACTCCGACACGCCGCGCAGCGCGAGCGCGGCCAGCGCCAGGATGAAGAGGATCGCGATGAGGGTGGGCGGGACGGCGTCCGTGAACTCCTGGAAGTAGTCGCCGCTGAAGGCGCGGGCGGCGGCGCTCGCGGACGACAGCCCGGAGCACATCACCATGAAGGCGATGATGAAGGTCAGGAAGGGCAGCCGGAACGCCTTCTGGGTGTAGAGGGCGGCGCCGGCGGCCTTGGGGTACTTGCCGACGAGCTCCACGTACGACGCCGCCGTCATGACCGCCACGATGAAGCCGATCAGGAACGGCAGCCACAGCGCGCCGCCCACCTTGCCCGCGACCTTCCCGGTCGTGGCGTAGATGCCCGTACCGAGGATGTCGCCGATCACGAAGAGGATCAGCAGCTTCGGGCCGATGGCGCGTTTGAGTGAAGGTTGCTGCTCAGGTTGCTCCGTGGAAGTGGATGTGGCCATGAGACACCTCTCCCGTTCCCGCTTACCGGTGGGAAGGTACCTGCCCGTCACCCCTCCCGTGATGCCTGCCGCGCGGCGGTTGGGCCGTACGGGGCCGAACGGGGGTGCGGGGGCCGCGGCGGACCGGGCCGGCAGTCCTGGTTCGGGCGGCCGGCGCCGCGCGAGAGGCGATCGGATCCGGCGTCAGCCGCGCCCTGACTCCACCGCCGACGCGACATCGGCGAGGTCCCGCTCGATGGCCTTGACCACGGCACGCTCGCCGAGCGGCCCCAGCACCTTGGTGAGCAGGCCCATGAAGCCTCCGGGAGGTGTCGCCGAGAACGTCATCCGCACCGTGGTCGTCTCCGGCCCGTCGGCCCGCAGCGACCACTCGGACACGTAATGGGCGCCGTGATTGTCCGCCTCGACGACGAAACGCTCCGGCGGCTCGCTCACCGTCACGTACATCTCCTCGGTGGCTTCCTTGCCGAGCATCCGTCTCGTCTCGCGCCAACGGGTGCCGACGCCGAAGCCGCCCTCCGTGAGGACCTCGATCCGCTCCACCCCGCTGAGCACGCGCTGCGAGCCCTCCAGGTCGGTCAGGGCCTCCCAGATCCGCCCGGCGGGCGCGGCGACCCTGCGCTCTACGACGACACCTTTGCTGCTCATGGCTCCATGGAACCACCGGGGTATGACAACCGCCCGCTACAGCAGCGCGTCCGCCGAGCCGCCGCCCGCCTCCGTCACGATCTCCTCCAGGCTCTGCGCGGCCCGGACGGTCACGAACCCGACCCCGTCCCCGTCGGCCCGGAAGCCGTGGATCCCGGGCCTGGCGAGGCTGTTGTACGCGTAGTGGCTGCTGAAGTAGTACGCGCCGGTGTCCAGTGCCGCGACCACGTCGCCCGGCTCCAGCAGCGGCAGCGCCCGCGCCTCGGCCAGCAGGTCGCCGGCGAAGCAGGCCGGCCCCGCGATGTCCTGCACGACGGTGTCACCGGTCCTGGGCACGCCCTTCGCGTCGTACACCGCGATCCGCAGCGGCCATGAGACGGGGTCGTAGATGGTGCGGGTGGCGATCTGGACGCCCGCATGGGTGACGGCGATGGGCCGGGCGCCGGTGGTCTTCGTGTACTCGACCCGGGTGAGGACCGTGCCGTGCTTGGCCAGCAGCGACCTGCCGAACTCGGTGACCAGCCCGTACCGCCCGTCGAACAGTCCGGGGACCTCCTCCCGCAGCGCCCGGGCGTAGGCGGCGAAGGTCGGAGTCTCCTCGTCGGAGGTGAAGTTGACCGGGAGCCCGCCGCCGATGTCGATCGTGCCGATCTGCTGCCGCCCGGCGGCCGCGTTGATCTCCTCGGCCAGCTCGTACACGGCCCGTACGCCCTCGGCCATCAGTTCCAGGGTCAGCCCCTGCGAGCCGGAGTGCGTGTGCAGCCGGGTCAGCCACGGCCGGTCGAGACAGGACCGGACGACCCGCTCGCGGGCGCCCTCGTCGCGCAGCGCGACCCCGAACTTCGAGGTCTTCGTGGCGGTCGACAGCGCCCCGATCGCGCCGGCGCCGATCTGGGCGTTGACCCGCAGTCCGAGCGGGGAGCGGCTGGGTTCCCGGCCGACCAGGTCGTCGATCCGGTCGAGTTCCTGGAGGTTGTCGGCGTTGACGGCGATCCCGAGGCCGAGTGCCTCGCGCAGCTCGGGGAGGGTCTTGGCGGGGGAGTCGAGGACGATGTTCTCCGGCCGGATGCCGGCGGCGCGGGCCAGCGCCAGCTCGCCGGGGCTGGCGACCTCCGCGCCGATGCCCTCCGAGCCCAGCAGGCGCAGCACGGGCACCAGTGGCGCGGCCTTGACGGCGAAGGCGTGCAGGACGGGGGCGTCGGTGATCTCGGCGAAGGCGGCTGTGAGTGCGGCGGCGGAGGCGCGGATCCCGGCGATGTCGAGCAGGGCGGTGACGGGCTCGCTCCCGTTGAGGAGGCCTTGTTCCACGGCCGCTCGGACGGCCTGATCACGACGGTCTGAAGCCAGATGAGCCATGTGTACCAGTCAATCATCCGGACCCGGCCCGCGCCGCCCTGTTGACTGGAATTATTCAGGAGGCCAGGATGTGAATGGAAGAATCACTGTCGCGAGGAGGCATCGGCATGTCTGGACCCCGCCCGGTCAGGGCACCGCGTGGTACGGAACTGAGCGCCCTTGGATGGCAGCAGGAAGCCGCGCTGCGCATGCTCCAGAACAACCTCGACCCGGAGGTCGCCGAGCACCCCGACAAGCTCGTCGTCTACGGCGGCACCGGGAAGGCCGCCCGCGACTGGCGCTCCTTCGACGCGATGGTGCGCACGCTGCGGACCCTGAAGCAGGACGAGACGATGCTCGTCCAGTCCGGCCGCCCGGTCGGCGTCATGCAGACCCACGAGTGGGCGCCGCGCGTGCTCATCGCCAACTCCAACCTGGTCGGCGACTGGGCGAACTGGGAGGAGTTCCGGCGCCTGGAGGCCCTCGGTCTCACCATGTACGGCCAGATGACGGCCGGCTCCTGGATCTACATCGGCACCCAGGGCATCCTCCAGGGCACGTACGAGACCTTCGCGGCCGTGGCGGCGAAGAAGTTCGGCGGCACCCTGGCCGGCACGATCACGCTCACGGCCGGTCTCGGCGGAATGGGCGGCGCCCAGCCGCTCGCCGTGACCATGAACGACGGCGTCGCGATCTGCGTCGACGTCGACCCGCGCGCGATCGAGCGCCGGATCGAGCACCGCTACCTGGACGTGAAGGCCGACAACCTCGCCCACGCCCTCCAGCTCGCGGTGGAGGCCCGGGACGCCCGCCGCCCGCTGTCGATCGGCCTGCTCGGCAACGCGGCGGAGCTGCTGCCGCAGATGCTCGCGGAAAGCGCCCCGATCGACATCGTGACCGACCAGACGTCGGCCCACGACCCGCTGTCCTACCTCCCCGTGGGCGTCGACTTCGACGACATGGCGTCCTACGCGGCGAAGGACCCGGCCGGGTTCACGACCCGGGCCCGCGAGTCGATGGCCCGCCATGTGGAAGCCATGGTCGGCTTCATGGACGCGGGCGCCGAGGTCTTCGACTACGGCAACTCCATCCGCGGCGAGGCGCAGCTGGCCGGTTACGACCGGGCGTTCGCGTTCCCCGGCTTCGTACCGGCGTACATCCGGCCCCTCTTCTGCGAGGGCAAGGGCCCCTTCCGCTGGGCGGCGCTCTCGGGCGAGGCGTCGGACATCGCGAAGACCGACAAGGCGATGCTGGATCTCTTCCCCGAGAACGAGTCCCTGGCCCGCTGGATCAAGCTGGCCGGTGAGCGCGTCCACTTCCAGGGCCTCCCGGCACGCATCTGCTGGCTGGGCTACGGCGAGCGCGACCGCGCGGGCGAGCGCTTCAACGACATGGTGGCGAGCGGCGAGCTGGCGGCCCCGCTGGCCATCGGCCGCGACCACCTCGACTGCGGATCGGTCGCCTCCCCGTACCGCGAGACCGAGGCGATGCTCGACGGCTCGGACGCGATCGCCGACTGGCCGCTGCTCAACGCCATGGTCAACGTCGCCTCCGGCGCGTCGTGGGTGTCCATCCACCACGGCGGCGGCGTCGGCATGGGCCGCTCCCTCCACGCCGGCCAGGTCACGGTCGCCGACGGCACGAAGCTCGCGGGCGAGAAGATCCGCCGCGTGCTGACGAACGACCCGGGCATGGGCGTGATCCGTCACGTGGACGCGGGCTACGACATCGCGGAGTCGGTCGCCGGGGACCGCGGCGTCCGCATCCCGATGCGGGAGGACTCGTGAGCGACCCCGACCGGGTTGTGCCCGCCCCTTCCGCCGCGGCGGAACGTACGCCCACACCCCCCTCGTTCCACGAGATGTGGGCGGACCTCGCGACCATCGGGCGCGACGCCGACTCGGGCGGCTACCGCCGCTATGCCTGGACCGGCGCCGACGCCGACTGCCGCACCTGGTTCCAGGAGCAGGCCGAGGCCCGCGGCCTCACCTGCGAAACCGACCGCAACGGCAACCAGTGGGCCTGGCTCGGCGACCCTCCTCCCGCCTCCGGCGGAGGGAGCCCCACCGCGGGTGACGCCGTCGTCACCGGCTCCCACCTGGACTCCGTGCCCGACGGCGGCGCCTTCGACGGCCCCCTCGGCGTCGTGTCCTCCTTCGCCGCGCTCGACGAACTCCGCCGCAGGGGAGCGACGTTCACCAAGCCCTTCGCCATCACCAACTTCGGCGACGAGGAGGGCGCACGCTTCGGCCTCGCCTGCGTCGGCTCCCGGCTCACCGCCGGCCGGCTGACCAAGGCGCAGGCGTACGAACTCCGGGACGGGGACGGCGTGAGCCTCCCGCAGGCCATGGAGGCGGCCGGTTTCGACCCCGGCATCATCGGCCCCGACCCCGAACGCCTCGCCCGCATCGGCGCGTTCGTCGAACTCCACGTCGAACAGGGCCGGGCCCTCGACCTGTCCGGCGACCCCGTCGGCATCGCGAGCGCCATCTGGCCGCACGGCCGCTGGCGGTTCGACTTCCGCGGCGAGGCCAACCACGCCGGCACCACCCGCCTCGCGGACCGCCGCGACCCGATGCTGACGTACGCCGAGACCGTCCTCGCCGCCCGCCGCGAGGCGGAGCTGGCGGGCGCCGTCGCGACCTTCGGCAAGGTCTCCGTCGAGCCGAACGGCGTCAACGCCATCCCGTCGCTCGTCCGCGGCTGGCTCGACTCGCGGGCGCCGGAACAGTCGGCCCTGGACGTCGTCACCGCCGCGATCGAGGCGGCCGCCCGCGAGCACGCCGAGCGCAACGGCATCGACCTCACCGTCGTACGGGAGTCGTTCACGCCCGTCGTCGAGTTCGAGCACGCACTGCGCGACGAGCTCGGCAAGATCCTCGGCGGGCGGGCCCCGCTGCTCGGCACCGGCGCGGGACACGACGCGGGAATCCTCTCGGAGTCCATCCCGACCGCCATGCTGTTCGTACGGAATCCGACGGGTGTCTCGCACTCCCCGGCCGAGTACGCGGCCGAGGACGACTGCCTCGCCGGCGTCATCGCACTGGCCGACGTACTGGAGGGACTCGCGTGCAGCTGACGACGTACTGGCTGGAACACGCCTGGCTCGGCACCCATGTCGAGCCGGGCGTGGCGCTGGAGGTGCGCGACGGCCGGATCACGGCGGTCCTGACCGGGGCCGAGACCCCGCCGCCGGGCGCCGAGGTGCTGCGCGGTCTCACCGTCCCCGGTCTCGCGAACGCCCACAGCCACGCCTTCCACCGGGCCCTGCGCGGCCTCGTCCAGGTCGGCTCGGGGACGTTCTGGACCTGGCGCGACTTCATGTACAAGGTGGCTGCGCGGCTGACGCCGGAGTCGTACCACGCGCTGGCGCGGGCGGTGTACGCGGAGATGGCGCTGGCCGGGATCACGGCGGTGGGCGAGTTCCACTACGTCCACCACGCCCCGGACGGCACGCCGTACGCCGACCCCAACGCCATGGGCGAGGCGCTGATCGCCGCGGCGGCGGACGCGGGCATCCGGATCACGCTGCTCGACACGGTGTATCTGTCGGCGGGCTTCGGCGAACCTCCCACGGCGCACCAGCGCCGCTTCTCCGACGGCACGGCCGACGCGTGGGCGCAGCGGGTGTCGCTCCTCAAGGACCAGGAGTGGGCGCGCATCGGCGCGGCGATCCACTCCGTACGGGCCGTCCCGGCGGCGCAGCTGTCGACGGTGGCCGAATGGGCGGCGTCCCGTGAGGCGCCCCTCCATGTGCACCTCTCCGAGCAGACCGCCGAGAACGACGCCTGCCTCGCCGCCCACGGCCGCACCCCGGCACGGCTGCTCGCCGACAACGGTGTGCTGGGCCCGCGCACGACCGGCGTCCACAGCACCCATCTCACGGACGACGACATCGCGCTGCTCGGCGGCAGCACGACCGGCACCTGCATGTGCCCCACGACCGAACGGGACCTGGCCGACGGCATCGGCCCCGCACAGGCCCTCCAGCGCGCGGGTTCCCCGCTCTCCCTCGGCAGTGACAGCCACGCGGTGATCGACCTCCTGGAGGAGGCGCGCGCGATGGAACTGAACGAGCGCCTGCGCAGCCGCACCCGCGGCCACTGGACGGCGGCGGCACTGCTGCGTGCCGCCACGGAGGACGGCCACGCGTCCCTGGGCTGGCCCGACGCGGGCCGCCTGGAAGCGGGCGCCCTCGCCGACTTCACCACGGTCGCCCTCGACACGGTCCGCACGGCGGGCCCGCTGCCGAGGCTGGGCGCGGAGACGGCGGTCTTCGCGGCCACGTCGGCGGACATCCGCCACACGGTCGTCGCGGGCCGGCACGTCGTGCGGGACGGGGCACACACGCTGGTCCCGGACGTGCCGTCGGCCCTGACGGAGGCGATCGCGGCGCTGCGGGGCTGAGACAGGACGTCGAATGAATCGGCCGTTGCATTCGGCCGATCATTTCGGCGATCCTGGGGCCATGTCCCGACCTGCCACGCACGACGATCCCCGTATACGACGCCTGGAGCGCGCCACGAAGCGCCTGGCGGACGCCGAGAAGGAGTTCGGGGCGGCACTGATGGACCTCCTGGAGCACGGACCTCGAGGAGCACAGGCAGCAGCGACCCGCATCACGGGAATGAACCGCGACACCCTGCGCCGACGGCACCGGGACCACGAGGGCCGGAGGAAGAGCGAAGCGACGAATGCCGCCTGACCGAGCCATTTCCCCACCCAGGAGCCTGAGATGACGTCGCAGTCCACTGAGCCGGCCGGCGAACCGCTCATCCGCATGCCCGCGAAGACCCCGGCAGCCCTGCGTGTCGCTGTCGCGCGAATCGATCCCGATGTCCTCCCGCGCTTCGATGCCGACTGGGCCACCGCCATGAACCAGGCCCGTGACGAGTACAGCCTTCTCCCCGGGCGTCATTTCACAGAGCACTGGTGGGCCTGGGTCGCCGTCACGCGCTGGCCCGCCCGCGCCGCTCGGCTCCGCGAATGCGAGCAGATCGTCGCCACCTCTGACGACCGTGCAGCTCGCCGTGCCGCCGCTGCGGAGATCGGCCGTATCCTCGCGGACGCGGAGGGGACCGCCGCGTGAGTGACTGGACCTGGGAGTACCTTCCTGACGCCGCGCATGTCGTCGGGGGACTCACCCCGGAACAGCGCAACGACATCGAGAATGTCGCACAGCGCGTCTCCGAAGCGGTCGGTGTCCGCCGCATCGGCCGCCCTTTCGACATCACCGAATCAGCCTCCGGCGTCCTCAGCCACGGGGACGGGCCGGTGATGCTCTGGTACCAGGAGGACTACCGCGACGACGTGGTGTTGATCCTGCGCGCTCACCACTTCAACGCCGACACCCTCACCGAGGGCGAGTGACTACGGCCATGGGGGCGCCGGAGCCGTGCTGCTGGTCCCGGACGTCCCGTCGACTCTGACGGCGTCGATCGCGGCGCTGCGGGGTGACCCGCCCGGAGGGCCTGTCATGGGAAAGGGTCCTCGGGGGCGCGGATCACGGTGCACGGGTTTCCGGCCTTCGGTCAGCCGTGGGCGGTGTCGATGACACAGAAGCGGTTGCTGTCGGGATCGGCGAGTACGACGAAGTCGGCGTCGGCCGGGTAGAGGCCCCAGTCGACGCGCCGAGCGCCCAGGGACACCAGCCGCTCGACCTCGGCGGCCTGATCCGCCGCGTCCCCCGCGTACAGGTCCAGATGGATCCGCGGACGCTCCTGCGCCGGCGTCTCGCTCAGGCCGAGCGACAGCTGGACCCCGGCCCCTTCCGCCGGTACGAGCACCACCCAGTCCTCTTCCATCTCCTCGCGCGGGACGTATCGCAGCGCCTTCATCCAGAACGCGGCAGCACGCGGCACATCCGAGACGCCCAGCACCACGGATCCGATTCTCAGCATGCGCCGATTCTGGCGCCCCGCCGCACACCCGCCGGTGCCGACAGCCGAATGTATGGAGCCGCTCCACTGAGAGTAGTTTTCCTCTTGAGAATGAAGCAGTACTCTCTTCGCTAGAGTCCCACTCTGATGAAGAGGGGTCCTTCTCCGAGGGGTCGAGCACGATGATGCACCTGACGGTTTCCTCCCATCGCCGAGACGGCTGGTCGGTCGTCACGGTTGCGGGCGAGCTGGACATCGCGACCGCCGGCCTGCTGGGCGACCACCTTCAGGACGTGAGCGCGGCTCACGACCCGGTCAGACTCATCGTGGACCTGTCCGCGCTGGCCTTCTGTGACGCGAGTGGTCTGCGCGTACTTGCGGGCGCCCATGACGCCGCCCGCCGACGCTGCGGCGAGCTGCGCCTCGTGTGCCCGGACGGGATGATCACGTATCTGCTGCGGATCACCGGCCTGATCGACGTGATCCCGGTCCACGCCACCCTCCCCGAGGCCCTGGCGGCAGCGCCGTCGGGCCTGAGTGTGCACCGGGCCTGAGCGTGCGCCGGGCCTGAGTGCGCGGACCGCCCGCCGGCGGGATCCTCTGGTCACTCCGGCCGTGCGTGCTGTGTGGGCCGTGCGGGCCGTACGAGGTCGATCTCCGCCCAGACCGTCTTGCACGGGACCGGGCCGGAGCGGACGCCCCAGCGGGTGGCGAGCGCCTCCACGAGGAGCAGCCCACGGCCCGACTCACGGTCGGGCGCCGCGGGTTGCGGAGCGGGGAGGCGGTCACCGCGTGTGTCCGTCACCTCGATACGGAGCGTGTGCGGCGTCGCGGACAGCCTCAGGCGGAAGTCGCGGCCGGAAACACGGCCGTGGAGCGCCGCGTTGGCGGCGAGTTCGGCGATGACCTGGACGGCGGCGTCCGAGGCCGCACCGCTCACACCCCAGGAACGCAGCTGCTCCGCGGCGAGGAGGCGGGCGAGGCGTGCACCGCGGCGGGTGGAGGAGGGCCGGACGCTGAACTGGGCCGCAGCGGCGAGGGGTTGGGCGATTTGCTGATTCATGTCACTCAGCGTGGCGGTGCGTGCCTACTCTGAACAGTGATGCGGCCTGTACGTACAGTGACTGTCCCGGCGCTGTCCTGTCTTGTCCCGGCTGTATCGCGTGACGAGTGGGTACGGCGGGCGTTGGACACGACCGGCGCGGCGAAGACGGGGGTGCGGGATGGACAGTGCGACGGACGTGAACGGCGGGGTGGACGAGCCCGGCTGGGACGTCGATCCGGACGACGAGATCGCGCCGGTGGTGGAGATGGCGGGCGGCCAGCTCCGGCTCTGGCGCGAGGGCGCGGGGCTGCGGGTCACGGAGTTCGGGCAGCGCATCGGGTACAGCGAGGACCTGATCCGCAAGGTGGAGCGCGGGGCGCGGATCCCGAGGCCGGAGTACCTGGAGAAGGTGGACCAGGTGCTGGGGGCGGGCGGCAAGGTCGCGGCCATGAAGAAGTTGCTGGCGGAGGCGCGGTACCCGAAGAAGGTCCGGGAGCTGGCGAAGCTGGAGGCACAGGCGGTCCAGCTTGAGGCGTACCGCACCCACAATCTCCACGGCCTGCTACAGACGGAGGAGTACGCGCGGGCGTTGATTCGGACGCGGCGACCTGCTCACCCCGAGGATGAGGTCGAGCGGATGGTGGCGGCTCGGGTGGCTCGGCAATCGATCTTCGAACGGGTGCCCGCTCCCGAGCTCAGCTTCGTCCAGGAAGAGGTGACGCTGCGCCGCCCGATCGGAGGCAGAATGGTGCTACGTCGACAGCTCGAACATCTGCTGGAGATCGGTCGGTTGTGCAACGTTGAGATTCAGGTGATGCCGACCGACCACGAAGGCCATGCGGGAATGGCTGGTGTGATCGAAGTGCTGAAGTTCAGTGACGGCACGGCTATTGGCCGCGCGGAGGGCGTATTCAGCAGCCGCCCGGTGTCCGAACTGAAACAGCTCCGGATCATCGAACTGCGCTATGGCATCATCCGGGCTCAGGCTCTCTCGCCACGAGAGTCGCTGGCCTTCATCGAGCAAGTGCTGGGAGAGACATGACCCTCAAGCCCTCCGCCGCGGATGGCCCGCTGCTGCAGTGGTTCAAGAGCAGCTACAGCGACAGCAGCGAAGGTGACGACTGCGTCGAGGTCGCCTGGACCAAGAGCAACTACAGCGACAGCAGCGATGGCAATGACTGCGTCGAGGTCGCCTCCAGCCCTTCCTGCCCCACCATCCACATCCGCGACTCCAAGAACCCCGACGGCCCCCGGCTCACCGTCGGCCCCGCCGCCTGGACAGGCTTCCTCGCGTACGCCTCCGAGTAGTACCGCCGCCGGTAGCAGGGCCGAGCGGGCGCCCGTGGGCCGCTGTGGAAACATGAGGAAGCATGAGCACCACGACCCTCATCACCAACATCGGCAGCCTCGTCACCAACGACCCCGCCGCAGGTGACGGCCCCCTCGGACTGATCGAGGACGCCGCGCTCGTCCTCGACGGCGACACGGTCGCCTGGACCGGCCGGTCGGCGGACGCGCCCGCCGCCGACGAGGTGCACGACGCCGGCGGCCGGGCCGTCATCCCCGGGTTCGTGGACTCGCACTCGCACCTGGTCTTCGCCGGGGACCGCACGCAGGAGTTCAACGCCCGCATGTCGGGTCGCGCCTACTCCGCGGGCGGCATCCGGACCACCGTCGCCGCGACCCGCGCCGCCACCGACGACGAGCTGGAAGCGAACCTGACCCGCTACCTCGACGAGGCCCTCCGTCAGGGGACCACGACGTTCGAGACGAAGTCCGGGTACGGGCTGACCACGCACGACGAGGAGCGGGCGCTGCGGATCGCCGCGCGGCACACGGACGAGGTCACCTACCTCGGCGCGCACGTCGTGTCCCCGGACTTCGCCGACGACCCCGCCGCCTACGTCGCCCTCGTCACCGGCGAGATGCTCGACGCCTGCGCGCCGCACGCCCGCTGGGTGGACGTGTTCTGCGAGAAGGGCGCCTTCGACGGTGACCAGGCCCGTGCGGTCCTCACCGCCGGCATGGCGAAGGGCCTCACCCCGCGTGTCCACGCCAACCAGCTCACGTACGGCCCGGGCGTTCAGCTCGCCGTCGAGCTGGACGCGGCGTCCGCCGACCACTGCACCCACCTCACGGACGCGGACGTCGACGCGCTCGCGAGCGGCAACACCGTCGCGACCCTTCTGCCCGGCGCCGAGTTCTCCACCCGCGCCCAGTGGCCCGACGCCCGCCGCCTGATCGACGCGGGTGTGACGGTCGCGCTGTCCACGGACTGCAACCCGGGCTCGTCGTTCACCTCTTCCGTTCCGTTCTGCATCGCGCTCGCCGTGCGTGACATGGGAATGACGCCCGACGAGGCCCTCTGGTCCGCCACGGCGGGCGGTGCGGCGGCCCTGCGCCGTACCGACATCGGCCGCCTCGCTCCCGGCGCCCGTGCCGATCTCGCGGTCCTCGACGCCCCGTCGCACGTCCACCTGGCGTACCGCCCGGGCGTACCGCTGGTCTCCGCCGTGTGGCGCCGGGGCACCCAGCTGGTCTGAGGCGGTCACCGGGGGCGCCTCGGTGGCGCTCCGGTGGCGCGTCCGGGTGCTGGGCCAGGGCCTTACGGCTGGTGTAGGGGCGGCATCGGTGTGGCGCCCGCCCCTGAGGGGTGTGTTGCGCCGTGTCCTGCTCCAGGGGTGCCTACTTTGCGGTGGGCCGGTCCTCCCTCACCCCTGGAGCTGCCATGAGATTCGTCCCGCGAGCGGGTGGCGCCACCGCCCTGGCCCTGGGCCTCGCCCTCGTCCCGGTCGCCCCTGCGCAGGCGGTGGCCCCGTCGGATTCACCGCCCGCCATCCCCTGCTCCGTCGCCGCACTGATCGACGCCATCGACGCGGCCAACGCCGCGGGCGGCGGGACGATCCAGCTGGCCCGCAAGTGCGTCTACCGGCTGGTCGAGGTGAACAACGTCGGCCCCAGCGGGGACCCCAATGGCCTGCCCGTCATCATCACGCCCATCACCATCAAGGGCGGCAAGGACAGCGTCATCGAACGCTCCTCGGCCGTGGGCGTCCCCGACTTCCGCATCTTCGAGGTCGCCGACCCGGCCGGGGCCCTCACCCTCGACGGCGAAGGACGCGGGCGTGACGGCTGGGGCACGGCGGCCATGGCGAACGAAGTCCTCGCCCAGCACGGCATCGACGGGGGCCGAGGGGATTCCGAACTCGTCGTCCGCAACGGCTCCTCGACCGATGAGGGGGGCGCCGTGTTCGTCGGCGAAGGCCGCAGTCTCACCCTCAAGTCGACCGTTCTGACGCGCAATCACGCCGACGACGCCGGTGGCGCGGTCTTCGCCGCCGACGGTTCGACCGTCGTCGCCTCCCGCAGCAGCGTGGACAAGAACACCGCCGACGGAGCGGGCGGGGGCATTGCCGCGTCGGAGACCGAGGTCCGACTGAACTCCAGCAGTGTGGACAGGAACATCGGCGAGCTCGGCGGGGCCATCGCCACCGAGGGGGGAACCCTCTCCCTCCGCTCCACCACCGTGAACAAGAACAGGGCGACCGACGACGTGGGCGGAGTCTTCACCAACAACACCCCGGCGACGTTCATCCGCAGCGAGATCAACGAGAACGTCGCTGTCGGTGAAGCCGGCGGCCTGTTCATCGTCGCCGACCCCGGCATCGTCACGAACTTCGACCGCGTCGAGGTGAAGGGGAACGTCGCCGCCAACGCGGGCGGTCTCGTCACCAGCGGCATCACCACCATCGAGAACAGCAGCATCACCAAGAACACGGCCAACGACGACGGAGGCGTCGGCGGCGGCATCGTCAACCTCGCGACCCTCAACGTCGAGAACACCGTCATCAAGGAGAACAAGGCCACCGCCGCGGATTCCCAGGGCGGCGGCCTGTACAACGACGACGGCACCGCGACGCTGACCGACTCCAAGGTCGTACGGAACAGGGCTGGGGACGGCGGCGGCATCTTCGAAGAGCCCGGCAGCACCGTCGACCTCATCCGGACGAAGGTCAAGGACAACGAGGTCAACAACTGCGCCCCGGCCGGAGCCGTGCCCGGCTGCATCGGCTGACCTCCGAGTGCTGAACCGCAACTGCTGAACCGCAACTGCTGAACCGCTCGCCGCCCTGAGCCGCACCACCGGTCCGGGGCGCACCGACCCGGCCGCCGCCGGGCGGGGGCCGCGCCGTCCATCCGACCTCCCGCACGGGAGGGACGGCGCCCGGACCACCCCCGCCCGTCGGCGGCCGCACCACGTCCCATTCGCCCCACCCTTCACAGAGCTTCACGCTTCTTCACGTATTGGTCACAGCTTGACCTTCGCGCCCTGTCCCGGGGCTGTGCCGGCCGGTACCGTCCTGTCCCGGGGAAGCTCAAGGGGGAGACCGGGGGGTCGAGTTGAGCGGTGTGCGCATTCGCGTCGTGAAGCCCGGGGAGCTGGACGAGGGGGAGACCGAGTCCTGGCGTGAACTGCGCGCCAAGTCCGGATCGCCGGCCAGCCCCTTCATGGAACCCGAGTTCACCCTGGCCGTCGCCGGGGTGCGGCCGGGCGCCAGGGTCGCGGTCATCGAGGAGGACGGGATCCCGGCCGGATTCTTCCCGTACGAGAAAGGGCCGTTCGGGCACGGCCGGGCCGTCGGGCTGGGAGTGTCCGACTGCCAGGGGGCCGTGCTGCGGCCGGGACTGCGCCTCGGTGCGCGCGAACTGCTGCGGGCCTGTTCGCTGTCCGCCTGGGAGTTCGACAACCTGGAGGCCGGACAGGGCCTCTTCGCCCCGGACGGCGCCGAGGAGTTCGCCTCGCCCGTGATCGACGTCGGCGAGGGCTACGCCGTCTACGAGGAACGGCTGCGCGAGCGGTCTCCCAAGTTCTTCCGCACCACCATGGCCAAGGAGCGCAAACTTGCCCGTCAGGCGGGCGAGGTGAGGTTCGTCTTCGACGAACGCGACCCCGAGGCGCTGCGCACGCTCATGGACTGGAAGTCCGCCCAGTACCGCAGGACCGGCCGCCGCGACCGCTTCGCCCAGGACTGGATCAGCACGCTCGTGCGCCGGCTGCACGAGACCCGTGCGCCCGACTGCTCCGGCGTGCTCTCCGTGTTGTACGCCGCGGACCGGCCCGTCGCCGCGCACTTCGGACTGCGCTCGCGCACCGTGCTGTCCTGCTGGTTCCCTGCGTACGACACCGCCTACGCCAAGTACTCGCCCGGGCTGGTCCTCCATCTGCGGATGGCCGAGGCCGCGGCCGCCGAAGGCATCGGCATGCTCGACCTCGGCCGGGGCGCCGCCGAGTACAAGGACGCCCTCAAGACCGGCGAACTCCACGTCCACGAAGGCTCGTCGACCCGGCCCGGGGCCCGTGCCGCGCTCTACTGGCTCGGCCGCGAGCCCGCCCGGCGCGCGCACAGCTACGTACGCAGCCGGCCACGACTGGCCGGATACGCGCAGAAGACGCTCAACCGGATAGGCCGGCTTCGGGGCGAATGACCCGCCGGACAGCTCGGAACGACACCACTCCCGGGGGGACGACACCCATGCCGCGCACACCGCGACCGATCCGCGCCATGCAGGTCGCCGAGCTGGACCTCGACGCCCTCGCCCCGCCCGGCACCGACACCACCGATGCCGCCGACACCACCGGTCCCGGCCCCCGATCCGGCCACGGCGTGCTCGCGCTGCGGCCCGGCCCTGGCGGGGCGCCCGTCGGGCCCGGCGACGTGTTCGTGCTCGTACGGCACCGTGGCCGGCCCGTCGGCACCGTCACCGGGACCGTGCCCGAGGGCGCCGACCCGGCCGGGACGCTCGCCGCGCTCGCCCGGGAGCGTCTCGGCCCGGTCCCGGCGCCCGAGCCCGAACCCCACGGCGATCTGCCCCGCACCAGCGTCGTCGTCGCCACCCGGGAGCGCGCCGACCTGCTCGCCCGCGCGCTGGACTCGCTGCTCGCGCAGGACCATCCGGACTTCGGGATCGTCGTCGTCGACAACGCTCCGGTCACCGGCGCCACCCGCGAACTGGTCGAGCGCAAGTACTCCGACCGCTCCGACCGCGTCCGGTACGTGCACGAGCCCGTGCCCGGGCTGGCCGTCGCCCACAACCGCGGTGTCGCGGCCGCCGACGGCGCCGTGATCGCCTTCACCGACGACGACGTCGTCGCCGACCCGCACTGGCTCACCGCGCTCACCGCGCCGTTCGCCGGTGACCCGCGCATCGGCTGCGTCACGGGGCTCATCCTCCCCGCGCGGCTCGGCACGCCCGCGCAGATCCTGCTGGAGAGCCACGGCGGCTTCGCCAAGGGCTTCGCGCCCCGCACCTACGACCCCGCACGGCCGCCCGCCGACGAGCCGCTGTTCCCGTTCACCGCGGGCCGCTTCGGCTCCGGCGCCAACATGGCGTTCCGTACCCGCGCGCTGAAGGCAGTCGGCGGCTTCGACCCGGCGACCGGCACTGGCACCGCGGCCCGCGGCGGTGACGACCTGTACGCCTTCGTGCGGATCCTCGCCGACGGCCACAGGTTGCGGTACACACCCGACGCGCTGGTCTGGCACCACCACCGTGAGACCCCGCAGGACCTGCGCAACCAGGCGTACGGCTACGGCGCCGGCCTCACCGCCTACCTCACCGCGCTGATCACACGCCGCCCGGACCTCCTCCCGGCGCTGCTCGCCCGGCTGCCCCGCGGCCTCGCCCACGCCCGCGCGATGACCGCCCACCGGGACGGCGGCCCCGACGGTGTGCCCGGCGAGCACGGCACCGACAGCCACCCCTGGCCGCGCAGTCTCTCCAGGCTGGAGCGGCGCGGCATGCTGGCAGGCCCGATCGGGTACGCCAAGGCCCGCAGACGCGTACGCGGACTGCCGCTCCCCTGGGAGAACAGATGACGACACCACGGACGTCTCCCCGGACGCCACCGCTCATTCCCGTTCTGCTCTACCACGCGGTCATGGACGACCCGCCCGACTGGATCGCCGAATTCACCGTCACGCCCAAGGAGTTCGGCGCCCAGCTCGACGCCGTCGCCGCCAGCGGCCGTACACCGGTCAGGATCAGCGACCTCGCCGACCACCTGGCCGGCAGGGGCGCGCCCCTGCCGCCCCGGCCCGTCGTCCTCACCTTCGACGACGGCTTCGCCGATCTGCCGGGACCCACCGCCGAGGCGCTCGCCTCCCGCGGCCTTCCCGCCACCGCGTATCTCACCACCGGCGCCATCACACCGGGCCTGCGCAGCCTGCTGCCGCCCGCCCCGATGATGACGCTCGCGCAGGCGCCGCTCCTGGAGCGGTCCGGGATGGAGGTCGGCGCGCACACCGTCACCCACCCGCAGCTGGACACGCTCGGCACGCGCCGACTGCGCTACGAACTGCGCCACTCCAAGGCGGTCCTGGAGGACACACTCGGCCATGAGGTGCGTCATCTCGCC
Source organism: Streptomyces sp. NPDC091376 (assembly GCF_044757085.1). Classification (NCBI taxonomy): domain Bacteria; kingdom Bacillati; phylum Actinomycetota; class Actinomycetes; order Kitasatosporales; family Streptomycetaceae; genus Streptomyces; species Streptomyces sp. NPDC091376. Next base: position 66,452 of record NZ_JBIVUF010000009.1, on the reverse strand, counting down.
TATCCGCACGGCTACAACAGCCGTGCCGTCCGCCGTGCCGCGCACGCCGCGGGCTACGACTCCGCCGTGGCCGTACGCCACGCGCTCAGCTCGGAGACGGACGAGGCGTACCGGATCGCCCGGCTCATCCTGCGCCGCGGCCACACGGTCGCCGACATCGAGGCGTGGATGGACGGCACCGGCGCGCGGGCCGCGCCCTACCCGGACTCGCTGCCCACGATGGGCTGGCGGCTCTACCGAAGAGCGCGGGCGGTCGTGAAGGGCCCCGAGTTCGCCGGGTGAGGACCGTGGGCAGCGGGGCGGGACGACGGGTGAATCTGGTCGAGAGCCGCCCAAAAACGAATCAGGTTCCTATACTTCGCTGATGGGGACAGCGGCGTGACGGCCGCGCCCACCTCTGTGGGGGGAGTCGCACGGTGCAGCAACGCGTGCCCACACCGGTCGCCGGGAGCAGCGCGCTGCCGCCCGTGAAGCCTGCCGCGGACCACGAACCACCGGCCGACGACACCGCCCGGCCGCGAAGACGGCTCTCCCTGCCCGACCTCACCTGGCTGCCGCTGCTCCTCGGCCTCGGCCTGTGGGCGTACGCGCTGCCGCGCATCGGCTTCCGCACCATGGGCGACTACGGCCTCCTCGACCGGCTGCCCGCCGTCTACTACGTCTCGCTGCTGGTCCTGACCGGTGGCTTCCTGCTTGGTCTGCGCCGCGCGGGCACCGCGCCCTGGTGGCCCGCCGCGTACTGCGTGGGGCTGCTGTTCGCCCTCAAGGCCCCACCCGCCGTGCTGTACGACTCGGTGCGCTACCCGTGGGCCTCCAAGCACGACGCCGTCATCGACATGCTCCTCGCCAACGGCGAACTGCGGCCGAACGCGGCCCTGTCCGGCAACATGTCGGCGTACGACCAGTGGCCCGGCTTCTTCGGTCTCAACGCCGCGCTCGTGCGCGCCTTCGGCGTCGACAGCGCGGCCTCGTACCTCAACTGGGCGCCGGTCGTGCTCGGTCTGCTGTTGATGCCGGTCCTCGTCCTGCTCTACCGCACCTTCACCGAGGACTGGCGGCTGGTGTGGACCGCCGTCTGGATCTTCCAGCTCGCCAACTGGGTCGGCCAGGACTATCTGGCCCCGCAGGGATTCGCCTACATCCTGCATCTGACCGTACTGGCCGTGGTGCTGCGCCATTTCGTGCTGCCCGGCTCGGCCGGAAGGCTGCGCGATCGTACGTGGCTCGATCCGGCCGCGGCCACCGTGCCGCCGCCCACCGGACGGCGCCAGCGGGCGGTCTGCGTGCTGATCCTCGCCCCGCTGATCGTCGCGATCAACGCCGCGCACCAGCTCACCCCGGTCATGCTGTGCGCCTCGCTGTTCGCGCTCTCCCTCACCCGCCGCTACCGCAACTACGGGCTCCTCGTCGTCGCCGGGCTGCTGATGCTGACCTGGGACCTGACCATGGGGCGGCCGCTGTTCACCGAGACCCTCAGCACCCTGCGCGAGTCGATCGGCGAACTGACCCGGAACTCCCGTGCCGGCTACGCGGGGCAGCTCACCGGACCCGGCCCCGAACTCGGCGGCCAGGCAAGCGTGTTGATGGTGCTCGCGATCGCCGTACTGGCCGCGGTCGCCGTGTTCGCCCGCAGGCGGCTCACCCGCAGCGCGCTGCCGCTGCTGCTGGTGTCGGTGGCGCCGCTGCCGCTGTTCGCCGTCAACGACTACGGCGGCGAAATGCTCTTCCGCGTCTATCTGTTCGGGCTGCCCGGAGCCGCGTTCTTCGCCGCCGCCGCTCTCGTCCCCGCCACAGGCGCCATTCGCGGCACCAAGGGCACCAAGGGCACCTCGGCGCGGGCGAAGGCCGTGCGCCGGCGCATCGCCGCGGTCGCCCTGCCCGTGGCACTGGTCGCCCTCGCCGCCGGGTTCCTGCCCTCGTACTACGGCAAGGAGAAGATGTACTACACCGCGCCCGTCGAGACCGCGATGGTCACCCGGGCCATCGACCGGGCCCCGGACGGGGCGCTGATCCTCGCCGCCACCGGGTCCTTCCCGCGCGCCCTGCACCGCTACGACCAGCTCGAGCACTGGTTCTTCGCCGAGCAGGAGCTCCCCGAGAACGAGAAGATGCTCGCCGACCCGGCCCGCTATCTGGCCGACGGCATCCCGCCGGGGACACGGGCGTACGTCGTCCTCACCCGCACCCAGGACATCTACACGGCGGGTGAGGGCCTCCTGCCGCCGGGCGGCTTCTCCGCACTGCGCAGCAGGCTGTCCGCGTCGCCGCTCTTCACCGTCGTCGAGGAACACCCGTACGGCGTCGTTCTCGCCTACCGGCAGCGGCCCTGACCGCGACGGCGACATCGACATCGATACCGACACCGACACCGACAGCCGTACCGATCACCAGTGAGGTGAGATCTGATGCCGAAGCCGAAAGAGATCCAGCTCAGAGCCGCCATGGCGCTGTCCGGCTGGGTGGCGCTCGCGGCCACCCTGCTGCCCGGCGGATCGCCACTGAGATGGATACCGGTGCTCCTGTTCGTGTGCTTCGGGCCGGGCCTCGCGCTGCTCCACCCACAACCGGGCGGTCTGCGCCCCGCCGCCCGACTGGAGGCGTTCGCGCTCGCCGCACCGATCAGCCTCGCCCTCGGCGTGCTCACCGCCACCTCGCTGTTCCTGGTCGAGGGCTTCTCGGCGACCGCCTTCCTGCTGCCGCTCGCCGCCTTCGCGACGATCGTGTCCGCGCTCCCCGGACTGCCGCTGCCGGCCGCGACACGAGGAGCGGTCGAACGCCATAAACCCAGGGCCGGTGGCCTATGAACGCGCATCACCCCGGCCCGCAGCGGCGCGCCTACGCCGGCGTCGTCCTCGCCGCGATCGCCGCCCTGCTCGCCGGATTAGGGATCTGGGCCACCGCGGGCGACGGCACCGCGGACGAGGGCCTGCCGGACAACGCCGTCTCGGGCGAACCCCTCACCGGGCCGTGTGCGCCGGACGCCGCGCTCGTCCCGCGCTGCGGCGCCTGGTGGGGCGCGTACATCCCGTACGACTCGAACAGCTCGCTCACCGCACCGGTGTACGCGTTCGAGAAGAAGATCGGGCGCAGGCTCGACCTCGTGTACACGTACCACGACATGTCGGGGAACACGCTCGACGGCCAGCTGCTCACCCCCGACGAGCAGGAGCTCGGCAGGGACCGGCTGCTGATGCTCGCCTGGGAGTCCACCGTGTGGAAGGAACCGCACCACGCGAACTGGACCGAGACCCAGCTCGGCTGGCGGAACATCGCGTCGGGGCGCCACGACACCGAGATCATCGACCCGCAGATCCGTCGCATCAAGGCGTACGGGAAGCGGGTCTTCCTCTCCTTCGACCAGGAGGTCGACGCCCGTATCAAGGAGGGCGCGGGAACGCCCGAGGAGTACGTCGCCGCCTACCGCCATCTGCGGGACCGCTTCGAGAAGCTCGGCGCCCGCAACGTCGTGTGGGTGTGGACGGTCTCCGGTTATCTGGGCAGCGCGGAGGAGATGAAGCGGCTCTACCCGGGCGACGACTACGTCGACTGGCTCGCCATGGACCAGTACAACTACTTCACCTGCCACAACACGACGGACTGGAAGGACTTCGACCGCAGCCAGCGGCCCAGCCACGACTGGCTGATCGCGAACATCTCCGACGAGAAGCCGCTGATGATGGCGGAGTTCGCGACCGTCCCCGATCCGGCCGACCCCGACCGGCAGCGCGACTGGTACACGGCCGTCCCCGAGGTCGTCCGCACCATGCCGAAGGTGAGGGCGATGGTCCACTGGAACCGTGCGGTACCGGGCGAGGGCTGTGACCTGACCGTCAACGACGGCCCGGGGCTGGAGGGTTACCGGATCGCCGGCCAGGACGACTACTTCAAGCAGCCCGTCCCGAACCGCTGACACGCCGGTACGCCAGCGCCGCCACCGCCGCCGCGAAGAAGCCCGTGAGCACGGGCAGCGCGGCCGCGGCGAAGGCGTCCTGGGCGGCCCAGCCCGCCACCGCCAGCACCCACACCGCGCCCGCCGTGACCCGGTCGGGCACGGCGAGGGCACGGAGCGCGGTGGTGGCCAGGGCCAGGCAGAGGAGCTGGAGCACGGCCGGGAGGACCGCGAGGACGCCGGCCGTGCCGTCCAGCCCGGCCGCCTCCGCGAACAGATCCGCGAGCGCCGCGTGCCCCGGGCCGGCGGCGGGGTGCGGCCGGACGCCCAGCAGCAGCGGCGCGGTGTGCAGCGCGGCGACGGTGGTGAGCAGCCCGGCCGCGAGCAGCCCGGGCCGCAGGCGCCGCAGTGACACGGCCGCGCTGCACACGACCACCAGCAGCACGCCGGCCGTCACCGTGACCGGCGGCAGGGCGTGCAGCAGTTCCGTGCCCGACAGATGTCCGGCCGGGACGTCCTGAGCCCGGGACAGCGGGATCCAGAACAACCCGGCGGCGAGGCCGAGCAGCAGCCACAGCCAGGTGACCGTCCAGGACTCGTCGCGCCGCCCGTCCCGGGGCGGCTCCGGCGCCGCGTACACGGAGATCCCGAACGCCGGGGTCGCCGCCTCGTGGACCCCCCGCAGATACACGGTCTCCCGCGTCCACTCGGGGTCCTGCGACGCCGCCGCGGTACCCCTCCGCTCGGCCGCCGTGCGCGCCCACGTGGTGCCGAACTCCTCGGCGACGGACCGGCTCCGGCGCCGGAGCCGCCGGGCGGCCCGGGGCGGCGGCCCCGGCTCCCGCCCCGACAGCGCCGCCCGGATCCCCGGCGCCGAGACGAGCGCCATCAGCGCCATGGACAGCAGCATCGCCAGGCCGGCGCCGGAGATCCCGACCAGGCCGAGCAGCACGGCCGCACTGCCCAGCACCAGCGTGCACATGGCGCCCTGGAGCACCGCGAGCACGCCCGTACGCCCCTGGACGCGCAGCACGCCGATGTACAGCTCGACGACGACCCGGGGCAGTGCGGCGACGGCCAGCAGCCGCAGCACGGTCGTGCCGTGCTCCGCGTAGTCGGAGCCGAAGGGGGCGAGGATCTGCGGGGCGAAGACGACGAGGACGGCGACGACCGGGACGAGCAGGAACGCCATCCGCCGCAGCGCCCCGCGCACTCCTTCGGCGAGGCTGTCCGGGCTGTGCGAGGCGTGCGCGGTGAGCGACGAGGCCATGTTGATGGCCATGAACTCCATCGTGCCGCCCACGGTGTACGCGATGTAGAAGAAGCCGTTGTGCGCCGCGTCGAAGCGGACGGCGACCATCACCGGCAGCAGATTGATCATCGCGAGGGAGAACAGCGCACCGACGGAGTCCCCGGCCAGGAACCGCCCGATCTCCCGCATGCGCGGCGGTTCGCGGTCGCGGTCGGCGGCGGCCTGGCGGGGGATCAGCCGGCGGAACACCAGCCAGCCGAGCGGCAGTACGGACAGGGCGATCGCCGCCGCCCAGGACACGAAGACGCCGAGTACGGGCAGGGCGGTGGCGAACACGACGAGCAGCAGCAGCTTGCCCATGGAGAACACGGCGTTGCCGACCGGCACCCACACCGCCTTGCGCAGCCCGGTCAGCACTCCGTCCTGGAGGGTGAGCAGCGCCCAGGCGACGCAGGCGGCGGTGAAGACGAGCCCGGCGGTGACGCCCTGCAGCGGCGCGTAGGAAGGCCCCCACAGATCGAGCGTGACCAGGAAGCCCGCACAGGCCACGCACACGACGGCCGAACTCACCGCGTACGTCCGCCACACCAGCGGCCCGGTGGCCCGTCCGGCCCTCGGCACATACCGCACGACCGCGCCGATCATCGTGGTCGCGGTGATCGACGCGAGCAGCCGCATCGCGGCGATCGCGGCCGAGCCCTGTCCCACGGCCTCCTCCGTGTAGTACCGCGCGGCCACGAGCCAGAAGCCGAGCCCCAGCGCGGCGGAGACGCCGGTGGACAGCATCAGGGCATAGGCGTTGCGGAACATGGAGTCCCCGCCCGCGGACTCCGGCGGTGCCGGCGGCCCCTGTCCGCCGGCCGGCGGCACCGCGTCCTCGGGCGTCCCCTCGCCGTCGGTGCCGGTCTTGCGCAGGCGTGTCGTATCAGCCACCGCGCGGCGCCTTCGCCGGGCGCACGCCCGACTCCCGCAGGACCGTGATGATCCGGTCGGCCTTGAGCGGGTCCGCCGGGAGGGCGTGGCGGGCGAACCAGCGTGCCGGTTCGGGGGAGGGGGAGACGTCCGTGAACAGCTCGCCGGCGTAGTCGTCGAGCGGCGGGTCGTAGAGATAGCCGGTGGTGATGCGGTGCCGGGCCAGTGCGGCGATCGCCGCGTCACGGTCGGCGACCAGGAGCGGAACGCGGAACAGCGGCTGGAGGGGGCCCGGGCCCGGCGCGCCCCAGGGGCTCGCCAGCAGTCGGCGGGTGCCGTCGAGATGCGCGTCCAGACGGTCGTCGAGCCGGTCCAGGAGACGGCCGGTGCGTCTGAGCCGGGCCCGCCCCGGGGCGATCCGGTAGTCGTGCATGTCGACCCTCACCCAGGAGTTGAACGGCCGCAGCGCGGGCGCCGCCGCCAGCGCCTGCTTCAGCTCGTCCGCGCGCAGCGGCATCCGGATCTCCTCGCGCTCCTCCATGCCGAGCAGCCGCATCACGGCCCGCGCCGCCCGCACGAGCCGCAGACCGCGCACACCGGCCTCCGCGTACGGCCGTAAGGCGTAGGCGAGTTCGGAGGACAGCCGGGACGGGACGAGGAGATCGTCGCGGGCCTCCGCGAGCGCACGCCGCAGCGCCGGGTCGGCGACCGTGAGGAAGCCACCGGTCTTCGCGGCCGTGTGCTTGGACAGGCTGAACACGGACGCGTCCCCGTACGACCCGACCGGGCGTCCGTCCACCCGGGAACCGATCGCGTGCGCCGCGTCCTCGAGCAGCGGGATGCCCAACGCGTCGCAGCGGGCGCGTAGTTCGGGTGCCGGATCGGGATTGCCGTACAGATTCGTCGTGATGACCGCGGACAGACCCGGCCACACCGAGGCGGGAACGGCCGCCGTGTCGAGGGAGCCGTCGCGTGGATCGAGCGGCGCCTGGACGGGACGGAGTCCGGCGGCGAGCACCACGAAGAGGATGACGTCGTCGTTGACCGGCGACATCAGCACCCGGCCGCCCGGCCTGCACCAGTGGCGCAGCGCCACGTACAGCCCGAGCCGGCACGACGGCACGTACAGGCATTCCCTGCCGAGGCGGTCGCGCATCCGCGCTTCCAGCGCCTCCCCCATGGCCACACCGTCCCCCCAGATCCCCGGGCTCAATGTGGCCCATACCGGACCGCACCGTCAATAAGGCGGAAGGGCCCGTCCCTTGACGGAACGGGCCCTTCGGACGGCCTCGGGGCCGATGCCTTCGTGCGCGGTGGTGCGGGGTCACTCCTCGACGGTGAGCCCCTTCCTGAGTCTGTTCAGGGTGCGGGCGAGCAGCCGGGACACATGCATCTGCGAGATGCCGAGCTCGTCCCCGATCTCCGACTGGGTCATGCCCGCGACGAAGCGCAAGGACAGGATCTGGCGGTCGCGCGGCGGCAGCGAGGCGATGAGCGGCTTCAGCGACTCGATGTACTCGATGCCCTCGAGGCCGTGGTCCTCGTAGCCGATGCGGTCCGCGAGGGCGCCCTCGGTCTCGTCCTCCTCGGGCTGCGCGTCGAGCGAGCTGGCGGTGTACGCGTTGCTCGCGGCCATGCCCTCGACGACCTCGTCGTTGCTGATGCCGAGGCGCTCGGCGAGTTCGGCCACCGTGGGCGAGCGGTCGAGCTTCTGGGCCAGCTCGTCGCCGGCCTTGGCCAGGTCGAGCCGGAGCTCCTGGAGGCGTCGCGGGACGCGCACGGACCAGGACGTGTCGCGGAAGAAGCGCTTGATCTCGCCGACGATCGTCGGCATCGCGAAGGTGGGGAACTCGACGCCTCGGCTGAGTTCGAAGCGGTCGATGGCCTTGATGAGGCCGATCGTGCCCACCTGGATGATGTCCTCCATCGGTTCGCTGCGGGAGCGGAACCGGGAGGCGGCGAACTTGACCAGCGCGAGGTTGAGTTCGACCAGGGTGTTGCGCACGTACGCGTACTCGTGGGTGCCTTCCTCGAGGACTTCGAGGCGGGCGAAGAGCGTCTTCGACAGCGCCCGCGCGTCCACCGCTGCGACCTCGTCGAACGGCGGGAGCGCCGGGAGTTCGAGGTCGTCGGGCCGCCCGGGGTGGGGGTGGTGCGGGTCGTACCCGTCGTGCGTGTCGTCGCCGTGCGCGGGGCGCCCGACGAACTCGGGGGACTCGAGGTGATCGTGTTGAGCTGTCGACGGCGCGTGCGGGGTCCGCGTTTCGTCGAGCCGGGGTGACATGGTCTCCTCCATCGTTCTCGGCGTATGGCTGCCGATGCCCTTTCCTGGTGCTGCGGTGTTCGGCGCCTCCAAAGCCGGCCGTGTTCGTCGGTGTCCCTACTAGCCCTACCCGCTCTTTGCCTCACCTCGCAAGTGTCGTATGTCATATATGTCTGATTTGGTGGGGAGTTCGGCTACCGATCGGCGTACGGAAGGCGTAATGTTCTGCGGACGTCAACGTCATCGGCGAAGAGGACGGGCATGGACCGCGTGACGGTCGGCAGTGCGAATCGAGGCCGCCTTCAGGTCGAGGTCAGGACCGAAGGCCAGAGTGAAGTCGTGACACCGGCGGGTGAGCTGGATCACCACACCGCCGATCTGTTGCGTGCGCCACTCGAAGACGCTCTGGATCAAGGCCGTGTGCGCTTGGTGGTCGACTGCTCACACCTCGAATTCTGTGATTCGACGGGCCTCAATGTGCTGCTCGGCGCCCGGCTCAGAGCCGAGGCGGCCGGGGGAGGGGTCCATCTGGCCGGGATGCTGCCCGTCGTGGCCAGGGTCTTCGAGATCACCGGCGCGGAGGCCGTCTTCACCGTCCACGACTCGCTCGCAGCGGCGCTGGCCGAGTGACTCCCGCCGCATGACCGGCCAAGTGGGTGTTGTCACGATCCGGCCGGGCAGAAGACCACCGCAGGACCCCGCGGGACTCCTCCAGGAACCCCTCGCGGGCTGTGCGGAACCCCGCACGCTCTGTATCGAACCAATCGCGAACTGGTGAATCGGTGAGGTGAAGCGCTGATGAGCACCACCCGGCAGCATCCGCCGGGCGACCGCGGCCCCGAGTCCGACGGCGCCCGCGCCGGAGTCGGCGGTGGACCCGACACCGCCGTGCCCGAGGGCCGGGTGCGCACCCTGGCGCTGGGGAGCGCCAGCGGGATCGTTCCGCTTGCCCGTGACTTCACCCGGCAGGCCCTCTACGACTGGGGCTGGCTGCCCGCCGCCTCCGCCGACCGCCGCGCGGCCGCGGAGGACGTCCTCCTCGTCGTCTCGGAGCTCGTCACCAACGCCTGTCTGCACGCCGAGGGCCCGGACCGGCTGCGGGTCTCCACCGATGCGAAGGGCATCCGGCTGGAGGTCTCCGACCTCGGTGCCGGCCAGCCGGCGCCCCGCACCCCGCACCGGGCCGGTCGGCCCGGCGGCCACGGCATGTTTATCGTGCAGCGGCTCTGCCTCGACTGGGGCGTCGTGCGGACACCCGGAATGCCGGGCAAGACGGTGTGGGCGGAGCTCGCGGCTCCCTCCTAGCGCGGTCCGGCGGCCCCGGTGATTTGAAGCTGTTGTGGAGCACGGCGATCCGCCGTGCTCTTTGTCTTCCCTCCATCAGGGCCCAGGCGTACCTTGAGCGCCCGATCTGATGTGTCGTCAGTTACATTCGGCGACTTCCGGCATGAGGGGAACTCGAGGTGGCGAACCAGAAGCGGACAGCTCTCACGCTGGCAGCGGCGGTGGCGGGCTCGGTGGTGCTGATGGCCGCACCCACCGCCCATGCCGATGTCGTGGACGTGGACTACCAGTGCCAGACGCCGATCGGGCCCAAGGGCGCCGTGTCCCCGATCGACATCAAGGCCGCCAAGAGCGGCAGCGGCTACAAACTCACGATGTCCTTCGAGAAGGGCGTCTCCTCCAGCCCGGTGGAACTCGGCAAAGGAGCCATGAACCCGAGCGCGGTCATCGAGCTCGGCGGCGCCGAGAAGGGCAAGGTCCCGGTGACCGGACCGCCGAACGCCGAGGCCATCCCCGCCAACACCCCCATCAAGATCAATGACTTGACGGGCACGTACACACCGGGGAAGAGCGGCAAGGTCACCTTCACCGCCGGGGTGCTCACCATCAAGGCGCTCGGCACGACCACGACCTGCACACCGAAGAACAACCCCGAGCCGTCCCTCGAACTGGACGTCGAGGGCTCCGGCGGCGGCACCCAGCCGGCCACCGGGGCCGGCGAACTGCCGAAGACCGGCCCTCTCGACTCCGCGCTCGCGCTCGGGACGCTCGGTGGCACGGTGCTGCTCACCGGGGCGGCCGGAGTCCTGTGGCTGACCCGCCGCGGGCCGCGGTCCGCGAGCTGACCGTGCTGCGGCGCGCGCCACTGGTCGCCGCGGTCGCCGCCCTGCTGTACGCGCTCTGGCCGTCCGCCCAGGCATCCACGGCCGCGGCCGCGGAGCAGGAGTGGACGGCGGAGCCCGCGGTGGGCGGCCGGCCGTACGTCTACCTGGAGGGACTGCCGGGCACGGTGCTGGAGGACAGGGTGTCCGTGACCAACCGGGGTGCCCGGCCGCTGACGGTGCGGCTGAGCACCACCGGTACGAAGTGGCTCGCGTTCGCCGAGAACCCGGTGACCGTCCCCGCCCGCACCCGGGCCGACGTGCCGTTCGCCATGACCGTTCCGGCGTCCGCGGCGCCCGGCGACCGCTCGGCGCGCATCGTCGCCTCGGCGGACGGCCGCGAGGTGGTCGTACCCGTCCATGTGCGCGTCGGCGGTCCCGAACTCGCCGCGCTCACCGTCGAGGACGTCCGCGTCGACGGCGATCTCATCCGCTACACACTGGTCAACCGAGGCAACACCGTCCTCACGCCCCGCCTGTCCGTGCGGGCCGACGGTCTCACCGGCGAACTCCTGCGGCGCCCCGCCCGCGCACTGCCCGTCGAACTGGGCCCCGGCCGCCGGCTCGACCTGAGCGAACCCTGGCCGGACCGTCCCGCCCTCGACTCCGTCGACATCACCCTGCGCGCCACCGCCCCCGGAGCCGAACCCGCGCAGGCGACGGTCTCCGCGCTGTACGTCCGGTGGGGCCCGGTGATCGCCGGCGTACTCGGGCTCGGCGCGGCGGCCGGCTGCCTGGCACTCTGGCGCGCCCGCGCACGGCCCGCACCGCACGAACCGACCAGCCCCGAACGGCACTTGGCACAGGCGGGAGTACAACGGTGAACCCCGGCAGCCCCCTCCAGCACCCCGACCCCGGCACCGAAGGAGCCCCGCCCGCGTCCGAGGCGCGCGGCCCGGCGCTTCAGCCCACGCGGCGCCTGCGATCCGGGCCGGGAGAAGCCCGGCGCAGGCGACGCGCACGCCCGAGCGCGGGTCCACGCCCGAGCGCGGGTCCACGTCCGGGCCCGGGTCCACGTCCGGGCCCACGCCTCGCCGCGCTGCTCGCCGTGCTGGTCGGCGTCCTGCTCGCCGGACCGCTCGCCGTGGTGGGCCCCGCCGCACGGCCCGCCGCCGCAGCGGACGCCGAACCAGGCGTCAGACTCTCCGCCGAGCAGGCGGGCAAGGGCGGCGACATCACCGTCAGCGGCTCCGGCTGGCGGCCCGGCGCCCTGCTGATGATGCTGATCTGCGGGCAATCCACACCCGCCCGGGGCGTGATCGGCGGCACCAACTCGTGCGCCAACGCCGAGGGCCGCGCCGTCACCACCGACGCCAAGGGCGCCTTCAGCAAGAAGATGCCGGTCGCGGAGCCGCCCACACCGTGCCCGTGCGTGGTGCACGTGGCCACCGTCACCGGTGAACAGGCCCTCGTGGACGCCCCGTTCACCGTCGCCGGACACCCCACCGCCCCGCTGCCGCAGCAGACGGGCGACGGAAGGCTCGCCGTGCTCGCGGCCGCCGATCTGCGCGGATCGAGCGGACTGCTCGTCTGGTTCGGCGCCCCGCCGAGCCGGGAGCTCGTCTTCACCGTCGGCAATCTCGGCTCCGCCCCGGTCAAGGACCCCGTCTTCCAGGTCGGCACCGCCCATGGCGTCTTCTCCCCGCAGTGGGAGGAGCGACAGTGGCGCGGCACCATCAAGCCCGGCAAGAAAGCGCAGATCAAGCTGCCCGTGCAGCTGTCGGCGGGGGCGCACGGCGGCTACCAGGTCTCCGTGAAGTACGGCACGAAGGTGCTCGTCGAGCAGCCGTGGGGCGTGGGCAGGCCCTGGGGTGTGACGCTCTTCTGGGTGCTGCTCGCCGTGGTCGTCCCCGCCGCGCTGTTCCGGATCGGGATGGCGGTCGTGGACCGCGTACGGCCGCACCGCGGCGCCCCCAGGCGGCCCGGCCGCCACCGGGACGCACCCCGCCCGGACCGTGCGGCGGCCCCGTCCACCGCCGCCGGAACCACCACGACCGCGGCACTGCCGTGGTTCACCCCGGACTCCGCACCGTCAGAGAACCGACCCACGACGAAGGGACACACGTGAGCACGCAACGGAGGATGAGCGCGGCAGGGGTCGCGCTGATGCTCTGCGGCGCGGGGATCCTGCTGACCGCGGGACCGGCCCACGCCGCGGAGGTGTCGTACGCGACGGAGTGCATCCCCCCGGCGATCTCCGGCCTGCCGCCCGTCCAGGGCACCACCAAGGTGCAGATCACCGCGCCCGCAGAGGCGAAGGTCGGGGACGAGATCGAGGTGGTGTGGAAGACGGTCGAGGCCGCGTCCAAGAACCCCGACGTCCTGGACCTGCAGAAGGACACGGTGAAACCGACCGGCACCGTCAAGGTCACCGGGGCGCAGACCGGCGACCTGGCCATGGACGGGCCACGACAGAACCCGCCGATCCCCAAGAACAGCCCGATGGTGCTGCCCGACATGAAGGGCAAGCTGAAGCTGACGGCGCCCGGTGAGATCAAGCTGGCGCCGGCCGGGTACGACATCAACGTCTCCAAGCCGATCTCGACGGACACCAAGTGCTCGCCGAAGGAGACGGTGCAGCCGGCCGCGACGATCAACGTGAAGGAGGCGGGCGGCACTTCGGGCGGCACGACGGGCGGACTGCCGACGACGGGCGGGACGACCGGAGGCATCCCGACGACCGGTGGGACGACGGGCGGTCTGCCCACCACGGGCGGCCTGATCACCGGCGGCGGCGACTCCGGCGGCGGCGACTCCGGGGGTACGACCAGCTCCGGCGGCACGACCGGTTCCGGCGGGACCACCTCGGGCGGAGCCGACGGCGGCACCTCCGGCGGTGGCGGCGGCCCGACCGACTTCGAGGGCAAGGAAATCCAGGTCGCCTACTCCTGCAAGACGCCGATCGGCGACAAGGAGGCCGTCTCCCCGGTGAAGATCAACGCCAAGAAGAACGGCGGCGACTTCGACCTCACCGTGAAGTTCTCCAAGTCCGTCATGGACAGCCCGGCGACCATCCCGCCCGACTCGGTCAAGCCCTCCATGGAGGTCAAGCTGGGGGGCGTGGACAAGGGCTTCGTCCATGTCGAGGGCCCCACGAACAAGGAGGAGATCAAGTCCGGCGACCCGATCGAGATCCCCGATCTGACCGGGACGTACAAGCCGGGCGCCAGCGGTAAGTCCACGCTCAGCCCGGGCGTCCTCACGGTCAAGGCGCTGGGCACGACGACGACGTGCACCCCGCCGGCGAACGTCGCGGCCTCCCTGGAACTCGACACCTCCGCCCAGCCGGGCGGCGCCGCCGGTGGCTCGGCATCCGGCTCCGCGGGCGGCGGCGACGCCTCGGGCGGCGGCCTCGCCGACACCGGCGGCACCGAGGACGGCGCCCTGCGCGCCCTCGCCCTGGTGGCGGGCACGGTGATCCTGCTGGGCGGCGCGGTGTTCACGTTCACACCGTGGCGGCGGCTGCGAGGTCTCACGCGCTGAGAACGACGGAGGGCCGCCGCACCGTCACCGGTGCGGCGGCCCTCCGTGCGCAGAGCGTGCGCGGGCTGCGTCAGTGGACGTTGCCCATGAGCTCCTGGACCTTCTTGCGGTACATCCAGATCGCCCCACCCGCGACCACGGCGAGCGCGGCCTGCAGGGCGATGATGCCCGTACCGTTCAGGTCGACGCCGGCCAGGGAGAGCAGGCCCGTGGTGCAGTCGCCGGCGGTGACGGCGAGGAACCACACGCCCAGCATCTGGCTGGAGTACTTCTGCGGGGCCATCTTCGTGGTCACCGACAGACCCACCGGGGACAGGCACAGCTCGGCGATCGTCTGGATCATGTAGATCGAGACCAGCCACATCGGGCTGACCTTGGTGCCGTCGCCCGCCATGCCCATCGGCACGATGAAGACGAAGAACGAGGCGCCGACCAGGACCAGCGCCATCGCGAACTTCACGATGGTGTTGGGCTCCGTGTTGCGGCGCGCCAGCGCCAGCCACATCCAGGCGAAGAGCGGGGCCAGCGCCATGATGAACAGCGGGTTCAGCGACTGGAACCACGTGGCCGGGAAGGCGAAGCCCAGCAGGGTGTCCGCGGTCTTGCCGTCGGCGAAGAGCGCCAGGGTCGAACCACCCTGGTCGTAGATCATCCAGAAGACGGCCGCGGCGACGAAGAACCAGATGTAGCCGGAGACCTTCGACTGCTCGACCCGATCCAGGTCCTTGTCGCGCTTGATGCGGACCAGCACGGCGACCGGAATGATCAGACCGGCGAGCGTGATCGGGACCAGCGCCCAGTTGAGCGTGTACATCCCGGCGGCGACGACGACACCGTAGAAGGCGGCGACGAGGACGGTGCCTATGCCGACCTTGGTGAGGATGGCCCGGCGCTCGGGTGCGGTGAGCGGGTTCGGGACGACACTGCTCTTCGGGCTCAGGCTGCGCGTACCGATCAGGAACTGGGCCAGACCCAGCGCCATGCCGACCGCGGCGAGCAGGAAGCCGTAGTGCCAGTTGTGCTTCTCACCGACGGTGCCGATGATCAGCGGCGCGGCGAAGGCACCGAGGTTGATGCCGATGTAGAAGATCGTGAAGCCGCCGTCACGGCGCGGGTCGTCCGGACCGTCGTAGAGGTGGCCCACCATCGTGGAGATGTTGGCCTTCAGCAGACCCGAGCCGACCGCGACGAGCGCGAGACCGACGAAGAACATCGCCTGTCCGGGAACGGCGAGGGAGACGTGGCCTGCCATGATCACGAAGCCCGCGATGGCGACGGTCTTGCGGGCGCCCCAGACGCGGTCGCCGAACCAGCCGCCCGGCATGGCCATGAGGTAGACCATCGAGACGTAGACGGAGTAGATGGCCGTGGCCGTGACCGCGGTCATCGCAAGGCCGCCGCCCTGGCTGCCCGTCGCGGCGTCGGCGCCGCCGGAGACCAGGTACAGAACCAGAAGCGCACGCATGCCGTAGTAGGAGAAGCGCTCCCACATCTCGGTCATGAAGAGGGTGGCCAGGCCGCGAGGGTGGCCGAAGAAGGTCTTCGCTGAGCCAGCGGTGCTGGGAGCCGAGTCCTTCGTCAGGCTGGACGCCATGTCGATCCTTGCTGCTCGGGACGCGCCGCATGGGTGAGCGGTTTCCGCGCCCGGTGGGGGGCGGCCGGCACCGGCAAGGAGCGGTCCCGCCCCACGCCCGAGGGGCCCGCCCCGTGGGTGACGGGGACGAGGGACAGTCCTCACCGGGATCCACACCCCGTGCGCGGCGTCGCACACGGAGCCCGGCCCAGGTCATTCACTGACGCGGAGCCGGCTGTCACCGATTCCGCGCAGAAAAGAGACCCTTGGCGCAAAGCCGCCAAAGGTCCCCGAGTAGTGCTGAAGGCGTCTTGCCACCATACGTCACGACACCGCCCTTAATGCAGGGTGTGAGACAGGGATCACAGGCATTCGTGGAACCGTCTGCCCACATTCGAAGGCGCCAACCAGGATCGCATCCCATGTACCCAGGGCCTGCGGTGCACCCCCCGATGCGTCCGTGCCGCGGACTACCATCACCCCATGACCCGAGTACTGCTCGCCGAGGACGACGCATCCATCTCCGAGCCGCTGGCGCGCGCGTTGCGCCGGGAGGGGTACGAGGTCGAGGTCCGCGAGGACGGTCCGACCGCACTCGACGCCGGGCTCCAGGGCGGGATCGATCTGGTCGTGCTGGACCTCGGGCTGCCCGGGATGGACGGGCTCGAAGTGGCCCGGCGGCTGCGTGCCGACGGGCACAGCGTGCCGATCCTGGTGCTGACCGCCCGCGCCGACGAGGTGGACACGGTGGTCGGCCTGGACGCGGGCGCCGACGACTACGTGACCAAGCCGTTCCGGCTCGCGGAGCTGCTGGCCCGGGTCCGGGCGCTGCTCCGGCGCGGCGCCACGGAGCCGGCCGTGGCCCCCGCGACCCACGGGGTGCGGATCGACGTCGAATCGCACCGCGCCTGGATGGGTGACGAGGAGCTCCAGCTCACGGCGAAGGAGTTCGACCTGCTCCGGGTCCTGGTGCGGGACGCCGGCCGGGTCGTCACCCGCGACCAGCTGATGCGCGAGGTCTGGGACACCACGTGGTGGTCGTCGACCAAGACCCTCGACATGCACATCTCCTGGCTCCGCAAGAAGCTCGGCGACGACGCGGCGAACCCGCGGTACATCGCGACGGTCCGGGGCGTCGGCTTCCGCTTCGAGAAGAGCTGAGGCACCCCGGGGCACCGGCCGGACTCCCACCAGGGCGGGCCCTGCCCCCGGACCCCGCCACGGTCCGAAGCTCTCACGGTCCGAAGTCCTCACGGGCCCGGCCCGGCCCGCCCCGGGCCCGGTACGCCGGAGACCGCGTCGGGGCGACGCGCGGTGTTGCCGCGCCCGCTTACGCTCGTGAGCGTCACCTCATCGCGTAGACCCGCCCGGAGGGCACCGTGCGCCGCCGACTCATCAACTCCACCCTGGCCGTGGTGCTCGTCGTCATCGCCGTCTTCGGTGTCTCCCTCGTCATCGTCGAGACCCGGACCATCAGCAACAGCGCGCAGGAGAGCGTCGACTCCGAGGCGCTGCGGCTGGTCAGTGTCATCGAGGCCAAGGTGCTGGAGCAGGAGCGCGTCGACGGCGGCGTGCTCGCCGAGCAGATCGGGCCCGACCGGTTCGCGCGGATCGACATCCCCGGCAGCCCGCCGCTGGAGATCGGGCCCCGGCCGGACGGAAGCGTGATCCGCGGCACCGCCACCGGTGAGCAGGGCGAGACGGTCGTCGTCGAGGAGTCCCGCTCCACCGTGACCCGTGAGGTCGGCCGCACCCTGATGATCATCGGTGCCGTCGCGCTGCTCGCCGTCGTCGCCGCCGTCCTGCTCGCCGTACGGCAGGCCAACAAGCTCGCCTCACCGTTGACCGACCTCGCGGAGACCGCGGAGCGCCTCGGCTCGGGGGACCCGCGGCCGCGCCACAAGCGGTACGGGGTGCCCGAGCTCGACCGGGTCGCCGACGTCCTGGACTCCAGCGCCGAGCGGATCGCGCGCATGCTCACCGCCGAGCGCCGGCTCGCCGCGGACGCGTCCCATCAGCTCCGTACGCCGCTGACCGCGCTGTCCATGCGGCTGGAGGAGATCTCCGTCACCGACGACCCGGACACGGTCAAGGAGGAGGCGACCATCGCGCTCACCCAGGTGGAACGGCTCACCGACGTGGTGCAGCGACTGCTCACCAACGCACGGGATCCCCGGACCGGGTCCGCGGTCGCCTTCGACCTCGACGAGATCGTCAAGCAGCAGATCGAGGAGTGGCGCCCCGCCTACCGCAGCGCGGGCCGCGCGATCGTCTGTTCCGGCAAGCAGCCGCTGCGGGCCGTGGGTACACCGGGCGCCGTGGCGCAGGTGCTGGCCGCGCTGATCGAGAACTCGCTGATGCACGGGGGCGGCACCGTCGCCCTGCGCAGCCGGGTCACGGGCAACCAGGCCGTCGTCGAGGTGACCGACGAGGGCCCGGGCGTACCGGCGGACCTCGGGGCACGGATCTTCGAGCGCACCATCAGCGGGCGGAACTCGACGGGCATCGGTCTCGCCGTGGCCCGCGATCTGGCGGAGGCGGACGGCGGACGGCTGGAACTGCTGCAGCAGCAGCCGGCGGTGTTCGCGCTGTTCCTGAGCCGGGAGGCCAAGCCGCGCAAGAAGGCCGAGCCGGAGCACACGGTGCGCTGACGGGACGGGTGCCGCTCAGCGGCCGCCCGGTCGCGCCACCTGCCGACCCGGCCTCGGGCCACCTGCCGACCGGCCTCGGGCTAGCTGCCGACCCGGTCGGGCTGCTCGGTCCGCCGCTGCTCCAGGAACGACTCCGCCGTCTGCACGGCCTCCCGGGCGGGCAGCGCACGGAACACCCACGTGCGGTACGACCAGAAGCGGAACAGCGTCGCCACACCGATCCCGAAGAACTTGAAGAAGTTGCTCTGCAGCGGGCTGTCCCAGTCGAAGCCGTACGTCGCGGTGTAGAGCACACCGTTCTCGATCACCGCTCCGACGGCGCTGAACAGCAGGAACAGCGTCAGTTCCTTCGTACGGCCGCTCTTGTCGCGGTCCCGGTACGTGAAGTAGCGGAAGCCCACGTAGTTGAACAGGATCGCGATGAACGTCGCCAGAAGGCTGGCCCGCACCACCGGGATGTCGGTGGTCTGACGCAACAGGTTGAACACGACCATGTTGACGAGCAGACCCATGGCGCCGACGGCGCCGAACTTGGCGACCTCGCGCGCGAGCCGGTTCAGTCGCTCACGCAGCGCGCCCCGTTCACTCATGGTGATCGCTGGCCCCGTCCGGTCGGTGTACATCAACCCGACCACTCTAACCAGCACCCACCCGAGTTGCCTGTGGACAACTGCGAAGGTGTTGTTGTGGCATCGTACGAAACCAGGCACCGGACAGGACCGTACGGAGCTCCGGATACCCTGGGAGAGTGACGTTCCCGGTAGTCGGCATGGTCGGCGGCGGTCAGCTCGCCCGTATGACCCACGAGGCGGGCATCCCCCTCGGCATCAAGTTCAAGCTCCTCAGTGACACACCCCAGGACTCGGCGGCCCAGGTGGTCAGCGAGGTCGTCATCGGCGACTATCGCGACCTGGACACGCTGCGCTCCTTCGCGCGCGGCTGCGACGTGATCACCTTCGATCACGAGCATGTGCCGGCCGAGCACCTGGCGGCCCTGGAAGCGGACGGCGTCGTGATCCGCCCGGGTCGCGCCGCGCTCGTGCACGCCCAGGACAAGGGGGTGATGCGGGCGAAGCTCGACGAGATCGGCGCGCCCAGCCCCCGCCACCGCATCGTCGCCGACCCGGCGGACGCGGCGGCCTTCGCGGCGGAGGCCGGCGGTTACCCGGTGATCCTCAAGACCGTGCGCGGCGGCTACGACGGCAAGGGCGTGTGGTTCGTACGAAGCGACAAGGACGCCGAGGAGCCGTTCCGCGCGGGTGTCCCGGTCCTCGCCGAGGAGAAGGTCGAGTACCGCCGGGAGCTGGCGGCGAACATCGTCCGTTCGCCGCACGGCCAGGCCGTCGCCTACCCCGTCGTGGAGTCCCGTCAGGTCGACGGCGTGTGCGACACCGTGATCGCCCCCGCGCCCGGCCTCGACGAGGAGCTGGCGGGCCAGGCCCAGCAGCTCGCCCTGCGCATCGCCCAGGAACTCGGAGTCGTCGGCCATCTGGCGGTCGAGCTGTTCGAGACCACGGACGGACGCATTCTCGTCAACGAGCTGGCCATGCGGCCGCACAACTCCGGACACTGGACCCAGGACGGCGCGATCACGTCCCAGTTCGCCAACCACGTACGCGCCGTGCTCGACCTGCCGCTCGGTGATCCGCGCCCCCGCGCCGAGTGGACGGTCATGGCGAACGTCCTCGGCGGGGACTACCCCGACATGTACGCGGCCTATCTGCACTGCATGGCCAGGGACCCCCGGCTGAAGATCCATATGTACGGCAAGGACGTGAAGCCCGGCCGCAAGGTAGGACACGTCAACACCTACGGCGACGACCTCGACGACGTGCTGGAGCGCGCCCGTCACGCAGCCGACTACCTCAGAGGAACGATCACCGAATGACCACCGCTTCCGATTCGGCCCCTCTCGTCGGCATCGTCATGGGCTCGGACTCCGACTGGCCCGTCATGGAGAACGCCGCGCAGGCCCTGGACGAGTTCGAGATCCCGTACGAGGTCGACGTCGTCTCCGCGCACCGGATGCCGCGCGAGATGGTCGCGTACGGCGAGCAGGCCGCCGGGCGGGGTCTGAAGGTGATCATCGCGGGCGCGGGCGGTGCGGCCCATCTGCCGGGCATGCTCGCCTCGGTCACCCCGCTTCCGGTGATCGGCGTCCCCGTGCCGCTCAAGTACCTCGACGGCATGGACTCGCTGCTGTCGATCGTGCAGATGCCGGCGGGGGTGCCGGTCGCGACGGTGTCGGTGGGCGGTGCACGCAACGCGGGCCTGCTGGCGGCCCGCATCCTCGCCACCCAGGACAGCGAACTGCTCGCCCGCATGCGGGACTTCCAGCAGGAGCTGAACGAGCAGGCGACCGAGAAGGGCAAGCGGCTGCGCGCCAAGGTCGAGGGGGCGGCGGGCTTCGGCTTCGGCAAGTAGGACACGGCAAGTAGGCTGCGGCCGTGGATTTTCTCGCCGAGGCCCGTTCCCTGCTCGATTCCTTTCCCGTCGTCGACGGCCACAACGATCTGCCGTGGGCGCTGCGGGAGCAGGTCCGCTACGACCTGGACCGCCTCGACATCGCGGCCGACCAGAGCGGCAGCCTGCACACCGACATCCCCCGGCTGAGGGCCGGCGGCGTCGGCGCGCAGTTCTGGTCCGTGTACGTACGCAGCGACATGGCCGGTGACGAGGCGGTCAGCGCCACGCTGGAGCAGATCGACGTCGTCGGCCAGTTGCTCGCCCGCTACCCGGCCGACCTGGCGCGCGCCCTGACCGCCGACGACATGGAGGCGGCGCGCAAGGACGGCCGTATCGCCTCGCTGATGGGCGCGGAGGGCGGCCACTCCATCAACAACTCGCTCGCCACACTGCGGGCGCTGCACGCGCTGGGCGTCCGCTACATGACGCTGACGCACAACGACAACAACGACTGGGCGGACTCGGCGACCGACGAGCCGGGGGTAGGCGGACTGTCGGCCTTCGGCCGTGAGGTCGTACGCGAGATGAACCGCACCGGCATGCTGGTCGACCTCTCGCACGTCGCCGCGACGACGATGCGGGACGCGCTCGACACCTCCGTGGCGCCGGTGATCTTCTCCCACTCCTCGGCGCGGGCGATCTGCGACCATCCGCGGAACATCCCGGACGACGTGCTGGAACGGCTCGCGGCGAACGGCGGCGTGGCGATGGCCACGTTCGTCCCGAAGTTCGTCCTGCCGGAGGCGGTGGCCTGGACCGTGGCGGCGGACGAGAACATGCGGGCGCACGGGCTGCACCCGCTGGACACGACCGAGGCGGGCATGAAGGTCCAGCGGGCGTACGAGGCCGCGAACCCGCGCCCGATGGCGACGGCGTCGACGGTCGCCGACCACCTGGACCACATGCGCGAGGCGGCCGGCATCGACCACATCGGCATCGGCGGCGACTACGACGGCACGGCGTTCACCCCGGCCGGGCTGGAGGACGTCGCGGGCTACCCCAACCTGATCGCGGAACTGCTGCGCCGTGGCTGGTCCCAGCCGGACCTCGCCAAGCTGACCTGGCAGAACGCCGTTCGGGCGCTGCGCGACGCGGAATCCACGGCCCGCGACCTCCAGTCCCACCGCGCCCCCTCGAACGCGACCCTGACCACCCCACTCCCTGCCTGACGGCGGCGGCCCGCTCGGTGGCGCCCCGCCTCTCGGTGGCGGCGGCCTGCTCGGTGCCTGGCGGCGGCAGCGGTCTGTTTCGTGGCGCCCTGCCTGTCGGGCGGCGGCCCGCTCGGTGGCGGTGGGCTTGATGGCCGGCCTGCCCGGCTGCTGGGCGGGCGCCTTTGCTTCGTGGCGCGGTCCGACTCGGCGGTGCTCTGCCTGACGGCGGCCTGCTTCGCGGCCCCGGATTGATCGCCGGTGCGCCCTGCCTGACGGTGGTGTCGGCGCCGGGCGCGTTTCCGGCAGTCCGGGTCGAGGGCGCGGGTCCCGGACCGCTGTGACGGGGGCCCGGCTCGTTATGGGGGACGGGGGCCTCGCCCGTGCCGACGGGCAACGCTCTGCCGGGACCGGGGCCGCCTGCCGTGATGAGGGCGCTCCGTGGCGGGGACCGCCTCGTTACCGCGTGCGTCTCGCCCGGTACGCCCGCATCTTCGCGCGGCTGCCGCAGACCGCCATCGTGCACCACCGGCTACGGCCGGCCGGGCTCCGGTCGTAGTACGCCCACCGGCAGTCCTCGGCCTCGCACGCCTTCAGCCGCAGCCACGTACCCTCCGCCACCGCCGTAGCGATCGCCACGGCCACCCGGGACGCGAGCGCCGCCGGATCCGCCGGCCGCAGCGTGGCCGTACCCGCCTCGTCCACGCCCACCAGCAGCGGTGCGTGCGCGAGCAGCCGGTCCAGCGCACCCACTCCGTCCGGCGCCGCGCCGTGCCCGCCGTGGGCCAGGCACGCGGCACGCAGCGCCTCGCGCAGTTCCCGCGCCGCGGCGACGTCCTCCACCGCCAGCCCGAAGGCGTCCCGGCCGTCCGCCGTGTCGAGGTGGTCGGCGCCCGTCTCGATGTCCAGTGTGTTGACCAGGGACTCGATCAGCGCGAGTCCTCCGGGTGCGGGCGCCCTGTCGTTCATGGTTGCGACGTTACCTCCCGTGCGCCACCATGAGGTAACGCGTTACCGGTAATCTGCTGATGCCGGTAACGGCGTCGGCATCGGCGCCGGTGACGCCGACCGACGCCGTACGAGAAGCCGAGAAGCCGTACGAGAGGAAGAGCACATGGCCATCGCCACGATGGGCACCGTCGTCCTGGACTGTCCCGACCCGCGCGCGCTCGCCGCCTTCTACGCCGGGATCCTGGGTGGTCAGGTGGAGGCCGACGGCGAGGACTGGTTCACCCTCAAGGGATACGAGGGGACACCGCTGGCCTTCCAGGCCGCTCCCGGCCACGTACCGCCGAAGTGGCCGTCCCCCGAGACCTCGCAGCAGTTCCATCTCGACCTGGCCGTCGAGGACCTGGACGCGGCGGAGGCCCAGGTGCTGGCACTCGGCGCCACGCCACTGGACGCGGAGAACCACGCCCGCAGCTGGCGGGTCTACGCGGACCCGGCCGGCCACCCGTTCTGTCTCTGCGCCTGCTGAGGCCCGCTGAGAACGCGCCGCCCGCGGCGTCTCAGGCGCGGGGCCGGCCCATCGCGCGGTACGTCCAGCCGGCCTCGCGCCACTTCGCGCCGTCCAGCGCGTTCCGCCCGTCCAGCACGATCCGGCGGGACGCCACCGCACCCAGCTCCGCCGGGTCCAGCTCGCGGAACTCGCGCCACTCCGTCAGGTGCAGCACCACGTCCGCGCCGCGCACCGCCTCCAGCGCGGTGTCCGCGTACCCGAGCGTCGGGAAGACGCGGCGCGCGTTGTCCATGCCCTTCGGGTCGTACACCGTGACCTGGCCGCCCTGGAGGTGGATCTGCCCGGCGACGTTCAGCGCCGGCGAGTCCCGTACGTCGTCCGAGTCCGGCTTGAACGTCGCACCCAGCACCGCGACCCGCGTCCCCAGGAAGGACCCGCCGCCCACGGCCTCGCGCGCGAGCTCCACCATGTGCCCGCGGCGGCGCATGTTGATCGAGTCGACCTCGCGCAGGAACGTCAGCGCCTGGTCCGCGCCCAGTTCACCGGCGCGCGCCATGAACGCCCGGATGTCCTTCGGCAGACAGCCGCCGCCGAAGCCGATCCCGGCCCGCAGGAACTTCCTTCCGATCCGCTCGTCGTGGCCGATCGCCTCCGCGAGCTTCGCCACATCGCCGCCGGCCGCCTCGCACACCTCGGCCATGGCGTTGATGAACGAGATCTTCGTCGCCAGGAACGAGTTCGCGGAGGTCTTCACCAGCTCCGCGGTCGGGAAGTCCGTCACGACGAACGGCGAGCCCTCGCCGACCGGCGTCGCGTACACATCGCGCAGCAGCTTCTCGGCGCGCTCGCTGGTCACGCCCACGACGATGCGGTCCGGGTGCAGGGTGTCCTGGACGGCGTAGCCCTCGCGCAGGAACTCCGGGTTCCAGGCCAGCTCGACACCCTCCGGCGCCTGCTCCGCGAGCAGCGCGGCCAGCCGGTCGGCCGACCCCACCGGCACGGTGGACTTGCCGACGACCAGCGCGCCGCCCTTCAGCCGCGGCGCGAGCGAGGTGAAGGCGGCGTCGACGTACGACATGTCACAGGCGTACTCGCCGTGCTTCTGCGGGGTGTTCACACAGACGAAGTGGACGTCGCCGCCGAACGCCTCCAGCTCGTCCCACGACGTCGTGAAGCGCAGCCGCCCGCTGGAGCCCTCGGCCCCGGCCACGTGCCGGGCGAGCAGCTCCTCCAGCCCCGGCTCGTACATCGGGACCCGGCCGGTGGCCAGCAGCTCGATCTTCTCGGGCACGACATCGAGGCCCAGGACCTCGAAGCCCAGCTCCGCCATGGCCGCTGCGTGCGTGGCGCCGAGGTATCCGGTGCCGATCACGGTGATCTTGAGGGCCATCGAGATGCTCCTGAGGGGTACGGGAGGGACTGCGGGCCCGAGCATAACCGGGCGGGCGCGAGGGCATTTTTCCGCTGTCGGCAAGCTCACGTATCCCAGGTCAGGGCCGGGCCTCTAAAATTTGAGTTACTTAACGGTAGTTAGCGTTGTTGGGGAGTGAGAGACCTTGGCAGGATCGGCCGATTTCGATCTGTACCGCCCGTCCGAAGAGCACGACATGCTCCGCGAGACGATCCGCTCGCTCGCCGAGGCGAAGATCGCGCCGTTCGCGGCCGCGGTCGACGAAGAGGCCCGCTTCCCGCAGGAGGCCCTGGACGCACTGGTCGCCTCCGACCTGCACGCCGTGCACGTACCCGAGGAGTACGGCGGCGCGGGCGCCGACGCGCTCGCGACCGTGATCGTCATCGAGGAGGTCGCCCGCGCCTGCGCCTCGTCCTCGCTGATCCCCGCGGTGAACAAGCTGGGCTCGCTGCCGGTGATCCTCTCCGGCTCCGAGGAGCTGAAGAAGAAGTACCTGGGCCCGCTCGCCAAGGGCGACGCGATGTTCTCGTACTGCCTCTCCGAGCCGGACGCGGGCTCCGACGCCGCCGGCATGAAGACGAAGGCCGTCCGCGACGGCGACTTCTGGATCCTCAACGGCGTGAAGCGCTGGATCACCAACGCCGGCGTCTCCGAGTACTACACGGTGATGGCCGTGACCGACCCCGAGAAGCGCTCCAAGGGCATCTCGGCCTTCGTCGTCGAGAAGTCCGACGAGGGCGTCTCCTTCGGCGCCCCGGAGAAGAAGCTCGGCATCAAGGGTTCCCCCACCCGCGAGGTCTACCTCGACAACGTCCGCATCCCCGCCGACCGCATGATCGGCGCGGAGGGCACGGGCTTCGCGACGGCCATGAAGACCCTGGACCACACCCGCATCACCATCGCGGCCCAGGCCCTCGGCATCGCCCAGGGCGCCCTCGACTACGCCAAGGGCTACGTCCAGGAGCGCAAGCAGTTCGGCAAGCCGATCGCCGACTTCCAGGGCGTCCAGTTCATGCTCGCCGACATGGCGATGAAGCTGGAGGCCGCCCGCCAGCTCACGTACTCGGCCGCCGCCAAGTCCGAGCGCCTCGACGGCGACCTGACCTTCTTCGGCGCCGCCGCCAAGTGCTTCGCCTCGGACGTCGCCATGGAGATCACCACGGACGCGGTCCAGCTCCTCGGCGGCTACGGCTACACCCGCGACTACCCGGTGGAGCGCATGATGCGCGACGCCAAGATCACCCAGATCTACGAGGGCACGAACCAGGTCCAGCGGATCGTGATGGCCCGCAACCTGCCGTAAGCACCCCCCGGCACCGAGACACGAGGCACCCCGCTCGGCGGGGTGCCTCGTGTCGTTGCCGGCCCGGTCGCGGCACCAGCCACGCACCGGCGCACGCTCATCGCCGCGCGCTGCGCCGAAGGAGCTCCGCGTTCATCGCGTCAGACCGCGCGGGCCAGTTCGAAGCTTCCCGTGGCCGAGTCCGTGCAGAGGGCGCGGCAGGCGGTGAAGAGGGGCGCGAACTCGGGGTGGGTGCGCCAGGACTTGAGGGAGTCGAGGTCGCGCCAGGAGGAGAACGAGACGAAGTGGGCGGGCTCGTGGCGGTCGCGGATGAGCCTCGCCCAGAGGAAGCCGTCGACCGACTCCTTGGTCCAGGTCAGGAACTCCGTCCAGCGCTCCAGGAACTCCTCGGCGTTCCCCTCGGCCACCCGCCAGTTGCCCGAGGCCCAGTACCGGCTGCCGTCCGCCGCGTCCGCCATCGCGCTCACCGCCCGCCTCCCATGATCGCCGTACTTGGCAGGGTAGGGCGGGCAGGGCAGGGGCGCGAGGCGGACGGGTGGCGGACGGTGATGGACGGCAGCGCCGGTCAGTTCCCGGTGACGGTGACCTTCTCGTCGTTCTTGATCTGGTTCACCAGCTGGCGGACCTTCTCCTTGTCCCAGACCAGGTTTCCGCCGCGGCTGCCGGAGATCGGCATGTTCATCGACTTGCCGTCGCCGCCGCTGATGCCCTTCATCGCGAAGAACATCTCACCCAGGTCGAACAGCGACATGTCCTTGTCGACGATCAGGGTGTCCAGGCCCGAGCCGAGTGTCGGGTAGAGCTTGAACGGGTTGAGGATCGTGCCGGGGGTTGCGGCCTGGTTGGCGAGGGCCGCGAGGAACTTCTGCTGGTTCTTCGTACGGTCCAGGTCGCTTCCCGCGAAGGCGTAGCGGGTGCGGACGAAGGCGAGGGCCTGCTCGCCGTTCAGCGTCTGCTTGCCGGCCTGGAAGTCGGCGCCGGACTTCTTGTCCTTGAAGGCCTTCGGGATGTCCATCTCGACACCGCCGAGGGAGTCCACGATGCCCGCGAAGCCGGCGAAGCCGATCTCCGCGTAGTGGTCGATCCGCAGGCCGGTGTTGTGCTCGACGGTACGGACCAGCAGTTCGGGCCCGTCCTCGGCGTACGCCGCGTTGAGCTTGACCCGGCGGCCCTCGGCCGGGAAGGTCTTGCCGGACTCCGAGCCCACGAAGGACGGTATCTCCACGTCCGAGTCGCGGGGGAGCGAGATCATGGTGTTCCCGCTGCCGCAGGCGGCGAGGATCATCATCGAGTCGGTGCGCTTGCCGTCGGCCGAGCCGGTGTGGAGCTTCTTCTTCTCCTCGGCGGTCATGCCTTCACGGCTGTCCGAGCCGACGATCAGGTAGGTCGTGCAGTCGCCCTCTTCAGGCCGGTCTATGACCTTGGCGAGGTCGACCTCACGGCGCATCTTGGAGTCGGCCCAGAAGTACGTGCCTATGGAGACGCCGAGCACCGCGACGACCACGACGATCGAGCCGACCTTGAGGCGGCGGCGCCAGTCGGGCGCCGGGCGGCCGTACGTGGGCGGCTCACCGTACCCGCCGGGGCCACCGTGACCGCCCTGGCCACCGTGGCCGCCGCCGGACGGCGAACCGTAGACCTGGCCCGTGTTGTAGCCGCTGTCGTACGGGGTGCCGTACTCGTCGTACCCCTGCGACGGCTGCTGTGGGACGGCTCGTCGCTGCACATGACGCATCACGCGTGCGCCCTCGGGCTCGGAGCCCCGGCTGCCGCGTCCGTATCCATCGGGCCAATCATTCATGCGGAACAGTGTGCAGGCCCGGACCGAGCCGCTGACAGGGCGGGTGACGAATCGCACCGGGGCTGTTGCGAACCTGATGCAATGCATCGCCGTCAAGGTCCCCGCATAGGGTGGAGGGCATGACAGACCAGGCCCAGCACCCGGAGGGCGATATTCCGGGTAAGCCCACATCGGCTTCGCGTACCACCCTCAGCCACATCATGACCCACAGCGACACCAACCTCCTCGGGACGGTGCACGGCGGTGTGATCATGAAACTGGTGGACGACGCGGCGGGCGCGGTGGCCGGCCGGCACTCCGGCGGACCGGCCGTGACCGCCTCCATGGACGAGATGGTCTTCCTGGAGCCCGTCAGGGTCGGTGACCTGGTCCACGTGAAGGCTCAGGTGAACTGGACCGGCCGGTCCTCCATGGAGGTCGGCGTACGGGTGCTGGCCGAGCGCTGGAACGAGTCGACGCCCGCGACCCAGGTCGGCTCCGCGTATCTGGTCTTCGCCGCGGTCGACGCGGACGGGAAGCCGCGGCCCGTCCCGCAAGTGGTCCCGGAGACGGAGAAGGACAAGCGCCGCTACCAGGAGGCGCAGATCCGCCGCACCCACCGGCTGGCCCGGCGCCGCGCGATCAAGGAGCTGCGCGAGCGCCGCGCGGCGGAGGGCTACGAGGACTGACGCCCTCGCTCTTGCCCTCGTTCTCCTCCTCGCTCTTGCCCTCGTCCTCGCCCTCGTCCGTGCGTCAGCGGCAGAGCACCTCGTCGCCCGTGACCGCCTCGAACGCGCCCCGTGCGCGCGGGGTCTCCGCGCGGACCGGCGTCACCGAGGTGTAGCCGGAGCCCGCCGTGACCTTCAGCGTCGGGCCCTGGCCCCGCACCGGGCGGAGTTCGGCGCCCGGCAGCGCCACGGCCAGCGACCTCGCCGAGCGGTCCCAGCGCGGGTCGTACGTGATGAAGGTGCGCTTCACATTGCGGTGGGCGGCGTTCCGCGGGGCCCGGGTCGTGTCGAAGCCGGTCGCCTTCAGGGCACTGTCCACCCGCGAGCCGAGGCCGTCCAACTGCGTCCCGTTGTAGACCTGCACCCGGATCTGCTTCGGCGCCACGTCGACGACCTTCGCCTTCGACGGCGCCTTCTGCACGCCCTGCGGCGTCAGCGGCTTGTCCTCGCGCAGCGCCCGGAAGAGCCGGTCCGCCTTCGCCGTGTCCCACTTCACCGTCGAGCCCACGCCCCGCACCGGGAAGCTCGGGTCCTGCACGGGCACGGACGTGAACTCCGTCGACGCCGGGCCGAAGCCGCGCATCGTCCTCCCGAGCGTCAGCATCTGGTCGGTACCGAAGCCCTTGTCGGCCCGGACGGAATTGAGCGCCGTGGTGCTGACCTGGCGCAGCTTCACCGGGTTCAGCAGCACCCCGCTGCTGGTGGCCTGCTGGACCAGCGCCGCCACGAATCGCTGCTGGCGCTGCATCCGGCCCAGGTCGGCCGCCCCGTCGACATGGCGGGCGCGCACGTACTGCAGCGCCTTCCCGCCGTCCAGCCGATGGGTGCCCGCGGGCAGGTCGAGACCCGAGTGGGTGTCCTTCATCGGCCGGGCCGTGCAGATCTCCACCCCGCCCACCGCGTCCACCGTCTTCATGAAGCTGGTGAAGTCGACCTCCAGATAGTGGTCGACCTTCACCTTCGTCAGGTCCTCGACGGTCCGCACGGTCAGCGCCGGACCGCCCTCCGCGTACGCCGCGTTCAGCTTCACCGCGTGCCGGCCGTGCTTCAGCCCGCTGGTGATGTCGGTGTGGGCGGGGATCTCCGCGTACGAGTCACGGGGCAGGCTCACGATGCTCGCCCGCTCCCGGTCCGCCGAGATGTGCACCAGCATGATCGTGTCGGTGCAGCGGCAGGGTGCGCCGCCGAGCCGGTACTTGTGGCGTTCCTGCTTGGTGATCCTGTCCCGGCCGTCGGTGCCGACGAGCAGGATGTTCGTCCCGTTCCCCGACTCCGGCCGGTTCTTCATGTCCTTGAACGGGTCGATCCGGCCGATGCCGCTGTCCAGCCCCGTCACCAGCGCGTGACCGATCCCACCGATGCCCAGCACCAGCACCGACAGCGTCGTGACCATCCTCATACCCCAGCGGGGCCGCTCGCCCTGCCGTGTGTCGCGCGGCCGCGGGGGCCGGCCGGCGGATCCCCGGCGGTTCGCCGCGGGCCCCTGACGTTGCGCCGCCGGCCGGGGGCGGCCCGCCGTCGGTCTCGGGACCGGCCTCGGGCGGGCCGCCGCCGTTCGCGGACGGGGCGAGCGGGGCGGTGTGGGCACGAGGGGCACCTCCGCGGGGCAGCAGACCGGTGATCCTGTGAACCGTAGGCCCATACGATCTGCGGCACGGGGAGGCGCCGGGCAGGCGCGCATGGGTGTCCCCCGTTCGCGGTAACGTGGCGGGCGATGCCGCCGTCTCCCGGGGCCGCCCCCGGACCGAAGGAAGCCGATGCCCGCCGCCCCGCCCGCCGTCTCCGTGATCATGCCGGTCCTCAATGAGGAGCGGCATCTCCGCGACTCCGTCCGCCACATCCTGGAGCAGGAGTACGCGGGCGAGATGGAGGTGGTGATCGCGCTCGGCCCGTCCTCGGACCGTACCGACGAGATCGCCGCCGAGCTGGTACGGGAAGACTCCCGGGTGCACACGGTGCCCAACCCCACCGGGCGCACGCCGGCGGCGCTCAACGCCGCGATCAAGGCGTCCCGCCACCCGATCGTCGTCCGCGTCGACGGCCACGGCATGCTCTCGCCGAACTACATCGCGACCGCCGTCCGGCTCCTGGAGGAGACCGGCGCGCAGAACGTCGGCGGCATCATGCACGCCGAGGGCGAGAACGACTGGGAGCACGCCGTCGCCGCCGCGATGACGTCGCGGATAGGAGTCGGCAACGCCGCCTTCCACACCGGCGGTGAGGCGGGCCCCGCGGAGACCGTGTACCTGGGTGTCTTCCGCCGTGAGGCGCTGGAGCAGCAGGGCGGTTACAACGAGGAGTTCATCCGCGCCCAGGACTGGGAGCTGAACTTCCGGATCCGTGAGGCCGGGGGACTGATCTGGTTCTCACCGGAGCTGAAGGTCCAGTACCGGCCGCGGCCCTCGGTCCGGGCGCTCGCCAAGCAGTACAAGGACTACGGCCGCTGGCGTCACGTCGTCGCCCGCTACCACTCCGGTTCGATCAACCTGCGCTACCTCGCCCCGCCGACCGCCGTCTGCGCGATCGCCGCGGGCCTCGTGGTGGGCGCGGCGGTCCATCCGCTCGGCTTCGTGATCCCGGCCGGCTATCTCGCGGCGATCACCGCGGGCTCGGTCCCCGCCGGCAAGGGCCTGTCCCTGAAGGCCCGCCTCCAGATCCCGGTGGCGCTGGCCACGATGCACATGTCGTGGGGCTTCGGCTTCCTGACGAGCCCCCGCTCGCTGGCGCGGAAGGTCATCGCGAGCCGCCGCCCGGCGGTCATGGCCTCCACCCAGGCCTGACGACGGCGTCGGCGCGGCCCCGACCGCGCCCCCGAACAGCGACGAAGCGGCCGGGCCGTTCCCCGAGAGGAACGGCCCGGCCGCTTCGCTGCGGTCCCTACCAGCGGTAGGGCGCGTAGACGTCCATGCACTCCTTCTCGTCCGCACCGTTGAGCGCGTCGGTGTCCTCCTTGGACAGCGCCGGCGTCGCCGACTTCGGGAAGGTGTCACCGGTGCGCCAGTCGGCACCCACGACGAGGGTCACGCCCGACACGTCCGTGGACTTCTTCACCGAACCCGCCGGGATTCCCAGCGACTTGGCGACCGCGTACGCGTCCCCCTCCAGCTCGGCACTGGGATAGCGGACGACCGTCTTCGCCATCGGGTTGCTCGTGCTGTCCTGGGAGGCCCGGGTGTAGCCCTTGTCCTTCAGCACGCCCGCGACTTCGGTCGCGCGGCCCCGCACCGAGCCCTCCTGGGCGGTGTAGGTGCCGTTCTGCACCAGCACCCCGATCTCGCCGGCCGGGGCCGCGGGATCCTTGGGAGCCACGGCGGGCTTCGGCTTGGAGGTGGGGCCCTTGCCGTCCAGCGGGATGTCGTCGCGGAGCATGCGCCACACGTTGTCCGCCTTCTCCGGGGCGGGCAGCACCCGGTTCTGGTCGTACGGGTCCTGGATCCACGGCATCGTCAGCATCTCGATGCGGTCCATCGGTACGTCCTTGAGCTGCATGCCCAGGTCGAACAGCTTCTTGACCGTGCCGATCTCCTCGGAGACCTGGAGGGACTTGGTGGCCGTCTCCGCGAGGTCCATGAGCTGCCCGGTGTCGGTGAACGCGTTCTGCTTCTTCAGCTTGCGGATCACCGAGTTCATGTACATGTGCTGGGCCTTGGACCGGCCCATGTCGTTGTAGAAGGCGTGCCGGGTGCGCAGCCACTGCAGGGCCTGCTCGCCCTCGACGGTCTGTGAGCCCGCCTTCAGCTTGAGGCCGGAGCCGCCCTTCACCATCGCCGTGGGCCTGTCCCAGACGTTCTGCTC
This sequence comes from Streptomyces sp. NPDC091376, assembly GCF_044757085.1. Classification (NCBI taxonomy): domain Bacteria; kingdom Bacillati; phylum Actinomycetota; class Actinomycetes; order Kitasatosporales; family Streptomycetaceae; genus Streptomyces; species Streptomyces sp. NPDC091376. Next base: position 34,174 of record NZ_JBIVUF010000009.1, on the reverse strand, counting down.
GACGCACACGTCGGCGCCGCCGACCGCGTCGGACATCGCCACCACACCGGCGAAGTCGACCATCATCCAGTGGTCGATGTAGACCCCGGTGAGGCTCTCCCAGGTGAGCAGGGTGCAGCCGGGGCCGCCCCGCGCCAGGCTCTCGTTGATCAGCGTCCTGGTCGCCTTGTACGTCTTCTTGGTGGCGGGATCCACGCACTCGGGCACCTGGACCCGGGTGTCGCGCGGGATCGACACGACCGAGGCGTTCTTCCGGTCGGCGGAGACGTGCAGCAGCATCTGCACGTCGGCGAGCGGTGGGGCGTCGGCCTTGTCCCTGGACCCGCCGAGCTGCTGGTTCGCCTTGGAGCTGCGGCTGTCGGAGCCGATCAGCAGGACGTTCAGCGGTGTCTGTCCCGCGGCGTTCGGCTCCGGCTTCTGCGCCTTGCTGTCACCGGCGCTGCGTTCGCCCTTGCGGATGTTGCTGTTGAGGTGCTCGTAGTAGAGGTATCCGGCGGCGGCCGTGCCGAGTATCAGCAGTGACAGCACGGAGGCGACCCAGCGCAGTATCCGGCGTTTGCCACGTCTGCCGGCTTCGCGGCGGGTGCCGCGCCGGCGTGGGCCGTCGCCTCCACCGCCTTTGCCGCCCGGCGTCAGGCCGGTCGGCGGTGTACCGTCCGCGTCGCCGCCGCCCGTGGCCCCCTTGCCCAGCGGCTTCTCCTCGTAGAGGCTGTCGTCCCAGCCCCGTTCGCCGGCGTGCCGGACGCGTCGCCGCGTCCCCTCCCCTTGCACGCTGCTCTGTCCCACCCCAGGTCCCCCTGTCGTTCAGGCGCGCCACATGCCCCGGTGAACCGGGGTCACTTGGCGCACACCTGCTTGTCGGCTTCCACCTTGTCCACGTCCGGCACCTTCGCCGGGCCCGTGATGGGCACCCCCGCGCCCTTGAAGTCGGCTCCGAGGGTCAGCACCATCGCTTCCGTGCCCTCGGCGTTCTCGGTACCGGGCTTGAGCGCCGCGGCGGGCAGACCCATCAGGTCCGCGAGTTTGCGTGCCTGGTCGGCCTGGTTCGGTGCGTACTCCAGCGTCGTCGTGGCGGTCTTCTCGGGTGCGTTGCTCTTGTTCGTCGACTTGAGCACGCCCTCGTCGTTCTGCAGCCAGTTGAGGGTCATCTGCGCGGCCCCCTGGGTGTCGCTGCCGTTGTAGACGTCGACGCGGACGTCGGACGCGTCGGCCCGCGGGCCCTTCAGCAGCGCGGCCTGCTTGCTCTTCGCCGCAGACTCCTTCTTCTTCACCTCGGTGAAGGAGACGTCGTTCTGGATCATGCTGAAGACCTGCGGGGCCTTGACCTTGTCCAGGATGACGGTCGCCCCGTCGGTGTTGTCGACCACCGGCACCGTCATGAAGCTGATGTGCTTGATGTCGATCTTCCCGAGCTCCTCGGCGAGCGCCGTCAGCTTCGGGATGTCGCCGATCGCGCTGTCGACGGTGAGCGCCTGGGTCGCCGCGTCCGCGAGCGCGAACATCTTCTTCGGGTTGCCCAGCGTGTCTTCCTTCATCTGCCGGATCATCGACGCGATGAACTGCTGCTGCTGCTTGATGCGGTCCAGGTCGCTCTCGTTGCCCAGACCGTGCCGGTTACGGACGAACGCGAGGGCGTCCTCCCCTTCGACCTTCTGCGGACCGGCCGGCAGATTCAGCTTGGATTCCTTGTCCTTGATGGGCTTCGCCAGACAGATCTCCACGCCGCCGACGGCGGTCGACAGGGTCTTCACCGCGTTGAAGTCGGCCATCATGAAGTGGTCCACCGGAACACCGGTGATCTGCTTGATCGTGCGCATCGTGCAGCCCGGGTCGCGTCCACCCACGCCGAAGCTCTCGTTGAAGCGGACGCCGTCCGAGCCCCTGACTATCTTGGTCGAGCCGTCCGCCTGCTTCGTGGGGCAGTCAGGGATGTCGGTGATCAGATCGCGCGGGATGCTCAGCGCGGTCGCGTTGGTCCGGTCCTCGGAGACGTGGAAGAGGAACGTCGTGTCCGCGTGGCCCGAGCTGCCCTTGTCGCCGTAGCCCTCGTTGCCCGAGCCGGTGCGCTTGTCCGTGCCCAGCAGCAGGATGTTGACCGGCCCGTCCTTCGTGATGCCCTTGGAGCCCGCGTCACCGACGTCCACCGTGTTGAGGTTTCCGTTGAGCCGCTCGTACACGTAGTAGCCGAGACCGGAGCCGACGACGAGGACGCAGGCCAGGATGCCTCCGGTCCACAGCATCGCCTTCTTCTTGCGGCTCTTCTGCGGCTTGCGCTTGCGCCGGCCGGGGCCGGTGGGGGGCGTGCCCCGGCCGCCCGCGCCGCCGGCCCGTGCCGCGCGGCGCGCGCGCTGCTCCGGGACGTCCGTCGTCGGTGCCGCGTCACCAGAGGGACCGCGCCGACGGCCGGTACTTCTGGGGGAGGCGCCGGTGGAACGGGAGCCGGTCGACTGCCGAGAGGAACGGTCCAGTCGCAGTTCGTAATTGCCCGTCTGCGGGTTGAGTACCCACTGGTCGGCGGGATCGATGTCGTCCGCCTGCCCACGGCTCTGCGCATCCACGGTTGCTTGAGTCCTCCGTCGGTGCCACGCGCGGCGTCCCTCCCCCCGGGAGACGCGCGGTTCGTCGATCCGGTTGTGTGAGCCCCGCGGCCGGATGGCCGGATGGCCGGAAGTACCGGATCGCGTCACACTATCCGCCCAGTTCAGCGCCGGGCGACGTCCGTGACAAATTCCACGCCGCTTACAACTGGGCAATCCACCCAATCGTCATGGACCGCCGACGAGTCTTTGGTGAGCGCTTTACTTGCACATGCCCGAAGTGGCGTTGGTGCCGGAGAACGTGGGTGTCGCCGACGGGTTCTCGGAACCCGTACCGCTGTCGCTCTCCGTGTCGGTGCTGTTGCTCGGCGTCTTGCCTTTCGGCACCACCTTCACCGGTTCGTCCTTGCGCAGCCGCTCGAAGAGCTTGCTCGCGGCAGGCTGGGCGAGCACGTCGCGGTTCGGGTCGTACGGATAGGACCGGCGCGGCACCGTGAGGAACTGCACGCGGTTCGTCGGCACGCCCCGCAGGGAGCGGGCGACGTCGAAGAGGGCCTTGAGGGAGTCCAGGCCGGGGTCGGTGGTGAGCGACTTGGTCGCCGCGTCCAGCACGGGGTAGAGGCGGGTCGGGTTCAGCAGCACCCCGTTGCTCTGCACCTTGTTGAAGAGTGCGCCGAGGAACTGCTGCTGCCGGTCCATGCGGTCGGTGTCGCTGCCGTTGCCGAGGGTCTTCCGGGCGCGGACGTAGCCGAGGGCCTTCTCGCCGTTCAGGTTCTGCTTCCCGGCCTTCAGCCGCAGATGGGCCTCGGGGTCGTCGATCGGGTGGGCCAGGCAGACCGTGACCCCGCCCACGGCGTCGACCATGCTCTTGAAGCCACGGAAGTCGACCACCATGTGGTGGTCGATCCGGACGCCGGTGAGCCGCTCGACGGTACGGATCGTGCACGCGGCGCCGCCGACCGCGAAGGCGGAGTTGAACTGCGTGTACTGCGTCCGCGTGCGGGTGCCCTTCGCGGTGCGGCAGCTCGGGATGCCGACCAGCAGGTCGCGCGGGACGGAGACGGCCGTCACGCTGCGCCGGTCGCCCGCCAGGTGCAGCAGGATCGTGGTGTCGGAGCGCTGGATGCCCTTGTCGCGGCCGTACGCGTCGTTGCCCGCGCCGGCGCGGCTGTCGGAGCCGATCAGCAGGATGTTCTCCGCGCCGTTGGGCGAGGGCAGCGGGCGCTCCTTGTCGTACCGCTCCAGCTCCTCGGCGGCGGTGAGGTCCGTCCCGATGTTGCCCTCGAGCTTCCGGTAGAGCCACCAGCCGACGCCCGAGAGGGCGAGGACGAGGAACGACACGCAGAGCGCGATCCACCGGAGGCGACGGCGCGACCTCCCGGCCGTGACGTGCCCCGTCGCGGGGTCGTCCGGTTCGGCGGGCGGGCCGGCGCTGTCGGTCACGGTTGCGTCCGTCCTTGCGGTGGTTTGTCTGGGTACGCACCGCCGATGATGTCCCGGAGCCGGCGCTCAGGCGCGTGGGCTCGGCACGCAATGAGCCGTACGAGTGGACTTCGCGGCCCCGGCCAGGCCGTTGTGCCTGCCTGCCTGCCTGCCTGCCTGCCTGCCTGCCGGGCCGCGCCCGGGCGTGCGGCGGCGTGCCGTCGCGCGGGCGGGGCGCGGGGGCGTGCCGACGGGCGCGACGCCTGGGGCCGTGGTGTCGGTCGGGTCGTTGTGCCGGTCGGACCGCTGTGCCGGTCGGGAGGTTGTGTCGGTCGGGCGGTTGTGTTGGCTGGACCGCCGCCGCGGGCGTGCGGGCGTGCCGTCGCGCGGGCGGGGTGCCGGGGCATGCCGGCAGGCGCGGACACCCGCGGGGGCGTTGTGTCGGTCGGGCCGCACTGCCGGTCGGGCGGTTGTGTCGGTCAGGCCGTTGTACCGGTCGGTCCGCCGACGGGGGCCTGCCGCCGCGCGGGCGGGACGCCGGGGCATGCCGGCAGGCGCGACGCCCTCCGGGCCGCGCCGGCTGGACCGACGTGTGGCTGGGCCGACCTGTCGGTCAGGCCGCGGTGCCGGTGACCCGCTCGCTCTCGATCCGCTTCGCGAGGTCCTCCGGGGACAGCTGGTCCAGGTTCCGGCAGAGCACGACCGAGCCGCCGGCCGCGAGGGGCGCGTACAGACCGGCCGAGAGTCCGTCCCAGGTGTCGTACGGACGCCCCGACAGCAGCCGGGATCCGGCGGCGAGCCCCAGCTCCGCGGCGTCCGCGCGGGCGCGGTCCACGAGCTGGGTGCCGGTCAGCTCCGTACCGGCGACGGCGAGCGCGGGAGCGTCCGGATCGACGGGTACGTACGGTACGAACCGGTCGCCCTGGCTCGGGACCTCCACGGCGTAGTCGGCGAAGCCCTCCGGCGCCTGCGGGAACCGGCCGCCGAGCGGCCGCAGCGCGAGCGCGATCCGCTCGCCGGAGCAGACGCGCGCCGCCGCCAGGCCGTCCGGGCCGCTCACGACCAGGTCCGCGCCCGCCGGGTCGCCGCCGACGTCCGCGACGACGCCCACCGAGGAACAGGCGAGCAGCCACACCGCGGTCTGCCAGTGCGCGGGCAGCAGCAGCGCCAGCCGGTCGCCCGGCTCCGCGGACAGTCCGTCCTGGAGGAGATTCGCCGTCTTGGCCACCCAATTGGCGAAGGTGGCGACGGACAATTCCACGCGCTCACCGGTGGCGTCGTCGTAGAAGGTGACCAAAGGGCGTGCGGGGTCCGCGGCGAGCGCGGATCGCAGCAGGTCGGCGGGGGTGCGGTCGCTGGCGTTCATCCGCGCAAGAGTACGCCGCGCCGGTGGCGCGGGCGGGACTGTCCCGGTGACGGCGTCCCCCGTACGGACCGACGATCCGTCAGAGTTCCGGAAGGCGGATCCGCTTCCGGCAGCCCGAGGATCGTTCCATGCGTGCCTTCCTTGCATCTTCCATCGGTGTCGCCTGTACCGCCGCTCTCGCCCTCCCCCTGCTCGCGCCGCCGGCCGTCGCTGCGCCACAAGCCGTCGCCGCGACGCCGTCCGCGCCGGACCTGCCGGGCTCCACACAGTCGCTGCCACTGGTCCCGCTGCCCGGCCTCGAACGGGCGGGCGGCGGGACCGTTGCCCAAGGCCTGCCACAGCGCGACGTCGACCCGTTCTCGCTCGTCGGCGTCGTCTGGGACGACCCGGACAGCGAACTCCAGGGCGCGGTCGAGGTCCGCACCCGTGCCACCGGCTCCGACGACTGGTCCGCCTGGCAGGACGTGGAGACCCACAACTTCGAGCACGCCCCGGACCCCGGTTCGCCGGAGCGCGCCGCGGGCACGGTGCGCGGCTCGACCGCGCCGCTGTGGGTCGGCGACTCGGACGGCGTCGAGGTCCGCGTACGGCCGGAGCCGGCCCCCGGGGCCGCGCGCGCTGCCGCGCCGCCGCTTCCGGGGGGCCTGCGGCTGGAGCTCGTCGACCCGGGCGAGGTCCCCGAAACCCCGCAGCCCGGGACCGCACAGCCCGGGACCGCACAGCCCGTGACGCTGCAGCCCGGGACCGCACAGCCCGTGACGCTGCAGCCCGGGAGCACCCTGCCCGGCGAGGGCGAGAACGCACTGCCGGGGAATCCCGTGCCGGGCAATCCCGTGGCTGGCAACCCGCTGCCGGGCAACCCCGTGCCGGGCAACCCTTTGCCCGGGATCCCGCAGCCGGAGAACCCTCAGCCCGGTGAGGTCGAGGGCGAGGAACTGCCGGGTACCGTGCCCGATGCCGGCCTCGCCGCGTGGCTGACCGCCGAGTCCGCCGCGGCCTCCGCCGTCAACGCGGAGCTCGCGCCGCTCGGCGCCGACATGATCACTCCGCAGACCAAGGCGGAGACGGAGGCGGAGGCCGCCCCGTACGGCGTCGCGAAGCCCTACGTGGGGCCGCGGCCCGGCATCGTCACCCGCAAGGGCTGGGGCGCCGACGAGTCGCTGCGCGAGAAGCAGTTCGTCTACACGAAGTCGGTCAAGGCCGCGTTCGTCCATCACAGCGCCACCGGCAACCGGTTCACCTGCGCGCAGTCGGCCTCCGTTCTCCGCAGTATCTACCGCTACCACGTGGAGAGCAGCGGCTGGCGGGACATCGGCTACAACTTCGCGGTCGACAAGTGCGGAAACATCTACGAAGGGCGTGCGGGAGGCGTGGCCAAGGCGGTGCTCGGCGCGCACACACGCGGTTTCAACTCGAACAGCATGGGCATCGCCGTGCTCGGAACGTACAGTTCGACCACTCCGCCGGCGGCCGCGGTCCAGGCGATCGCCAAACTGACCGCATGGAAGCTGGGCCTCTTCGGGATGAACCCGAAGTCCACGACATTTCTGACATCCGCCGGAGGCAACAAGTTCAAGCTGGGCACCCAGGCCAAGCTCAACGTCATCTCGGGGCACCGGGACGGCTTCGCGACCGACTGCCCGGGAGCCCGCCTCTACGGCCAACTCGGCGCGGTCCGAACGCTGTCGGCCAAGCTCCAGGGACGCTGACGGGCACCGGCCGCCGGGCGCCGCACGCGGTACTCGCGGTGCTGCATACGTACGTACGAACAGGCTGCATACACTGGCCGGTCATACGCACGAATTGCCCGGCCCCAGAAGGAAGCAGAGAAGGCATTGACTCAGGCCCAAGAAGCGATCCTCCTGGTCGGCGGCAAGGGCACCCGGCTGCGCCCGCTCACCATGAACACACCGAAGCCGATGGTCCCCGCGGCCGGGGTGCCGTTCCTCACGCACCAGCTGGCGCGGGCGCGCGCCGCGGGCGTCGAGCACATCGTGCTCGCGACGTCGTACCTCGCGGAGGTCTTCGAGCCGTACTTCGGTGACGGTTCGTCGCTGGGTCTGCACCTGGAATACGTCACCGAGGAGGAGCCGCTCGGCACGGGCGGGGCGATCCGGAACGTCGCGTCCAGACTGCGGTCGGGGCCGGACGAACCGGTGCTGATCTTCAACGGCGACATCCTGACCGGGCTGGACATCCGCGCCCTCGTCGACACCCACCGGTCCTCGGGCGCGGACGTCTCGCTCCACCTCACCAGGGTCGAGGACCCGCGCGCCTTCGGACTGGTGCCGACGGACGCGACGGGCCGGGTCACGGCCTTCCTGGAGAAGCCGCAGACCCCGGAGGAGATCGTCACCGACCAGATCAACGCCGGTGCGTACGTCTTCCGCCGCTCCGTCATCGACAGCATCCCGGCGGGCCGGCCGGTGTCGGTCGAGCGCGAGACCTTCCCCGAACTGCTCGCCGCCGGGGCCCACCTGCAGGGCATGGTCGACTCCACGTACTGGCTGGACCTCGGCACCCCGCAGGCCTTCGTCCGCGGCTCCGCCGACCTGGTCCTCGGCCGGGCCCCGTCACCGGCGGTGCCCGGGCGCTGCGGCGACCGCCTGGTCCTCCCGACCGCCACGGTCGCCCCCGACGCCAAGCTCACCGGCGGCACGGTCGTCGGCGACGGCGCGAGCATCGGCGAGGGCGCCCGCATCAGCGGCAGCACGGTCCTGGACGGCGCGGTCGTCGAAGCGGGAGCGGTGATCACGGACTCGCTGATCGGCGCCCGCGCCCGCGTGGGTGCCCGCACGGTCCTCGCGGGCGCCGTCATCGGCGACGGCGCGGTCATCGGCCCCGACAACGAGCTGCGGGACGGCGTCCGGGTCTGGTGCGACGCCACGATCCCGGCCGGATCGATCCGCTTCTCCTCGGACCAGTAGGCGGGTCCTCCTCGGACCAGTAGGCGGGCCGCACGGGTCTCGCTGCGCGGGGCGGGCACGACCCCCTACGCTCGAAGGGACCCGAACGCTCCAGGACTCCGCTCCAGGGCGCCCCGAACCACTCAGGACCCAGGACCCCACCCCGTGGCAGGCCGCTTCGACCCCCGCCCCGCCGTCACCCGCACCACCGTGCGCGGCGGCGAGGTCGCCGTGCCCGCGCCCAGGCCCGCGGCGGCTCCCAGTGGGGGCCGGGAGCGGCGGTACGTCCCGCCGGGTCCGCTCGACCTGGGGCTGGTGCTGGGGCCGCTGCGGCGCGGGCCGGCCGATCCGATGTTCCGTACGACACCGGACGGCTCGGTGTGGCGCACCACCCGCACCCCGGCCGGCGCCGGCACCCTCCGCGTGGCGGCACGCGACGGCGCCGTGCACGCCGAGGCCTGGGGTCCCGGAGCGGACTGGCTGCTGGACCAACTGCCCGCACTGCTCGGCGAGTCGGACGACCCGGCCGCCTTCGAAGCCCGCCACCGCCTCGTCGCGGCCACCCACCGCCGCCGCCCCGGCCTGCGCCTCACCCGCACGGGACTGGTCCTGGAGTCCCTGATCCCGTCGATCCTGGAACAGAAGGTCACCACGGACGAGGCGTACCGAGCTTGGCGTCTCCTCGTACGCAAGTACGGCGAACCCGCCCCCGGCCCGTGCCCCGACCGGATGTCCGTCATGCCGGACGCCCGCACCTGGGCGAGGATCCCGTCCTGGGAATGGCACCGCGCGGGCGTCGACGACAAGCGTGCCGCCACGATCCTGCGCGCGGTCCGCGTCGCCCGCCGCATGGAGGAGGCCGCGGCCATGACGCCCGAGGCGGCCATGGCCCGCCTGGAACTGATCCCCGGCATCGGCCCCTGGACCTCCGCCGAGACGGTCCAACGCAGCAACGGCGCCCCCGACGCCATCACGGTCGGCGACCTCCACCTCCCGGGCATCGTCGGCCACGCCCTGGCCGACGACCGCGACGCGGACGACGCGACGATGCTCGAACTCCTCGCCCCCTACGCCGGCCAACGCCACCGCGCCGCCCGCCTGATCCTCCTGAGCGGCCGCGTCCCGTCCCGCCGCAAGCCGAAGATGCCACGAGGGGACATCGGCAAGCTGTGAACCACGTCGTCGGCGCGCCGCCGGTGGAACCGATCCGGATGTACACGTTTCTCGGGCAGATGCTGGACTGCTTCCCCGAGATGCGTGAGCCGGTCGCGCGGAAGGTCCGGTCGGCGATCGGTGTCGCGTACGACCTGGCCGATGTCAACACGTGCCGGACGGATGTCTACGGACTGCTCTGGGACCTGTTCAACGAGGTTCTGCTGCCGGCCCTGGTGGCGGATCCGGGCCGCGAGCGGGACGAGGTACTGCGGCGGACCTTCTCCTTCCTGGAGCGGGTCGCCGTCTCATCCGAGCCCGTCAACCTGGACTTCCTCGAGGGGCTGACCGGCGACTATCTGATCGGCCGGGACGGGGCGTTGTCCTACGCCCATGCGGGGCCCGCCGTCCGCGCCACCATGATCCGCGCGTGTGCGAACTGGGGCATGACGGTCCCGCACGACTGGAGCGCCGCACCACCGGCCCGCTGAGCAACAAGCAGCGAGGCCCGGAGCCGATCCACGGCCTGGGCCTCACTGCGTGAGGATCGCTCACCGCACCTCGATGAACGCCCCCGCGTCCCGCGCCGCCCGTTCCCTCGGTGGCTCCGCCGCGTGGCCGATCGCGACCGCGCCCATCGGGTCCCAGTTCGCCGGGAGATCGAGGGCCTCGCGGACGACGTCGCGGCAGAACATCGTCGAGGACACCCATGCCGACCCGAGCCGCTCGCCGGCCAGCGCGACGAGGAAGTTCTGGACGCCCGCGCCCGTCGCGACGACGAACATCTCGCGCTCGGCGGTGTCGCGGCGCTCGTCGCCGTAGTGGTGCGAGCCGTCCATGACCATGCACGGCACCGCCAGGTACGGCGCGTTGCGCAGGACGTCACCGCGCCGGACGCGCTTGGCGATGGAATCCTCCGACTTGCCGTCGCGGCGCAGGTCCGCGATCCAGGCGTCGCGCATCGCGTCGAGCAGCCGGGTCCGTGACTCCTCGGACTCCAGGAGTACGAAGCGCCAGGGGGTCGTGTGGTGCGGGGCCGGTGCCGTCACCGCGGCGGCGACCGCGCGGCGGACCGCGCCCGGGTCGACCGGCTCGTCGGTGAAGGCCCGCACCGTACGGCGCTGGGTCACCGCTTCCCGTACGGCCTCGGAGGTGCCGAGGCGGAACATGTCGTCGGCGGCGGTACGGACCAGGGCACGCGCGCCCACGGCCGCCTCCGTCGGCTCGGCGACGACGTGGGGCAGGCCGCGCACCACCGCCACCGGCAGCCCGGCCGCCTTGCCCTTGACCAGGTCTCCGGCCGCGGCAAGCTCGTCGGCGGTGGCGACGACGGTCGCGCTCAGCGGATTGCCGTGCGCGTCGACGCCGCCGCGCAGATCGTCCAGCACCCGTACCCCGGCCGCCCCGATGGCGACATCCGTGAGCCCGGTCCGCCACGGCCTCCCGAAGGTGTCCGTGATCACGACGCCCACCTCGACCCCGAGGGTGTCCCGCAGCCCGTCCCGGATGCGTACGGCCGAGGCGTCCGGGTCCTCGGGCAGCAACAGCACCGTTCCGGCAGGGGTGTTGGAGGCGTCCACCCCGGCCGCCGCCATGACCAGTCCCTGCCGGTTCTCGACGATACGGAGCGCGCCGCGCCTGGCCACGACCCGTACCGTCTCCGCGTCGATGGCCTCCTCACGGTCCCCTGCCTCGACGAGCCGCCGCTCCGCCTTGCTGACGATCTTCGACGTGACCAGCAGGACGTCACCGTCCACCAGCCCCGGCTCGGTGGCCGCGATCAGCTTCGCGATGTCGTCGCCGGGCCGGACCTCGGGGAGCCCCGGCAGCGCCCATACCCGGTAGGACGGAGAGGTCGTGCGCGGCGACGTCATGCGCGTACCTCCTCCGCGAGCGCGAGCGCCTCGCGCGCCATCGCCGCGGCCGACTCCAGGTCGGTCATCATCAGCGGCACGGCCCTGCAGCGGATCCCCGCTCCTTCGACCTCCGCCACCGCGCCCGCGTCCACCGTGTCCACGAGCCAGCCGTCCAGCAGTCCCGAGCCGTAGTGCGCGGCGACCGCGGCCGCCGTCGACTCGACGCCGACCGCCGCCAGCACCTTGTCGGCCATGCCGCGCACCGGGGCGTTCCCGACGATGGGGGAGAGGCCCACGACCGGAACGCCGGCCTCCGCGATGGCCTCGCGGATCCCCGGCACGGCCAGGATCGTCCCCACGCTCACCACGGGGTTCGACGGCGGGAAGAGGATGACGTCGGCGGCGGCGATCGCTTCCAGCACACCGGGGGCCGGCTTGGCCTGTTCGGCGCCGACGGGCACGACGGCCTGTGCGTCGACGGAGGCCCGCAGCTTGACCCAGTACTCCTGGAAGTGGATGGCTTTGCGCTCGCCGTCGATGTCCACGGCGACATGGGTCTCGATCCGGTCGTCGGACATCGGGAGCAGCCGCACCCCGGGCTGCCACCGTGCGCACAGGGCCTCGGTGACGGCGCTCAGCGGATAGCCCGCGCCGAGCATCTGCGTACGGACGATGTGGGTGGCGAAGTCGCGGTCACCGAGCCCGAACCACTCGGGCCCCACCCCGTAGGCCGCGAGTTCGTTCTTGACCTGGAAGGTCTCGTCGGTACGTCCCCAGCCCTGCTCCTCGTTGATGCCGCCGCCGAGCGTGTACATCACCGTGTCGAGGTCCGGGCAGACCTTCAGCCCGAACAGATGGATGTCGTCACCGGTGTTGCCGATGACGGTGATGTCGGCTTCGGGGGCGGCGGCCTTGAGGCCACGCAGGAAACGAGCACCGCCGATGCCACCGGCCAGAACCACAATGCGCATAAGGACAGTCTGTCAGCCGGAGGCTGATCGTTTGAGGGGCGGTGGTCGGGCGACGGGTGGGCCTGTCAGCCGGAGGCTGATCGTTTGAGGGGCGGTGGTCGGGCGACGGGTGGGGAGCGTCAGGCGACGACGGCGTCCCGGCGGGCCGGGGAGCAGTGCGCCGTGTGCATCGGCATCTCGGTCAGGCCCGGGAAGTAGATGTGCAGGCTGACGGCCGGTTCGAGCGAGTCGTTGACCACTTCGTGCACATATCCGGGTGCGAAGACCCGCTGTGCGCCGGGGGCGAGCGAACGCTCGGCGCCGGTGGCCGTACGTTCGGTCAACTCGCCGTCCAGGACGGTCAGCACACCGGAGGACGGGCCGTGGTCGTGGAGTCCGCTGCCCTGGCCCGGCACCCAGGAGAGCAGCCAGACCTCGTAGCCGGGGCCGGTGCGCAGCCGGTGGTACCAGCGGGTGGTGGCGTCGTACTGGACGAGTGGGGCCCACTGGGTGCGGTCGGCGGCGATGGCGCGGGCGAGCCCGGCGAACTCGGCCACGGTCGCGGGGTGCTCCCTGGCGGGCTGGAGGAGGTGCTGGACCTCGAGGATGTCGCCGGCGATCTGGAGGTCGCTGTTGCTGTTCATAGGGGTGCGGTGGTTCCTCGGCAGAAACGGAAGGTCAGTGCTGGGGTGTCGCGATGCCCGCGGCAAGGGCGGGCGGGGAGAGCTGGAGCGCTACGGCATCAACAGCTGGAACAGCAACAGCGCGCCTGGACAGCGCTGCGGAACCCACGGATCGCGTGGGTCGCGGAGGGCGCTGTGGTCGCTGGCATGCATCCAAAGGTGACCAACGCGAACCCGGATGTCAACTCAATGACCGATTTGGCGGCAATGTTTCACCTCATCCGGTTACTCCGCTCGGAGAAAGGTTTGTGCGGCGACGGGGCCGGAGACATCGCGCAGCAACCGTGCTCTCAAACGTCGTGGAACTCTTGTGATCGGACTGTGATCCGGATCGCTTGTGTGGCCGGATCGCAACAAGATCGAACCGTGCGACGTCCTTCCTTCGTGAGGACCGGTGAACGCCGGTGTGGAGCGAGGGGCGGAGGGGGTGCGGGCAGGCCAGTGGCAAGTGTCAGGATTTTTGGTGATATGAACACTTTCCGCATACGCTTGGTTCCGCAGAGTGAATACGGGGCTCAATAGCAGATCTCGGCTTGACTGGCCCGGATCCACACACTTGTAATTTCACTCGTGTCGTTCGGCCGAAATCGGTACGGCTCACGGCCGGATCACGGGGACGCAAAGACGACGAGGGGCGCACATGACCGAGCTGTTCCAGCAACTGCTGGTCGAGGACGCGGACGAGGAACTCGGCTGGCAGGAGCGCGCGCTGTGCGCCCAGACCGACCCCGAGTCCTTCTTCCCCGAGAAGGGCGGTTCCACGCGTGAGGCCAAGAAGGTCTGCCTCGCCTGCGAGGTCCGCTCCGAGTGCCTTGAGTACGCCCTCGCCAACGACGAGCGATTCGGCATCTGGGGCGGCCTGTCCGAGCGGGAGCGCCGCCGGCTGAAGAAGGCCGCGGTCTGAGCGGACACGTACGTCCCGCCCTGACGCGATCCCGCCCGGACACGCGGACTGACCCGACGCGACCGTCCGACGTACGGGCTCGACGCGCAGGTCCGACTCGTCCGACGACCGTGTCCGACAGACGTACGTGTCCGACACACGTCCGGCGGTCCCGCCCCGTCCAAGGGCCCGGCCACCCCGCCCCGCCCAAGGGCCCGGCGATCCCGACCCGTCCACGATCAGGCGCGCCGGTCCGACCAGGACCCGGTGCGCTCGGCCGGCCGGATCCGCACATCCGGCCAAGCGCGGCCGGATGTCCGGTCTGTCCGGCCAAACAGCACACATGCGTACGTAAGAACGGCCCGCGGCCCCGGCTCTGTCCACAGGCGGCGGACCGTCTCCCTGCCAGCCGTTAGTGTGGGGCCCCGTCCCAGACGCTCCAGCGCCCCCTCGCGGGGCGACCCGGCCGGAGGGCCCGTACCTCAATGTCCGCCACCCCTGCGGAGTTTGTTCCCGCCACCCCGCCCGAGTTCCCGCGGCACGTCGTCACCGCCGTACTCGTCTCCCACGACGGTGCCCGCTGGCTGCCCGACGCGCTCGCCGGGCTGCTCGGCCAGGAACGCCCCGTGCAGAACGTCCTCGCGGCCGACACCGGCAGCGCCGACGACTCCGCGCGGCTGGTCACCGAGGCGCTCGGCGGGGACAGGGTCCTGCATCTCGCCCGCCGCACCGGCTTCGGCACCGCGGTCGAAGAGGCCGTGCGCACCGCTCCCGTGCTCACCCCGGACGACCTGCCCTATCTGAAGCGGCCGAGCGGCTGGGACCCGGTCAGCAGGACCTGGCGCGACGAGGCGTACGACATGCCGGAGCTGCCGTACGGCGAACCGGTCCAGTGGCTCTGGCTCCTCCACGACGACTGCGCACCCGCCCCCGACGCCCTCGCCGAACTGCTCCGTGTCGCGGACTCCGACGAGTACGCCACGATCATCGGCCCCAAGCTCCGCGGCTGGTACGACCGCAAGCAGCTCCTCGAAGCAGGCGTCTCCATCGCCAACAGCGGCCGCCGCTGGACGGGACTCGACCGGCGCGAGCAGGACCAGGGCCAGCACGACCAGATCCGCGCGGTCCTGTCCGTCTCCTCCGCGGGCATGCTCATCCGCCGTGACGTCTTCGAGGAACTCGGCGGCTTCGACCGGCGACTGCCCCTCATGCGCGACGACGTCGACCTGTGCTGGCGCGCCCACGCCGCGGGCCACCGGGTCGTCATCGCGCCCGACGCCGTCCTGCGCCACGCGGAGGCCGCCGCCCGCGAGCGGCGCACCGTCGACTGCGCCGGACGCTCCGTGGCCAGCCCCCACCGCGTCGACAAGGCCGGCGCCGTCTACACGCTGCTCGCCAACGCGCGCGGCGTCGCCCTCCCCTTCGTCCTGCTCAGGCTCGTCTTCGGCACCCTGCTGCGCACCCTCGCCTATCTCGTCGGCAAGGCACCCGGCCAGGCCGTCGACGAGGTCATGGGCCTCTTCGGCACACTCCTGCGGCCGGAGAAGATCCTCGCCGCCCGTCGCAGGCGCGGAAAGCCGGCCGTCGAGGCGGCCGAGCTGCGGCCCCTCTTCCCACCGCCCGGCGCCACCATCCGCGCCACCGTCGAACAGGTCGCGAGCAGCCTCGGCGCGGGCCGCGACTCCGACTCCGGAGGCTCACGGCACGGAGTCGTCGAATCCGGCCCCGGTGGCGACGACGCCGACTTCCTGGAGATCGAGCAGTTCGCCCGGCTCAAGAAGATCGCCCGCAAGCCCGGCCCCGTGCTCTTCGCGGTCCTGCTGATCGTCTCCCTCGTCGCCTGCCGCGGCCTCTTCGGCGGCGGCGCGCTCTCCGGCGGCGCGCTGCTGCCGGCGCCGGGTGACGTCTCCGAGCTGTGGGGCAGGTACGCGGACGCCTGGCATCCCCTCGGCACCGGCGGGACGCAGACCGCGCCGCCCTATCTCGCGGTCCTCGCCGTCCTGTCCGGGCTCTTCCTCGGCTCCACCGGCTTCGCGCTCACCCTGCTGCTCGTCTGCTCGGTGCCGCTCGCCGGAATCACCGCGTACTTCGCGTCCCGCCCGCTGATCGAGTCCCGGCTGCTGCGGGCCTGGGCGAGCGTCGCCTACGCCTTCCTGCCCGCCGCGACGGGCGCCCTCGCCACCGGACGGCTCGGCACCGCCGTGCTCGCCATCGTGCTGCCGCTGATCGCCCGCGCGGCGGTCGCGGCCTACGGACTGACCCGCCGGGACGGAGCACGCGGCAGCTGGCGCGCCACCTGGGCGTACGCGCTCCTGCTGACCTTCGCGATGGCGTTCACACCGATCGTGTGGCCGCTCGCCGTCGTCCTCGGGCTCGCCGCGCTCGCCCTGCGCCGCGACGACATCACCGCCTACGGGCTGCGCTTCGTCGTCTCGGCGGGCACCCCGCTGCTGATCCTCGCCCCCTGGTCGCTGTCGCTGCTGACCCAACCGTCCGGCTTCCTGCGCGAGGCGGGCCTGGAGTTCGGCACGGGCGCGGCCGGCCCGCTCGACCTGCTCGGCATCAGCCCCGGCGGGCCCAAGACTCTCGGCGGGCTGCTGCTCATCGGCGTCGTCCTCGCCGCGCTCGCGGCCCTGCTGCGCGGCGAGCGGCAGTTCGCGATCCGCGCCGCCTGGGTCGTCGCGGTCGCCGCCCTCGTCTTCGCCGCCCTGGCCAACGGCTCGGGCTGGGCTGGACCCGCCACGCTCGTCTACGGCATCGCGCTGATCGCCGCCGCCGTCCTCGGCGCGGAGGGCGCCCGCGAACGCGTCGCCGCGCAGAGCTTCGGCTGGCGCCAGCCCGTCGCCGCGCTCATCGCCCTCGCCGCCGCGACGGCTCCGCTGATCGCCGCCGTCAACTGGATGACGACCGGAGCGGCGGGCCCGCTGGAGCGCCGCGACCCGGTGCAGGTCCCGGCGTTCGTCGCGGAGGAGAGCGGCACCCGGGACCAGGCACGGACCCTCGTCCTCGGCGGCTCGTCACCGGCCAAGGTGCCGTACACACTGGTACGCGGCTCGGGCGGGCGTCTCGGCGACGCCGAGCTGAGCGAGAGCGGCGGCAGCGACGCCCGCCTGGACAAGGTCGTCGCCAACCTCGTCGCCGGTTCGGGCGCCGACCAGACCAGCCAGCTCAGCGGCTTCGCGATCCGCTACGTGCTCGTACGGGACGGCGCACCGCGCCAGTTGGGCCGCGTCCTCGACGCCACCCCCGGACTGTCCCGGCTCAGCCAGCTGGACGGAAGCGCGCTGTGGCGCGTCGACCGTCAGGTCGCCCGCGCGGTGATCGTCAACGGCAAGGCGGAGCCGCTGCCGGTGGCCTCCGGCCCCGTCGAGGCCCACACGGACATCCCGAAGGGCGCCGACGGCCGCGTACTGCGCATCGCGGACCGCGCGGACGACGGCTGGCAGGCCACGCTCGACGGCCGGGTGCTGAAGAAGACCACCGTCGACGGCTGGGCCCAGGGCTTCGAACTGCCCGCGGAGGGCGGCCGGCTGGCGCTCACCTTCGAGGACCCGACGACCCACACCGCGTGGATCTGGACGCAGGGCGCGCTCGCCGTCGTCCTGCTCGTACTGGCCCTGCCCGGCCGGCGCCGCGAGATCGACGACGACCTGCCGGAGGAGGAGGCCGCGATCCCGGCCCAGCCCGTCGAGGGCGAGGGCCGCCGGGCCCGCCGGCTCCGCGCGGCACAGGCCGAGGCGGAGCTGGAAGCGGACGCGGATCCGGCCATGGACCCGGGCGCGGACGTGCAGGTGGACACGGCCTCCGGCGGCGGACCGCAGCCGGAGGCCGGCCAGGACCCGTACGCGGCGGTGCCGCACCAGCAGCAGTACGGCGGGGAGTGGGACGGCCGGACCTACCCGGACGAGGCCGGTGCCTACCCGGGCGCCGGCCAGTACGCCGACCCGTACACGGGGCAGTACCAGGACGCCCAGCAGCAGTACGCGTACGGAGAACCGCAGCCGTACGCCGCACCGCAGCAGTACGACCAGCAGCCGCAGTACGACCCGCAGCAGTACGGACAGCAGCAGTACGACGAGCAGTACGGGCAACAGCAGTACGGGCAGTACCCCGAGGACCCGTACCAGGCGGGCCAGGGCCACGGCCACGGCCAGGGCCAGAGCCACGGCCAGTACGACCCTTACGGCTACGAGACCGAGCAGCGTCCCGACGGGAGCAGCAACCAGTGAACCGCACGACCCTCTCGCTCCTCGCGGCCGCGACCTCCCTCGCCGCCGTGACCGGATTCGCCGCTCTCACCGCACCGGACGGCGGGGCGCCCGCGGCGGCGGAGGCGCCGTCCCGGCTGCCGGTCGAGCGCTCCAGCCTGCTGTGCCCGGCACCCTCGCAGTCCGACATCGCGGAGACGGTGTACACGTCGTTCACCCCGCGGACGAAGGCGAGCGGCGGCGGGGCCTCCACGGCCGAACTGAAGCCGTCCGTCGCCACGTTGAGGGACCCGGACGACGGCGCGGACAAGGACAAGAAGGACAAGCCCGCCAAGGACGCGGCCAAGAAGCCCGCGCCTGACAAGGCCGTCGTCACCCTCAAGCAGCCCGGCAAGCCCGTCGGCGCCGAGGCGAGCGGCGGCGCCGCCCCCGCGCTCATCGGCTCCGCCACCGGCAGCCTCGCCCCCGGCTGGACCACCCAGCAGACCACCACGGTCAGCGCGGGCAGCGGTCGTGGCGTGCTCGGCGTCAGCTGCACCGCGCCCGACACCGATCTCTGGTTCCCGGGCGCCGGCCTGGCCAAGGACCGCCAGGACTACGTCCACCTGACCAACCCGGACGACACCGGCGCCGTCGTCGACATCGAGCTCTACGGCAAGAACGGCGCCCTCAAGTCCCAGCTGACCGACGGCATCCCGGTGCCCGCGGGCGCGAGCGTCCCCGTACTGCTCTCCACTCTGACGACCGATCCCGCGGAGGACGTGACCGTGCACGTCACGACGCGTACGGGACGGGTCGGCGCGGTGGTGCGCGGCGCCGGGGACGAGACCGGCAGCGACTGGCTCCCGGCGTCCACGGACCCGTCCGGCACGCTGGTGCTCCCCGGCATCCCGGCGGACGCGACGTCCGTACGGCTGGTGGCGTTCGCGCCGGGCGAGGACGACGCCGACCTCCGACTGCGGCTGGCGAGCGCGTCCGGCACGATCACCCCGGCGGGCGCGGAGAACCTCAGGGTCAAATCGGGCATGACCGCGTCCCTCGACCTGAAGGACGTCACCAAGGGCGAGCCGGGCTCGCTCGTCCTCAGCCCCTCCGAGGGCGCCAGGCCGACTCCCGTGGTCGCGGCGCTCCAGGTCACCCGGGGCAAGGGCGACAAGCAGGAGATCGCCTTCATCCCCGCGACCGCACCTGTGGGGGAGCGGGCCACCGCCGCCGACAACCGGGCCAAGGGCTCGGTGCTCTCCCTCACCGCGCCCGGCGAGACCGCGCAGGTCAAGGTCACGGCCTCGGCCGGGACGGAGGCCGGCGAGCAGGCCGTCAAGACGTACACGGTCAAGGCCGGCACGACCCTCGCGATCACCGACCCGCCCGTCCCGGCCGGTCTCAAGGGCTCGTACGCCCTGACCGTCGAGCCGCAGTCCGGCGGCCCGGTCCACGCGGCCCGCACGCTGCTGCTTCCGCAGGACGGCATCGAGATGTTCACCGTCCAGACCCTCCCCGACGACCGGGGCCTGGTCACGGTCCCGTCGGCGGAGCAGGACCTCTCGGTCCTCGACGACTGACGGGGCGCGGGCCCCTGCCTGGGGCGGCCGTGCCGTGCGCTGGGCCCCGTCCCCTCACAGGTGGGGCCCGGCTCGCTCAGTCCTGTCCGTAGCGGGGGTCCACCGACTCCGGCGCGAGGCCGAGCAGGTCCGCCACCTGCTCCACCACCACCTCATGCACCAGCAGCGCCCGCTCGTCACGGTTCTTCGTGCGGATCTCGACCGGCCGCCGGTACACGACGATCCGTGCGGGGTTCCCCTTCTCCGCCGGCAGGGAGCTGCCCAGCGGCACGGTCTCGTCCGGCGCCTCCGGCACGTCCAGCACCAGGAACTCCACCTCGGCCAGCTGCGGCCAGCGCCGCTCCAGCCGCTCCACCGAATCCTGCACGAGGTCGCGGAACGACTCCGCACGGCTGGCGGAGAGCGGCACCTGGGGCGGGGCGACGGGCCCACGCATACCTCGGCCGTGACGGTCGCGGCGGCGCGGCCTGGGCTCGGTGGGGCGGGGCGGTACGGGACTGTCCATCACTGACGCAGGGTAGCTCTCCCGGGCCCGCCCGCATCGCGGCCGTACGCACGCCGACCAGGATGTCGCCGCCCTGAGGAGTGACGTGCCACCGCCCGGAAGCGTGACGTTTCACCGCCCGGGGCGTGACATCCCCCGGACCGCCCGGGCGGCATGTCCCTGACGGGCTCCGGCGAATCCCCACGGCCTGTCGCTTATTGAACATTCCAGCCAAGCTTGGGCTCGATTCGATGCCTCCCGTCGATCGCCGCACTCGCCGTGATTGACGCGATTTGTGTCGAGGGGTGACCGGATCGCATACGCTCCTCGTTCGAGGGCTTCTCTTCCCGTGCAGGTCAGGGCAGTTGCTCCGAAGGCCCCTGTGCGAGGCCTCACAGCACGACACGGTGGAGTGACGTGGTGGAGAGTCGTCGCGGCCCGCTCAAGAGTGCGGTACCGTCCAACGTCGTGAGCCCTGTACGTCGCTGTTCGCGCACCGCGTGCGGCCGTCCTGCCGTCGCGACACTGACGTACGTCTATGCCGACTCGACCGCGGTCCTCGGCCCCCTCGCCACCTACGCCGAGCCCCACTGCTACGACCTCTGTGCCGAGCACAGCGAACGGCTGACCGCGCCCCGTGGCTGGGAGGTCGTCCGTCTCGCCGACGCCTCAGGCCCGGCCAGGCCCAGCGGTGACGACCTCGAGGCGCTGGCGAACGCGGTCAGGGAGGCGGCCCGCCCCCAGGAACGCGCCGCCCAGGCGGGCGGCGGCTCCGGTGTCCGCAGGTCGGACCCGATGGAGGTCGGGCGTCGCGGCCATCTGCGTGTGCTGCGTTCCCCCGACTCCTGAGCGCACCGCTCGCCCCCGAGCCGGGTCCTGAGCGCACCGCTCGCCCCCGAGCCGGGTCCTGAGCGCACCACTCGCCGCCGAGCCGGGTCCTGAGCACCCGGCCGGCTCCCGAGCGGGCCGCGTTCCCGAGTACGCACCCGCTCCCGAGCGGGCCCCGTTCCTGAGTACGCACCCGCTCCCGACCGAGCCCCGGCTCCTGCGAGCTCCGCCCTGCACGAGGCGCAGGAGGGCTCCCGTCCCCCTGCGGGTAGTTTTGGGGTGACCACAGAGACTTCAGGAAGGTTGGGCCGTGGCTGCATCCGCTGCTGCTGATCTGTCGCAGATCGTGAAGGCGTACGACGTCCGCGGAGTGGTGCCGGACCAGTGGGACGAGTCGCTGGCCGAGCTCCTGGGCGCCGCCTTCGTCCAGGTGACGGGCGCGGACGCGATCGTCGTCGGCCACGACATGCGGCCGTCCTCGCCCGGCCTCTCCGCGGCCTTCGCCCGGGGCGCCACCGGCCGCGGCGCGGACGTGACCCTGATCGGGCTCTGCTCCACGGACCAGCTGTACTTCGCGTCGGGGCACTTCGGGCTGCCGGGCGCGATGTTCACCGCGTCCCACAACCCCGCCCAGTACAACGGCATCAAGATGTGCCGCGCGGGCGCCGCCCCGGTCGGTCAGGACACCGGTCTCGGGGAGATCCGCGAGCTGGTGGAGTCCTGGATCGCGTCGGGCGCCCCCGCCCCCGTACGCACCGCGGGCTCGGTCACCGAGCGCGACACCCTCGACGAGTACGCCGCCCATCTGCTGTCCCTCGTGGACCTCTCGACGATCCGCCCGCTGAAGGTCGTCGTGGACGCGGGCAACGGCATGGGCGGCCACACCGTCCCGACGGTGTTCGCCGCGCTGCCGATCGAGCTCGTCCCGATGTACTTCGAGCTGGACGGTACGTTCCCGAACCACGAGGCCAACCCCCTCGACCCGAAGAACATCGTGGACCTCCAGGCCCGGGTCCGGGCCGAGGGCGCGGACATCGGCCTCGCCTTCGACGGCGACGCCGACCGCTGCTTCGTCGTCGACGAGAGGGGCGAAGGGGTCTCGCCCTCGGCGATCACGGCCCTGGTCGCGGCACGCGAGCTGGCCAAGCACCCCGGCGGGACGGTCATCCACAACCTGATCACCTCGTGGTCGGTGCCGGAGGTCGTACGCGAGCACGGCGGCGCCCCCGTCCGCACCCGCGTCGGCCACTCGTTCATCAAGGAGGAGATGGCCCGCACCGGCGCCATCTTCGGCGGCGAGCACTCGGCCCACTACTACTTCCGGGACTTCTGGAACGCCGACACGGGCATGCTCGCCGCCCTCCACGTCCTGGCCGCTCTCGGCACCCACGGCAAGCCGCTGTCCGACCTGGTCGCCCAGTACGACCGCTACGCCGGCTCCGGCGAGATCAACTCCACGGTCGCGGACCAGGCAGCCCGCACGGCCGCCGTCCGTGAGGCGTTCGCCGCCCGCGAGGGCATCACCGTCGACACCCTCGACGGCCTCACGGTGTCCGACACCAGCTGGTGGTTCAACCTCCGCCCCTCCAACACCGAGCCCCTCCTCCGACTCAACGTCGAGGCCCGCGACGAGGCGACCATGAAGGCCGTCCGCGACGAGGTCCTGGCACTGGTCCGAGACGCCTGACCACGGCGCCGCGCCACACCGGTCCGGGCGGTTGCGGGGGAGAGCCCGCCTCCCCGCCCGGCCGGGCGCGCGGGGGCACCCGTACGCCCGCACGCCGAGCCGCGCGCGCCGCCCCCCAGCGGTAGGCTGACGTGGCCCAAACCGCATGTTCGAAGGGACGTTCACATGCCGCTCGAAGCCGGCCTTCTGGAGATCCTCGCCTGCCCGGTCTGCCACGCACCGCTCAGCGACGCGACGGCGGCCGAAGCCCCCGAGCTGATCTGCACCGGCAAGGACTGCGGCCTGGCCTACCCCGTGCGGGACGACATCCCCGTCCTGCTCGTCGACGAGGCCCGCCGTCCCGCGTAAGCCCGCCGTCCCGCGCGGGCCCGTGCCCGCGCCCGCCCGCGCCATCCCCACCTGTTCGGCTGTTCGGCGAATCGGAGGCCCCACCTCATGCTCGACGAGTCACTCCTCGACGCCCCGGAAGCCCTCGCCCGCGCCGATCGCCGCGGTCTGCTCCGCGGCGCGGCGGAGTCCGGGGCGCGGGTACGCACCGCCGCCCGGCACGCCGCGGAGGCGGGGATCGCCGAGCTGAACCCCGAGGGCCGCCCCCGAGCCGTCCTCATCGCGGGCCCCGGCACCGCGGCCATCGGCGTGGCGGACCTCATCGCCGAGCTCACCGGCCCCACCGCCCCGGTCACCCGTCTCCACCCCACCGGTGTCGCGCCCGCCGCCGGCGCCCTGCGCTGGGCGCTCCCCGGCTGGGCCGGCTCCGTGGACCTCCTCCTCATCGCCACCACCGACGGCAGCGAGCCCGGCCTCGCCGTGCTCGCCGAGCAGGCGTACCGGCGCGGCTGCACCGTCGTCGCCGTCGCCCCGCAGACCTCCCCGCTCTCGGAAGCGGTCAACGGCGTCCACGGCATGGTCGTACCCATGGCGACGGCCCCGTACGAGCTGTACGAAGAGACGCAGGCCGCGGCCAGCCCCGGCGCGTTCTGGGCGCTGTTCACGCCGCTGCTCGCGCTCCTCGACCGGGTCGGGCTGATCTCCGCGACACCGGACGTCCTCCAGAGCGTCGCCGACCGTCTCGACAGCATCGCCGAACGCTGCGGCCCGGCGATCGCGACGTACAGCAACCCCGCCAAGACGCTCGCCGCGGAACTCGCCGACACGCTCCCGCTCATCTGGACAGAGGGCTCGGCAGGCCCCGTCGGCCGCCGCTTCGCCGCCGTACTGGCCGAACTCGCCGGCCGCCCCGCCATCGCGGCCGAGCTCCCCGAGGCGCTGCCGGCCCACGGCGTGCTCCTGGCCGGCGACTTCGCGGCGGGAGCCGATCCGGAGGACTTCTTCCGGGACCGGGTGGATGAGCCGCAGGCGCTACGGGCGCGCGTCCTGCTGCTGAGGGACAGCCTGGACAACGGCTTCACCGCCGCCCCGGCCGCGCGTGAACTCGCGCTCAGCCACGACACGGCCATCAGCGAACTGGAACCGGAGGAGGGCAGCGCGCTGGAGACCCTCGCGGAGCTCCTCGCCGTGACCGACTTCGCCGCCGGGTACCTGGCTCTCGCGACCAGCGGCCACGCCTGACAGGCTTGTCGGTCACGCATCAGCTCACCGGTCAGGCCGTTCACGCGGTTCACGCCGGTCAGGCCGTTTCGTCGGTCATGCCGGTCGGGCCGTTCAGCGGTCAGGCCGTTCCGCCGGTCGCTCAGCAGCTCACCGGTCATACATCAGCCACGCCCCAGCCACGCATCCGTTACGTACCGAGTCGAGGATCACCCCTCATGGACCGCCTCACCAATACCGTGCGCCCCTACGCCTGGGGGTCCACGACCCTCATCCCGGAACTGCTCGGCACCGCCCCCACCGGCGAGCCACAGGCCGAGATGTGGATGGGCGCCCACCCCGGGGCCCCCTCGCAGACGGACCGCGGCGCCCTGAACGACGTCATCGCCGCCGACCCGGCCGGCGAACTCGGCGCGCCCGTCGTCGACGCCTTCGGCCCCCGCCTGCCCTTCCTCCTCAAGCTGCTCGCCGCCGGCGCTCCGCTCTCCCTCCAGGTCCACCCGGACCGGGCCCAGGCACAGGAGGGGTTCGCCGCCGAGGAGCGTGCGGGGATCCCCCTCGACGCGCCCCACCGCAACTACAGGGACGACAACCACAAGCCCGAGATGATCTGCGCGCTCACCCCGTTCGACGGGCTGTGCGGCTTCCGCCCGCCGGTCGAGGCGGCCGACTTCATCGCCAGCCTGGGCGTCGACTCCCTCAAGCCGTACGTCGATCTCCTCCACGCCCACCCCGAGGAAGCCGCCCTCCGCGAGATCCTGACCGCCGTCCTCTCCGCCGACCCGGAGGAGATGGCGCACACCGTCGGCGAGGCCGCGGCAGCCGCGGAACGCCTCGGCGGCCCCTACGCCCCGTTCGCCGGGATCGCCCACCACTTCCCCGGCGACCCGGGCGTCATCGCGGCCATGCTGCTCAACCACGTCCAGCTGCAGCCCGGCGAGGCCCTCTTCCTCGGTGCGGGAGTCCCGCACGCCTACCTGGCCGGCCTCGGCGTCGAGATCATGGCGACGTCCGACAACGTGCTGCGCTGCGGGCTGACCCCGAAGCACGTCGACGTCCCCGAACTCCTCCGTGTCGTCCGTTTCGAGGCCGGCGACCCCGGCGTACTGCGGCCCGAGGCATCGCCCTCCGGCGAGGAGCTGTACGACACACCGATCGACGAGTTCCGGCTCTCCCGCTACGTACGGTCGGAAGGTGCGGCGCCCACGGACATCACCGCCGGCACTCCGCAGATCCTGCTGGCGACGGCCGGCCGGCCGCAGGTGGGCGAACTCGCCCTCGCGCCGGGGGAGTCGGTCTTCGTTCCCGCGGGTGAAAAGGTTGAACTGTCCGGTTCGGGCGCCGTCTTCCGTGCCACCGTGGTGGCCTGACGCGGCGTCCGCGCGGGCTGCTGCAACAATGTCCCGCCGTAGCCCAGCAGCTTCACCCGAGGAACGAAGGGACACCCTGCACCCATGAGCGCGTCAGGCGGAACCAAAGCGATCGTCGCGGCACTCGTCGCGAACGTGGCGATCGCAGTAGCCAAGTTCGTGGCGTTCCTCTTCAGCGGCTCCTCGTCGATGCTCGCGGAGAGCGTCCACTCGCTCGCCGACTCGGGCAACCAGGGCCTGCTGCTGCTCGGCGGCAAGAAGGCCAAGCGCGAGGCCACCCCGGAGCACCCCTTCGGATACGGGCGCGAGCGCTACATCTACGCCTTCCTCGTCTCCATCGTGCTCTTCTCGGTCGGCGGCATGTTCGCGATCTACGAGGGCTACGAGAAGATCAACCACCCGCACGCCATCGAGGACTGGTACTGGCCGATCGGCGTGCTCGTCTTCGCGATCATCGCCGAGACCTTCTCCTTCCGCACGGCCATCAAGGAGTCCAACGTCCTGCGGGGCAGGCGCTCCTGGAAGGAGTTCGTCCGCCACGCCAAGGCCCCCGAGCTCCCGGTCGTCCTCCTGGAGGACCTCGGCGCGCTCGTCGGTCTGATCCTCGCGCTCGGCGGCGTCGGACTCGCCCTGCTCACCGGCAACGGCCTCTGGGACGGCATCGGCACGCTCTGCATCGGTGTCCTGCTCATCCTGATCGCGCTGGTGCTCGCGGCCGAGACGAAGTCCCTGCTGCTCGGCGAGGCCGCCGGCACGGAGGACGTCGAGAAGATCAAGGCGTCGATCGTCGACGGCACCACCGTCACCCGTATCATCCACATGCGCACGCTCCACCTCGGTCCGGAGGAACTGCTGGTCGCCGCCAAGGTCGCGGTCCAGCACGACAACACGGCGGCCCAGGTCGCGGACGCCATCAACGCCGCCGAGGAGCGCATCCGCACCGCCGTTCCGATCGCGCGCGTAATCTACCTGGAGCCGGACATCTACAGCGAGGAAGCGGCCGCGGCGGGCACGAACCCGGCCAAGTCCCCGGGCGGCCCCGGCCCCGAAGCGGCTCACTGACGGACATGTGAAGGGCCCCGGACCGCGACGGCGGTCCGGGGCCCTTTCTCGTGACGCGTCAGCCGTACGCGCAGGTCTGGTCGATCTCCCGCCGACGCACTGCCCGACGCACTACTGCCCGACGTACTGCCCTACGTACTGCTCTGCGTCCTACTCGATGTCCGCGAGCACCGTCAGAACCGACGGCTCGTCCGGCGCGGCCATCAGCCGCTCGCGGAACGCCGGGTCCATCAGCTTCCGCGAGAGCAGCGCCAGGATCCGCAGATGCTCATCGCCCGCAGCTGCCTCCGGCACCGTGATCATGAAGATCAGCCGGGCCTTCGTACCGTCGAGCGAACCCCACTCCACACCCTCCGCGGAACGCGCGAAGCCGACGACCGGAGCCGTGACCGCGTCGGTCTTGGCGTGCGGGATCGCGATCTCCTCGCCGAGGCCCGTCGTGCCCTGCTCCTCGCGGGCGAACGCGGCGCGCACGAGTTCCTCCGGATCCGTGACCTTGCCGGTCGACGCGAGCATCGCGGCCATCTCGCGGATCGCGGCCTCCTTGCCGTCGGCGTCGAGGCTCACCTTCACCGTCTGGGCGGTGAGGTACCCGGAGAGCACCTCGGGCAGGGCCCCGTTCTCCTTCGCGTCCGCCGCCTCCGTCGCGGCGCCGGCCCCGGCTTCGTACGTGATCTCCTCGGTGGAGGCCTCCGGCCGTGGGGGCTCAGCCGCTATGCGGCTACGGGAGCCACCGGACCCCGCGCCCACCAGCGCCGGCTCCTCCCTCTCCTCCACCCCCGCTGCGACCGCCGCCGAAACCGGCGCGCCGGCCTGGGCCGGAACGAGGGCGGCCGAAGAGACCCGGCCCGTCTTGCGCTCCTTGATGCTGATCAGCGCGTTCGTCGTGAGCGCCGTGACCACGGTGCCGGCCACGACGGCCAGGAAGAACATCGGTACGCCGCCGACCGCACCCAGCACGGCCACGATCGGCCCGCCGTGAGGCACCGCGTCCTTCACGCCCGCGAGTCCCGCCAAGGCACCAGCCACCGCACCACCCAGCATGTTCGCCGGGATGACCTGCGCCGGCCGCGCCGCCGCGAACGGGATCGCACCCTCGGAGATCCCGAAGAAGCCCATGAACAGGGCCGCCATACCGGTCTCGCGCTCCTGCTCCGAGTAGAGCTTGCGCCGGACCAGCGTGGCGAGGCCCTGACCGAGCGGCATGACCGGGATCGCCGCGGCGCACATGCCCATCACCGTCTGGTTGCCGGAGGCGATGAGCCCCGCACCGAAGAGGAACGCGGTCTTGTTGACCGGCCCGCCCATGTCGAACGCGATCATCAGACCGAGAATCGCGCCCAGCAGGATCGCGCTGGTGCCGGTCATCCCGCTCAGCCAGCTGGTCAGATGCTCGAAGACCCAGGCGATCGGCTTGCCGATGACGTAGATGAAGAAGAGCCCGAGCGCCGAGGTCGCCACGATCGGGATCACGATGATCGGCATGATCGGCTGGGCGAACCTCGGGACCTCGACCTTCTTGATCCACAGCACCAGATATCCGGCCAGGAAGCCGGTCACGATCGCCCCGATGAACCCGGCGCCCGCCTCGGAGTCGTACAGCGCGCCCGTGTTCGCGATCCAGCCGCCGATCATGCCGGGTACGAGCGCCGGCCGGTCCGCGATGGCGTACGCGATGTAACCGGACAGGATCGGCACCATCAGCTGGAACCCGATCTCACCGATCTTGAAGATGCTCTCCCAGAACGACCCCTCAGGAATGGCGTAGCCCTCCGGCGTCGCATGTCCGCCGAGCGCGAGCGAGATCGCGATAAGCAGACCGCCGACCACGACGAACGGGATCATGTACGAGACACCGTTCATCAGCGCCTTGTACGCGACGCTCCGCTCCTTGCCGCCGCCCGCGCCACCGCCGGCTTCGACTTCGGCGCCCGCGGCCCGCGCGGCACCGGCACCGCCGCCCGCCCCGAGCACCGGCGCGTTACGCACCCGCTCGATCAACTGCTCGGGATGGCGGATGCCTTCGGCCACGCCGACCTTCAGCACCCTCTTGCCTGCGAACCGGCTGAGATCGACGTCCTTGTCCGCCGCGACGATGATGCCGTCCGCATCCCTGACATCGTTGTCAGTGAGTACATTCTCGGCCCCGATGGATCCCTGCGTCTCGACCTTCATCTCGAGGCCGAGAGTGTCCGCAGCCTGGGCGAGCTTCTCCGCGGCCATGTACGTGTGGGCGATGCCTGTGGGGCAGGCGGTCACCGCGAGCAGCTTCGTCTTCCGCTGCTCGTTCCCTGGACTGGTCACGAGGGTTCTCCTAACGCCGGCGGCACGCTTTGCGGCGCGGATCGCGCAGGTCTTCCCGATGCGCTCTTCCCGATCCGCGACGAGCATCGTGCAACAGATGAGCGCCACATCAAAAGTGCGGAGGGCCGCGGTCCGCAGGGCCCCAGGCCCCTCCGCGATCCCCGCTCCGGCCGGAAACGGGTCATGGGCGGGCTGTGGGCGGCCGGGGCGATCGGTGTAGATTCGTGACCAGTGCCAGACGTCGCTGCTGATGGCGGTCGGGCGGTTCGCGACTGCGGACCGGCCGAGGGAGAGAGGGCCTCCGACGGACTGCGCTGTGGACGTCTGCCGACGTCCGGGTACGCATGTGCAGCACCGGTGTGCAGGCATGTGCGCGTCCGTATGTCGTGGCAGCGGCCGCAGAGCCATCCCGCCCCACCCATCCCTCGACCCACTTGAGGAGCAGCTCGCAATGACGACTGTCGCCGCCGGTCAGGACTTCAAGGTCGCCGACCTTTCCCTCGCCGCCTTCGGCCGCAAGGAGATCACTCTCGCCGAGCACGAGATGCCCGGCCTGATGTCGATCCGCAGGGAGTACGCCGAGTCGCAGCCGCTCGCCGGCGCCCGCATCACCGGCTCCCTGCACATGACCGTGCAGACCGCCGTACTGATCGAGACCCTGGTCGCCCTCGGTGCCGAGGTCCGCTGGGCGTCCTGCAACATCTTCTCCACCCAGGACCACGCCGCGGCCGCCATCGCCGTGGGTCCGAACGGCACGCCGGACAACCCCCAGGGCGTCCCGGTCTTCGCCTGGAAGGGCGAGACCCTGGAGGAGTACTGGTGGTGCACGGAGCAGGCGCTGACCTGGCCGAACTCGTCCACCGGCGGTCCGAACATGATCCTGGACGACGGCGGTGACGCCACGCTCCTGGTCCACAAGGGTGTCGAGTTCGAGAAGGCCGGCGAGGCCCCGGACCCGTCCACCGCGGACAGCGAGGAGTACGGCTACATCCTCACCCTGCTGAACCGCACCCTCTCCGAGAACCCGCAGAAGTGGACCCTCCTGGCGTCCGAGATCCGCGGCGTGACCGAGGAGACCACGACCGGCGTTCACCGTCTCTACGAGATGCAGCGCGACGGCAACCTCCTCTTCCCGGCGATCAACGTCAACGACGCGGTCACCAAGTCCAAGTTCGACAACAAGTACGGCTGCCGCCACTCCCTGGTCGACGGCATCAACCGCGCCACCGACGTCCTCATCGGCGGCAAGGTCGCGGTCATCTGCGGCTACGGCGACGTCGGCAAGGGCTGCGCGGAGTCCCTGCGCGGCCAGGGCGCCCGAGTGATCATCACCGAGATCGACCCGATCTGCGCGCTGCAGGCGGCGATGGACGGCTACCAGGTCACGACCCTCGACGAGGTCATCGGCACGGCCGACCTGTTCATCACCACGACGGGCAACAAGGACATCATCATGGCCGCGGACATGGCCAAGATGAAGCACCAGGCGATCGTCGGGAACATCGGCCACTTCGACAACGAGATCGACATGGCCGGTCTGGCGAAGATCGACGGCATCGTCAAGGACGAGGTCAAGCCGCAGGTCCACACCTGGACCTTCCCCGACGGCAAGGTGATCATCGTGCTGTCCGAGGGACGTCTGCTGAACCTCGGCAACGCGACCGGCCACCCGTCCTTCGTGATGTCCAACTCGTTCGCGGACCAGACGCTGGCCCAGATCGAGCTGTTCACCAAGCCGGAGGAGTACCCGACCGACGTCTACGTGCTGCCGAAGCACCTCGACGAGAAGGTCGCCCGCCTCCACCTCGACTCGCTCGGCGTGAAGCTCACGACGCTCCGCCCCGAGCAGGCCGCGTACATCGGTGTCGAGGTCGAGGGCCCCTACAAGCCGGACCACTACCGCTACTGATCAACCGCCGGGCCGACCCCTGAGCAGCTCAACAGCCGAGCAGCCGACCAGGAGTCGACCACCCCGCGGCAGTACCAGCGCACCAGGCAGGCCCCCGCACCCCCGTGCCGGGGGCCTGCCCCGTACCCGGAGAAAAGTCAGGCACCCCCATGCCCCGCGGCCGCTATTCGCTTCACGATCCGCACGATCACACCCCCCTCGGTGACGAGCACTTCCACTGCGCACCCGGTCCGTCCGGGTGGCGCTACGTCTCCCAGCTGACCACCCCCTCCGGGGACCACGCGGGCTCCGTCGATCTGGCCCTCGACGAACTCGGCCGGCCCATCCGCCTCGAACTCCACGCCGCGAGCTGGCAGGTCCGCGGCGCCGCTCTCGACGGAGTCACCTGGGTCCGCACCGACCCCACCGGCACCCACGCCACCGAGGGCAATGTCCGAGCCCATGCCTTCACCGGAACCTCCCCCGCCTTCCTCGTCGCGACGGCCCGACTGCTCGGCCTCGCACCCGGCGCCCCCGCGACCCGAGTCCGTCTCCTCGCCTTCACGGACCCGGTCCTCGCCCCCCGCACCGTCGACCAGTCCTGGGCCCTGGTGATCAGTGAAACGCACGCCACTGACAACGGCCCCCTGACCGTGGACGAGTACCAGGTCAGCGCCCTGGACACGGGCGAACAGCACACGATCCACATCGCAGGCGACGTGGTCCTCTCGGCCCCGGGCATCGAGCTCGAAGACCTGGAATCCCCACCGTCCGTCTTCCCCGACATCCCCTGAACAGGGAGAGCCACGAAACCCGGAGAGTCAGGAGAGCCGGGAGGACCGAGAAGCCACGAGCCCCGGCGAGGTGAAAGCGCCACGAGGTGAAGGCGCCACGAGGTGAAAGAGCCAAGAGAGCCGCGACCCTCGGCCTGGGCGCACCGGACCTACGCGGGCGGCGCGAACCCCGTCGCGGGAGGCCGGGGAGCCCCCGCCGCGCTCGCGCCCTCGGCCTCGGCCCGTTCACCCACCGCCCTGGCGACCACAGGCGGCGCCGAAGGCGTGCCGTATCCAGGGTGTCCGGGCGGAGGCGGCGCGTACGCCGAAGGCGCCGGGGACGCGAAGGGCGACGAGTGCGCCACGGACGCGGCGGACGCCGACGCCGCGGCATGGGCACGTCGCGTGTCCCGCGTCTGCCGCTCGTTCACCACGGCCGCCAGAAACGCCCCCGCGGGCACCCCGTACGGCGCGGGCGTACCGGTGCACGCCACCAGATCACCGGCCAACCGCTCCGCCAGCGAACGGTTCACTTCCCCGTCGAGCTGGTTCATCCGGGTCAAGTACTGCCGTATCGCCAGCCACAGATCGTCCGGCACCCCGGACAGATCCAGTTCCGTGAACCGGCCCACCAGCCACGGCGGCGGTGGAGGCACCGGCACGGCCCGGGCCGTCGGTACCCGCTCCCGTACGACCAGGGTCCCCGCGAAGACGTCGCCGATCCGCCGCCCGCGCGCCGACACCAGGGAGGCGATGCACGCGATGACCCCGAAGGTCATGAGGATCTCCACCACCCCGATCGCGCCGCGCACCAGCGCGTGCCGGAACCGGATCGGGCCCCCGTCGTCCCGCACCACCCTCAGACCGCAGGCCATCTTCCCCAGCGAACGCCCATGACTGAGCGTCTCCACCGCGATCGGCGCACCCACGAGCACCAGAATGAACGTCGCGATCGACACCGCCATGACCGCCGCCTCGTCCAGCGACGCCGTCGCCACCGCGAGGCCGATGGATATCAGCAGATACGCCGCCCACACGAGGGCGAGATCGATCACCAGCGCCAGCGCCCGGCTGGGCAGCCTCGCAGGACGAAGTCCCAGTACGACGGCATCCCCCGTCACAACCCCGCTCACAGTCGCCCACCCCTCTCCACTGCCGTCGAACCGTTCGTCGACCTTTCCGACCCCTCAGTACGCAAGTCTGCCAAGCTGACCCGCAGCGCGCCGCAGTAGTACGAGCATCGTGCGAGCAGTTGTACGAGAGCAGATGTCACGCACCGTCCGCACGGGCGGGACCCGGACCAGTGCCTGGAGCAGCAGCCGACCATGGACCTCGACGTCTTCGTCATGACCCACCGCGCGGAGTGGGACCGCCTGGACCAGCTCCTGCGCCGCGGGCGCCACCTCACAGGCGCCGAGGCGGACGAGCTCGTCGCGCTCTACCAGCGCACGGCCACGCATCTCTCGCTCATCCAGTCCAGCGCCCCGGACCCCATGATCACGGCCCGGCTCACGCAGCTCGTCGCCCGTGCCCGCTCCACCGTCACCGGCACCCGTCGCGCCTCCTGGCGGGACGCCGTCCGCTTCCTGACCGCCGGCTTCCCCGCGGCGGTCTACCGCTCGCGGCACTGGTGGATCCCCACCGCCGTCCTCTCCGTACTCCTCGCCGCCGTCATCGGCTGGTGGATCGGCACCCACCCCGAGGTTCAGTCGGCCATCGCGGCGCCAGATGACCTGCGCGAGCTCACCCGCCCCGGCGGGCAGTACGAGACGTACTACTCAAGTCATCCGGCGGCCTCGTTCGCCGCCCAAGTGTGGACGAACAACGCCCAGGCAGCTGCCATGTGCCTGGTCCTCGGAGCTTTCCTCTGCTTCCCGGTGCTCTGGATCCTCTTCCTGAACATGGCCAACCTCGGCATCGGTATCGGCCTGATGTCCTCGGCCGGCCGCCTCGACACCTTCCTCGGTCTCGTCCTCCCGCACGGTCTCCTCGAACTCACCGCCGTCTTCGTCGCCGCGGGCACCGGACTCCGTCTCGGCTGGGCCCTCATCGACCCCGGCCCGCTGTCCCGCCGCACGGCCCTCGCCCAGCAAGGGCGAGCAGCCCTCGGCATGGCCATAGGTCTCGCACTGGTCCTCTTCGTGTCAGGCCTGATCGAAGGCTTCGTGACCCCCTCGGGCCTGCCTACCTGGGCGCGCATCACGATCGGGATCGTCGCTGAGCTCGCGTTCCTTGCGTACGTCTACGTACTGGGCGGCCGCGCGGTCCGCGCCGGCGACACGGGCGACATCGACGCCTCGGAGCGGAGTGCCGAGCTCCCCACCGCTGCCTGATGTGCAAGCAGCACCTGTGACCTGCTAGTCTCCTCTTCGCCCGCCAGGACCATTGACATGGCCCAGGTGGGGAGGTAGATTCAAACGGTTGCCTCGGAGTGGACATCTCCGAGAGCCATCAACTAGAGTCTCTCTCGCTCTCGCCGGGAATTGGATTTCCGGGAGAGCCACTCGAATCCTTATCCGGATCGCGAAGCCGATTAGCTCGGCCGACAAAGGTTCTGATAAAGTCGAGAAGTCGAAAGACGAAAAGGCCCTCCAACGGCCACTGGATACGAAATCCGAACCGGGAACGGAACGGAAAAAGAATCTGGTAAGGTTGGAAACAACGAAGGGAAGCGCCCGGAGGAAAGCCCGAAAGGGTGAGTACGA
>NZ_JBIVUF010000008.1:0-422871 GCF_044757085.1 Streptomyces sp. NPDC091376 | reverse complement strand
ATGGACGGCGGCGTCGTCGTCGAATCCGGCAACCCCCGCGACGTCCTCACCAACCCCCAGCACGACCGCACCAAAGCCTTCCTCTCCAAGGTGCTCTAGGAGAGTCCGTGGTGTCCGGCGATCGGGGCACCCGCTACACCGGAAGTGGCTGTTCGGTCCAGATGACCTTGCCGCTGCCGGTGTAGCGGGTGCCCCATCGCTCGGCGTACCGGGACACCAGGAACAAGCCCCGTCCCCCTTCGTCCGTGGTGGCGGCCCGCCTCAGGTGGGGGGCGGTGCTGCTGCCGTCGGACACCTCGCAGATCAGGTTCCGGTCGCGGATCAGCCTCACCGTGATCGGCCCACGGGCGTGCCGGATGGCGTTGGTGACCAGCTCGCTGAGGATCAGCTCGGTGGTGAACACCTCCTCGGCCAGCCCCCAGCCGTTCAGGGTGCGGGTGACCTCCGCCCGCACCCGTCCGACGGCGGAAGGGTCGCTCGGCACGTCCCAGGTGGCGGCGTGGTTCCCGCCCAGCACCCGGGTACGGGCGACGACGAGGGCGACGTCGTCGCCGGGCCGCTCGGGCAGCATGGCGTCGAGCACGGCACGGCAGGTCTCCTCGGGAGTGCGGCCGTCGCGGGCGAGGACGCAGCGCAGCAACTCCAGTCCCTCGTCGATGTCCCGGTCGCGGTCCTCGACGAGGCCGTCCGTGTAGAGGACCAGGCTGCTCCCCTCGGACAGATGCAGTTCCGACGTCTCGAAGGGCAGCCCGCCGAGGCCGAGCGGCGGGCCGGCCGGAAGCCCGATGAACTCGACGTCTCCGCCGGGGTGCACGATCGCCGGCTCCAGATGTCCGGCGCGGGCCATGGTGCACAGGCGTGAGGCCGGGTCGTAGATGGCGTACAGACAGGTGGCTCCGGTGACCCCGGTGACGGCGCCGTCCTCGTTCTCGTCCTGGTCGATGCGGGAGACGAGTTCGTCCATGTGCCACAGCAGTTCGTCGGGCGGCAGGTCCAGGGTCGAGAAGTTGTGGACGGCCGTACGCAGCCGTCCCATGGTGGCGGCCGCGTGGAAGCCGTGGCCGACGACGTCGCCGACGACGAGGGCCACCCGGGCGCCGGGCAGAGGGATCACGTCGAACCAGTCGCCGCCGACCCCGCCGAGGCCGGGTTGTGCGGGCAGGTAGTGGTACGCGACGTCGAGGGCGGTCTGCTCGGGCAGGGCGTGCGGCAGCAGACTGCGCTGAAGGGCGACCGCCATCATGTGCTCACGTGTGTAGCGGCGGGCGTTGTCGATGTTCACGGCGGCGCGGGCGACGAGTTCCTCGGCGAGCGACACGTCCTCGTCGTCGAAGGGCTCGGGCTTCCGCGCGCGCCAGAAGGTGGCGATGCCGAGGGTCACATCGCGGGCACGCAGCGGGACGGCGATCATCGAGTGGATTCCGTATCCGACGAGTCTGCGCGCACGGGCGGGCTCCTGTTCCTGCCAGCCGGAGAACGCGCCCAGATCCGCCTCCAGAACGGTCTTGCCCCTGGCGTACGCCTCGGCCTGCGGTGTGGCGTCCACGAAGTGGATCAGCCGTCCCTGCGCGTAGAGCGGGGTGTCGTCCCTGATGCCCGCGAAGGCGATGCGGCGCATGCCGGTGCCGGTCTCCGCGGGTTCCTCGCCGCTCATCACGGCGTCCGGCAGATCGACCGTGACGTAGTCGGCGAACCGCGGGACCGCGAAGTCGCTGAGTTCCTGGGAGGTCCGCACCACGTCGAGGGTGGTACCGATCCTCATCCCGGCGTCGTACACGAGCCTCAGGCGCCCCTGGGCGGAGTCCGCCCTGCCGGTCAGCGCCCACAGTTCGGTGGTGTCGCGCAGGGTGGCGACGGTGCCGACCGGTACGTCGCAGGACGTCGCCTCCGGGCCCATGGAGCGCTGGTTCACGGCGACGAGCCGGTCCCCGATCACATGCACCTCGTCGCTGGCCGGGCGTCCGGACCGCAGCAGCCGGGCGATGTTCGCGTCGATGCCGAGTTCGCCGACGGGGCGGCCCTGGGCGTCGGGGGGAATGGCGAGCAGTCGGCGTGCCTCGTCGTTGACGAGCACCAGCCGGTGGTCGGTGTCGACGATCAGCACGCCCTCCCGTACGGCGTGCAGGACGGCGTCGTGGTGCTCGTACATCCGGGTCATCTCGGTGGGTCCGAGGCCGTGCGTCTGGTGCCTCAGGCGCCGGCTGATCAGTGCCGCGCCCGAGGTAGCGACGGCCAGGGCGAACACGGCGGCGCCGATCAGCACGGGCAGCTGGTCCCGGGTCAGGCCGCTCGCGCGCTCCACCGTGATCCCGGCCGACACGAGGCCGAGCACGTTGCCGTCCCTGCCGGTGACGGGTGCGACGGTCCGTACGGAGGGGCCCAGGGAGCCCGTGACGGTCTCCGTCACGACGCCGCCCGCCGCCGCCGGTGCGATGGTGCCCACGTACTTCTTCCCGATCCGGGCCGGGTCCGGATGGGTGTGGCGGACGCCCTCCGGGGTCATGACCACGATGAAGTCGAGCCCGGAGGCCACCCTGGTGGCCTCGGTCCGGCTCTGCAGAGCCGCCGTCGGATCGGCGCCGGCAAGGGCTTCCTTGACACCCGGCGCGCTCGCGAAGGCCTGGGCCACGGCGATCGATCGGTTGCGGGCCTCCCGCTCGCTGTCGGCCCGGGACTGGAGGACCAGTGCCACGACAGCGGCGACGACGAGCAGCAGAGCCACCGCCGCCTGCAGGATGAACACCTGGCTTGCGACGGTCCGCGCGCTCATCACCGAGCGCAGGCGGCCGAGGGGACCGGCCATGGTCCTATCTAACACCGCGCCGATACGGTGGGCGACCGGTCCCGGACGGGCCTTCGGGGTCACTGCCGGACGCGGATGCGGTCGACGAACACCGTGGAACGGCAGTCGGCCGCTGCCCGTGGTGTTCGTGACCGAGCCGTCGGAGACGGTGTGCGGACGGATGCGGCGAGGGGTGGCCGCATGTGCCGCGGCCACCCCTGCTTCCCTGTCGGCCCCGACGCGTCAGTGCGCGTCGGGCCGCCTCATGCCCACTGCAGCCTCAGGCCCTCTTCAGCCTCAGCGTCACCAGCTCGAACGGACGCAGCGAGAGAGAGACCGTGTCACCCGCGCGCTGCGGCTCCTGCGCCTGTGGCAACGGACGCTCCAGCAGGTCCGTCGCCTCCGCGCGGGCCACCGGGACGCCCGCCGTCAGCGTCGCGCGGGCCCGGCCGCCCAGCGACTCGTGGAACCTGACCACGACGTCCCCGCTGCCGTCGTCCGCGAGCTTGACGGCGGTGACCACCACCGCGTCGTTGTCCACCGTGACCAGCGGCTCGATCCCGTCGTCCGCACCCGTGGCCCGCCGCTCGGGCAGGTTCACCCGGTAGCCCTCGCGGACCGCGTCCCCGATGCTCGCGCCCGGCACCAGCGCGTGCCGGAAACGATGCACGCCCTGATCGGTCTCGGGGTCGGGAAAGCGCGGGGCGCGCAGCAGCGACACCCGGACCGTGGTCGTCGTACCGGCGTCGGCGGTACGGACGCCACGGGTCACGTCATGGCCGTAGGTGGAATCGTTGACCAGCGCCACGCCCCAGCCGGGCTCCCCGATGTGCACGAAGCGGTGGTTGCAGGCCTCGAACTTGGCCGCCTCCCAGCTGGTGTTGGTGTGCGTCGCCCGGTGGAAGTGGCCGAACTGCGTCTCCGACGCGTACCGCTCGGCGTGCACGTCCAGTGGGAACGCCAGCTTCAGGAACTTCTCGGTCTCGTGCCAGTCCACCTCGGTGTCGATGTCGAGCCGCTTGGCACCGGGCGCGAGCGACAGCACCTGGCTGACCTTCGACTCGCCGAAGGACCGCACGATCCGTACCGCCGCCGTCCGCGAACCCTCGACCGCCTCGACCGCGTCCGCGTCCACGAGGTCCGTCACCGTGTTCCGGTAGAACTCGTCGACGTCCCACGCGTCCCACATGTTCGGGAAGTCGGGGTGGATCTGCAGTAGGTTGACGGCGCCGCCGGGCGCGACCGCCTCCCGCTCGGCGCCGATGTCGTACACGGACACGACGAGTCCGCGCGCGTCGATCTCCACGCGCAGCAGGCCGTTGTCGAGGATGTGGCCGCCGCCCTCGCGCGGGAGCAGATACGAGGCGCCGCCCTCGGCGGGCAGCGCGGCGCCACCCGCCGCGACCCCGTGCCGGGCGTGCGGCGCGGAGTTGAAGACCAGCTCGGCCGTGCCCTCTCCGGCGAGCGCGCGCTGGGCCGCCTCGACGACGCCGTTCAGCTCCTCGGCGACCGCCGCGTACGTCTTCTCGGCCTCGCGGTGCACCCAGGCGATGGAGGAGCCGGGCAGGATGTCGTGGAACTGGTGCAGCAGCACCGTCTTCCAGATCCTGTCCAGTTGCTCGTACGGGTACGGGAACCCGGTCCGTACGGCGGCCGTCGCCGCCCACAGCTCGGCTTCGCGCAGCAGATGCTCGGAGCGCCGGTTGCCCTGCTTGGTCTTCGCCTGGCTGGTGAGCGTGGCGCGGTGCAGCTCCAGGTAGAGCTCGCCGACCCACACGGGCGCGTCGGGGTACTCGGCCTCGGCCTTGGTGAAGAACTCCGCCGGGGTCTCCCACACGACGGTCGCCGCGCCCTCCAGGTCCCGCATCCGGGCTGCCTTGGCCACCATCTCGCGGGTGGTGCCGCCGCCTCCGTCGCCCCAGCCGGTCGGGGCGAGCGAGTGCCGGGCCACGCCCTTGTCCTTGAAGTTCCTCGCCGCGTGGGCGATCTCGCTGCCCTTCATGGAGCAGTTGTAGGTGTCGACGGGAGGGAAGTGGGTGAAGATCCGCGTCCCGTCGATGCCCTCCCACTGGAACGTGTGGTGCGGGAACGTGTTGGTCCGGCTCCACGAGATCTTCTGTGTGAGCAGCCACTTGGAGCCCGCCGCCTTGATGATCTGCGGCAGTCCGGCGGCGAAGCCGAAGGTGTCGGGCAGCCACGCCTCGTCGTTCTCGACCCCGAACTCCTCCAGGAAGAACCGCTTCCCGTGGACGAACTGACGGGCCATCGCCTCCGAGCCCGGCATGTTGGTGTCCGACTCGACCCACATGCCGCCGGCCGGCACGAACCGGCCGTCGGCAACGGCCTTCTTCACCTTCGCCCACACCTCGGGCCGGTGGTCCTTGATCCACGCCCACTGCTGGGCCTGCGACATGGCGAAGACGAAGTCGGGCTCGTCCTCCAGCAGCGCCGTCATGTTGGACGTCGTACGCGCGACCTTGCGCACGGTCTCGCGCAGCGGCCACAGCCACGCGGAGTCGATGTGGGCGTGCCCGACGGCGCTGATGCGGTGCGCGGACGGCTGGGCGGGAGTGGCCAGCACCCCTTCGAGGCACGCCCGCGCGGCGGCCGCCGTGCCCTTGACGTCCTGCAGATCGACCGCGTCCAGAGCCCGGTCGACAGCGCGCAGGATCTCCCAGCGCCGCGCGGAGTCGGCCGGGAGCTCCGGCATCAGCTCGCCGAGCACTTCGAGGTCCATGACCAGCTGCCACACCGTCTCCTCGAAGACGGCGAGGTCCATGCGGGTCAGCCGGTACTGCGGGTCGCTGCCCGCGGTCTCCTTGTCGCCCAGCTGTGTCGGCAGGAAGGGGTGGTAGTCGAGGATGACCGGGTTCGACGCGGCTTCGATGTGCAGCCGCACCTCCTCACCGCCCTCGACGGGCGCCCCGATGCGCACCCACTGGTTGCGCGGGTTGAGGCCCTTCACCGGGGTGCCGTCGGGGCGGTACACGAGGCCCTCGCACTGGAAGCCGGGCATGTTCTCGTCGAAGCCCAGGTCGAGGATCGCTTCGACGGTCCGCCCGGCCCACTCGGCCGGTACGGTGCCGGTGACCCGGAACCAGCTCGTCCCCCACGGGGCGCCCCACATCGCCCCGACCGCTGTCGGCGACGGCTCGGCCGCCAGCCCTTCGGCGACCGGGACCGGCTCGCCCGGGGCGTTCCAGACGGCCACCTCCAGCGGCACGGAGGCGGAGTACACCGCGGGGCGGATGCGCTCGTCGAGGACGCGCTTGAGGCGGGACTCGACCAGGCTGCGGTCGTCATGCATGAGGGTTCGCTCCCTTGGGGGGACGGTGCTTCTTACCAGGTGTGGGTGACGGTCACGGGGTCCGACGAGGTGTACAGCTCCCCGACGCTCCGCAGTTCGAACGTTGTGGTCCGCTCGCCCTGTTCGGGCTGGAGGCCCGGGACGAAGAAGGCCCGCTGACAGGTGCCGCCGAGGAAGCGCCGCGTCCCGTCGGGCAGGACCCGGTGCAGTGTGGAGTGGCGTACGTCGGCAGGGGCGGCGTTCCACGCGAAGCGCAGGTCGCCACCCGTGGCACCGGTGATCACGAGCCCGGACGGAGCCGCGGGCCGCTGGTCGTTCCCGTCGTGGACCGCCAGCGCGCCCAGTCGCCAGCGCGCGGGCGCGCCACTTCCGGTGAGCCGGACGCCCAGCGCGTGCACGGTGCCGGACATCCCCGTCAGCCGCACCGTCGACGTCCGCCAGCCCTGCCCGGCGGCACCGAGCGGGACGTAGGTGTACGGCACGGGCTCGCCCGGCCCCGCGGGCCCGGTGGTGGCGACGGCCAGTTCGACGGTGACGTTCCCCGCGTCGGCGCGGTGCGTCAGCTCGACGACCGTGTCCTCGGTGACCGTGAGCCGGGTCGCATACAGGTCCAGTGTCGCGGGGGCGTCGAGCGCGCCGTCGACCAGGACGCTGCCGCCGCCGTGCCAGGCGTCGGCGAAGTCGAAGGTCACCGAGGGCCGTTGTCCCTCGGTCCGCACGGCCCAGCGCCGGGACGGCAGGGTGTCCTGGAGACCGAGGTGGTTCCAGGCGCGGTCCGAGGTGACGCGGCCGCCCTCGTACCAGCGCAGCCCGTGCCCGGTGTTGAAGACGCTCGCGAACGGGACCGAGGTGACGGTCGAGCGGTCGGCGACGGTCACGGCCGGGGCGCGCCAGTCGTCGTCGGGGTCGGGATGTGACGGGTCGAGCGAGCGTCCGGTCCAGAAGCGGTCGTCCGCGGCGTGGAAGTCGCCCGGGGTGCGCCCGGCGGGCAGATGGTTGCGGGTCCATTCGGGCCGGTAGAGGCCGACGGAGACGACGTGCGACGAGCCGGCGGGCACGATGGCGTCCCAGTTCACCGAGGAGTTCCAGCCGTTGGCCTCGACATCGACGCCCGCCCACAGTTCGTAGCGGCCGCGTCCGAGTTGCTCGGCGGTCTGCCCGGAGGAGACGAGGCCGCCCGGCGTCCAGCGGAAGTCGACGAACATGGAGTCGGCGGCCTGGAAGAACACCTTGTTCTGGTTGTTGAGCGCCCCCTGCCAGCTGACCGAACCGTTTACCGTCATGGAGTCGTACCAGGTGACGCGCTGCCCCTTCGCCGAGGCCAGCGCCTTGAGCTCGGTGAGGAAGCCGAGCATGTCGGTGGCGAGCGCCGCGTTCCCGCCGCCGGTCTCGGCGTTGATGAACCAGCCGTCGAAGCCGTACGCCTCCGCGACCGCGACGAGCTGGGCCGCCAGCGGGTAGTGCCCGGCCGTGTCCTTCTGCACGAGGTCGCGGGTCCACTGCAATTGGCCGCCGTACGCGACCGGGGGCAGGAAGACATTGCCGAGGACGGGCACTCCGTGGCGGTGGGCCGCGTCCACGATCGGCGCGTTGGGCGCCAGGATCAGGCCCTCTCCCGACGAGCCGCCCCAGAAGACCAGCTCGTCGAGGTACGACCAGTGGGTGAGGGCGTAGTGGTCGGCGGTGGGCGCGCCCTGGGAGGGGTTGCCGGCGGTCGGGGCGAAGGAGACGAGCGACTGGACACGGGCTCCGCCCACGCGGGCGGTCGTGTTCGCCGGGGTCGGGGTGAACCGTGCGGCGAGCGGCACGGACGCGGCGTTGAACGCCAGGTCCGTGTCGTCCTCGGCCCGCCACGACTTCAGGCTGCGCCAGGTGATGCCCGGGCCCGGGGTGCCCGAGGGCAGCGAGTCGGGGTACCAGTAGGAGGCGTACGGCTGGAGTCCGGGGGCGGCCTCGGTCGCCGCGGCGGCGGGCGGTGCCGGGACGAGGGCGCTCGCGGCGACGGCTCCGCCGGCGAGCAGGACGGCGCGTCTGGTCGGCTGCTGGCTCACGAACTACCTCCGGTGGGGTGAAGCGTGGTCAGGTCAGGTCGTGTCGTGTCGTGTCGTGTCGGAGACGGTCCACGGAACCCGGTCCACGGCCTACGGAACCTGGTCCGGGGTGACGGTCCCGGTGATCCCGCGCGCGGCGAGGTGCTCGGCGTCGTCCGCGCGGCTCGCGAGCACGACGGCCGGGCGCGCGCCGTCGGCGGTGAGCCGGGCGAAGGCCTCGAACACGGCGCCGCCGGGCGCGCACACCGAGCGCTCGGGGGCGCTGTCGTCGTCCCCCGCGTCCACGACGAGCGCGGTGGTGCGGGGTGCCGGCCGGTACGGCCGGGCGCGCTGCTCCTCGACGATGCGGGCGATGCTCTTCCCGGCCGGCTTGATCTGCCGGTCGCTGGTCATCAGGCCCAGGCTGTACTCGACTTCGGGGAAGTCGGCGAGCGAGCGGGACACGTCGTGCGAGCACCACCAGGTGATGCCCCAGACGTCCTCGCAGTCGAGGGCGCCCGCCACGGTGGCCTCCGTGAAGGTGTCCGCGTGTTCGGCGGGGATCAGCGGGGCGGGCGCGCCGACCTCCTGGAGCCAGACCGGGCGGTGCGGCTGCAGCGCCCAGGCCTTGGACAGCTCGATGAGGTACGCGGCGTGGTGCTCGGTCGCCGTCCCCGTACGCCCGTGGCGCTGGGCGGTGCCGTTGAACACCCAGGAGTGCACGGCGGTGACGGCGCCGAGCCGTGCGGAGTGCGCGGGGGTGAACGGCTGGTCGTCCTGGTACCAGGCGGCGTCGTACTCGGCGTGCAGATGCAGCTTTCCTGGCGCGCCCTCCTCGCATGCGCCGAGGAGCACGTCCAGCCAGCGCTCGGCCTGCGCGGGGGTGATGCGGTCCGGGTCGGGGTGCGGCCCGGACGAGAACTGGTTGACCTCGTTGCCGATGGTCATCCCGATGAAGTTCGGCCGGTCCGCGAGGGCCGCGGCGAGCGTGCGCAGGTACTCGGCCTGCCCGGACACCACGTCCGGGTCGGTGAAGAGATTGCGCCGGTGCCAGGTCTGTGTCCAGGACGGCAGGAAGTCGAAGCTCGACAGGTGCCCCTGCAGTCCGTCGACGTTGACGTCGAGGCCCCGCTCGGCGGCGGCGTCGGCCAGCTGTACGAGCTGCTCCACGGCACGCGGGCGGATCAGGGTGCGGTTGGGCTGGAAGACCGGCCAGAGCGGGAAGACCCGGATGTGGTCGAGGCCGAGGCCGGCGATGGAGTCCAGATCGGCGCGTACGGCGTCGAGGTCGAAGTCGAGCCAGTGGTGGAACCATCCCTGGCTGGGGGTGTAGTTGGCGCCGAAGCGCACGGGTGAGGTCATGTGCGGAGAGGTTCCTCGGAGTGGAGTGGTCGGTCCCGGGACGGCCCTGGTCAGCCTTTGACGGCGCCTTCGCCGACGCCGCGGAAGAAGTAGCGCTGGAGACAGGCGAAGAGGACGATCAGCGGCAGCACGGCGATGATCGTGCCCGCCGCGACGAGGCGTTCGTCGTTGGCGAAGGTGCCGTGCAGATAGTTCAGCCCGATGGTCAGGGTGAAGTTCTGCGGATCGCTGAGGACGATCAGCGGCCAGAGGAAGTCGTCCCAGGCGCCCATGAAGGCGAAGATGGCGACGACCGCGAGCGTCCCCTTGACCGAGGGCAGTGCGATACGGACGAACCGCTGCCAGGCGTTCGCCCCGTCGACGAACGCGGCCTCCTCGATCTCGTACGGCAGGTTGAGGAAGGCGTT
Source organism: Streptomyces sp. NPDC091376 (assembly GCF_044757085.1). Lineage (NCBI taxonomy): Bacteria > Bacillati > Actinomycetota > Actinomycetes > Kitasatosporales > Streptomycetaceae > Streptomyces > Streptomyces sp. NPDC091376. The sequence goes on along the minus strand of NZ_JBIVUF010000008.1, from coordinate 412,983 downwards.
GCGCATCAGCAGGACGTTCATGGCGGCGATGCAGCCGGGCAGCAGCACACCGACGAGCGTGTTGTTCAGGCCGAGGTCACGCATCGTCGTGAACTGGGCGATGATGATGCCCTCCACGGGGACGAGCATCGCCAGGATGAACGCGAGGGTGGCGGCCCGGCGCCCGCGGTAGCGCAGCCGCGCGAGGGCGTATCCGGCGAGTGCGGCGCCGACGCAGTTGGTCAGGACGTTGGCGACCGCGACCTTCAGCGAGTTAAGGGCGAAGTCCCAGACGGGGATGGTGCGGGCGACCCGCGTGTAGTTGTCCAGGGTCGGTTCGTCCGGCAGGAACCGCGGCGGAGAGCTGAAGATGTCCTCGTTCAGGCTCTTGAGCGAGGTGGACAGCTGCCACAGGAACGGTCCGACGGTCAGCGCGAGGACGGCGAGGAGCAGTACGTACCGCAGCACGATCTCCCAGACGGGCATCCGGCGCCCGCCCTCCTGGGCGGTCCGGCTCCTGCGGACCGGTTTCACGGGCCTGTGCCCGGTGGCGGTGTCGGCCGCGGTCATCGGTCCTCCTTACGGTCGGCGCGCAGCACCAGCAGCATCAGGGCGACGGTGACGACGAAGACGACCACCGAGATCGCGGAGGCGTAGCCGACCCGGCCGGACAGGCCGGTGCCGGTGCGCTGGACGAGCATGACGAGGGTGGTGTCCTCGCCCGCGGGGCCGCCGGCGGGGCCCGCCATCAGATACACCTCGGAGAAGACCTTGAACGCGGCCACCGAGGCGAGCGCGCCGACCAGCACCATCGTGGAGCGGACCGCGGGCAGGGTGACGGTGACGAACCGGCGAACGGCGCCCGCGCCGTCCACGGAGGCGGCCTCGTGCAGCTCGCGCGGGACGTTGGCCAGCGCGGCCAGATAAATGATCATGTAGTAGCCGAGGCCCTTCCAGACCGTGACCGTCATGGCGCTCAGCAGGAGCAGCCACTGGTCGCTCAGGAAGCCGACCGTGCCGATCCCCACCGCCTCCAGCACCGCGTTGACCAGCCCGCGCTCGTCCAGCATCCACACCCAGATCAGGCCGACCACGACGATGGAGGCGACGACCGGGGTGTAGAAGGCCGAGCGGAAGAAGGTGATGCCGGGGATCTGCTTCTGCACGAGCAGCGCCAGCAGCAGCGGCAGGATCACCAGGGCGGGTACGACGCCGAGCACGTACAGCGTGCTGTTGCGCAGCCCGATCCAGAACATCTCATCGCCGAGCATCTCCTGGAAGTTGGCCAGTCCCACGAACCGGCCGGGGATCAGGGTCCTCCGGTCGGTGAAGGAGTTGGCCACCGTGGAGAGGAACGGGTACAGACTGAAAGCGCCGGCGACCAGCAGCCCGGGGGCGGCGAACAGCCAGGGGCTGGAAGGCAGATGCCGTCGGATCCGCTGCCCGGCGCGCGTGCGGCCCGCGGGGTTCGGGGGCTCGGGCGAGACCGGCTCCGTCGTCGTGCTGCCGGAGCGGATCGCCGTGGAGGCGGTGGGGGTCTTCATGGCGAGTCCGTGTCTCAGCTCTGCTTCAGCAGCTTGTCACACGCCTTGACAGCGTTGTCAAGCGCTTCCTCGGGGCTCTCCTTGCCCTGGAGCGCCTTGGCGACGGAGTTGCGCAGCTCGGTCTTCATCTGCTCGCTCATCAGCACCGGGGTGTAATTGACCGCGGTCTTCAGCGACTTGGCGGCCGCGATCCGTACCCGCGTCTCGTCGGTGCCGTCCTCCTTGGTGAAGTACGGGTCGTCGAGGGAGCCCGCGGTGCTCGGGAAGATGGCGACCTGCTTGGCGAACGCCATCTGGTGCCGGGCGTCGGTGACGAAGTGCGCGAAGGCGACGGCGGCCGGTGTCTGCTTGGTCTGGGAGTTCACCATCACCCCCATCACGTACATGTTGTCCTTGCCGGTGCTGCTGATCTGCTCGGTGATCCCGATGTTCTTGTAGAGCGTCGGCGCTTCCTTCTTGAACTTCTCCAGGTCGAGGGCGGAGCCCGGGTTCATGGCCACGGCCTGGGTGAGGAACTTCTTGCCCGACGACTCGGGCGTGGCGGTCAGGGCCTGCGGGTCGAGCGCCTTCGCGTCGTACAACTCCTTGTACTTGGTGAGGAGTTCGACGCCCTTGGGCTCGTTGAAGGTGAAGGCGGAGCCCTCGTCGTTCATCAGCCGGACGCCGTAACGGCCGAAGTCCTCGATGGTGGGGACGTTGGCCAGGGTGGCGATCTCGCCCTTGCTCTTCTCGGCCAGCCGGAGCGACTGGGCGAAGAGCTCGTCGTACGTCGTCGGCGGCTGCTCGGCGTCCAGGCCGGCGTCCGCGAACAGCTTCTTGTTGTAGAACAGCGGGCCGGTGTTGAGGTACCAGGGGAAGGCGTACGTGCCGTCCACGCCCGGGACCTGATGGCCCGCCCAGGCACCCGGCAGGTACTCCTTCTTGTACTTCGCCGCCGCCTTGTCGAGGTCGAGGGCGAGGCCGGCCTTGGCCAGCGGGGCGACCAGGTCCGGGGAGACGTTGACGACGTCGGGGAGCGTGCCGGCCGCGGCGTCGGCGCTGATCTTGTCGGCGTAGCCCTCACCGGGCTGGTCGACCCACTTCACCTCGGTGCCGGGGTACTTCTTCTCGAAGTCGGCGATGAGCCCGGTGAAGAACGGCTTGAAGTTGGCCTGCAGGTTCCAGGTCTGGAACGTGATCTTGCCTTCCACCTTGCCGGACGCGTCCGGCGCCCCGGCGCCGCCCGACCCGGCGCCACAGGCGCTGAGCGGCAGTACGGCGGCGAGGACGGTGGCAGCGGCGACTGCCCTGCGGGAGATACGCACGGTGATACGGCTCCTTTGCTCGGCCCGGCGTGAGGCTGCACCGGGACGCATGGCGTCGGCGGATGCTGCCAGCAGACCCTGCATTGCGGCCGCGGAGAAAGTCAATGGATTCGTTCGAGAAAGTTCATTCTCTATGGAGTCACTGCAGGTCAGAGGCGCACACGCGACCTCTTGCGTGATCGACTAATGCGCTTTAGAGTGGCTGAACTCAAGCGCATTAGTGCACCGACGTCCGGGGAAAGGGGCACGGATGGTGGCGAACCCTCCGTCCGCCGACGACACTTCGCCGGCCCGGCGGTCCCCGGCGCGCCGGCCGACGATGAAGGACATCGCCCGCCGTGCGGGGGTCTCGGAGAGCGCCGTGTCGTTCGCGCTCAACGACCGGCCCGGGGTCTCGGAGATCACCCGGAACCGGGTGCGCCGGGTCGCCGAGCAGCTGGGCTGGCGGCCCAGCACGGCGGCCCGCGCGCTGTCCGGCGAAGGCGCGGCGACCGTGGGCCTGGTGGTCGCGCGGCCCGCCGGGACGCTCGGCGTCGACTCGTTCTTCCTCCAGCTGATCTCGGGCATCCAGGAAGTGCTCTCCGAGCGCCATCTCGGCCTGCTCTTCCAGGTGGTGGAGGACGTGGACGCCGAATGCGCCGTCTACCGCCGCTGGTGGGCCGAGCACCGGGTGGACGGAGTGCTGGTCGTCGACCCGCGCACCGACGATCCGCGGGCCGCGCTGCTCGACGAACTGGGCCTGCCGGGCGTGGTGATCGGCGGCGTTCCGGAGGGCGGCCATCCGGGACTGTCCACCGTCTGGGCGGACGACGCCGGTGCCATGGCGTCCGTCGTCGGCCGCCTTCACGCGCTCGGGCACCGCCGCATCGTGCACATCGCGGGCCTGCCGGGCCTCGCCCACACCGAGCGGCGCATCCGTTCCCTGCGCGCGGAGGCCGAGCGCCTCGGGCTGACCGAGGCCCGTTCCGTCACCACCGACTACTCGGACGCGGAGGGCGCGGCGGTCACCCGCGGCGTTCTGACCGACGAGGCGCCACCGACCGCGCTCGTGTACGACAACGATGTGATGGCCGTGGCGGGAATCGCCGCGGCGACCGGTCTCGGCTACGCGGTTCCCGACGACGTCTCGATCGTGGCCTGGGAGGACTCGGCCCTGTGCCGCCTCGTGGAGCCGTGGCTCGCGGCGCTCTCCCGGGACACGGTCTCCTTCGGCCGCAGTGCGGCCCGTGAACTCACGGCCCTCCTCGACGGCGGCCCTGCCCGCACGGTCCAGGTGCCGGTGCCGGAGCTGATCGAGCGGGAGAGCATCGGCCCGGTGCGCTCCGGAGGCTGAGGACGCCGCGCGCCGGCCACCGGCGCGTGGGCCGGGTCGCGCCCCGGTTCCGTACGACCGGTGGGGCGGAACCGGCCGCCGGACGAGCGGACTCGTGGCCGCTCAGAGCTGTGCCCTGCGGCCGCACGGGCCGCAGGGCACAAGTGACGCGGTGACGGATCAGCCGCGGGCGGCGCGGCGCTTGCGCGTCACGACCAGGATGCCGCCGCCGGCCAGGACCGCTACGGCCGCGGCTCCGGCGATGACGGGGGTGGCGCTGGAGCCACCCGTCTCCGCGAGGTCGCCCGGCGTGCTGGGCGCGGGCGTCGGAGTCGCGGACTGCGGCGGCTCCGTGCTCGGGGTCTCGGAGGGCTCCGGCTCCTCGGGCTTCGGCGTCTCGGAAGGCGTCGGCGTCGGCGTCGGCGAAGGCGGCGTCGTCTCGCAGACGGGCGAGGACTTGGTCTCGTCGTGCGAGAACCGGTCACCGTCGCCGGCCTTCACGACGAGCCGCACCGCGGCCTCGGCCGTGTGCTCGGGCAGCTTGATCGTTTCGCTGAATCCGCTGCCGAACTCCTTGGTGGGCAGCAGGTCCTTGCCGTCGACGGTGATGGTCACCGTGTTGGTGACATCGTCGTTGTAGGCCTTGAGATCGACGGTCACCTCGGAGCAGGTCACCGTCCAGCGGGGGGTGTGGGCCGATGCCGGAGTGGCGCACAGGCCAACTCCGACGAGACCGGCCGCCGCGCTCGCTATGAGAGCGCCCGAGCGCCTCCGCGCGCGGGTGGATACCTTCATCAATCCTCCATGTACATGCGTACATCGGGTCTGGTGCCAGCGCACAGTACTCCTCCGCTTTCCGGCACCGAGCACCGCCCACCCCTCCGGCGGACAATGGACGCATGCGGCTGCTGATCACGTCCGACACCCATGTGCCGAAGCGGGCCCGGGAGCTGCCCGATGAGCTGCTCGCGGCCGTCGAACGGGCCGACGCGGTGCTCCACGCGGGCGACTGGGTGGACACGGCGACCCTGGATCTGCTCGAGGCCCGCGCACGGCGTCTCATCGCCGTGTACGGCAACAACGACGGTCCCGGGCTGCGGGCCCGGCTGCCGGAGGTGGCGCGGGCCGAACTCGGCGGGCTGCGCTTCGGTGTCGTGCACGAGACGGGTGCCGCGCAGGGCCGTTGGCGGCGGTGCGCCGAGCGCTTCCCCGATCTGGACGTGCTGGTCTTCGGTCACAGTCACATCCCGTGGGACACCACGGCCGAGGGCGGGCTGCGGCTGCTGAACCCGGGTTCGCCGACGGACCGGCGGCGGCAGCCGTACCGCACCTACATGACGGCCGTGGCGGCGCACGGACAGCTGACGGAGGTCGCGCTGCACCGGCTGCCGCCACGGCCATAGGGCTTTCCCCTGGGTTCAGGAACGGTGCAGCAGGGCGGTCATGGTGTCCAGAAGCACCGCCTCGGGGTCCGGCACGCCACCGGTCGAGCGCCAGGCCACGAATCCGTCCGGGCGAACCACCACGGCGCCTTCGTTCGTCGCCCCGTGGAGCGCGGCCCAGTCGGAGCCCGACTCGGGCACGAGGTCGCTTCCCGGGCCTTCGCCGATCCGGTAGGCGTCCAGAGTGACGGACAGCCGGGCGGCGACGTGCTCCGCCGCCGTGTGCCACGAGGCGCCGCCGGAACCGGTGAGCAGGACGAAGTTGCGTTCGTACAGGTCCAGCGTGGACAGCGTCCGCATCGTGCCGGGCGGGTGCAGCCACATGTGCGGGGCGCGGGTACCGGGGTCGCCGGTGATCCGCATCCGTTCCGGTACGACGGGCAGTGCCGGGTCGGCGCCGAGCACGGCGCCGTGCGGATAGCAGTAGCCCATGGCGACGGTGAGCATCCCGCTCTGCCGTCCGCCGGCCATCTCGGGGGCCGGTGCATAGCCCGGGTGGCTGTGCTCGGCCGAGCGCACCGAGGCACGCTCGCTCGTCGCCTGCGCCACCGGCCTGCGCTCGGCCCCGTAGGACTCCAGCAGACCGGGGCCGGCGGAGCCGTTCAGGACGAGGGCGAGCTTCCAGGCGAGGTTGTGCGCGTCCTGGATGCCGGTGTTGGAGCCGAACGCGCCGGTGGGGGACATCTCGTGGGCGGAGTCGCCGGCGAGGAAGACACGTCCCTCGCCGTACCGTTCCGCGACGCGTTCCGCGGCGTGCCAGGGCGCCTTGCCGGTGATCTCGACGTCGATGTCCCCGGCGCCGACGGCCCGGCGGATGTGCGCGATGCAGCGTTCGTCGGTGAAGTCCTCCAGCGTTTCGCCGGTGTCGGGCTGCCAAGGGGCGTGGAAGACCCAGTTCTCGGTGTTGTCCACCGGCAGCAGGGCGCCGTCCGCGTCTTCGCCTGTGAGGTAGCAGACGATGAAGCGGCGGTCGCCGACGACGTCGGCGAGGGCACGCGAGCGGAAGGTGATGCTCACGTTGTGGAACAGGTCGCCGTGGCCCGTCTGGCCGATTCCGAGGTGGCCGCGGATGGGACTGCGGGGACCATCGGCCGCGATCAGATAGTCCGCGCGTACGGTCCTGCGCTTGCCCGTCTCACGGTCCTGGATGATCCCGGTGACACCGTCCGCGTCCTGCTCGAAGGAGAGCAGCTCGGTGGAGTAGCGCAGGTCGCCACCGAGCTTGAGGGCGCAGTCCAGCAGGACCGGCTCCAGGTCGTTCTGGCTGCACACGCACCAGCCGGACGGGCTGAAACGGGCCACGCCGTTGCCGGGGTCGATGTCCTTGAGCAGCCACTCACCGGCGTCACCGGTGAGCGACGGAGTCTGGAAGATGCCGTGGTTGTCCGCGAGGAGGGAGGCGGCTTCGTGGATGAGCGCTTCGGTGCCGGCCACCCGGAACAGCTCCATGGTGCGCACGTTGTTGCCGCGGCCCCGAGGATGCCTCGACGTGCCCGCGTGTCTCTCGACCAGCATGTGCTCTACGCCGAGCCGGCCCAGGAACAGCGACGCGGACAGTCCCACCAGGGAGCCGCCCGCGATGAGGACAGGTACGCGCTCGTCGATGTGTTCTTCCATCAGTAGCTCCAGCTCCAGCCGCCGGTAGGGGGGAATGGAGTTTCCATGCCCTGGCGGGAGGGCCTCGATCGCCCGTTCACCCACCTGGTTCACACATCTCGCGCCACCCGTGGTACCGGCACAGGATCGAAGCCTGAAACCCCCGAGCCGGCGTGCACCGCACGCGGCGGCCCCACCGTCTCGAAGGAGATGCGTGCATCATGACAACGCTTTCCGAACGTATATCCCAGTCGGCCTTTGACGGCTCCCGGCTGCGTGTCGTACTGCTGCTGGACCTTCACGACGGCGCTCAGCAGAACTTCCTGAAGGCGTACGAGCACATGCGCAACCAGGTGGCCTCGGTCCCCGGCCACATCAGCGACCAGCTCTGCCAGTCGATCGAGAACCCCTCGCAGTGGCTGATCACCAGTGAGTGGGAGAGCGCACCGCCCTTCCTCGCCTGGGTGAACAGCGAGGAGCACGTCGAGACGGTACGGCCGCTCCACAACTGCGTGCGGGACACCCGGTCGCTGCGCTTCAGCGTTCTGCGCGAGACGGGCAAGCTGCACACCGCCGCGGGCACCCAGGAGCTGGGCGGGCTGCAGCCGTTCCCCCGAGTGGGTGACAACGTGGTGCGCCACGCCCTCACCTTCACCGTCAAGCCGGGCAGCGAACCGGTCGTGGCGGAGATCCTCGCGGGTTACGACTCGCCGGCGGCGAAGGTCGACGAGCACACGCGGCTGCGGCGCACCTCGCTGTTCATGCACGGCAACCGCGTCGTGCGGGCCGTCGAGGTGGAGGGCGACCTGATGGCCGCGCTGCGCCATGTGTCCCGGCAGCCCGAGGTGCGGGCCGTCGAGGAGGCCATCAACCCCTACCTGGAGCAGGACCGGGACCTCAACGACCCGGACTCGGCGCGGGTGTTCTTCACCCGGGCGGCGCTCCCGGCGGTGCACCGCCTCGCGTCCACCGGCAAGGAGGACGACGACGTCAAGCGGCACGCGCTGTACTACCCGGCCAAGCCGGGCTGCGGCATGGCGCTGGCCCGGTTGCTCGCCGGGCAGGACGAGGCGGCGGCCGACGATCCCTCGGCACCGATCGACAGCAGCACGATCTTCCAGCGCGACGACATCGTCGTACGGCTCGTCGATGTGCGCGGTTCCATCGACGCGGCGCCCCTGCAGGTGATCGGCGCGCACGGCCCGCGCAAGGCGTCCATGCTGGCGCGCCTGCTCGACAACGAGGCGCTCGGCGCCGACGCACCGGCGGAGGAAGAGGACATGTCCCGCTTCCTGGCCCGCGCCGACATGCGTCTGATCACCGATCGCCACGCCCCCTGAAACGTGCGTGAGGCCGCAGACGGAAGGCCACGCACACACCGAACCGCCGGCACCACGCCGTACGGCCACGTGGAGGAACCAGTCATGACCACACCCCATCGCATCGTCGACCTGAGCGAGACCCAGCCCAATCGCAGGCGCGGAGGCGACTTGCGCGCCATGCTCACGCCCACCGCCGTGGGTGCCACGAGCGGCTTCATGGGCCTGGCGATCGTGGAGCCCGGCGACCGCATCGGTGAGCACTACCACCCGTACTCCGAGGAGTTCGTGTACGTCGTCCGCGGCGAGCTCGAGGTGGACCTGGACGACGAGACGTTCTCGATCCGGCCGGACCAGGGTCTGCTCATCCCGCCCTATGTGCGGCACCGGTTCCGCAACGTGGGCAGCGAGGAGGCCAGGATGGTCTTCCATCTCGGCCCGCTCGCCCCGCGTCCGGAACTGGGCCATGTCGACACGGAGGAGACTCCCGGCGCGGAGGCCGCCTCGGCGCACCGGCCGCCCGAACGGACCGGGACGGCTTCATGACCCGGCGCGTAGCGGTCACCGGTGTCGGCATAGTCGCGCCGGGAGGTGTCGGAATACCGGCGTTCTGGAACCTCCTGGCCAACGGCCGCACGGCGACGCGCGGCATCACGCTCTTCGACCCGACCGGGTTCCGCTCGCGGATCGCCGCCGAGTGCGACTTCGATCCGCAGGCCCACGGCCTCGGCCCCGAGGAGGTCCAGCGCGCCGACCGGTATGTGCAGTTCGCCATGGTCGCCGCGCGGGAAGCCCTGCGGGACGCCGGTCTCGACCCGGAGAAGGAGGATCCCTGGCGGATCGGAGTGTCGCTGGGCACCGCCGTTGGCGGCACCACCCGGCTTGAGCACGACTATGTCAAGGTCAGCAGTTCCGGCCGGCGCTGGGACGTGGAGCCCAGCGAGGCGGAGCCGCATCTGCACCGGGCGTTCTCGCCCAGTGCCCTCGCCTCCGAGGTCGCCGAACAGACCGGCGCCCACGGCCCGGTGCAGACCGTGTCCACGGGATGCACCTCCGGGCTGGACGCGATCGGATACGCCTTCCACGCGATAGAGGAGGGCAGGGTCGACGTCTGCATCACGGGCGCGTCGGACTCGCCCATCTCCCCGATCACGGTGGCCTGCTTCGACGCGATCAAGGCGACGTCCCCGAACAACGACGATCCGGCCCATGCCTCCCGCCCCTTCGACGCTCACCGCGACGGATTCGTCATGGGTGAGGGCGGAGCCGTGCTCGTCCTGGAGGAGCTCGAACACGCCCGTGCCCGCGGTGCCACGGTGTACTGCGAGATCGGTGGTTACGCGACGTTCGGCAACGCGTACCACATGACCGGTCTCACCCGGGAGGGTCTGGAGATGGCCCGTGCCATCGACAGCGCTCTCGGCCACGCCCGCATCGACGGGTCGGACATCGACTACGTGAACGCGCATGGTTCCGGAACGCAGCAGAACGACCGGCACGAGACCGCCGCCGTGAAGCAGTCGCTCGGGAACCACGCGTACAAGGTGCCGATGAGTTCCATCAAATCCATGGTGGGTCACTCGCTCGGCGCGATCGGGGCGATAGAGGTCGTGGCCTGTGTGCTGGCGCTGGCCCACCAGGTGGTGCCGCCGACGGCGAACTACGAGACCCCTGACCCCGAGTGCGATCTCGACTATGTGCCACGCACGGCGCGCGCTCTGAAGCTGCGCAACGTGCTCTCGGTCGGCAGCGGATTCGGCGGATTCCAGTCCGCCGTGGTCCTGACCCGGCCAGGAGGGAGGACACGATGAGTCCTCGGCAGGACCGGCGTGCGGTTGTCACCGGAATCGGTGTCGTCGCCCCCAACGGGGTCGGTACCGATGCCTTCTGGAAATCCACTCGGGAGGGCATCAGCGTCCTCGACCACATCACACGTGAAGGCTGCGACCATCTGCCGGTCCGTGTCGCCGGGGAGGTCCGCGGCTTCGATCCCGAATCCCTGGTCGAGGAGCGGTTCCTCGTCCAGACCGACCGGTTCACGCACTTCGCGATGGCCGCCGCCGACATGGCACTGGCCGACGCGCGGATAGCGTCCGGCGACTACAGCGAGTCCCCTTTCGCCGTGGGCGTGGTCACGGCCGCCGGTTCCGGCGGCGGTGAGTTCGGCCAGCGTGAGCTTCAGCGGCTGTGGGGACAGGGTTCGCGCTATGTGGGCCCGTACCAGTCCATCGCCTGGTTCTACGCGGCGAGCACCGGCCAGATCTCGATCCGCGGTGGGTTCAAGGGCCCCTGCGGTGTGGTGGCGAGCGACGAGGCGGGCGGTCTGGACGCCTTCGCGCATGCCTCCCGGGTCATCCGCCGGGGCACGGACGCGGTGGTCATCGGCGCCGCCGAGGCACCACTGGCGCCGTACTCGCTCGTCTGCCAGCTCGGTTACCGGGAACTCAGCATGAGCGACGACCCGGACCGGGCCTACCGGCCCTTCACCAAGAGCGCGAACGGTTTCGTGCCGGCGGAGGGCGGCGCGATGCTCGTCGTCGAGGAGGAGGCGGTGGCACGCCGCCGCGGTGCGGAGATCCGTGCCGTGGTGGCCGGCCACGCGGCGACCTTCACCGGGGCCTCCCGGTGGGACCGGTCCCGTGAGGGGCTGGCGCAGGCGATCCGTGGAGCCCTGGCCGACGCCGGGTGTGCCCCCGAGGAGGTCGACGTCGTCTTCGCGGACGCGCTCGGCATCCCGGAGGCGGACCGGGCCGAGGCCCTGGCGATCGCCGACGCCCTGGGCGCGCACGGCGGCCGGGTGCCGGTGACGGCGCCCAAGACCGGCACGGGACGGGCGTACTGCGGAGCACCCGTGCTGGACACGGCCGCCGCGGTCCTCGCCCTGCAGGACGGTGTCGTCCCGCCCACGCCCAACGTCGTCGACGTGTGCCACGAGCTGCAGGTCGTGACCGGCGGGCCCCGTCCCGCCGAACTGCGCACGGCCCTGGTGCTGAGCCGAGGGCTCATGGGCTCGAACGCGGCGCTCGTGCTGCGGCACGGCGCCAACACCCTGTGAAGAACGCGCGAGAAGGAGCACTCCTCATGACCATGCAGATCTCCAAACTGACCATCGAAGAGCTGGCCGCTCTGATGAAGAAGGGCGCCGGTATCTCCGTCGACCCGAAGGAGATGGGTGGCCGGCCCGAAGCGCGGTTCGACGAGTACGGCCTCGACTCGCTCGGTCTCCTCGGCATCGTGGGCGAGCTCGAGAACCGGTACGGCCGCGCACTCCCCGCCGACGCGGACCGCTGCAAGACCCCGCGCGAATTCCTCGACCTCGTCAACACCTCTCTCATGGCAGGAGCATGAAGTGTCCGGGCACACAGAGAACAAGATCACCATTGACGCTCCCCTCGACCTTGTCTGGGACGTCACGAACGACATCGAGAACTGGCCCCAGCTGTTCAGCGAGTACGCGTCCGTCGAGATCCTGGAGCGCGAGCAGAACAGGACGAAGTTCCGTCTGACCATGCATCCGGACGAGAACGACAAGGTCTGGAGCTGGGTGTCGGAGCGCGTCACCGACCGCAAGGCGCTCACCGTCCGTGCCCGCCGGGTCGAGACGGGCCCCTTCCAGCACATGGACATCGAGTGGAAGTACACGAAGACGCCGCACGGTGTCCTGATGCACTGGACCCAGGACTTCGCGATGAAGCCGGACGCTCCCGTCGACGACGACTGGATGACCGACAACATCAACAAGAACTCCAAGGTCCAGATGGAGCTCATCAGGGACAAGATCGAGCAGCGCGCCCGCGAACGTCAGGCCGTCTCGGTCACCTCCGACTGACCACCGACCGAAGGGAATCCCCCTGATGCACCACGCGCTCATCGTCGCCCGCATGGCGCCGGATTCGGCGGCGGACATCGCCAAGGTGTTCGAGGCCTCCGACCGGGGCGAGCTGCCGGACCTCGTCGGGGTCACCCGGCGCAGCCTGTTCCAGTTCGGCGACGTCTATCTCCATCTGATCGAGGCCGACCGGCCTCCGGGGCCGGCGGTCGCCAAGGTGGCGGACCACCCGGAGTTCCGGGGCATCAGCGAACAGCTGTCCGCCTTCGTCAGCGCGTACGACCCGAAGACCTGGCGGAGCCCCAAGGACGCCATGGCCCACGAGTTCTACCGCTGGGAGCGTGCGGCGAAAGCCTGATCCCGCCCACGAGATGTCGCCGGCTCCGCGTAAGAACGCGGAGCCGGCGACATGTGTGCTCCTCCGGATGCGGCCGACGGGGTCAGCCGCCGGGGGTGATGCTCTCGAACGCGTGCAGATACGCGTTGACGGGACGGACGTCGCCGACGATCAGGCCGGCGTCCCCCATCCGGCTGATCATGCTCTCCTGGGTGTGCTTCGCGCCACCGACGTTGAGGAGCAGCATCAGGTCCATCGACGTGGTGAACTTCATCGACGGGGTGTCGTCGACGAGGTTCTCGATGACCACCACCCTCGCTCCCGGGCGGGCGGCCTTGACGACGTTCCCCAGGGTTCTGCGGGTGCTGTCGTCGTCCCATTCGAGGATGTTCTTGATGATGTAGACATCGGCCTCGACGGGGATGGCCTCCCGGCAGTCCCCGGGGACGATCCTGACGCGGTCGGCGAGCGCGCCGCCGTCGCGCAGCCGGGGGTCCGCCTTGGCCACGACCCGGGGCAGGTCGAGCAGCGTTCCCCGGATTCCGGGGTACTTCTCCAGCAGGCTCGCCAGGACGTGGCCCTGGCCGCCGCCGATGTCGGCGACGGTGGCCGCTCCCGTGAGGTCGAGCAGCTGCGCCACATCGCGGGCCGACTGCATGCTGGACGTGGTCATGGCCCGGTTGAAGACGTGCGCCGAGTCGTGCGCGTCCTCGTGGAGGTAGTCGAAGAACCCCTTGCCGTAGAGCCTGTCGAAGACGCTCCTGCCGGAGCGCACGGCCTCGTCGAGAAGCGGCCAGGCGTCCCAGGTCCAGGGCTCGGTGCACCAGAGGGAGATGTACTTCAGGCTGTTCGGGTCGTCCTCGCGCAGCAGCCGGGACATCTCGCTGTGCGCGAAGGTGCCGTCCTCGGTCTCGGTGAAGATCCCGTAGCAGGTGAGCGCGCGCAGCATCCGCCGCAGTGCCCGGGGGTCGGCCCGTACGGCCGCCGCCAGTTCCTCCGCGGTGGCGGGGGTGTCGCCCAGCGCGTCGGCGACACCGAGCCGGGCCGCGGCCCGGACGGCGCCCGCGCATGCCGCGCCGAAGACGAGTTCCCTGAACCGCATGGACGGCGGGGTCGTGGTTTCCACGGTCGTGCGGGCGGTGGTCATGCGCACTTCCCTGCCTTCTCGGAGACCTGGCAGAGGTTGCCGGCGAAGGTGTTGCCCTTGCCGGTGTCACGGTTGGCGAGGTCCGAGGGCTTGTTGCTCGCCAGCGCGTTGTTCCTGATGACGTTCTGGCTGTTCGGTGCGCCCACGATGCTCTTGAAGAGGACGATCCCGCCGGAGAACGGGGAGGTGCCCGCGTTGCCCCAGACGGCGTTCGCCTCGACGGTGGCGCGCTCGACACCGGTGAGGACGATGCCGGCGCCCTGGATCCTGGGCAGCCGCGCGGTCTTCGGGCAGGACTTGTTGTTGTGGTGGACGCGGTTGCCGCGGACGGTCAGGTCGCCGGTCCGCGGAACGCCCTCGTCACCGACGACGAACATGCCCGCGCAGTTGGCGGTGACGACGTTGTTGTTGACAGTGAGGTTCCTGAGCCGCCGGACAGTGAGCCCGATGCGGTTTCCGGCCAGGAGGTTGTCCCGGATCACGGTGCGGCGGGTGTTCATGGCCCCGGCCTCGGTGTCGACGGTGTTCGACACGAAGATGCCCGACTCGGCGTTGTTACGGGCCGAGTTCCCGAGGATCTCGGAACGCAGGGACCGCTCCTGGGCGATGCCCCAGTTGCCGTTGCCCACCGACGTCACGGCACGGATGCTCAGCTTGTTGGTGCGTGAGGCCCAGATGCCGTTCTTCTTGAACTCGGCCACCGTCAGGGAACGGATGGCCACGTTCGTGGCGGGCTTGGCGTCCGTACCGAGGACACAGATCCCGTTGCCTCCCTGGGCGCAGACGTGCCGCGCCTTCCCCGTGGGCGGCAGGATGACGGTCCGTTCCCCGGCCCCGCGCAGCGTCAGGTCAGACTTCCGGATGAGGACGCTCTCCCGGTAGACGCCGGGTGCGACGTCGATGACGTCGCCCGGCTTCGCCGCGTCGACCGCGGCCTGGATCGACTCGCCCGGAAGTACGTCGTGGCTGGTCCGGGCACCGGCCGGCGCTGCCGCCGCAAGCCCCGAGGTGACCATGAGCGCGACGCATCCGAGGTATGTGAACTGTCGTTTCGTCATGAGGTCAAATTATGTGGCGATTAGGGCAAATCGCCACATATCTGACCCATCAGAAGCGTGTCGTGGAACGCCCGGTTCAGCAGGGGGCGTCACCCTCCAGCCTGCGCAGCCGTTCGGCGTCACCCGTCCGGGGGCAGGTTCCGCACGCCTCGGACGGACGGATCGTGTAGTAGAGGCAGCAGCCGACGCGGGTGCGGGTCGGGTACGACTGCCCGTCACGGCCCACGAGCCGGCGGAAGTCCGCACCACCGGGGAACGGCCGCTCGGGCTGCGGCAGCAGTTCACCGGCCTCCCGTACACCCCGCTCCTCCTCCCCCAGCATGCGGCCGAGGTACCAGACGCCGGAGACCAGGTCGTCACCCACCATGCCCCACAGCGCACGCGGCCCCCTGCGTACCGCCGGGCCGACGGCGGCCAGCAGCGGACGCATGTGGTCGGCGACCGCCGCACGCAGTTCGGCACGCAGCGCCTCCTCGTGCGCCACCACGCGCACCCCCGGCAACTCGGCCGCCGGATCGCCGGGCAGGCACGCGAACCCGCCGGGTACGACCTCGAACGCCCCCGTGGTCAGGCTTATGCGGATGTCGTGCGGCCGGATCCTCGGCACCCGGCGCTCCAGGTACCAGGGGCCGCTCATCAGCAGCGCGACGGACCAGAGGTAGTCGTGCAGGGCACGGGAGGCGGCGACGTCGCGGCGCGCGGCGTGCGCGTGGTCGCGCCGGATCCGGAAGGTCTCGGCGTCGAGGAGCGCGTCGAGGAACTCCGGCCGGGCGGCCAGTTCGGCACCGTCCGCCCAGCCCTGGCCGGCCCGTGAACCGGGTTCCGCGATGTCCGCCCGCAGGGCCGGACAGAGCGCGGTGAGCCGCCGGTGGGTGGAGGCGAGCAGGGCGGAGCAGCTCACGGGCAGGGCGGAGCGGCTCGGGGTCGGTCCGGCCAGTGGATATGCCGGGGCCAGGGTCACGGGCGCTCCTCAGCACGACAGCGGTGTCAGGGGGTCGGGTAAGGCGAGGCTCACCTTAACCACAGAAGTGATCGCCAACGCCAACCGGGGCCGTGTCGCGACGAATTGACAGACTTAGGTGTACCTAACCTAGGCTTTCTGCTCGTGATCCAGAACGTCACGGGTCACCCGGCTCTGTGCGCGGAAGTGACCCCTCATGCGGATGTACGTGCTTGCTCTGAACCCGACCGACTCGGTCACCGAGGGATTCCTCCCTGCCGCCCACCGGCTCGGCCTGGACGTCACACTGCTCACCGACCGGCCCGAAGCGCACCGCGCCGCGCATCCTGACGTCGAGGTACTGGAATGCGACGTACGCGACTTCCGCGCCGTGGTCTCCCGGATCTCGGCCCACCGCCCACCGGACGCGGTCTTCACCAACAGCGACCATCTGCAGACCCAGGCGGCGCTGGCCGCCGACTACTTCGGGCTGCCCGCCAAGAGCTGGCGGTCCGCACTGTGCACGAAGGACAAGGCGGAGATGCGCCGTCGGCTGGCCGCCGCGGGCGTGGACACCGTCCGCTGCGCGGAACTCGCCGCCGGCCAGGATCCGGCCACCGCGGCCGTACCCGGCTTCCCGTACCCGTGCGTCGTCAAGCCCCGCGAGGGTGTGGCCAGCGAGGACGTCGTCCTGGCGGCGAGTGCGCGGGAACTGGTGCGGCTGTGTACGGAGATCCGGGCCCGCCGGCCGGACGCGGCGCTGGTGGTCGAGGAGTACCTGCCGGGCGAGCTGCACACCCTGGAGACGCTCGGGGACGGGCGCGTACGTCATGTCCTGGGCGGGTTCCGCACCGAGCTGTCCCCTCCCCCGCACTTCATCGAGGAGCGATTGACGTATGCCGGTGCCGGGGAGCTTCCCGGCGATGTGACCGAGCAGGTGCTGGCGCAGCTGGACGTCCTCGGCGTCGGGTTCGGCGCCTGCCACACCGAGTTCGTCGTGCACGAGGGACGCGCGCGGATCATCGAGGTCAACTACCGCGCCATCGGCGACCAGTGCGATCTGCTCCTGGCCGGGCTGCTGGACATACCGCTGTTCGAGCACATCCTCCGCACCCATCTGGGTGAGCCGCTTCCCGCGGACCTGGGAGCGCGTACCGGCGGTGCGGCACGGCTCGACTACCCGTGCGCGGACCGCGCCGGGACGCTGACCGCCGCGCCGGAGGCGGCCGAGGTGGAGGCGGACGGTGTGCGGCTGACGTACCGGCCGCTGCGCGGCATCGGCGAACGGCACCCGCTCCACCGCACCAACCGCGACTTCCTGGGCGTCGTCCGGGCAACCGGCGGCGACCGGGCGGCCGTGGACCGGGCCGTGACCGGATTCCTGGCGGCCCACCGCTGGGAGATCACGCCGTGACGCTGGCCGGGGCGGCCGAGACGGAACTGCTCCTGCGGGTGCTGAGCGCCCTGCTGCGTGAGGACGTCGTGGGCCTGCGCAGCCTGAGCACCCCGGTCGAACGCGCCGACGGAACCTGGCTGCGGCGGGAGATCCCGGGCCCTGACGCGCTGCTGCTGCCCGTGCGCGAGGACGGGTTCCAGTGCGCGTGGGCGGCCCGGAAGCCGCTGCTGCGCCGGGAGTCCACCGGAGCCGAGCTGACCGGCCACGAAGAGGTACTGGCCGAGCTGAAGGCGCTCGCCGCGCCCGAGGACCGCGGCGGCTTCGACGCGTTCGCCGAGGAGTGCCGCCGGACACGGGACACGGTACGGCTGCACGCCGGGACGCGGGACGAGGTGCTGCGGACGCTCGCGGCACGGCTCGGCCCCGATCCCGCGCACTGGACCGGACTGGACGGCGGCCTCGCCCTGGACACCCTCGCCGCCCGGCACGACCACCCCGTCTATCCCACCGCACGCGGCCGGTCCGGGCTCGGCGCCGCTGAACTGCGTGCCTACGCCCCGGAGTTCCACCCCCGTTTCGCCCTGCGCTGGCTCGCCCTGCCGAGGGAGGCGGTCACCGTCGAGGGCGCGCTCACCGGCCCGCCTCCCTCGCGGCTCGGGCTGTCCGGACTCGACGGCAGCCATGTCGCGCTCCCCGTGCATCCGCTGACCGTTGCCGGGCCGCTGGCGGACGCCGTGCGCGCCGCCGGCCTCGGCGGCCGGGCGGTGCTGGCGGGCCGGCCGTACCTGGACGTCGTGCCGACCCTGTCCATGCGGACCGTGGCCCTCGCCGGCCGGCCGGGTGTGCACCTCAAACTGCCGCTGGCCACCTCCACCCTGGGCAGGCTCAACCGGCGCACCATCAAGCCGGGGACCCTCGTCGACGGCGCTGCCGTCCAGCGTCTGCTGGCGTCCGTGACCGCCCGCGAACCCCGCTTCCGGAGCACGGTGCTGCACGCCGACGAGTCCCGCTTCGCCCATGCCGGCCACGACCTCCTCGCCGTACTGCTGCGCCGCCACCCCACGGGGCTCGACGCGTGCGTCGTCGTACCGATGGCGGCCCTGCTGAGCCGGGCACCCGGCGGCCGGCTGGTCCTCGACCATCTCGCCGACCGCTTCTACGGCGGGGATCCGCTCGCCCTCCTCGATGCCGTGCTGACGCTGCTCTTCGACTGGCAGACCACCCTCTTCGGCTACGGGATCGCCCTGGAGTCCCACCAGCAGAACGTGTCGCTGGTGCTGGACGCGACGTCGGACGGCACACGGCTGCGGCTGCTCCTCAAGGACAACGACGGCCCACGCGTCAACGGCGACCGGCTGCGGGCGGCACTCGGCGCGGACGCACCGGACCCCGCGGAATTCGACGACCCGCGCATACTCACCGACGGCGACGGACCGGTCGCCGACCTGTTCACCACCATCACCGTCCATCTGTGCGCGGGCGCGTACGCCTTCGCGCTCGCCCGGCACGGCCGCGCCCCGCTGGACCGGCTGCTGAGGCTCGTACGCGACCGGCTGGCCGAGGCCGTGGAGCGGCTCGCGACCGGGCCGGGTGAGCCCGGCGCCGTGCTGCGCGCACGGGTGCTGGACGCGGACCGGCTGCCGGTGAAGGCGATGGTGACCGCGGGAACCCTGCTGGCCAAGGAACGTTCGGGAGCGTCCGACATCAACAAGCACTACACCACCGGCCCCAACTATCTGCTGCGGGGAGTGTGACCGGCGATGACCTCCACCCATCCCTCCGCGCACCACTCCGCCCTGGCCCCACTGCCCACCGCCGACGAGGCGGTGGCACACACCCTCCTCAACTGTCTGCTCCGTGAGATGGCGGGTCCCGAGCACCAGACGGCCGTCATCGACGGGCACCTGCTGCTGCGGCTGCCACGCCGCGGGGCACTGCTGCGGGTGGCGCTGCGCCGCACCTCCCTCCTGGGCGCCCACCGCTTCAGCGGGCCGGTCGCGGAGGAGACACCCGGCGGCTGGTCCGCGATCGGCTGGCGGCGGCTCGCCGAGCACACCCACGCGGAGCTCTCGCTGCGTACGGGAGTGCGCAACGACGAGTTCCTGGGCCAGATCGCCTCCAGCCACCAGGGCGTCGGCGCGGGCCTGGCCGCCCTGGCCGGCATGCCCGCGGACGCCGGGGCGCACGTTCGCGACAGGGACCCGCTCGCCGCCTACCTCGCGTCCGAGCAGTCCCTCGTTCTGGGGCACCGCTTCCACCCCGCGCCCAAGGCCCGGGACGGCGGCCTCGCGGCCTGGTCCGCGTACGCGCCCGAGAACGCCGCCTCGTTCCCGCTGCGGCTGCTGGCCGTACGCGACCGGCTGATCTCCGAGGAGTCGGCGGAGCCAGGCGCCGCCGGCCCACTGGACCGGCTGGGTCCGGTGCCGGATGGCTACCGGCTGCTGCCCTGCCACCCGTGGCAGTACGAACTGCTGCGGGACCACCCGGAACTGCGCGCGGCTCTCGGCCGAGGCGATGTGCTCGACCTCGGCCCCGGCCGCACCCCCTTCGCCGCCACCGCCTCCGTGCGCACGCTCTACGACGGCGACAGCTTCCTGAAGTTCAGCCTCAACGTCCGCATCACCAACTGCCTGCGGAAGAACGCCGGTTACGAACTGTCCGGCGCGGTCGCCCTCACCCGTCTGCTCGCCCCGGCCCTCGCCGATCTGAGCGCCCGATTCCCCGGCAGCGGCATGCTGCGCGAGCCCGCGTACCGCAGTCTCGCCCTGCCCGGCCCGGACGGACGGCCCGTGCGCGCCCTGCTCGAGGGCTTCGGTGTGATCGTCCGCGAAGGGCTCGCCGGCCGGCTGCGCCCCGGCGTCACGCCGCTGCTGGCGGCCGCCGTCGCCGACGAGTACCCCACCGGGCCCGCGCATGTCTCACGGCTTCTCGCCGACACGGACCCGCGCACCGCGCTGTCGTGGTGGCGGACCTATCTGCAGCTGCTGATCCCGCCGGTCCTGGCCGCCTACTTCGAGCACGGTCTGGTCCTCGAACCGCATCTGCAGAACGTCGTCGTCTGCGTCGGTGCCGACGGCGGACCCGAGCAGGTCCTCTTCCGCGATCTGGAGGGCACCAAGCTGCTCCCGGGGCATCACGCCGCCGCGCTCGCCGCACTGCCCCCGGAGGTCGCGGGCCCCCTGACGTACGAGGACGGCCGAGGCTGGGACCGGGTGGTCTACTGCCTGCTGGTCAACCACGTGGCCGAGATGCTCGCCGCGCTCGCCGATCTGCACCCGCACACCGAGACCGCGCTGTGGGCCGAGGTGCGCCGTACGCTCCGGCGCTGCGCCGACGCGCACGGCCACCCACCGCGCCTGAACGGCCTGCTCGCGGGCGTTCCACTGCCGGCCAAGGCCAATCTGCTCACGCGCTGGGCACGTTCGGCCGACCGCGAGGCGGGCTACGTCCGGCTGCCCTCCCCGCTCGCCGAGGACGTGCTGTCCGGGGCGGTACGCACTGATGACATCTGGAGCGCCCGATGACGCAGCCGGCTTACGTGACCAACTCCGTGTCGGCCCCCGCCCCGGTGGCCGACGTGACGCCGCGGGTACGCGAGCACGCCCTGTCCCTCCCCGCCGAGGAACTGCCCGCCTATCTGTACGACCTGGCCGCGCTGCGCGAGCACGCCGCGGCCGTGCGGTCGGCGCTGCCCGGGAGCGTCGAGCTGTACTACGCCGTCAAGGCCAATCCGGAACCGGAGATCCTCACGGCACTCTCGCCGTACGTGGACGGGTTCGAGGTCTCTTCGGGCGGTGAACTGGCCCACACCGGACGGGTCGTGCCGGACCGTCCGCTCGCGTTCGGAGGTCCCGGCAAGACGCCCGCGGAGACGGTGGCGGCACTGGCCGCGGGCGTGGCGCGGTTCCATGTCGAGAGCGTCCACGAGCTGCGTGTGCTGGCGGACCTCGCCGCACGGGTCGTGCCGGACTCACGGGTCGAGGTCCTGCTGCGCTTCAATCTCCCTCTCGCGGACGGGTCGTTGAGGACGAGCGCGCTGTCCATGGGCGGCAGGCCCACGCCGTTCGGCATGGATCCCTCCGAGGCCGATGACGTCATGCGGTGGCTCACCGACGGTTCGTGTCCGCGGCTGGTGCCGCGCGGTGTCCATGCCCATCTGGCGAGCGGCCTCGGAGCCGAGGCCCAGCTGGCGGTCGCCGAGTCCGTGCTGACCTGGTCCGTACGGCTCTTCGAACGCCATCGCGTCCGGCTCCACGAGGTGAACGTCGGTGGCGGCATGACGGTCGACTACGCCGAACCCGCCACCCGGTTCGACTGGGCAGGCTACGGAGCCGGGCTCGCCCGTCTCGCCGCCGCCCACCCCGGCCCGCGGCTGCGCATCGAGCCGGGGCGCGCGCTCACCGCGTACTGCGGCTGGTACGCCACCGAGGTCCTGGATGTGAAGCTCAGCCACGGCGAGGAGTTCGCCGTGGTCCGCGGCGGTACGCACCACCTGCGCACGCCCGCGACGAAGGGCCATGACCAGCCCTGTGCGCTGCTGCCGGTGGCGGCCTGGCCCCATCCCTGGCCACGGCCGACGGCCCGGGGCGAACTGGTCACGCTGGCCGGCCAGTTGTGCACCCCGAAGGACGTGCTTGCCCGCGGCGTCAGGGCGAGCGGTCTGCGGGCCGGGGACCGTGTGCTGTTCGGGCTCGCGGGGGCCTACGCGTGGAACATCTCCCACCACGACTTCCTCATGCACCCCCGGCCCGGTTTCCACTTCCTCGGCCGGTGAGCGTGCGGCGGGGGCCCTGCGCGGGTGAACTCCGCACGGCCGGATCCGGCGCGGGTCAACTCCGCACGGTCGCATCCGGAGCGGGTGAACTCCGTACGGGCGGATCCGGCGTGGGTGGTTCAGGTGCGGGCGGGTCCGGAGGCGTGCAGATGGCCGCCGCCCTCGGCGCCGCGCGGATGATCGCCGCGACCTGGTCGTAACCGCCCGGCGGGGTGCGGGGCACCCGGTGCGCGACGGCCGGTTCGGCGGTCACGGCCGGCTCGGCAGCCGGCTGCCCCGGCGGCAGGCACGGGCGGCGGCGAGGAGTTCCTGCACCCGGTCCCCGGCCTCGGCGGGTTCGCGCAGGGGCGAAGGGAAGGGCAGGTGGACGTCCTGGTGGGTGTGCGCGTGCTCGAGACGGAGGATCAGACCGTTCCGGTTCATGGCCAGCGGCCAGACCCGGGTCACGCCCTGGAGCAGCCGCCCCTCGATCAGGCGGGTGAGCAGGGCGACGACATCGCCGTGGTCGTCGACGAGGTGGGTGAGCATGACGGCCTCGCAGCGGGCGAGCACGTCCGGCCTGGCCAGGGCGAGTTCGTCGAGGCCGACGGTGGTGGTGCCCGCGTCCGTTTCCAGGGCGATGTGCGCGGTGTCCATGCGCAGCTCGGCGGTTCCGCACGGCCCAGGTGCCGTCCCGGCCGATGTCAGCCATCCGGCGAGAGTGACGCGGGCACGCACTCGATCGCGCACGGCCACGGGAGCGACATCGGTGAACTTCAGCACCGCGGCCAGCGCACCACGCGGGGCCACCGCGGCCTCGACGGCCAGCCGGGAGTCGGCGGGCAGGTGCAGCAGGACCCGGCCGTCGTCGTCGACACCGTGGAGCCCGCTGCCGATCAGCTCGCAGCTGAACGCGTCCGTGACCACGGTGAGCGATTCAGCGGCGGCCAGCACGGTGCGGACCCGCTCGGCACCGCTGCCCCGCTCGCGCGCGCAGGCGTCGTCTGCAGTCATCCCGGAACCCCTCCGAAAGTAAGGTAAGGCATACCTAACCTACCCCATCGTCCGGCACCCGGACGCATCAGCCGGCACCCGGCTCGCGCTGCGGAGCGGGTCCCGGCTCTCTAGGGTCGTAGCGGAAGAGGACAGAGGGCTCTGGGACGCCCGCCCACCCGAACCCGGAGGTCCCCATGCCTGAGCTGTTCATCGGCGGCAACTGGACCGCCGCGGTCGACGGACAGGTGCGGGAGATCCGCTGTCCGGCCGACGGCACGCTGGTGGCGTCCGTCGACGAGGCGGGACCGGAGGACGTCGCCGCGGCGATCGCCGCCGCCCGCGACGCCTTCGACCGCGGCCCCTGGCCCGGCACCCCGGCCGCCGAGCGCGGCGCGCTGCTGCTGCGCGTCGGCGCCCTCCTGGAACGCGACAGGGACGCGCTCGCCCGGGCCGAATCCCTCGACACGGGGAAACGGCTGGTCGAGAGCGAGTACGACATGGCCGACATCGCCCGGTGCTTCCGCTACTTCGGAAGTCTCGTGGCGGCGGGCGGCGGTGGCCGGGTCGTCGACACCGGTCTCCCGGACGTGGACAGCCGGGTGGTGCACGAACCGGTCGGCGTGTGCTCCCTGATCACCCCGTGGAACTATCCGCTGCTGCAGACCGCGTGGAAGGTCGCTCCGGCCCTCGGCGCGGGCAACACCTTCGTCCTCAAGCCCAGTGAGCTGACCCCGCACACCGCCGTGCTGCTGATGCGTCTGCTCGCCGAGGCGGGGCTGCCCGACGGCGCCGCCAATCTGGTGCTCGGCGCGGGAGCCACCGTCGGCGCCCCGCTCACCGAGGACCCCCGGGTCGACCTCGTGTCGTTCACCGGCGGGCTCGTCACCGGACGGCGCATCATGGCGGCAGCCGCTCCCACCGTGAAGAAGGTGGCCCTGGAACTCGGCGGCAAGAACCCGAACATCGTCTTCGCCGACGCCTCGTTCGACGCGGCCGTGGACTACGCCCTGACGGCCGTGTTCCTGCACTCCGGCCAGGTCTGCTCGGCCGGGGCACGGCTGCTGGTGCAGGACGAACTGCACGACGCGTTCGTCGCGGAACTGGTCAAGCAGGCGGAGGCCATCGCGCTCGGCGGCCCCTTCGACGAGAACGCCCGCGCGGGCCCGCTGATCTCCGCCGCGCACCGCGACAAGATCGAGGCGTATGTCGCGGCCGGGCTCGCCGAGGGCGCGGTGCTGCGCTGCGGCGGCTCGCGTCCCGACGATCCGGCGCTCGCGGACGGCTTCTACTACCTGCCGACGGTGCTGGACGACTGCACGCCGGACATGTCGGTCGTACGCGACGAGTCGTTCGGGCCGGTGCTCACCGTGGAGACGTTCCGCGACGAGGACGAGGCGGTCGCGCTCGCCAACGACACGGTGTACGGGCTGGCCGGAGCCGTCTGGACGGCGGACCCCGGCCGGGCGCACCGGGTGGCCTCGCGGCTGCGGGCCGGGACGGTGTGGATCAACGACTTCCATCCGTACGTACCGCAGGCGGAATGGGGCGGGATGAAGCAGTCCGGTTTCGGCCGTGAGCTGGGCCCCGCCGGACTCGCCGAGTACCAGGAGGCCAAACACGTCTGGCGCAATCTCGCGCCGAGTCCACAGAGGTGGTTCGCATGACCACGAGTGCCGGGCGGGCGCCCTACGCCAAGGACCCGTCGCACGGCGGCGGCCACGACGACGACTCGTCGCTCGCCGAACTCGGGTACAAGCCGGAACTCAAGCGCACCCTCGGCAACTTCCACACCTTCGCCGCCGGGATCAGCTACATCTCGATCCTCACCGGCACCTTCCAGCTCTTCTACTTCGGTGTCGCGTTCGGCGGCCCGGCCTACTGGTGGTCCTGGCCGATGGTCTTCACCGGCCAGCTGATGGTGGCGCTGTGCTTCTGCGAGCTGGCCGCCCGCTACCCGGTCGCCGGTTCGGTCTACAACTGGGCGAAGAAGATGGGCGGCCCGCACGTCGGCTGGCTCGGCGGCTGGATGATGATGACGGCGACCATGGTGACGCTGTCGGCCGTGGCGCTGGCGTACCAGGTCACGCTGCCCCAGATCGACAGCTGGTTCCAGTTCGTGGGCGACGGCAGCGGCCCGTCCGACGCGGCGGCCAACGCCGTACTCCTCGGCACGGTCCTCATCGTCTTCTCGACCCTCGTCAACGCGTTCGGCGTCCAGCTCATGGCGCGCATCAACTCCGCCGGCGTCTTCATCGAACTGGTCGCCGCCGTCGCGCTGATCATCTGTCTCGGGGCGCACATCACCCGCGGCCCCAGCACGGTCCTCACCGACACCAACGGGCTCGGCGCGGGACAGCCCTGGGGCTACTTCGGCGCGTTCCTGACCGCGTCGCTGGCGTCCGCGTACGTGATGTACGGATTCGACACGGCCTCCTCCCTCGGCGAGGAGTCCCACAACCCGGGGCGCAACTGCCCCCGCGCCATCCTGCGCGCGCTGATCGCGTCCTTCCTCATCGGCGGACTGATCCTGCTCTTCGCCCTGATGTCCGTTCCGGACCTGAACGCGAAGGAACTGTCCACGGTCGGCCTGCAGTACGTGGTGCTCACCACGCTCGGCCCGACCGTCGGCGAGATCTTCCTGTGGTGCGTCGTCGTGGCGATCACCGTGTGCGTACTGGCCGTGCACGCCGCCGGTATCCGCCTGATGTTCGCCATGGCCCGGGACAACAACCTCCCCGCGGGCTCGGTGCTCGCCCGCGTCAGCCCGCGCTTCCGGACACCCGTCGTTCCCGCGGTGGTGATCGGGCTGGTGGGCGTCGTCATCCTCGTCATCAACATCAACCAGCCACAGATCTTCTCCGTGATCACCAGCATCGCGATCATCATGATCTACATCGCCTACCTGCTGGTCACCACACCCATGCTGATCCAGCGGCTGCGCGGCGACTGGAAGCCCACCGAGGGCGCCTTCTCGCTCGGCAGGTTCGGGCTGCCCATCAACATCCTGGCCGTGCTGTGGGGCGCGGCCATGTCCCTGAACCTGGCCTGGCCGCGTGCCGAGGTCTACAACGCGACCGGGCCGCAGCACTGGTATCTGCGCTGGGGCGCCTTCCTGTTCATCGGCGTCGTCGCGCTCGGCGGGTTCACCTACTACTGGTTCGTGCAGCGGCACCGTACGGGCGTGCTCTCCGAGCACGCGTCCGAGGCCGTACGGACCGGTGATCCGACCACTCCGTGACGCCTCTCCGTGACGCCTCTCCGTGACGCCTCCCTGACGACTGTGGAGTTCCGATGACCTCAGACACGCCCAGGCCGGAGTTCGACTACGTCGTGGTCGGTGGCGGCACGGCGGGAGCCGTTGTCGCCGCGCGGCTCTCCGAGGACCCGGACGTCAGCGTCTGTGTGGTGGAGGCGGGTCCCTCGGACGCCGGCGACGACAACATCCTCCGGCTGGACCGCTGGATGGCCCTGCTGGAGTCGGGCTACGACTGGGACTACCCCGTCGAACCGCAGGCGAACGGCAACAGCTTCCTGCGCCACGCCCGTGCCAAGGTCCTCGGCGGCTGCTCCTCGCACAACTCCTGCATCGCGTTCTGGGCGCCCGCCGAGGATCTGGACGAGTGGGCCGCGACGGGCTGCGCCGGCTGGAGCGCCGCGGACTGCTTCCCGCTCTACCGGCGGCTGGAGAACAACGACGCGCCCGGCGACCACCACGGTCGCTCCGGTCCGGTGACGCTGCGCACGGTGCCCCCGAAGGACCCGTGCGGGCGGGCGCTGCTGGAGGCCTGCGCGGCGGCCGGCATTCCGACGACTCCGTTCAACACGGGTACGACGGTGGTGCGAGGCGCGCACTGGTTTCAGATCAACGCCCGCCCGGACGGGACCCGTTCGTCCGCGTCGGTGTCGTATCTGCATCCCGTCCTCGGCGAGCGGCCCAATCTGGAGGTACGGACCGGGATCCAGGCGCGGCGACTGCTCTTCGCCGACGACGGGCGCTGCACGGGGGTGGAGTACCTGGAGCCGGACACGATCCACACCGGTGTGGTCGGCGCCCGCCGCGAGGTGATCGTGTCCTGCGGGGCCATCGACTCACCGAAGCTGCTGATGCTGTCGGGCATCGGCCCGGCCGGGCATCTGCGGGACGTCGGGATCGACGTACGGGTGGACGCACCGGGGGTCGGTTCGCATCTGCAGGACCATCCCGAGGGCGTGATCATGTGGGAGGCGAAGCAGCCCATGGTCACGTCGTCCACTCAGTGGTGGGAGATCGGCGTCTTCGCGGACACCGAGCCGGGTCTGGACCGGCCGGACCTGATGTTCCACTACGGCTCGGTGCCCTTCGACATGAACACCTACCGGCGTGGCTATCCGACGTCCGACAACGCCTTCTGCCTCACGCCGAACGTCACCCGGGCCCGCTCGACCGGTACGGTGCGCCTGCGCACCCGCGACTTCCGGGACAAGCCGAAGGTGGACCCCCGCTATTTCACGCACGACCACGACGTCCGCGTGATGACGTACGGGCTGCGGCTGGCGAGGGAGATCGTCGCCCAGGCCCCGATGGCCGACTGGGCCGGTGCGGAGCTGGCTCCGGGTCCCGGGGCCACGAGCGACGACGAGTTGTTCGCGTACATCCGCGAGACGCACAACACCGTGTACCACCCGGCCGGCACGGTGCGGATGGGCGCGGACAGCGCCCCGGACGCACCGCTCGACGCGCGGCTGCGGGTCAAGGGGGTCCGGGGGCTGAGAGTGGCGGACGCGTCGGTGATGCCGTTCCTCACGGCGGTCAATCCGTGCATCACGACGATGATGATCGGCGAGAAGTGCGCGGAGCTGATCAGGGCGGGGTGACGCGTCATCGGGACGACGTCACGACATCCTCACGGCGTCGTCAGGGCGCGGCTCTCAGTTGCGCCCGCCGCCACCGCCACCGCCACCGCCGAAGCCGCCGCGGTCACCGCCGCCGTCACCGCCACCGCCACCGCGGTCACCGCCGAAGCCGCCGCGGTCGTAGTCCCGGTAGTAGCCGCCGTAGCCGCGGTCGTCCCAGCCCCGGCCGCGGTCGTCGTAGTAGTAGCCGTAGTAGCCGCCGCGGCCGAAGTCGTCGCAGTAGCCGTCGTAGTAGTAGCCGTAGTAGCCGTAGTAGTACCCGTAGTCGTAGCACCCGCGGTGATTGTCCGGCGAGGCCTGAGCCACCCCCGCACCGCCCAGGGACAGAACGAGAGCTGCGGACAGGCCGGCGAACACGCGGAATACCCTCGAGGTCGTTACGCGCATGATCGAGTCCCTTCCCGGGGACTTCGGCACGGTGAGCGGCTGCGGGCCGCGGCGAGGGGCCAGCACATCGGCTTTGAACAGGCAGCACTTCCCACCCGCTCGGCCTGGCGAACCCTGCCGGCGTCGACCGGGGCGTTGAAGTTCTTGACCGCCTCCCCCACAACACAAGAAGGCGGACATTTCCCTGCAAGTAAGACAAACGTAGGCACGCGCCCATCCGAAAGTCAACCGCTGGCGACCGGCCAGTCAACCGTCCCGGGCCCGCCGGGCGGACATCACGATTCCGGTTCCGGCCGGGCGAGGGCCGTGCACACGTCACCGTGCAGCGGGACCACCCTGTCCATCCCGGTGAGCCGGTACTTCTTCTCCAGCGTCGACGAGGACCTGCGAGGGCGACCGAGGCGCCGACGCGGGCCGCTCTGCGGTAGGCAGACGCGATGGCGCCCATGCCGCTCGAGTCCCAGAAGGGCATGGCGGAGAGGTCCAGCACCAACTGACGTGCCCCCGTCTCGATTTCCTGATGAGCGGTGGCTCGCAGTGCGTCGACGGTCGACAGGTCCAGGGTGCCCGTCACGGCGATGACCACGTGACCGCCGCGCATGCGCGTGACGTGGATACCGAACCGCCCAGCGGCCGATGGCCGGTTCGATGGAGAACCGGTGCCGTGATCGTCGTCGGACGGCTGGGCGGACGAATCGTGACGGCAGGTGGTCATCGGCTTCACCCTTTCGCTTGCTGCTGGGCGTCTGCTTCCGCCGGCCGACGTCGGACGACGCGCGGTCCTGGTCGCGTCACCGTGGCCACGAGTGCGGCGATCGCACGAGGGCTCCGATCTCCGATCGCAGCTGCGGGTTCTTCAAGGGAAGACCGGCCGGCCCCATGGTTCGTGACAAGATCATCATTCGCACTGGACCCGGTCCGGCCGCGCGGCGACAGGCTGCGCCCACCCGCCGCGCGAGGACACCCCGACTTGATAGGCAAGTGAGAAGTTGCCTATTGTGTGGTCGTGGCCGACGACCTCTTCAAAGCCTTGGCCGACCCCACCCGCCGCACCATCCTCGACGAGCTCACGGAGAAGTCCGGACAGACGCTGTTCGAGATCTGCTCGCGACTGAGCATGAGGCATCAGCTCGGCATCTCCCGCCAGGCGGTCTCCCAGCACCTCGCCGTGCTGGAGGCCGCCGGGCTCGTCGAGACCAGGCGGGAGGGGCGCTACAAGTTCCACGACCTGAACACGGACCCGCTGAGGCAGATCGCCGAGCGATGGCTCGTGCCCGAGACATCCACACCGGAGGAGAACACCCCATGAGGATCCATCTGACCAGCGTCTTCGTCGACGACCAGGCCAAGGCCCTGCACTTCTACACCGAGATCCTCGGCTTCGTGAAGAAGTACGACGTCCCGGTGGGCGAGAAGGACCGGTGGCTCACCGTCGTCTCGCCCGACGAGCCCGGCGGCACCGAACTCCTCCTGGAGCCCGCCGGCCACCCCGCCGTCAAGACCTACCGCGACTCGCTCGTCCAGGACGGCATCCCGCTGGCCCAGTTCGCCGTCGACGATGTGAAGGCGGAGTACGAGCGCCTGAGCAGCCTCGGCGTCCGCTTCATCCAGGAGCCCCTGGAGATGGGCCCCGTCACCACCGCCGTCTTCGACGACACCTGCGGCAACCTGATCCAGATCGCGACGCAGCCGGCGTAGGCGCCCGCCCGCGGGTCGCCGCCACGGCGGCGACCGGTCCCGGAGCCGGCCCGAGGCCGGACGGGCCGCACCGGGGCGGCCCGCGGCGAGCGCCGACCGTTCAGGCGACCCAGTGCGGGGGCCGGCGGGTGGCCTTGGAAGGGGAGCGGCCGTCGGCGAAGGCGGCGGCCATGCGGTGGACCGCCTCGCGCAGCGTCTCCGGGGGCGTGGTGTAGGGGATGCGGAGCCGGTGCTCGAAGATGCCGGGGTCCGCGGCGAAGAAGGCGCCGCTCTCGATGCGCACGCCGTGGTCCAGCGCCCGCTCGGCGAGCGTCGAGGCGACGGGCTCGCCGAGGTCGACCCACAGCGAGAGCCCGCCGGGCGGTAGCCGCCAGGTCCACTGCGGGAAGTGCTCGGCCAGGGCCTCGGCCAGGACGGCGCGCTGCCTGCGCAGCTGTTCCAGGCGGGACGGGACCGGTTCTCCGCCCATGGCCAGCAGTTCGAGGGCCAGGAGCTGGTCCAGTACGGGCCCGCCGATGTCGGTGGCGACCCGCTGCCCGGCGAGTTCGGTGACGAGCCGCGCGGGGGCCCGTAGCCATCCGATGCGCAGGCCCGCCCAGTGGGTCTTGCTCATCGATCCGATCGTGATGACCTGACCGGATCCACCGGGCGCGGCATGGGAGGCGAACGGCGGCGGCGCGGGGACGTCGAGCGCGAGGCCGGCCAGGGTCTCGTCGATGACCAGCCAGGACCCTGA
This sequence comes from Streptomyces sp. NPDC091376, assembly GCF_044757085.1. NCBI lineage: Bacteria > Bacillati > Actinomycetota > Actinomycetes > Kitasatosporales > Streptomycetaceae > Streptomyces > Streptomyces sp. NPDC091376. Next base: position 382,317 of record NZ_JBIVUF010000008.1, on the reverse strand, counting down.
ACGCGCCGCGGCCCGCAGCACGCGTGCGCGCTCGCGCTCGGGCATGAGACAGCCCGTCGGATTGTGGAAGTCGGGAATCAGATAGGCCAGTTGGGGCACCGCCTGGCGCAGGGTCGATTCGACGATCTCGATGTCCCAGCCGGTGTCCGTCACCGGGACCGACACGTTGCGCACGCGGGCACGGCGCATGGCCTCGAGTGCGTTCGGGTAGGAGGGGTTCTCGGTCATGACCCGGTCGCCCGGGCCGGACAGCAAGCCGATGACGAGCGTGAGCGCGTGCTGGGCACCCGAGGTCACCAGGATCTGCTCGGGCACGGTGGCCAGGCCCCGCCGGGTGAAGCGCTCGGCGATGGCGGCGCGTAGTTCGGGCAGGCCGTAGGGGTGGTATCCGGGCGTGTGCGCATGCCCGGCCAGCTGCGGGGTGACGTGGACGAGGGCGTCGAGGAGCGTCTGCTCCGGCAGCCCGGGCGCGGCCCTGGCCAGGTCGATCGCCGTGTCCTCGGGAGCGAGGAGCCGTGTGATGCCGCTGGGGGCCCGGCCTTCGGGCAGCGTCGTCCAGGTGCCCGAGCCCTGGCGGCTGTGTGCGTAGCCGCTCTCGCGCAGCAGGTCGTACACGGCGGTGATGGTGGTCCTGCTGGTGCCGAGGGCGGCGGCCAGCTCCCTCTCGGCGGGGAGCCTGACGTGCAAGGCGACGCGTCCGTCCAGGATCAGGGTGCTGATCGCCTGGGCGAGATGACGGTAGGCGGGCCTCGCCTCCGCCGGGTCGGGCAGCATCGCGGCGAGCTGCCCGCTCCCCAGGGTCCGGCCCGTTCGACCCGCTCCCTCCACCGACGGGGGCCGATTCGCGTCCGCCATACCATTCCCTTGTGATTGGCCATGCCATCCGAGCCAATAACTGTATCAGGGCATCCCAGTGGCCTGGGCGATCTGCGTCGCGGGCTTTCCGTCCTCGCCCTGCGTCCCGCACCAGATCACCGCAGAAACCCTGATGTTCCGGCGCTAATCGGACACAAGGCGGCGCGCCGGGGCCGATGACATTCGGCCTGATCCCCACCCTCGATCCACCTTTCCTGTGAAGCACTCGTGAATTCGGCTTCATATTCGTTCGGCGATATTCCGCTGACCACGCCGGATGATCTCCATCAACCCTCACAAACGGAGATCGCCGGTTGACCGAAAGGGTCCCTTGACCATTGATTCGAACGCGAACGAGACTCGCCAGTGGCACTCATGCATCAGGAGCCACAAGCACACGCGCATGCTGACGGCCCTGCGAGACCGATATCGCACGGGGTGTGTGACGGGGGATCATCGAAGGGTGCGGCGTGCGCATTCGGCGCGCGTCCGCTTTGCTTTGGCCTCCCCTCCTCATCTCTTGGTGCGCGAAGGGAATGGAGGGGGAATGCCGACGCACATGGGCTATCCCGGCGTATACATCGAAGAACTCCCCAGCAGCGTCCGCACCATCGCCTCGGTCACCACCTCGGTAACCGCGTTCGTGGGCCACACCCGCCGGGGTCCGCTCAATCAGCCGGTGCGGGTCACGAGTTTCGCGGACTTCGAGCGGCGCTTCGGCGGGCTCACCTCCCGCAGCGCCGTCGGCTACGCGGTGCACCAGTTCTTCGGCAACGGCGGGACGGTCGCGGTGATCGTCCGTGTCGCGAAGGCCGGCACCGGTGAGGAAGCCTGCGTCACGCTCAACTCCACCGAGGGGCACAGCGACTGCCCGGTGCTCGAGGTGCACGCCAAGGAGCCCGGGGTCTGGGGTTCGGGGCTGCGGGTGGCCGTCGATCACGACACGCCCAACCCGGACAAGACCTTCAACCTGCACGTCCTCGACGCGCGCGGCGGAGCCCGCGAGTCCTTCACGGGACTGTCGATGAACTCCGGTCACGGCCGCTTCGTCGAGACCGTCGTCAACTCCGGCTCCTCCTTGGTCCGCGTGAAGGCGCTGGACGAGGACCGGCCCGACCCCTGCGGCACGGTCTCCAAACCGTTCGCCGCCGCTCTGCCGGACCTGAACGTCGAGCTGAAGGTCAAGATCGGTGATGTGGAGCGGGAGTTCACGCTCCACGAGCCCGACCAGGACGGCGAACCGCCGGCCGACGTCACCGAGCTCGCCCTGCTGCTGGAGCGCAAGCTGCGCGCCCTGCCCGACGCCCCGGGCAAGCACGCCTACGCCGGCGCCGAGGTCACCGCCTTCGGCCGTCGGCTCCAGGTCGTCGCCGGGTCCCTCGACCCCGACGACGTGGTGCGCTTCGTCGGCGAGTGCGCCAACGACCTCGGGCTGGAGGCCTCCGTCAATCCGCCCGTCTTCCCGCTCCAGGGCGGCAAGGACGGCGACCCGCCGGGACCGCGCGACCTCATCGGCAGCGAGGCCCGCAAGACGGGCGTACAGGCGCTGCGGGACGTCGACGACGTCAATCTGCTGTCCCTGCCGGAGCTTTCGGCGTACGAGTCCACCGAGGACATGGTCACGGTGCTCTCCGCGGCCGAGCAGCTCTGCCGCGAGCGGCGGATCTTCCTGCTCGTCGACGCCCCGTCGACGTGGGGCAGTGTGGACGCCGCCCGGGCCGGAATCGGCGCGTTCGACGCCGTACGCAGCAACCACGCCGCGCTCTACTTCCCGCATCTGCAGCTCACCGACCCGCTCACGGGCCGGCTGCGCGCCTTCCCGCCCTCGGGTGCCCTCGCGGGTGTCATCGCCCGTACGGACGGCGAACGCGGTGTGTGGAAGGCCCCCGCCGGGACCGAGGCGCGGCTGGCCGGGGTGCGCTCGCTGACGGTCAAACTCACCGACCGGGAGAACGGACTGCTCAACCCGCTCGGCGTGAACTGTCTGCGCACCTTCCCGGTGGTCGGCCCGCTCGTGTGGGGCGCGCGCACGCTCGAAGGGGCGGACCCGCTCGACAGCGAGTGGAAGTACGTGCCGGTGCGCCGTCTCGCGCTGCATGTCGAGGAGAGCCTCCACCGCGGTCTGCAGTGGGTCGTCTTCGAACCCAACGACGAGCAGCTGTGGCAGCAGATCCGGCTGAAGGCTTCGGCGTATCTCAACGACCTGTTCCGGCAGGGCGCCTTCAAGGGCGGCACGCCCCGCGAGGCGTACTTCGTCAAATGCGACAAGGACACCACGACCGACGCGGACATCGAACGCGGAGTGGTCAACGTCGTGATCGGCATCGCGCCGGTCAGGCCCGCGGAGTTCGTCATCGTGAAGATCCAGCAGATGGCCGGGCAGTTCGACCTCTCGTAAACAAAGGACCCACGAAAAAGGAACACGAAGGAAACCGATGGCTGAGTTCCAGATAAACGCCCATCGCTTCGACCCGTACAAGAATTTCAAGTTCCTGGTCCTCTGGGACGGTCGTACGGTCGCGGGCATCAGCAAGATCAGTCCTCTGAAGCGCACCACCGAGGTGGTCAAGCACCGGCACGGCGGTGACCCGAGTTCGCCACGCAAGTCGCCCGGCCGCTCGGAGTTCGAAGGGGTCACGCTGGAGCGCGGCGTGACGCACGACCCCGAATTCGACCGCTGGGCCAACAAGGTCTGGCAGGTGGGCGCCGGGCTCGGCTCCGAGGTGTCGCTGCGGGACTTCCGCAAGGACATCATCATCCAGGTCCTGAACGAGGCCGGTCAGGTGGCCGTCTCGCACAAGCTCTACCGGGCCTGGGTGAGCGAGTACCAGGTGCTCGGCGAGCTCGACGCCAACGCCAACGCCGTCGCCATTCAGAGCGTCAAGCTCGAATGCGAGGGCTGGGAGCGGGACTACGAGGTGGAGGAGCCGGTCGAGCCCTCCTTCACCCATCCCGCCTGAACACCGCCAGAGCACCGAAGGGTTGAGGGATGACGCTTCCCGGCGAGCGTGCCGAACGCGCCGAGCGCGGCACCGTCGCGCCCGCCGGCCCCGCCGAACTGCTCGCCACCTGGGAGGCCGGGCTGGTGCAGCACGACGCGGGACGGTCGCTGCTGCTGCACCGTGCGGCCCGCCCGGACACCGGCACCGACGAACTGCTGTCGGTGCCGGTGGGAGAGCGCGAGGCGGACCTGCTGGCGCTGCGCCGGGCGCTGTTCGGAGAGCGGATGCAGGTGCGTGTCGAATGCGAGTCGTGCGGGGAGGCGATGGAGTTCGACCTCGACGCGACACTGCTCGGCGACCGGACACGGAAGCCGGACGGGCCCCTGCGGGTGACGGAGGGCGAGTGGGTGGTCGACTTCCGGCTGCCCACCGTCGCCGACCTCGCCGCGGCCGGCACGGCGTCGGGTCCGGACGAGGCGCGGCGTCTGCTGCTGGCGCGCTGCACGGTCTCGGCGGTACGGGACGGACGGACCGTACCAGCGGACCGGCTCGCCGACTCGCTGCCGGAGCCGGTGCAGCGGCGGCTCGCCGAGGCGGCGGGACAGGCCGACCCGGCGGCCGACGTGACGCTGAACGTGGCGTGCCCCGAGTGCGGTGAGGCCACCCCGGCCGAGCTGGACATCTCCTCCTACCTCTGGACCGAACTGGACAACTGGGCGCGGGACGTGCTGCTCGACGTCCATCTGCTCGCCACCGCCTACGGGTGGAGCGAGCCGGAGATCCTTGCGCTCACCCCGTTGCGGCGTCGCTACTACCTGGAGCTGTGCGCAGATGCCTGACGTGCCCGTGCCCGACCACTTCGACCGGCTGCTCGCCCGGTACACGGCTCCCGGCGCGGCGCGGGTGCGGCCCCGGCTGCCGGGCCCGTTCGAGCGTGTCGAGGCGCTGCGGACCGCTCCCCCCGAGCCCGGCGACCCGGCCCCGCTGGTCCCGGCCGCGCCGCCGGCCTCCGGGCCGGCCGGGGAACGGCCGCGCCCCGTGCGTGAGGTACGGACCGAGCGGTACACCGTCGTACGGACGGAGGGGGCGCGGCCTGGCGAGCCCGAGCCGGCCCCCACCGGCTTCGTCCCGTCCACCCCGCTGTTGCTGCCACGGGCGGCGGCCGCTCCGGGACCGCGTGAGGTGGCCGCGGCGAGTCCGCCCGCGTCCCGTGGAGCGCCGTCGTCGGCGACCGCGCCCGGCACACGGCCGCAGTCGCCCGCCGCCGTGGCGCGTGCCGCCGACCCGGCGCCTCCGTCCGCGCCCCTCGCACCGGCACGGCCGCGCGGGGCCGACACCACGACCGCCCGTGGCGCGACGCAGAGCGGCATCGGCAGGCGGGCGCCCCGGCCGGCGGAACGCGTCGTACACGTGCAGATCGGCCGGCTCGAAGTGAGCGCGGCGCCGCCGCCGGGCGCGAGCCGTCCGGCCCGGGACCGGCCCGACCACACCGGACGGCGCGGGCCCGCGCTGACCCTGGACGACTATCTGGCGCGTGGCGAGACGAGGGACCGAGGACTGAACCCATGAGCAACGCACTTGCCTTCGCGACGGTCACCCAGGCGCTGGCCCTGCTGATCGAGAGCAATCTGGGCCCGGAGATGGACATCGCCGTGAAGGTCGAGACCCGTAGGCCGCCGGCCGAGCCACCCACCGAGCCGACCATCAACGTCTTTCTGTACCAGGTCACTCCGAACCCCTCGATGCGCCACACGGACCTGCCGACGCGTGCCACCGACGGCACGCTGGTCAAGCGCCCTGCCACGCCGCTGGATCTGCACTATCTGATCAGCGCGTACGGCGAGGAGGCGGAGCTGGTCGGGCAGCGGCTCATCGGGTGTGTGGTGCGGACGCTGCACGAGATGCCGGTGCTGTCGCGGGAGTTGATCGAGCTCGCGACGGAACGTCCTTATCTGGCGGGCAGCGATCTGGCGCGGTCGCCGCAGAGCGTGCGGTTCACCCCGACGGTGATGGACGTCGACGAGACGTCGAAGCTGTGGGGGATGCTCCACCAGACCCCGTACTCGCTGTCGGTGGCGTACCAGGCGTCGCTGGTCCTGATCGAGGGCCGCGAGAAGCCGGTCCCGGCGAAGCCGGTGGAGACCAGGACGGTGCGGGTGCTGCCGTTCGGGGCGCCGGGGGCGCCGGTGCCGCCCGGGACGGACAACCCCGGTGCGGACGAGCCGGGTACGGACAGTCCCGGGCCGGACGAGGCGGGCGCGGAGGCTCCGGCCGACGGACCCGAGCCGGATCCCGCGCCCTCGGAGCCCGCGCCCGCGAGGAAGCGTGCCGCGGCCAAACGTGCGGCGCCCGCCCGCACCCGCAGGGCCACGGGCAGGCCGTCCGGCCGGGCGCCGGGCGGGAAGTCCGACGCGGACAGCGGCGCGGACGCGGACGGCAAGGAGCGCTGAGACAGGGTGCGTGACACGGGGGTGGGTGAGGACATGAGCGCGTACGAGGAGACGGGCCGGGGCACGGGAACGAGCGCCGGCGCGGACGGCCGCGCGCTGACGACGGCGATCCGCTCGGTCCTCGCCCGCGTCGACGCGCACGCGGCCCGGGCACGGCGACGGCCGGGCAGCACGGCGGCGGGCGACACACGCTCCGGTACCGCCGCGCCCGGCACCCAGGACCCGGGACACCTCACCCGCCCGCACGCCGGCGAGCAACAGGATTCCGCCGCACGCGCGACGGCACGGCACGACGACACCGCCGGTGCGGGCCGGCCCCTCGTCCCGTCCGGTGACGCCGGAACCACGTCCGGACCGGGCCGGTCGGCGACGGAGACAGACGCGCACGCCGGCGGGCTCGCCGTCCCCGACCGGCCGGCCACTCTCGACGCGCTCGTCACGTGCTTCGGGCTCACGCCCTTCGAGCGTGACGTCGTTCTCCTTGCCGCCGCCGCGGAGCTCGACCCCACCACCGGCAGCCGGTGCGCCGCCGCGAGCGGCGACCCGGAGCGGACGTATCCGACCTTCTCGCTCGCCCTCGCCGCACTCGGCGAGGCGCACTGGAGTGCCCTGACGCCAGTCGCCCCACTGCGTCGCTGGCGACTTGTCGAGCTGGACGACGAGACCCGGCTGACCGCCTCGCGGCTCCGCCTCGACGAGCGGATCCTGCACTTCCTGGTCGGCTCGCCGTACCTGGACGCCCGGCTGCACGGGCTGCTCCGCCGCACGAGCCTGCCGGACACCCTCCCCTCCTCGTACGACCTTGCCGCGAGCCGGGTCGCCGCCGGGTGGGCGGGGGCCGGGCGGCGCGCCCCCCTCCGGGTCGAGCTGGTCGGCGGCGATCTGCGGTCCCGCGCCGACATCGCCGCCGCGGCCGCCCGCCGTTCCGGTCTCGGTCTGTACTCGATGGCCGCCGACGACGTCCCCACCGACCCCGCCGAACGGGACCGTCTGGCCCGGCTCTGGCAACGCGAGGCGATCCTGCTGCCCGCGGCGCTCCTGGTGGAGGTCGGGGATCTGGAGCGCGACCAGGCCGCCGCCACCGACGCGTTCCTGGAGAGCGCCGCCGTCCCTCTCGTCGTGTCGAGTCCCGATCCGCGGCAGACCGCGCGGCAGCGAGGCGAGCGGGTCACCGTACCGGCCCTCGACACCGACGAGCAGCTGGGGGTGTGGGCGGACGCCTTCGAGGACGTGCCCGAGGTGTCCGACGCGGACCTCCGCGACCTCGTCGCGCAGTTCTCGCTCCCGCCGCATCTCATCCGCTCCGCCGGCGCGACCGTCGTACGGGACCTGCCGGACGAGAACGAGCTGGACGCCACCGGACTGGCCTGGAAGGCGGGGCTCACCGAGGCCCGCATGGGCATGGACGAGCTGGGCCGGCGGATCGAGCCGCAGGCGTCCTGGGGCGATCTGGTGCTCGCGGAGCGGCAGTTGAAGATCCTGCGGGAGATCGTCGCGCATGTCCGGCAGCGGTCCACCGTCTACCAGGAGTGGGGATTCGCGGCGACACTGCGCCGCGGCCTCGGCGTCACCGCGCTCTTCGCCGGCGGCTCCGGCACCGGGAAGACGCTCGCCGCCGAGGTGATGGCGCGGGAGCTGGGGCTCGATCTGTTCGTCATCGACCTGTCCCAGGTGGTCAGCAAGTACATCGGCGAGACGGAGAAGAACCTCCGCAAGGTCTTCGACGCCGCCGAACGCGGCGGCGCGCTGCTGCTGTTCGACGAGGCGGACGCGCTGTTCGGCAAGCGCAGCGAGGTCAAGGACAGCCATGACCGGTACGCGAACCTCGAGGTCAGCTATCTGCTGATGCGCATGGAGGCGTACCGGGGCCTCGCGATCCTCACGTCCAACATGAAGCAGGCACTGGACACGGCGTTCATGCGCCGTATCCGCTTCGTCGTGGACTTCCCCTTCCCCGGGGAGAGCGAGCGCGCCGAGATCTGGCGGCGTGTGCTGCCCACGCGTGCGCCGATGAAGGGCATAGACCCGGAACTGCTCGCGCGGCTGACCGTGGCGGGCGGCTCGATCCGCAACATCGCGCTGTCCGGCGCCTTCCTCGCCGCTGAGGAGGGCGACCGGCTCCAGATGCGGCACATGCTGGAGGCGGCGCGCACCGAATACCTCAAGCTGGACCGCTCCTTGACGCCCTCGGAGGTCCACGGATGGGTCTGAACGAGGTTCCTCGCACGGTACGCGTCGACATCGGCGAGCTGGTGCTGGACGGCTTCGAGCGGCTGGACCCGGACCGGGTGTCGGCCGCCTTCCAGGCCGAACTGGCCCGGCTCGTCCGGGAGCGGGGCGTGCCGCTGGCCACGGACGGCGGCCGGGCACTGGACGGGCTGGCGGGGCTGCCGCCGCTGCCCGCGACGGCCTCACCGCGCCGGCTGGGCGAGGCGCTGGCGCGCGCGGTCCACGCGGGACTCTCGGGACGGGGTGAGCCGCGATGAGTACGTCCCACGCTTCGGCCCAGGACGCCCGGGCGGCGCAGGCCGAGCGGCGCCGCAAGCGCAAGGAGCCGGCCGGGTCCCGCACCCCGGAGCCGAAGAACATCGTCAGCGGCGCCGGTCAGCCGCTCGATCTCAGCGTACGGCGCGAGCTGGAGGAGCAGCTCGGGCACGACTTCAGCCGGGTGCGGCTGCACACCGACCGGGACGCGGGCGCGCTCACCGAGATGCTGGGCGCGGACGCGGTCGCGGTCGGCCAGGACATCTTCTTCCGCGAGGGCGCGTACCGGCCGGGAACGGCGGACGGGCAGCGGCTGCTCGCGCACGAACTGCTGCACACGGTGCAGAACCCGGACGGTCTGGGCGCGCTGCGCGCGGGCCGTGACCTGGGGGCGGTGAGTCTGCCGCAGCAGGCGATGGAGCGCGCGGCGGAGTCGGCCGCGCGGGCTCTCGTACGGGACGGGGAACAGGCCCCGGAGGTGGAGCCGGACCAGGCGACGCCCGGCTGGCTGCGGTACGCCACGGTCGACGCCGACCGGACCCGGATGGAGCAGCTGGACCCGGCCACGCTGGTGGACCGTCTCGCGAACGGCGTGCTGCGGTCGCTGCGCGGCGACCCGGCGGACCTGTCGGGCCGGGTGCGACTGGAACTGTCCAGGCTCTCCCCGCAGTTGCAGGACTCGGTCCTGGACCGGCTGGAGCCGCGGCTGCTCACGCCCGAGTACGACCGGCTGCTCGACCTGGTCGAGCGGGCGGAAACCGGTCCGCCGGAGATCCAGCCGGCCGAGGTGCCGGGGCCGGAGACCGACCTCTTCGCCGAGCTGGGCGTGGAGCGCGCCCGTTGGCAGCGCGCGGAGGAGGCCGACCGGGGCTCGCGGGACAAGCGGGACGAGGACGCCCGCGAGGAGCGGCAGGACGCCAGGGCGCGTGACGAGAAGCGCGGCGGCGACCGGAGCAGGGCGCGGTCGGACGCCGCGGCGGAGCAGGAGGAGGCCGCCCGTCGCACGGAACAGGAGGACGATCGCGCCCGCTCCCGGCAACAGGCCGCGCAGGAGCAGCGGCAGGAAGAGGAGAAGCAGGACCAGGACCGCCAACGGGTCGACGAGGCTGCGGACGAGCGCGCCCGGAGCCAGGCCGACGGCTCGGAGCAGGCCAAGGAGGAGCGCAAGGAACAGCGCGACCGGGAGGAGCGCGACCCCGAGCAGGCGAACGCCCCCGGCGCGGACAAGCGCACACGCAAGGACGAGGCGAAGAAGCCGGCCGACGGGTCCAGGCAGGAGAACCTCGATCCGAAGGCGAAGGGGCAACCGGGCCCCGTGCGCCCGGAGAAGGTCGACGAGCGGGCCGAACAGGCGGACAGCGCCCTGTCCGAGCACGGCCTGCACGAGAAGGACGAGGACGAGGCCGAGCCGGACGAGGCGGAGAAGCCGCTCGGTCTCGAAGCGGGCGCGGACAGGGAGATCAGCGGTACGGAGGACCGCGGCGCGGCGGGTGGCGCCCACGGTCGCGAGCCCGAGCTGAAGCCGGAGGACCATCTGCCGGCCACCGACCTCGACGTCTCGGCGGTGCCGACCGCGGACAACCCCCAGGCGTCGCTGCCCACGTTCCCCGCTCCCCCGCCGACGAAGGCCGAACAGATCCTGGAGCAGCGGGAGAACGACGCCGAGGAGGAAGAGGACGAGGACGCACCCGAGGCCGAGGCCAAGCCGCCGGGCGCGGAGATGGGCCCGGTGGAGGGCGAGGCTCCGCAGCCGGAGGGTGGCCCGGCGGCCGAGGCCGGGGACCGCGGCGAGAGGGATCTCCAGCCGGAGAAGCCGGTGCAGCAGGAGGTCGGCCCCGATCCGGAGACCGAGGACAGGCAGGATCCTGAACCCGAGGCGGAGAAGCAGGATCCCGAGCAGCGGCAGGAGCGGGCGTCCGCCGAGGGCGACTCGGACGACAGGGGCACCGACGGCGGCGACGGCCAGGAGGAGCCGGACGCGAAGGGGGCCGCGGAACAGCAGCAGGAACGCGAGGAGCGCGACGGGCAGGCGGCGAAGGAGGAGTCGTCGGGGCAGCCGCGGGGCGCCGCCCCGGACAAGCCGTCGCTCGCGCCGTCCGGACCCGCGAGGTCCGGTCCCGGCGCGTCCCTCGTACCACCGGCGGGCGCGCACACCTCGCGGTCCTCCGTCGAGGACCGCAGGCCCTCCCCCGCCGCGCGCCGCGTCGCGGACTCCGCGAAGGGCGATCACGAGGCGTCCGCGCCCAAGAGCCGGATCCCGAAGGAGAGCGGACCGGGAGCCGCACCCAGCGGGACGGTCGGTGGCAGCGGGACGGCAGGGCCGAGCGCGGCGACCGGCCCCGGCGGGGCACCACCGGCGGCGCAGGCCGCGGTGAGCCCGGCGGCGGAACAGGCCGCCAGTCCCGGCAAGCTGGGCGCTCCCGCGCCGGAGGGTGCACAGGCCGCTCCGGAGGCGTCGCTGGAGAAGGACGGCGCCGGTTGCGCCCCGCCGGAGCCCGCGGCGGAGAAGGAGGAGCCGGGCGGCAGCTGCGGAGGCGGGGGTGGCGGCGCCGCTCCCGAGGAGAAGCAGCAGGAGCCGCCGGACGTCTCGGCCCAGGACCCGAAGGCCGCCGTCGGCACGGTCGCCAAGCTGGCTCCGGACCAGGCACTGGCCGCGATGCCCGGTGTGGACGCCGCCGCGGACAAGAAGGTCGGCGAGGAGCAGCAGCGGCTCGACGCCAACCCGCCGAAGCGGGAGCGGCCTTCGGGCGCGCCCCGCACCCGGTCGGGTCCGCCAGAGGCGGCCGCCCCCGCCGCCCAGGTGACGGGCCGGGTCGAGAAGCTCGGGCCCGAGGAACAGGTCGCGAAGCAGAAGGCCAAGGGCAGCGAGAAGGCGCAGGGCGCCAAGCCCACCGACAACACGCCACCGCCGCCGGCGCCGGTGGCGGACAAGCTGAGCGAGGCGGAGGCGAAGAACGTCGACGCCGCGGCCGACGCCGTCCCCACCGTCGACCCGGAGCTGCGGAACAAGACGGTCGGCCCCGCCCCCAAGATCAGGCTCGAGGGTGAGAGCGACCCGAAGCGTACGGACGACCAGGCCAAGGCGCTCAAGGACAAGCAGTCCGACATCCAGGGCAGGGGCCGTGAGGACGCGGCCAAGCCGATGGGCGAGGACCAGATCTTCCCCGACGCTCCTCAGGAACAGCTGGTCGGCAGGGCCACGGGCGGTCGTCGGCGGGGCGGCGGAGGCGAACCGAGGGCCGGGGCCGCGCCCCGGCCCGGCGTCGGAGCGGTCGCCAAGCAGGAGCGCGGCAGCGAGATCAAGGGAGCCGCGGGCCGGGCACAGGGCGACCTGGTGACCGAGGAGAAGGAGCAACGGCAGGGCGAGCAACAGGCCAAGCAGGAGAAGCAGACCGAGATCGACCGCGAGGTCACCCAGAACGCGCAGAAGCAGACGGCCGAGCGTGGCCGTGCGGCCGACGACGCCCGGCGCGAGCGCGAGAACTGGCGCGGTGAGCAGGACAAGAAGATCGAGGACGCGGACAAGAAGTCCGAGAAGGAGCACACCGACAAGAACAAGGAGATCGTCAAGGCGCGCGACGACAAGGACAAGGAGGTCAACGACCGGAAGGACAAGGACAACCGGCAGATCGACTCGGAGCGCGAGAAGGCGGAGAAGGAAGCCGAGCGGAAGAAGGAGGAGGAGAAGCCCTCGGGAGGCTTCTTCGGCTGGGTCGCCGACAAGGTGAAGAGCGCCTTCAACGCCATCCTCGACGCGGTCACCAAGGTCTTCGACGCCGCGCGTGCGGCGGTCAACGGCATCATCGACACGTTCAAGGACTGGGCCGACAAGGCCATCGACTTCGTACGTGACCTCGCCGTCAAGGCGATCAACGTGCTGGCGGACGCGCTGATCGCGATCGGCGACGTGCTGCTCGCGGCGTTCCCTGAGCTGCGGGACAGGTTCCGCAAGGCCATCGAGGGCCTGCGGGACAAGGCGATCTCGGCGGTCAACGCCCTGGCGGACGGCCTGAAGAAGGCGGTCAACGCCCTGCTGGACGCCTTGGCGGCCGGGCTGAACGCGCTGCTGGACGTGCTCGAAGCGGGCATCAAGGCCGTCATCAAGGTCTACCAGGCGGTGATTCTCGGCGCGATCAAGTTCGCCCAGGCGGCGATCGAGGCGCTGGGCAAGTTCGCGGCCCTCGTCGCGGACATCGCGCCGGACCCGGGCGGCTGGCTGGGCAAGGCGGGCAGCTCGGCGAAGTCCGGTGTCCAGGACCACTTGTGGGGCGCGATCAAGACCGGCGTCAAGCGGTGGTTCGACACGAAGGTCGAGGGCATCCTCGGACTGGGCAAGGCCGTGATCGACGTGCTGGTGAAGGGCTGCGTCTCGGTCAAGCAGATCGGGAAGATGACCTGGGACGCGATCGTCGCGTCGCTGCCGATGATGATCGCCTCGATCGTGATCGAGAAGGTCGTCTCGATGCTGGTGCCGGCGGCGGGCGCGATCCTCACGATCGTGCAGGGCCTGATGGCGGCCTGGCAGAGCCTCAGCTCGATCCTGACGGCGTTCGGCAAGTTCTGGGCGTATCTGAAGGCGGTCAAGGCGGGCCCGGCGGCGTGCCTGTTCGCGGAGGCGGTGGCGGCGGGGATCGTGGCGCTGCTGGACTTCATCGCCAACTTCCTGATGATCCGCCTCGCGGGCGCGACGAAGGGCGTGGGCAAACGCCTCAAGGCCATGGCCGAGAAGATCATGCGGGGCCTGAAGAAGACGGGCAAGGGCGCGAAGCAGGCCGCGGGCGACGCGGTCAACAGGGCCCGGGGCGCGGTGCGCAGCGCCCAGGAGGCCCTGGCCCGCCCCACGGCCCCGGCCCGCCCGAAGGGACCGCGCGTCCCCAAGAACCGCTCGGCGTCGACGGACCGTGGCCCGGGCGCGAACCGGGTTCCGAAGGACACGGTGCGCGACCGGCCGACGAGCCGTACGCCGGACAGGGAACGGGACCGCAGGCGCGAGGAGAGCGAGGCCCAGCGGGAGCAGCAGCGGCCGGAGTCACGGCCGGAGTCACGGCCGGACCGGCAGCCCGGCACCAGGCCCGACAGGGCCGCGGACCAGAAGCCCGACGCCCGCAAGGACAAGTCGCCCGACACGGCGGCTCCCAAGAAGAAGAAGGAGACCGAGGCCCCCAAGCGTCAGAAGCCGCGCAAGCCGAAGTCCGCGCTGGGCAGGGCACTCCAGAAGATCAAGGGCAAGGTCAAAGCGGCTCTGAAGAAGGTCCGCAACGCCGGCAAGGCGCTGGGCAGGAAGCTCCGCAAGAGCAAGGTGGGCCAGGCGCTCAAGAACAGTGGCAGGAAGATGCGTGACTTCTTCAGGAAGAAGCGCGACCGGATGCGCGACGACAAGAAGCGGCGTGCGGATCACAGCAAGCGCAAGCAGGACACCAGCAAGAGGGAAGAGAAGTCCAGGAAGTCCAAGGAGGACCGTCTGGACAAGGCCGTCTCGCGCATCCGCCCTCTTCTGCGCAGGCGCCTGGCGAAGGGCCTCTCACCCGCTGTGCACCTGAGGATGCTGCGGGCGATGCAACGTTGGTACCGGCTCACCAGGCTGGAGAAGACCGGTCACCCTCACTTCGAAGTGGTGGCCCAGCTCAATCCGAGCAGTCCGGTGACCCCCGGCTACACGGAGGCCGACGACGAGACCAACTACGTCAAGCAGACCGACTATCTCGACAACCAACCGGACCCGGATCTCCCTGCTCCCCGGGTGCCCGCCTTCGCGGACAATCAACTCGCGCGGAACTTCAAGGCCGAGAATCTCAACAAGGAGTACGCGAAGGCCAAGGGCGAGAAGTCGAACAAGGCACAGCTTCAAGAGCCCATCGGGTTCCGCCACATCAACAAGTACGACCTGAACACGAACGCCAGCACCCGCTGGGTGCGTATGCATCTGCTCACCGAGAAGCTCGGCGGACCAGCTCGCGGGTCGAACCTCGTGCCGGCCCGGAACACCATCAACAACCCCACGTTCAAGCATGGAATCGAAGTCTTCCCGGAGCGGGAGATGGTGAGGCACGACCCGACCAGGGACGACGGTATGCGGATGGTCTGGTATCAGATCAACCTCACCTACCACACCGGCCCGGTGAAGGGATTCCCGCAATCCATTTCCGCCAAGTGGGGCACGTACGACTACGACCGCGCAACGAAGAAGTGGAGCGAAAAGGTGCCGGTCGGTCGCGGTCCTCTCACCTTCCCCGTGGGTCCGCTGGAGAAGCCGCCGCAGCCACGGGGGCAAAGCAGCAAGGTCTTCGTGAATCGCGACTCGCAACGCCGTCTCGTGAGAATGCTCAACATCACCCCTTCATTCGCCGACGCCATCATCGCCGCCCGCACGCAGGAAGGCGATGGACAGCCTGCCGCCGCCCCGCCCCAGAACACCGTGGAGCTCGCTCAGCGGCTGCACGACCTGCCGGAGAAGCGCAGGAGCAGGATCTCCGGCTTCGCCGCCGGAATGATCTCCCTGGGAGTCGCGGAACAAGAGAATCACCTTGAGTACTGACCCTCACGAGCCGAGCGGAGACCTACAGCGAAATGCGCAACCCTACAGACGTCGAGGAGCAACTCCTGCGAACACAGCAGGAGATCTTGGACTGTCCACGCATCGCGGTGGACCGGTCGGCGACGGGTGATCTGGGTGAGACGTTCGAGCAGCCGCCGGCCCTCTTCACCTATCTCCCGGACCTGCAGGGTGTCGTCTTCGACGGCGACCTCTGCCGGAGCAGTCCCCGGATCTCGGAGATCGCCAACCGCTGGCGCACCGATTCGCCTTCGGACACGCCGGAACTCCACGGTGAGTTCCGCATCACGGATCTGTTCACGGCGGTGCTCAAGAGCCCCCCGGAACTGGCCTGGTCGGGATCGAGTGATGAGGAGCGGGAGCTCTTCGCCCAGTGGCGCGTCATCGACGACACTCCTGTCGCCGCCACGGGGCAACTCGCGGCCATTCGTATGCAGCCTCATGTCCAGCCCCTGGAGATCTGGTACTACGACATGGACCTGAACAGGGCGGAGGGCTGGGACAGGCAGTATGTGCGCCTCGATCTCACCTACGTCGAGTACGTGCGGCAGCTGGCCCTGACGAAGGGCACCTTCGGCTGGCAGTACCTGTTCACCGATGAGGTGTCCCTCGACGGGCCCGACTTCGACGATGTGCGCGAACAGCTGACGACCATGCTGGACGTCTTCCCCGACCTCTTCCCCGCGTGGGACTACTCACCGCTCGCCCGGCGACTGGAGGCCCGCCTGTGACCCGCTACGCAGACATACCCAAGCCCATCCGCTCCGGCATCGTCATCGTCGACCCCGAGCGCGGCACCCCCCAGCGCATCATCGTCCTCCAGTTCAATCCCGACACCCTGGAGCGCTCCGTCGCGCCACAGTCCGCCGGAGGGAGCGGTGATGCCGGCGGAGGGGGCAGTGGGAGCGGGGACCGGAACGAGGCGTTGCGGCTGAAGGGGCCCGCGGAGGAGACGTGGAAGTTCACCGCCGAGATCGACGCGACCGATCAGTTCGAGGTCGCCGCACCCGACGGGATCCATCCGCAGCTCGCCGTGCTGGAGATGCTCGTGCAGCCGACCACCGCACAGCTCAGGGAGGCCACCCGCCTCAGTAAGAAGGGCACGATCGAGATCAGTCCCATCGAGACGCCGCTCACCCTGTTCACCTGGGGGAGCAAGCGCGTCATGCCGGTGCGGCTCACGGAGCTGTCGGTCAACGAGTCGGCGTTCGACGTGCAGCTGAACCCGATCCGGGCTTCGCTGGGCATCGGGATGAAGGTGCTCACCGTGAGCGATCTGCCGGCCGGGCACCGGGGCGCGGACCTGTATCTGGCGCATCTGGCGCAGAAGGAGCGGCTGGCCGCGGCCGCGCGTGGCGGGCGGCTTGCCGAGCTCGGGCTGGCACGGGGGGTGTGAGGAAGATGATCGAACCGTACGAGAACGCGTTGGACGCGATACCGGGCTCGCATCCGTATCCGCGGACAAGCCGGTACCACGACGCCGAGATCGGGGTGCACACACGGCCGGACGGCACCGAGGTCCGGTACACCAGGCGGAGGCTGCTGCCGCCGCTGCCGGACACCGACGACACCGTCCCGCACACCGTCAGCAGCGGCGAGCGGCCCGATCACCTCGGGCAGCGGTACGTCGGCGACCCCGCTCAGTGGTGGCAGATCGCGGACGCCAATCCCGTGCTCGACCCCGGTGAGCTGACCGCGGAGCCGGGGCGGGAGATCCGGATTCCGCTGCCGGGCGGCTTCCATGGCTGACGAGCCGATCGGCAACGGGCCGGTCCATCTCACCCTGCACATGGGGCCGAAGCTGACCCGGCCGGTTCCGGCCGAGGTGACGGAGGCGCTGCTGTCGGCGCAGATCACCAGCACCGCCGGGGAGCGCAGCGGGTTCCAGCTCGCGTTCGATCTCACCAAGAAGGGGCTGATCGCGCGGCGGCTGCTGCCGGAGGGCTTCTTCGATCCCAAGACCAGGGTGATCGTCACGACCTCGGTGAGGGGCATTCCGACGGTGGTCCTGGACGGGCTGATCGTCCGTCAGGAGGTGGGGGCCAGCAACCAGCCGGGGCAGACCACGCTCACCGTCACCGGTGAGGACCTCACCCTGCTCATGGACCTGGAGGAGCGGACCGACCGCTACCCCAATCTCGCGCCCTCGCAGCGGGTGGAGCGGATCCTCGCCAAGTACGCCGACTACGGCATCGACACCCGCATCATCCGTGAGCAGGTGCAGCAACCGCCCCGCGAGCAGCTGCGCGTCGACTACCAGACCGGCACCGATCTGCAGTACCTCAACGATCTGGCCAGGGCGAACGGATACACCTTCTATCTCGACCCCGGCCCGGTGCCCGGCCGTTCCACCGCCTTCTGGGGCCCCGAGCAGCGGCTGGGCCGCCGTCAGCACGCGCTCAACGTCAACATGGACAGCAACTCCACCGTCGATCAGCTGACCTTCGCCTACGACGGCACGGCCAGGGAGGAGCCGCAGGCGCGCGTGCAGGACCCGCGGACCCGCGACGTGCGGCTGCTGGCCCAGCCCGACATCAGTCCGCTGCGGCCGCCGCTCGGACGCAGGGCGTCGCCGGCGCTCAAGCGCAGGACGCTGTCCGGTACGGCGAAGAAGGAGCTCGGACAGGCCGAGGCCGAGGCGCTGGCCCGGGCGGCGACCTCCGCGGACGCGATCTCCGGGTCCGGTTCGCTCGATGTCACCCGGTACGGCTATGTGCTGCGGCCGCGCGAGCTGGTGGGGGTGCGCGGCTCCGGCGTCACGTACGACGGCGACTACTACGTCAAGTCGGTCACGCACAACCTCCGCCCCGGCTCGTACCAGCAGAACTTCACGCTGTCCCGCGAGGGCCTCATCGCCCGCAGCGGGACGGTGCGTCCGTAGGGCGGCAGAGAGCCGTACGGCCGTAAAGCCCGTAGACCAGGAGAACTTCGTATGGCGGCACCGAACAACCGCTTCCTCGGCAAGTTCCGGGGCCGGGTGATCGACAACAGGGATCCGCTCCGGCTGGGCCGCATCACGGCCCAGGTGCCGGACGTGCTGGGTGACGAGGCGTCCACGTGGGCGCTGCCGTGTCTGCCCTTCACCGGGCGCCGGGCGGGCCACTACGCCGTCCCGGAGGCCGGGGCCGGCGTGTGGATCGAGTTCGAGCAGGGGGATCCCAGCTTCCCCGTCTGGACGGGGAGTTGGTACGGCGACGC
Organism: Streptomyces sp. NPDC091376; assembly: GCF_044757085.1. Classification (NCBI taxonomy): domain Bacteria; kingdom Bacillati; phylum Actinomycetota; class Actinomycetes; order Kitasatosporales; family Streptomycetaceae; genus Streptomyces; species Streptomyces sp. NPDC091376. The sequence continues at coordinate 363,835 of NZ_JBIVUF010000008.1, read as the reverse complement.
GTCCGAACTGCCGCCGCGGGTGAGTGCCGAAGTCCCCGCGTCGCAGCCGGTCGTCATTCAGACGCCCGGCGACCACAAGCTGGTGATGTCGGATGTGCCGGGCGGTACGGGGATTCTCCTGGAGGCCCGGGGCGGCGCGTACATCCGGATCGACGAGAAGGGCGTGACCATCGGCAACGGCAAGGGGGCGTCGATCGTGCTGATCGGCGACGAGGTCAGCATCAACGAGGGCCGGCTGATCGTGCCCGGGAAGCGCTAGCGGAGAACGGGGAGTTACGTGTTGTCGGGGAATCTCGTGAACGGCGTCACGCCGATCAGCTGTCCGCACGGTGGCCGGGTCGCGCCCGCCGCCTCCGCCCCGTCGTCCGGGGTCCGGATCGACGGCCACCCGGTGGCCACCGCCACCGCGCTCTACACGGTCGTCGGCTGCCGGCACCTGGTCGACGGGGTGCCGCACCCCTGCGCGACGGTGCGCTGGACGCCGGACCGCGGCGGTGTGCTCGTCGACGGCGCTCCGGTGCTGCTCGACCGTACGTCCGCGCTGTGCTTCAGCGCCGGCCTGGTGCCGCAGGGCCCGCCGGTCGTCACTTCGGCCGCGGGGGAGGCCGCGTCGCGATGAGGACCGTACGTACGGACGTCGCCTTCCCGTTCCGCGTCGACGGCCGCGGCCGCACCGCGCACGCGGCGGACGACGAGCATGTGCGCGATCTGATCGAGCAGTTGCTGTTCACCAGCCCGGGTGAGCGGGTGATGCGGCCGGACTTCGGCTGTGGGCTGCTGGATCTGGTCTTCACACCCAACAGCCCGGAGCTGGCGTCCGCGCTGGAGCTGTCGGTGCAGGCCGCGCTGCAGCGCTGGCTGGGCGAGCTGATCGAGGTGGAAGCGCTGGACGTGGTGAGCGAGGAGAACGTGGTCCGGGTGTATCTGCGGTACGTGGTGCGCTCCACCGGGAGCCGGCGCGACGAGGTCTTCGAGGGGAGCGGGCCGGCGTGAGGGAACGGATGATCTGCCGAACCGACGGCAGGCGCGCGAAGGTACGCGCCGCTCGGCTCGGCGGCGTGGACGCCGTCGAGGCCGGTGACGACGGGCTGACCCTGACGGTCACCTTTCTCGGGAAGGCCCCGGAGGGTCTCTGCCCGGAGAACGTCCGCATCGACGGGGGCCGCCGGATCACCGGCGTCGAAGCCGTCGAGGTGTCCGTGGAGCGCGAGGAGGACCCCGAGCTCGACGACCGGTTGTTCGTCACGCTCGACCGGACTGGGGACACCTCCGGCTACCGGCTCTCGATCGTGGACACGGATCCGTACGGACGGCCCGGCACGGAGCCCTTCCCCGGTTTCGACCAGCGGTACCACTCGGCCGAGTTCGCCTTCCTGCCCGACTGTCCGAGCCCGTTCGACTGCGTGGACGACCAGCCGGACGTCCCCGCCGCCGGACCGCCGGCGCCGGTCGTCGACTACACGGCGCGCGACTACGACTCGATCCGGGCCCTGATCCTGGACCGGCTGGCGCTGACGACGCCGGGCTGGGTCGAGCGCAACGCCGCCGACCTCGGCACGACCCTGGTCGAGATCCTCGCCCACACCGCCGACCGGATCAGCTACCAGCAGGACGCGGTGGCCACGGAGGCGTACCTCGACACGGCCCGCAGGCGGGTGTCCGTGCGGCGCCATGTACGGCTCATCGACTACGCGATGCACGACGGGGTCAACGCCCGCGCCTTCGTCGCGGTCGAGGCCGTACGCGAACTGACGCTGCCGCCCGGCACGTTCCGCTTCGCCGCCGTCGACGTGCGCTCCCTGAGGCCGCGTGACCGGCCGGAGATCGGCACCGTCGTCGACGACCGGGATCTCGCCGTGCTGGACGAGCGCGGCTCGGTGGAGGTGTTCGAGCCGGTGGTGGCGGCCGAGCCGCTGGTGCTGCGGCCCGCGCACAACACCGTCCGCTTCTGGACCTGGGGCGACGAGCTGTGCTCGCTGCCCAGGGGCGCGACCTCCGCCACCCTGCGGGACGAGTGGGCGGACGAGGAGTGCTCGGTGCGGGCGCTGGACGTGGCGCCGGGCGACCTGCTGCTCATCGAGGAGGTACGGGGGCCGCGGTCCGGCACTCCCGGCGACGCCGATCCGGCGCACCGGCAGGCGGTGCGCCTCACCTCCGTCACCCCGGTCGTGGACCGGCTGGCCGGCCGGCCGGTGCTGGAGGTCACCTGGGCGCAGGAGGACGCGCTCACGTTCCCCGTCTGTCTCTCGACACGCGGTGGCCCGGGCTGCGAGCCCGTCGAGGATGTGAGCGTGGCGCGGGGGAACGTCGTCCTCGTCGACCACGGCCGCTCCCTGGCCTTCGGCGGCGCGGCGCCGGAGACGGTGACCGTGCCTGGTGCGCCCGCCGTCGCGGGATCGTGCGATCCGTCCGGCTTCGGGTGCTGGGACAGTGACGCGGGCTATGCCACGGCCGCGCTCATCGACGCCCGGCTGGACCAGACGCGTTGCGGCCGTCTGCTGACCGCGGATCAGATACGGGAGCTGTTCACCGTCGTCGGCGAGGGCGCCACCACCCGCGCCGGTCTGGGTCTGGAACTGGCGGGCCGGCGGCGCGAGAAAGTGGTACCCGGCACCGCGTACGGCCAGGCGGAGGCGCTTCGCACCCTCCTCGCACAGGTCGTGTATCCGGGCCTCGCGCCACGTTTGCGGCCGGTGCTGGAGCGCTCCCCCGTGACCCAGTCCGTGCCGTTCCCCGAACCGCGTCATGTCTCGGCGGGTCAGGCCGGCCGGCTGGCCGCGATTCCGGGCCGGGTCAGGGGGCGTCTGGTCGCGCTGTGGCGCAGTGCCCGTGACCGCGACGGGCTCGACGAGCCGGAGATCGCGGAGCTGACCGTGCTGTTCGGGCTGCGGGTGCTGGAGCGTCTGGAGCTGCGCCGGCATCCGGTGCGGGCGCTGCGGGAGCTGCTGCACCGAGGTGAGCGGCTGCTCGCGGCGAAGGTGCGGCGTCTGCACGTGCTGACGGCCAGGGCGCGCGCGGGCGCGGTGCTCGACGGTTCCGTCGCCTGGGAGATCGCGCACAGCTGGGGGCCGGCGTACGCGGCCGGGCTGCATCCGGACGAGCCGGTGCTGCGGGGTCCCGCCACGGCGCTCGTCCAGGATCCGCGTGCCGCGCTGCCCGCGGTGACGATCACGGACGACGGCGGAGGATCGTGGCTGCCGAGGCGGGATCTGCTTCAGAGCGGTCCGCGCGATCGGCACTTCGTCGGTGAGCTGGAGGACGACGGGCGGATCGCGCTGCGCTTCGGGGACGGACGGCACGGCGCGCGGCCGCGGCCCGGGGCCCGGCTGGAGCTGCACCACCGGCTCGGCGGTGGCGTCGCGGGCAATGTCGGCGCGGAGGCCATCAACCATCTGGTGCTGCTCCGTGATCCCTCGGAGTCCGACGCGGGCGACCCGATGCCGGTGGCGGGGGTACGCAATCCACTTCCGGCCGTCGGCGGCACCGAACCCGAACCCCTGGAGCAGGTGCGCCAGTTGGCCCCACTGGATCTGAGGCGTTCCCGGCTGCGGGCCGTCACCGCGGAGGACTACGCGGCGCTGGCGGCGCGACTGCCGGGGGTGCAGCGGGCAGCCGCGGAGATCCGCTGGACGGGCAGCGTGCAGGAGGCGCACGTCGCCGTCGATGCGCTGGGGACCGCCGATCCGTCGCCCGAGTTGCTCGACTCGGTGGCGTACGGCCTGGAGAGCTACCGCAGGATCGGCCACGAACTGGTGGTCGGCCCGGCCCGGAACGTGCCGCTGGACATCGCGCTCGCGGTGTGCGCGGCGCCCGGCCACCAGCACGGGCAGATCCTCGCCGAGCTGTACCGGGTACTCGGCAGCCGCCGGCTGCCCGGCGGGCGGCTCGGCTTCTTCCACCCGGACGCGCTGACGTTCGGCGAGCCGGTGCGGCTGAGCCGGCTGGTGGCCGTGGCCGCGGCCGTGCAGGGCGTGGAGAGCGTGCGGGTGATCCGGCTGGCCCGGCTGTTCCACGGCTCCCCCGCCGAAGACACGAACGACATGGACGACGGTGCACTGGAGGCAGGCGTGCTGCGGCTCGGTCCGCTGGAGATCGCGCGTTGCGACAACGACCCCGACCGGCCCGAACTGGGCCGGCTGTCGATCGAGCTCGGTGGAGGTGTCCGATGAGCGGCTCCCGCGACTGCGGTTGCGGCTGCGGCGGTCACGACGAGCGCCGAGCGCCGCGTGCCCCTTTCAATCCGCCGGGCCGTACCGCCCTGGAGTACCGGGTCGGTGAGTACGGCTCGTTCCTGGCGGCCATGCTCGACCGGCTCGCCTCGCCCGCCTACCCGGCGCTGCGCGGTCTCACCGTCCGCACGCCCGACGATCCGTCGATCGGGCTGCTGGACGCCTGGGCCGTCGTGGGGGACCTGCTGACGTTCCACTCCGAGCGGATCGCGGACGAGGCGTATCTGCGCACCGCGGACGAGTACCGTTCACTGGCGCTCCTGGGGCGGCTCGTGGGACACCGGCCGCGGCCAGGCATCGCGGCGGACACCCATCTCGCGTACACGCTGGACCGTGATCCGCGGGCGGAGGACACACCGGTGCTGATTCCGCGTGGCGCGCGCGGCAACAGCGTGCCCGCCTCCGCCGGCGAGGAGTCACAGACGTTCGAGACCAGCGAGGACCTCACGGCCCGCTGGGCCTGGAACGAACTGGCCGTACGCAGGCGCCGCCCGGGTCTGCTCACCGCGGACGATCTGCGCGGACGCCCGGAGATATTCGTGTCCGGTACCGACACGTCGCTGCGGACCGGGGACAAGCTGCTGTTCGTCTTCGGCGGCGAGGCACCGGGCGGCCGGGAGACGTCCGGTGGCCAGGAGGCACCGGGGCAGCGGCTGTTGCTGCCGGTGGCGCGGGTCCGGATCGACCGGGACGATGAGGTGACGGTGATCGGACTGCCGCAGTCCGCGCCGCCGTCATTGACCGAGCTGATCGCCGAGCTGCGCCGGTGGATCACCGAGGACGCTCCGGAGACCGAGGACGGACCGGCCACTCCCGCCAACCCCAATCCCCGCCCCGTCAGCATGATCATCGAGGATTTCGACGTCCAGGTGCTGGCGCCGCTGCGGGCGGATCTGGACGGCATCGGGAGCGCCGGGGAGTTCGCGCGCCTGCTCGCCGATCCCCACGAGCGGCTCGCCGAGGCGCAGGCGGTCGCCGCCGCGTACGAGGAGGTCGCCGCCTGGTTCGAGCAGTTGGAGGCGGTGGTCGGTGAACTGCGCGAGCGGGCCGCCGACCTGGAACCCTCCCGGCCGGCACCGCACGCCCCCGGTGCCGGTACCGGTGGCTCCGCGGCGCTGCGGGCCCTCGGTGCCGTACTGCCCGCGCTGCGCAGCCGGGTGGTGAAGCCGCCGTCGCGGAATCCGGCGCGCCTCGCGGAAGGCCTGTTCGCACCCGGCTCCGACCTGGGCGCACAGCTGCTGTCGGCGCTCGACCCGAGGGTCGCGGACGGGATGTACGCGGCGTGGCGCCATGCGGCTCCTGCCGTACCGCCGTTGCTGCGTGAGCTGCAGGCGCTTCGGGTGACGGCCGCGCCGTTCGGGGCGACGGCCCCGCTCAAGGCGGTCCAGGACGAGCGCGGACGGGTGATCCGGCAGACGGACTGGCCGCTCGGCGGTTCGGCGCTGACCACGATGCGGGTGGTGTACGACACGGCGGGCCGGCTGCCGGTGCGTGCCGAGTTCCAGCATGTGGAGACCGGTGCGTCGGTACAGCTGTCGGAGAACCTGCCCGCGGAGAAGACCCTCCGGCTGGGTCCCGGTCAGGTGGTGCTGCAGACCCGGGTGGGCCAGGACCACGATCTGAGCTGGCTGACGAGGCGCCCTTCCGACTCCCAGGAGCCGGGAGTGACGGCCCGGTTCACGTCCGGGCTGCCCGAGCGGACCGTCTTCGTGTCCCGGCCCGCCGAGGACGGACGGGTCCATGTGGCCGTGCACAACGGCGAACCGCTCAACTGGCTGCTGGCTCCGGGTGAGCACCGTCAGGTCACGCACGGCGGCTTCGAGGTGACTGTGCGGTACGCGCCCGCCGGTGAGCCGCCGAACGTCGAGGTCGGCATCGCGACCGTCCCGGAGCAGGCCGACCTGCACGTCCTGCCGCTCGATTCCGTGCACGAGGGGATCGCCGTCGGCAGCTGGGTCGCGATCGAACGCCCGCGCAAGGGCGCGGAGGGCGGCGTCCCCGGCGACCCGAAGCTCGCCTTCGTCACCACCCGGGTGACCGCCGTACGCACCGCCGCCTACACCGACTTCGGCATCACGGGCCGCGGTAGCGAGCTCACGCTCGCCGACCCGTGGCTCGACGAGCACGATGTGCTGCTCTCCACGATCCGGGACGCCACCGTGCACGCGGGCGGCGAGCCGCTGCGTCCGGCAGGCGAGCCGCTCGGCGAGGACGTGCACGGCAATGAGCTCGAACTGGCCGAGTTGTACGACGGGTTGCGGCCCGGACGCCATCTGATCGTGTCGGGCGAGCGCACCGACGTGCCGAACACGGCGGGCGTCCGCGGCACCGAACTGGCCGTGATCGCCGCGGTGGAACAGCGGATCGACCCGCTGCTGCCGGGCGACCACGTCCATACGAAGCTGACGCTGACCGCGGACCTCGCCTACCGCTACCGCCGTGACTCCGTCCGCGTCCAGGGCAATGTCGTCCCGGCCACGCACGGTGAGAGCCGCGACGAGGCGATCGGCAGTGGCGACTCGGCGCGGACCAACCAGGTGTTCACGCTGTGGCAGTCCCCGCTGACCTGGCTGCCCGCGGCCAATCCGCTGGGGGCGACGCCGACACTGGAGATCCGTGTCGACGGGCTGCTGTGGCACGAGGTGGACAGCCTGGCCGGGCGTGGTCCCGGCGAGCGCGTGTACGTGTCGGGGACCGCCGGGGACGGGCGTACGACGGTGACGTTCGGGGACGGGGTGCACGGTGCCCGGCTGCCCACCGGGCACGAGAACGTCCGGGCACGGTACCGCTTCGGCACCGGGCGGGCCGCCAATGTCGCGGCGGACCGCATCACCCAGGCGGTCACCCGGCCGCTGGGCGTCACCGCGGTCACCAATCCGCAGCCGGCCACGGGCGGTGCGGACGCCGACGGCCCCGGGCTGACCAGGCGCACCATTCCGCTCGCGGTCTCCGCGCTCGACAGGCTGGTGTCGGTCAAGGACTACGAGGACTTCGCCCGCTCCCGGGCGGGCATCGGGCGGGCCTCGGCCCGCGAGGTGTTCGACGGGCGCCGGCGGGTGCTGCACGTGACGGTCGCCGGTGTGGACGACATCGCGATCGGGGCCGGTTCGGAGGTGCTGCGTGCGCTGCGCTCCTCGCTCGCCGAGTACGGCGACGCGCGGCTTCCGGTGCGGGTGGACGTACGGGAGTTGGTTCTGTTGCTGCTCTCGGCGCGGGTGAAGGTGGCCCCCGACCACACCTGGACGGTCGTCGAACCCCGGCTGCGGCAGGCACTGCTGCGGCGGTTCGGCGCAGGACGCAGGGAGCTGGGGGCTCCGGCCCGGCTGTCGGAGGTGCTGGCGACGGCGCATTCGGTACCGGGCGTGGACTACGTGGACGTGGACGTGTTCACCGGCGTTCCGGCGTCGGTCACGCCGGAGGAGCTGAGCCGCTTCGGCGCGCCGGAGGCGGCACGAACCGACACGGTCCCGGCGAGGCTCGCGGAGTACGACGAGGTGGTGCACCGCGTCACCGCCGACGGCGGGGAGACGCTCACGGAGGTCGCCACCCGGTACGGCGTCTCCCTGGCCGAACTGCTGCGGCTGAACGCCGACATCACGGACACCAGGCGGCTGGCCGGGGGCCGGGCGGTGTGCGTGTTCCGCGGGATCCGGCCCGCGCAGCTCGCCCTGCTGTCGCCGCAGGTCGCGGACACACTGATGCTGACGGAGGTCGTCTCATGAGCAGGGAACCGGACGGGCTCGCGGAGCTCCTTCCGCAGTGGCACCGGCTGCGCGACGCCGAGGGAGGGGAGCCACTGCGGGCGCTGCTCGCCGTGATCGCCGAACAGGCCGACCGGGTACGGGACGGTGTCGAGCAGAGCTACGAGGACCTGTTCGTGGAGACCGCGGCGCCGTGGGTGCTGCCCTATCTCGGCGATCTGGTCGGCTACACGCCGTTGCCCGGCTACGAGCGGGTCCCGGCCGGAGGTCTCGTGGCCGGGGCCGGCGGCGACTCCCGCGGCCGGCTCGCCGAGGCGCTCGCGCCGCGTCGCGACGTCGCCGCGACCGTCGCCGGCCGCAGGCGCAAGGGAACCCTCGCGCTGCTGGAGGAACTGGCGGAGTCGGTCGCCGGCTGGCCGTCGCGGGCCGTGGAGTTCTCCCGGCTCATGGCCGCGAACCAGCCGGTCGGGCTGTACGGTTCGGGCACGGCGGCCGTCAACGCGCGGCGGCTGGAGCGCGGCCGCCTCGCCGACGTACGCGAAGGGGCGGCGCTGGATCTGGCGGGCGGGCCGTTCGGGGCGATCGCCCGGTCGGTGGATGTGCGGCGGGCCGGCTCCGCCCGTACGCAGGGCGGCCACACCCCCGCCGGTGTCGGGCTGTTCGTCTGGCGGCTGAAGCCGTACCGGGTGACCCGGGCGCCCGCGTACTGCATCGACCGGGCCCGCAGCCTCTACACCTTCTCCATCCTCGGCAACGACGGCCCGCTGGTGACCAGGCCGGTGCCCGAACCGTCCGCCACGCATGTCGCCACGATCGACAACGTGCCCGCGTACATCCGCCGCCGGCAGCTCGCCGACCGGCTCGCGGACCACTACGGCCCCGGCAGGTCGTTCACCATCTGGCGCGACGGCCAGGACGAACCGGTGCCGATGTCGGACATCGTGGTGGCGGACCTGACGGACTGGCGCTACCGCCCCAAGCGGGGGCAGGTCGCGGTCGATCCGGTGCTCGGCCGGATCGCCTTCGGGTCGCGTTCGGCACCGCGGCAGGGCGTATGGGTCACGTACCACTACGCGTTCGCGGACGACATGGGCGGCGGCGAGTACCCGCGCGACCGTGAGACGCCGGCGTCCGCGAAGGTCTACCGGGTCGGCCCCGGCCAGACCTACCAGCGGATCATGGACGCGTACGGGGACTGGCGGGGCGACCGAAGGGCCGGGCGCTGCGGCCCGGACGGCATCATCGAGATCACGCACAGCGGCGCCTACCAGGAGCAGCTGGACTTCGACCTGGATCCCGGCGACCGGCTCCAGGTGCGTGCGGCCGAGGGCACCAGGCCCGTGGTCAGGCTGCTCGACTGGTACAGCAACCGGCCCGACGCGCTCAACATCCGCGCCCCGCAGGAGTGTTCGGACGACGCGCCGCGGATCGTGCTGGACGGACTGCTGGTCGCCGGGCGCGGCCTCAACGTGACGGGCCCCGTGGGCGCGGTCGTGCTGCGGCACTGCACGCTCGTACCGGGCTGGTCACTGGAGCCGGAGTGCGATCCCCACTCCCCCGAGGAACCGAGTCTGGTGCTGGAGCGGACCACCGCGTGCGTCCAGATCGAACGGAGCATCCTCGGCACGATCGAGGTGATCGGCGACGAGGTGGGCGACGACCCGCTGGACATCCACATCCGCGACAGCGTCCTGGACGCCACCGGCCACGACCGGGCGGCGCTGTCGGCCCCGGACTGCCGCCACGCGCACGCCGTGCTGCACGCGCACCGCACCACCGTCATCGGCGAGGTCCACACCCATGCGGTGCAGATCGCCGAGAACACCGTCTTCACCGGGCAGTTGCGGGTGGCCCGGCGTGGCATCGGCTGTCTGCGGTTCTCGTACGTGCCGCCCGGTTCGCGCACTCCGCGCCGGCACCGCTGCCAGCCGGACCTGGCGGGCCGTGAGACCGACCCGCTGGTGCGCCCGCTGTTCACCGGCGAGCGGTACGGCACTCCCGCGTACGGCCAGCTCGCGCACGGCTGCCACGACGCGATCCGGCGGGGCGCCGAGGACGCCTCCGAGATGGGCGCCTTCCACGATCTGTACCAGCCGCAGCGCCTGGACAGTCTGCGGGCGCGGCTCGCGGAGTACTCCCCGGCGGGCGCCGATGCCGGGATCTTCCCCGTCACCTGACACCACTCCCACCGACTGCCCGACCTGCCCGATCTTCGAGGGGGAACCCTTCCCATGCACGCAGACATCTCCCGCAGCACCTTCCGTCCCGACCGGCACTATGCGGCGGTCATCGCCCAGCAGGGCCGTGTCCAGCTGGACGCGGACGCCAACGAGCAGACGGCGATCCAGCTGGCGCGGGCCCGCGCCGTCGCGGCCGATCTGATCGGGCAGCACGGCGGCCCGGCCGGAGCGACCGGCTTCGCGCTGAGTTTCGAGGGCCGCGGTATCGAGCTCGACGATCTGACCATCGGGGGCGGCCGCTACTACGTGGACGGCATCGCGCTGGACGCGTCCCGCCCCGAGCCCGGTACCCCGGTCGACGACGCGCCGCCGGCCGACGGCGGCGACAAGGACGCGCCGACCGCTCCCGCGCCCCCGGCCACCTGGACGTACTGGGACCAGCCGGACGGCTACCGGGATCCGGAGCGGCCCGGGGACCGGCTGCCCACCCAGTTCCCGTATCTGGCCTATCTGAAGGTGTGGGAGCGTTCGGTCACCGCGGCCGAGGATCCGCTGCTGCGTGAGGTGGCGCTGGGCGCCGCCATGCCCGACACCGCGGCCCGGCTGAAGACGGTCTGGCAGGTGCTGCCGCTGGCCGGCTCGCAGCTGGAGCTGGACCCGGAGGACGGGGCGGACCAGGACAAGGGCAGGATCCGGGCGGCGTTCGCCAAGTGGGCGGCGGCGCAGGCCTCCACCGCGCGGATGGCGGCACGGAGCGAACGCCCCGACCACGCGGACGAAGACCCGTGCGTGCTGCGGCCCGACGCCCGCTACCGGGGCCCGGAGAACCAGCTGTACCGCGTGGAGATCCACGAGGGCGGCCCGGCCGACGGCGCGACGTTCAAGTGGTCGCGGGAGAACGGCTCCGTGACCTTCGCGGTCGACGCGCTCGACGGCACGTGGGTGGAGCTGGCCTCGCTCGGCAGCGACGACAAGCTCGATCTGAACGTGGGCGACCAGGTCGAGTTCGCCGACACCGCGTACATCAGCCGCGGTGAGCCGCTGCCGCTGCTGCGGGTGGAGGAGGTCGATCTGCCGGGCCGGCGGGTGCGGCTGTCCGCCGAGCCCGACCCGTCGGTCGGCCGGCGGCCCGAGCTCCATCCCTTCCTGCGGCGCTGGGACCATCGCGCGGGCTCCCGGCAGACGGCGGGAGCGGGCCGGGGCAAGCAGGGCGCGAAGGCGCGGGGCGGTGCGCTGCGCGTCGAGGAGGGCGGCTGGCTGTCGCTGGAGGACGGTGTCCAGGTGTACTTCGAGCCGGGCAGGACGTACCGCCCCGGCGACTTCTGGCTGGTCGCAGCGCGGACGGCGACGGGCGATGTGGAGTGGCCGACGGACGCGGCGCGCCGGCCGCTGCTGCGGTCCCCGGCCGGGGTCCGGGTGCACCACGCCCCGCTCGCCTGGGTGTGGGGCGAGGGCTCGGTCGCCGACCTGCGCCTCGCGTTCGGCCCGCTGGCGGGCCCGATCCCCGCGGCGAACGAGGAGGAGCTGGCGGCCGAGGCCGCGGCCGAGGAGGAGGCGGTCGCCGCGGAACGGGCCGCGACGGCCGGACCGCCGCCCGCCCTGCCGCCGGCGGGGAACGACCGGACACAGCCCGAGAACTGAGGCACCCGCCGGAAGGGAGCACCACGATGGCAACGCCGCTGACCGCCTCCACACTGCTCAAGGTCCTCCGTGACGAGGGCCTGCGTGTCGTCGAGCACCGGAGCTGGCGCACGCACAACCGCAATCACAAGGGCCCGTGGGGTCCTGTGCACGGGGTGATGATCCATCACACCGTGACGTCCGGGACGCAGAACTCCGTGGACATCTGTTACAACGGCCATTCGAGCCTGCCGGGGCCGCTGTGCCACGGAGTGATCGCCAAGGACGGCTCGGTCCACCTGGTCGGCAACGGCCGGGCCAACCATGCCGGGCTCGGCGACGACGACGTACTGCGCGCCGTGATCAACGAGTCCGCGCTGCCCGCCGACAACGAGGCGAACACCGACGGCAATCGCTACTTCTACGGCTTCGAGTGCGTCAACCTCGGCAACGGCAGCGATCCTTGGCCGGCGGCCCAGCTGGAGGCGATCGAGAAGGCGGCTGCGGCGATCTGCCGGGCGCACGGCTGGTCGCACCGCTCGGTGATCGGGCACAAGGAATGGCAGCCGGGGAAGATCGATCCGCGTGGTTTCACGATGGACTCGATGCGGGGCAGGATCCGCGAGCGCCTCGGCGGCCGGCCGGACGGCCCGCCGAAGCCGCCGCCCCCGAAGCCGTCGACGCCCCACGAACCGTTCCCCGGGGCCGCGTTCTTCGCGCCGGGCCGGCGCAGCGCCGTCATCACGGCGATGGGCAAGCGGCTGGTGGCGGAGGGCTGCGGTCGGTACGAGGTGGGTCCGGGGCCGGAGTGGACCGAGGCCGACCGGGCGTCGTACGCGGCCTGGCAGCGCAAGCTCGGCTACTCGGGGAGCGCCGCCGACGGCATTCCCGGGAAGGCGAGCTGGGACCGGCTGAAGGTGCCCAACGTCTGAGCCGTGACGGGCGCCGCGGGCGCGTGAACGGGTCCGCCCCGGTCGGTGGTGAACCGGCCGGGGCGGAACGCGTACGGACGCGGGACGTCCCGCCCGCGTGGGCGGGACGTCCTGTCGCGGGACCCCGGCCTCGGCCGAGGGTCGCGAGCGAGCCTCAGCCGAGGGTCGCGAGCGCCTGGTTGAGGGTCTTCGACGGACGCATGACCGCCGCCGCCTTGGTCACGTCGGGCTGGTAGTAGCCGCCGATGTCGGCCGGCGAGCCCTGGACGGCGATCAGCTCGTCGACGATCGTCTTCTCCTGCTCGGTCAGCGTCTTGGCCAGCGGCCCGAACGCCTCCGCGAGCTGGGCGTCGTCGGTCTGCTTCGCCAGCTCCTGGGCCCAGTACAGCGCCAGGTAGAAGTGGCTGCCGCGGTTGTCGATGCCGCCCACACGGCGCGTCGGCGACTTGTCCTCGTTGAGGAAGGTGGCCGTCGCGCGGTCGAGCGTGTCGGCGAGGACCTGGGCGCGCGCGTTGCCCGTGGTCGTCGCAAGGTGCTCGAAGCTGGCCGCCAGCGCGAAGAACTCGCCGAGGCTGTCCCAGCGCAGGTAGTTCTCCTTGACGAGCTGCTGGACGTGCTTGGGCGCGGAGCCGCCGGCGCCGGTCTCGAACAGTCCGCCGCCGTTCATGAGCGGGACGACGGAGAGCATCTTGGCGCTGGTGCCCAGCTCCAGGATGGGGAACAGGTCCGTCAGGTAGTCACGGAGCACGTTGCCGGTGACGGAGATCGTGTTCTCGCCGCGGCGGATGCGCTCCAGGGAGAAGCGGGTCGCCTCGACCGGCGACTTGATCTCGATCTGCAGGCCCTCGGTGTCGTGCTCCCGCAGGTACTCCTCGACCTTGGCGATGAGGTTCGCGTCGTGGGCGCGCTCCTGGTCCAGCCAGAAGACGGCCGGGTCGCCGGTGGCGCGGGCGCGGGTGACGGCGAGCTTGACCCAGTCGCGGATCGGCGCGTCCTTCGTCTGGCAGGCGCGGAAGATGTCGCCCGCGGAGACGGCCTGCTCCAGCACGGTGTTCCCGGCCCGGTCGACCAGGCGGACGGTACCGGTGTGCTGGATCTCGAAGGTCTTGTCGTGGCTGCCGTACTCCTCGGCCTTCTGCGCCATGAGTCCGACGTTCGGCACCGAGCCCATCGTGGCGGGGTCGAAGGCGCCGTTGGCGCGGCAGTCGTCGAGGACGACCTGGTAGACGCCGGCGTAGCTGCTGTCGGGCAGCACGGCGAGGGTGTCGGCCTCCTGGCCGTCGGGGCCCCACATGTGGCCGGAGGTGCGGATCATGGCCGGCATGGAGGCGTCGACGATGACGTCGCTCGGGACGTGCAGGTTGGTGATGCCGCGATCGGAGTCGACCATGGCCAGCGCCGGGCCCTCGGCCAGCTCGGCCTCGAAGGACGCCTTGATCGCGGCGCCCTCGGGCAGGGACTCGGCGCCCTTGAGGATGCCGCCGAGGCCGTCGTTCGGGGTGAGGCCGGCCGTCGCGAAGGTCTCGCCGAACCGGGCGAAGGTCTTCGGGAAGAAGGCGCGGACCACGTGGCCGAAGACGATCGGGTCGGAGACCTTCATCATCGTGGCCTTCAGGTGGACCGAGAAGAGCACGTCCTCGGCCTTGGCCCGCGCGACCTGCTCGCTGAGGAACTCGCGCAGCACGGCGACACGCATGACGGAGGCGTCCACGACCTCGCCGGCGAGCACGGGCACGGACTCGCGCAGCACGGTGGTGGTGCCGTCGTCGCCGACCAGCTCGATGCGCAGGGCGCCGTCCTCGGCGATGACCGCGGACTTCTCGGTGGAACGGAAGTCGTCGGCCGTCATGTGCGCGACGTTGGTCTTCGAGTCGGCCGACCAGGCGCCCATGCGGTGCGGGTGCGTCTTGGCGTAGTTCTTGACCGACGCGGGGGCGCGGCGGTCGGAGTTGCCCTCACGCAGGACCGGGTTGACGGCGCTGCCCTTGACCTTGTCGTAGCGGGCGCGGATGTCGCGCTCCTCGTCGGTCCTGGGGTCGTCCGGGTAGTCCGGCAGCGCGTAGCCCTGCTCCTGCAGCTCGGCGATCGCGGCCTTCAGCTGCGGGATCGAGGCTGAGATGTTCGGCAGCTTGATGATGTTCGCGCCCGGCGTCTTGGCCAGCTCACCGAGCTCGGCGAGCGCGTCGCCGATGCGCCGGTCCTCGTCCAGGTACTCGGGGAAGCCGGAGATGATCCGTCCCGCCAGGGAGATGTCACGGGTCTCCACGGCGACTCCGGCCGTCGAGGCGTACGCCTGGACCACCGGCAGGAACGAATACGTCGCCAGGGCCGGGGCCTCGTCAGTGTGGGTGTAGATGATGGTCGAGTCAGTCACCGGTGCTCCGCTCTCCACGTCTGCAACATTGCTCGACATCAAGATATCTCGGTACGGCTCCCCTCTCGACAGGGCCCTGCCCCTCGGGCCGTGACCGGCTCAGCGCAGGCGATCGGTGAGCGGCAGGCACTGCTCGGACCAGACGGTCTTGCCTTCACGGGTGTAGCGGCTGCCCCAGCGGTGCGAGAGCTGGGCGACGAGATACAGCCCGCGGCCGCCCTCCTCCGACGTCCGTGCCCGGCGCATCCTCGGCTGGGTGTTGCTGGGGTCGGACACCTCGCATGTCAGGACATCCGTACGAATGAGCCGGAGCCGTACGGGACCACCGGCGTAGCGGATGGCGTTGGTGACGAGCTCACTGGCGACGAGTTCGGTGGTGAAGGCCAGCTCGTCGAGGTCCCACCGGGACAGCTGCTCCAGCACCAGATGGCGCGCCCGGCCGACGAGCGCCGGGTCGGCTTCGAGCTGCCAGGTCGCGGTGGCGTCGGGGGGCACGACCCGGGTACGGGCCAGCAGGAGCGTGACGTCGTCGCTGAGCCGGCCCGGCGGCAGATCGCTGACGATGTCGTGGCGGGCCTGCCGCAGTGGCCGCTCCAGTACCTCCGCGCGCACCAGGCGGTCGGCCAGGTCCTGCATCCCCTCGTCGATGTCGCCCTCTCCGCGCTCGATCAGGCCGTCGGTGTAGAGGGCGAGGACGCTGCCCGGGGCCAGATCGCGTTCCGTCGTCTCGAACGGCCAGCCGCCGACCCCGAGCGGCGGTCCGGGGCTCAGCTGGACGTACTCCACCGTGCCGTCGGGGCCGACGACCGCGGGCGGGGGATGCCCGGCGCTCGCCATGACGCACTGCCGGGCGACCGGGTCGTAGACGACGTACAGACAGGTGGCGCCGGCCGGGCCGGACGGCACGGGGATGTCCCCGTCGCCGCTCTCCGCCTCCCAGGTGTCCGCCTCGGCGGACACTTGGAGGACCAGGTCGTCCAGGTGCACCAGGAGTTCCTCGGGTTCCAGGTCGAGGTCGGCCAGGGCGCGTACGGCACTGCGCAGGCGCCCCATCATCGCGGTGGCGTGCAGACCGTGACCTGCCACGTCCCCGACGACCAGGGCGACACGGGCCGACGACAGCGGGATGACGTCGAACCAGTCGCCGCCCACACCGCTGTCGGAGTCGGCGGGCAGATACGCGCCGGCGGTCTCCAGGGCGGGCCTCTCCGAGGTCGCCGGCGGAAGGAGGCTGCGCTGGAGACCCAGGGCCGTGCGGCGCTCCTTGGTGAACCGGCGGGCGTTGTCCACGGCGAGCGCGGAGCGGGTGGCGATCTCCTCCAGGAGTTCCAGGTCGTCCTCGTCCAGGGCCGGACGGCTCCCGGTACGCCACAGCAGGAGCCGGCCGAACATGGTGCCGCGTGCGTACAGCGGCGCGGCCATCGCCGAGTGCGCGCCGGGTACGGCGCCTGCCCAGTCCGGGGGCGCGCCGCCGGCCGGCGTCGGGGCGTCCTGGTCGAGCCTGATCAGCACGCCCTGGCCGTCCCGCGCGGGGGCGTCCGGAGCGGGGGCGTCCGGAGATGGGGCGTCCAACGCAGGGGCATCCGGAGATGGGGCGTCCAACGCGGGGGCGTCCGGGGCAAGGGGCACGTCCGCGACGGGGAGGGACGGGACGTCCGCGACATGCGCGGTGCCCGAGCGCAGTACGCCGGATTCCCCTCCGGCGACGGCCATCCTCAGCAGCACGAGCGCGTGCCGCCCGTCCGCCGGCGGTTCGCCACCGGTCAGCACGGTCTCCGCGAGGTCCACGGCGGCACAGTCCCCGAACGCCGGCGTGAGGACGCCGGCCAGGTCCTCCACGGTGCGCATCACGGACAGGGACCCGCTCATCGCTTCGGTGGCGCGGTAGAGGAGCTCGAGGCGGCCACTCGCCCGCACGTGGTCGGTGACATCGGTGAAGACGGTCGCCACACCCATCGGACGGCCCTCGGACCCCTGGAGCCGGAAGGCCGAGAGGGACAGGTCACGGCCGCCCAGGGGGTCGTCCAGGGTACGGGCGAAGACGTTGAAGGCGATGAGCGGAGTCCCGCTGCGCAGGACTTCCCGGAGCCGCTCGTCGATGGCCCGGGCGTCCTCGGCACGCAGGAAGTCGTCCAGGCGCCGGCCCGCCAGATCGACGGGCACACCGGTGAACGGCAGCAGGTGCGAGTTGGTCCGCTGCAGCCGCAGGCTCCCGTCGAACACGGCCAGACCCACCCTGCCCTGCAGGAACAGCTCCTGGGTGAAGGCGTGGTCCTGCCGCCACTTGGCGACCAGGTCCGCGGGAGCTCCGATCACGAGGCAGCGTGCCGCGCTCTCGCGCCGGCCGTCGTGCAACGGAAGGACGCGGAACCCGATCGCCAGGTCACGTCCCGAGCCGTGCCGGAGAGTGGCCTGCCCCTCCCAGCCCTCCCGCGTCCTGCGGGCCAGTACGGCTCCCCAGCTGCTCGCGTCCGCCAGCAGGTCCCGGACCGGGCGGCCGCACACGTCGGTGGAGCGCCGCTCCAGCAGCGCTTCCGCCGCCGGCGTCCAGGCCAGGATCGTCCCGGCGTCGTCCAGCAGGGCCGCGGCCGTGTTGGCGACGGCGAAGGGGTAGTCCTGATCGGTTTCCATGGCGCGCATGCGGGCTCGTCCGTCCACCGTTCCAGCCGCTCTCATGATGGTCCACGTCCCTCACCGGGGCCAGGGGCGCTACGCCGACCGGCGCGGGAGACGTCTGGCGAGCAGCACCGCCACGTCGTCCTGCGCCGCTGCGGGCAGCAGCCGGCCGATGACCCGGTCACAGATCTCGTCGAGCGGACGGTCGAGTTGCGTCAGGGCCCGGGCGAGCTGGCGCATGCCCTCGTCGACGTCCCTGTCGCGGGCCTCGATCAGACCGTCCGTGTAGAGCACCAGCAGTGCCCCGGGGGCCAGCGTCACCCGCTCGGTCCGGAATTCCGCACCGCCCGCGCCCAGGGGCGTGCCGGGAGGGCCGTGGAGGAACACGACCTCTCCCCCGGCGCCGACCACGGCCGGCGGCGGATGCCCGGCCCGGGCGATCAGACAGTCGCCGGACGCCGGATCGTGGACGGCGTAGACGCAGGTCGCCATCTCGTTCTCGCCGAGGTCGGCCACCGCCGCGTCGAGGGAGCACAGCATCTCGGCCGGGGGGATGTGGTGCCGTGCGAGCGTGCGCACCGCTGTGCGCAGCTGCCCCATGACGGCTGCCGCGTGGATTCCGTGGCCCATGACATCGCCGATCACGAGCCCGGTTCTGCCGTCGGGCAGCGCGATGACGTCGAACCAGTCGCCGCCGACCTCGTGGTCACTGGCGGGGAGGTAGCACCCGTTGAGCTCCAGGCCGGTCACCGCGGGCAGCGTGCTGCTCGTCAGGCTGCGCTGAAGGGTCAGGGCCGCCTCCCGCTGGCTGGTGTACATGAGGGCGTTGTCGATGTTCAGCGCCGCTCTGGCGACCAGCTCGTCGATGAGTACCCGGTCCTGTTCGTCGAACGGTTCACGGCCGTGGGTGCGTGTCAGTACGACTCCGCCGAGGACCTTGCCGCGGGCGAGGAGCGGGATGAGCCGGGCGCAGGCGATGCGGTCGGCGAAGTACGTACGCAGCGGTTCGCCCTGCGGACCGGGGAACAGCGTGGGCAGATCGCTCAGACAGAGGTTCAAGGGGCGTCCCTCGGCGATGACCCGCTGGTACACCGAGCCGATCGGCACCTGGAAGGTCATGCCCACGCCCAGTTTCGCGGTGGGAGCGTCCGGGTCGGGGAACACGGCGGCCATCCGGCGCACCACGCCCTGGCTGGACGCTGCGGCCTCGTCGGGGCCGAGCACTTCCTCCAGCAGTTGCACGTCGGCCGAGTCGGCCACCCTCGGCACCAGCATCTCCACCACCTCCTCGGCGGTCTGCCGCAGGTCCAGCGTCGTCCCGATGCGCGCTCCGGCCTCGGCCAGCACGGCGAAGCGCTCCTGGGCCCGGTCGGCCCGGGAGCGGGCCTCCTCCTGGTCGCTGATGTCGATCAGGGAGGCGATGAGTCCCAGGCTCCGGCCGGCGCCGTCGAGGAGCGGGGCGAAGGAGCAGGACCACATACGGTCGCGTCCGGGATCGGCCGGCGTGCGACCGGTGCCCCGTACGTCCACCACCGCCTCACCGTGGTCCAGGACGTCGCGCATGAGCGCTTCGAGTGCCTCGACGTTGACCCCCGGGACGACCTCGGTGGGCCGCTTGCCGAGGTGGTGGGCGGCGGGGAAGCCGTTCATCCGCGCGAGCGCGTCGTTGACCCGCAGATAGCGCAGATCGGGCCCGAGGATGGCGAGCCCGATGGGTGACTGGGTGAAGAGGCCCTCCAGGGCGGCCAGTGAGGACCGCATGCTCCGGACCGCGGAGGTCTCCATGGCGATGACCATGACCCCCATCTCCCCCTGGGGATCGGCGGAGGGGCAGATCCACATCTCCATCGGCACGAAGTGTCCGTCGCGGTGCCGCACCGGGAGCGTGCCGACCACGGCCTCTCCGGCCAGGACCCG
The DNA here is from genome assembly GCF_044757085.1 of Streptomyces sp. NPDC091376. Classification (NCBI taxonomy): domain Bacteria; kingdom Bacillati; phylum Actinomycetota; class Actinomycetes; order Kitasatosporales; family Streptomycetaceae; genus Streptomyces; species Streptomyces sp. NPDC091376. Next base: position 344,266 of record NZ_JBIVUF010000008.1, on the reverse strand, counting down.
CTGCTCCAGCTGCACGGCCAGGTCCCAGTTGGCCTCCGGCACCAGGGCCGGGACGACGTGTCGGCCCAGCAATTCCTCCGGCGTGTGGCCGAGCAGGTCCTGGGCCGCGAGCGACCACTCCACGAGACGCCCCTGGCCGTCGGTCCGCCAGAGCGCGACGGGGAGCAGTTCACGGAGCACACCCGCGTACCCGACCGCCGTCAGCGGCTGGTCCGGCAGTTCGCTCGTCGGCTCCTGAGTGTCCACGCAACGGCCTAACGCATCACCGGTGCAGCGATCGGGTGCATTTACTAAGAAATCACCTTATCCAAGGCTCTGTCACGGTCAACAAGAGCTCAGGGGGCACCGGCGAGGGGCACAGGCCAGGCCCGAGCGTCGCGGCGGCGGCCGTGGGGCACGCCCACGTGCCCCACGGCCGCCCGCCCGGAAGAGGCCCGAGCCGGCTCGCCGGTCACACCTTCTCGAAGACCATGCGCAGCGCCGTGTAGCGCCGCTCGCGCAGGAACTTCAGAGCCGTGCGCTGCTCCCTGATGATGTCGGAAACCGCGTTCGCGCCGATGAGTTCGGCACCCCGGACGCGGTTGGCCTGCGCCCGCTCCAGCCAGGCACCGACGGTCGCCAGGCCGTCCTCCGGGTCGCTGCGCACCTCCATGACGCTGAACAGTCCCCGGCCGGCCTCGGTCAGCTCGGCCCGCGTCGGAAGGAAGCACTGCGGGAACACCTTGCGCGAGGCGTGCATGCCCTCGCGAAGGTTGTTGAAGCCGTCGTGAATGTCCTTGAGACCGAGCCGGTTTCTGCCGGCGCCCGGCTCGGCCTGCGCGGCCAGCACGCGCGGCGGCAGTACGAGGGACGAGAGCCAGCCACTGCCGTTCCAGGCGTTGGCCTGCAACGAAACCCGGCCGCCCGGTCGCAGCCAGGAATGGCAGCGCTCGAAGAATGTGCGATAGCGGGCAATGCGCTTGCTCCGCCACATGGTGGTTCCCGCGAAATGCTCGATCGCCTCGATGGCGATAATGGCGTCGTAGGAGGCGTCCGGCTCGTGGTCGAACCAGTTCTCGACGCGGATTTCGCAGTTCGGCCATCCCTTGTCGCGGATCCAGGCCGCCTGCCCCGGACTCATCGTGAGGCCCACGACATGGCCCACCTGGTGGTTCTCCACCAGTCGCTGCATGAGGCTGCCCCAGCCGCATCCGACGTCGAGCACCCGCTCGGCACCTGTGGCCCGGGCGGCGGCGGCATGATGGTCGAGTTTGCGCAACTGGGCCGATTCGAGCGTGTCCCCGTCCTCCCACATCGCGTAGGAGTAGACGAGTTCCGGGCCGAGTGTCAGTCGGTAGAATTCGCCGAGGAAATCGTACTGATGGCGGATCGCCTCGGACGAGGTGCCCTTGTAGACGGAAGTTCTTTTCGACCCGATCAACACACTCACCTGCCTGCCGATTCGGTGCGCGAGATCTGAATGAGCATTCAGAGCCGGCGCTCAGAAAGCGCGCGCTATCCACTCATATTAGCTGCGGGCAACGAATCGGGCACGCTGAGTTCCGAGGGCTGCGGAAGGCGACCCACCCGGGTTCCGCCGATGCGGCGGCGCCGCGGGAATCGCGGACGGTCGGCACGGAACGTGCTGTGTGCGGCGCACTCCGCCGTGGCTTTCGGCGACGCCACGACGGAGTGCGGCCGGTCCCCCGTTGTTCCGGCTGCCGGCTGCTAGAGCTGCCGGTCGCTCGTGCGCTCGCCCTGCGGGGTCTGCCGCCTCGTCCTGAGCACATCTCCCGCGCCACCACGGGCCCGTCGACGTCCGGTCATGTCCGGCTCGGCGTCCATGATCTCCTGGTCCAGCTCTTCCTCGGCCTTGAGTACGGGCTTCCCGTGCTGCCTGGCTCGCTTCATGGCGACCTCCTTCACGACGACGTCCGAGGGTCTCCGCCCTGGCTACCCGGTCCTGGCTCTCCCACTCTTCCGAGCGGTCGCCGGACGGGACGCCCGTCGGCGGGCACACCTCACCACCATTGTCGCGGCTTCCCGGCCGGACAGCGGCCCCGAGGCGCCGTCGGTACGCTTTTACGCAGCACACGGCAGGAGAGCGATGACGGCACTCCCGAGCACCGGAACCACGTCCGCCTGGGTGGTCGAGCGGCCCGCCCCGATCGCCTCGGGACCGTTGCGGTACGTGGAGCGGGCGACTCCCGGCCCCGGCCCGTACGACGTACTGCTGAGCGTCCGGGCATGCGGGGTGTGCCGCACCGACCTGCACCTGGCCGAGGGCGATCTGACGCCCCGTGAGCCACGCCGCACTCCGGGCCATGAGGTGGTCGGCGAGGTGATCGCCGCCGGACGGTCCGTCGAGGGTGTCGGCGTCGGCGACCGGGTGGGAGCCGCATGGCTGGCGGGCACCTGCGGGCAGTGCCGCTACTGCCGTACAGGACGGGAGAACCTGTGCCCCGCCTCCCGTTACACCGGCTGGGACATCCACGGGGGCTTCGCCACCCACACGCTCGTGGACGCCCGGTACGTCTACCGCCTCCCGGACGGCTGGGACGACGAGGACACCGCTCCGCTGCTGTGCGCCGGCATCATCGGATACCGGGCTCTTGAGCGGGCCGAGCTGCCGGCGGGCGGCCGGCTGGGCATCTACGGTTTCGGCGCCTCCGCGCATCTGACCGCCCAACTCGCCGTCTCCAGGGGCGCCGAGGTCCACGTCGTGACCCGGTCACCGCAGGCGCGGCAGCTGGCCCTGGAGCTCGGTGCCGCGTCCGCCGGTTCCGGCGCGCCGCCGCGGCCCCTGGACTCCGCCATCCTGTTCGCGCCGGCCGGGAGCCTGGTACCGACGGCCCTGGAGGCCCTGGACCGGGGCGGCACCCTGGCGATCGCCGGTATCCACCTGAGCGGCATCCCCGCACTCGACTACGACCGTCATCTGTTCCAGGAACGCTCGGTGCGCAGCGTCACCGCCAACACCCGTGAGGACGGCCGCGCCTTCCTCGCCGAGGCGGCGCGGCTGCGTCCCACCGTGCGGGTGGTGCGCTACCCGATGCGGCGGGCGGACCAGGCGCTGGCCGACCTGGCGGCGGGTCGCGTCACCGGGGTGGCGGTCCTCCTGACGCAGTGACCTCGCCAGCGTCACAGTTGCCGAAACGGCAAGAGGAATTGCCTATCGGGCAGGCCGCTGCGCAGTCTGGCAAGCATGACGAAGACGAACGAGCGGGACAACGCACAGGACGGCGAGCGGGGCGACGAGAGGGACGGCGCCGAGCCGCTGGACGTGGTGGTCGCCGGCGGCGGCGCGGCCGGGCTGTCGGCCGCGCTCACGCTGGCCAGGGCCCGGCGATCGGTGCTGGTGATCGACTCCGGTGAACCGCGCAACGCCCCCGCGGCAGGGGTGCACGGCTACCTGTCCCGGGACGGATCGGCGCCGGGTGAACTGCTGCGGGCCGGCCGGGAGGAGGTCACTCGTTACGGCGGGCGGATCGTGTCCGGACTGGTTACCGGCGCCCGGCGGAGCGGCCCGTACCTCATCGTGGACACCGCGGACGGCGGGAGTCACCGTGCACGCCGGCTGCTGGTGACCACGGGACTGGTCGACGAACTGCCGGACGTTCCCGGACTGCGCGAGCGATGGGGGCGCGATGTGCTGCACTGCCCGTACTGCCACGGCTGGGAGGTGCGGGACATGCCCATCGGCGTCCTGGCGACCGGCCCGGCGGCGGTGCACCAGGCGCTGCTGTTCCGGCAGTGGTCGCCGGATGTGACCGTGTTCCTGCACACCGCGGGCGACCCGACGCAGGAGCAGTGGGAGCAGCTCGCGGCCCGCGGCATCGAGGTGGTCGACGGCGAGGTGATCGGACTCGATGTCGAGGGCGACCGCCTCCGGGGGGTGCGGCTGGCGTCGGGGAGGCGTGTACCGGTGCGGGCGCTGGCCGTGGCGCCGCGGTTCGAGGCACGCGGCGGGGTCCTCTCGGGTCTCGGTCCGACGATCGTCGAACACCCCATGGGTGTGGGCCGTTACATGGAGTCGGACGCGAGCGGGTTCACCGGTGTCGAGGGGGTGTGGGTGGCGGGCAACGTCTCCGACCTCATGGCGGGTGTCGCGGTGGCCGCGGCGTCCGGGATGCAGGCCGCGGTGGCGGTCAACGGCGATCTCGTGGCCGCGGACACCGCGGCGGCGGTGGCCCGTCGCGCGGCCGGCCGGGCCCCCGCGCCGTTCGGACCGTCCGCGGAGGCCGCCGTCTGCGAGCGCGTCCTCGGCGTCCGCCGTCACGGCCTCACGACCGCCCCGGCTCCCGACGGCGGCCCGGACACCTGACCGACCCGAACGCGCGGCGCGCACGGGGCAACCCCCCGCCCGCCGACCGCCCGCCGACCGGCCGGCGCGAGCGCGACGAGGAGCGCGGCGCGGACCGCTGCGGCACGAGAATCGGCCACGCGGGCCGGAGCAGCGCACGGTCGCCCCGCCCGCCGCTGGGCCATGGCCTCCCCGGGCGGGGGCCGGTCAGCCGGGGGGCAGCGACTGCTCCGTCCAGATGGCCTTGCCCTCCTTGCAGTAGCGCGTGCCCCAGCGCAGAACGAGCTGGGCGACGATGAACAGGCCGCGGCCTCCCTCGTCGTCGTCGGCGCTGTGGCGCAGATGGGGGGCGGTATGGCCCGCGTCCGCGACCTCGCACACAAGCGTGCGGTCGTGGATGAGCCGCAGGTGCAGCGGCCCCTCCGCGTACCGAACGGCATTGGTGACCAGTTCACTGGCGATCAGCTCGGTGGTGAACACCAGCTCGTCCAGCCCCCATTCCGTCAGCCGGCCCGCGACCAGCTCCCGCGCCCTGCCGGCGGAGACCGGTTCCGCCGGCAGCTGCCAGGCCGCGACCCTGCGGTCGTCCAGCTCCCGGGTGCGGACCAGCAGGAGAGCCGTGTCATCGGTGGTGGTGCCGCCCGGAAGCAGTTCGGCGACGACCCGGTCGCACAGGTCCTCCAGGCAATCCGTTCCCTCGCCGAGCAGCCTGCCGAGCGTTTCCAGCCCTTTGTCGATGTCCCGGTCCCGGGCCTCGACCAGACCGTCGGTGAACAGGGCGAGCAGACTGCCCGCCGGCAGTTCGACGTCCAGGCACTCGAAGGGCAGCCCGCCGAGTCCCAGGGGTGGGCCGGCCGGCAGGTCGGGGAAGCTGACGCGACCGCCCGGTTCCACGACCGCCGGCGGCAGATGGCCCGCGCGGGCCATGGTGCAGAGCCGTGACACGGGATCGTAGACCGCGTAGAGGCAGGTGGCCCCGGCGGCGACGTCGCCGTCACCGGCGAGTGTGCCCAGGGCGTCCGCGTTGTCCTGCGCCGACTGGCCCACGAGGTCGTCGAGCAGCTTGAGGAGCTCGTCGGGCGGAATGTCCATGGGTGCGAGCGCCCGTACGGTCGTCCGCAGCCGCCCCATGGTGGCCGCCGCGTGCAGTCCATGGCCCACCACGTCGCCGACGACGAGCCCGACGCGCGTTCCGGACAGCGGGATGACGTCGAACCAGTCGCCGCCGACACCGCTCAGATCGTCCGTGGGCAGATACCGATGGGCCACCTCGACGGCCGAGTTCGAGGGCAGATGCTGCGGCAGGAGCTGCCGCTGGAGAGCCAGCGACGCGGAGCGTTCGCGGGTGTAGCGGCGCGCGTTGTCGATGGACACCGCGGCCCGTGCGACGAGCTCGTCCGCCACCGCGACCGCGTCGCGGCCGAAGATGCCGGTCCCGCCGCCACCGGTGCCCCGCACGAAGGTGACGATGCCCAGCGCGCCTCCCCCGGCGCGCAGCGGCACGACCAGGGTGTCGTCCTCCAGCACGAGGCCGCCCGAGGCGAGGCTGCGGTGCTGCGGCGAGCCGTACGGGTAGGTCGCCGGTCCGGTCGCCCCGCCCGGCGCCCCCGGGGTGTGCGAGGTCTCGAGGAGGGCGGAGGACCGGGAGGACGCGCGGATCAGTTCCGGGGCCTCCGGGCCCGTGACGTCCGGCAGCTCACCCTCCAGCACGGCCGGAGCGAGATCGACCTGGACGAGGTCGGCGAACTCCGGCACCGCCACGTCCGCCAGCTCCTCGGCGGTGACGATCACATCCAGTGTCGACCCGACCCGGCGGCCGGCCTCGACCAGGAGATTCACCTGACGCTGCGCCTCGTAGCGGTCGGAGATGTCGAAGGCGTCCTCGCACACCCCGAAGACATGTCCGTCGGTGTCCTCCAGCCGGTAGTACGAACACGACCACAGGTGGTCCTTCCCGGGGTCGCTGGGCTGCTGCCCGCGGAAGTGCAGATCGAGGAACGGCTCCCCGGTCTCGATGACCTGGCGCATGACCGCGTGGAGGGTCTCCGGACAGCCCGGCGTGACGAATCTGCCCCGGGGGTAGAGGTCCTCGGCGAGTCTGCCCCGGACGTCCTCCAGGGGCAGCCCGAGTTCCACCTCGGAGGCGGCGTTGCACCAGACGAGACGGAACGCCGTGTCGTATATGGCGAAGCCCAGGGGCGACTGGGTCGCCAGCCCCTGCAGCATCGCCAGCCGGGACTCCCAGTCCCTGAGCCGCTCGCGGTCGGCCGCCACGAGAACCTGGGCGGCCGGTCCCTCTCCGGAGAGCCGGCAGACGGCCGTGACCAGGTACAGACGGTGACCGTCGCGGTGGACGGCGAGGTGCAGATCGTGTTCGGGGAGAGGCACGATCGGCGGTTCCCCGCCGGCTCCCGCAGCGATCAGGTCGGCCGGCCAGACCTCGGCCGCGGGTGCCGCGACGGACGACAGGAACGTGCCGACGGGCCGGCCGATCACCTCGTCCGGCGGGTAGCCGAGGAGGTCCTGCGCCGCAGGACTCCAGCCGATGACGACGTCCCGGCCGTCGAGTACGAACGTGGCCGCGCTCATGACATCGAGCGGGCCACGGAAATCGGCGTCCTCGGAAGCCTTCCTCACCTTGCTCATGGCGCCTCACCGGCCCCTTGGTCAGGTCCAGAATCCGCCCGGGGCTGACCCTGCGCAACCGATCGGACCTGCTGTGCGCGCGGTCCCGCCGTCGCCGGCCGTACCGCCGCACCGGCCACAGCCGCAGACTAAATACACATGACGGATGCAAGTTTGATAGCGTGCGGCTGTGCGATTGACGAAGTTCAGCGATCTGGCACTGCGCGCGGTCATGCGCCTGGCGGTCACGGGAGACGGCGAGTCCCTGACGACCCGCGAGGTGGCCGAGGCGATGAACGTGCCGTACACACACATGGCCAAGGCCGTGGCGCGACTGCAGCACCTCGGCGTCCTCGACGCCCGGCGCGGACGTGGCGGCGGTCTGGAGCTGACCGGCCTGGGCCGCGGCGCCTCGGTCGGCTGGCTGCTGCGCGAGCTGGAGGGCGAGGAGGAGGTCGTGACCTGCGAAGGCGACGCCCCCTGCCCACTGCGCGGCGCCTGCCGGCTCCGCGGCGCCCTGCGCACGGCCCAGGAGGCGTTCTACGGCTCCCTGGACCCGCTGACCGTGGCCGACGTCGTGGACTCGCCCACGGGACCGGTGCTGCTGACGCTCACCGGCCGCGGCGCCACCTGACTCCCGCACCCCGACCCGGCGCCACCCGACAGCCACACCCCGACCCGGCGATCCCGCTGCCGGAGCGCCTGGGACACATGTTCCCGTTAAATATGAAGATCACTTACCATTTTGGAGGCCACCGTGCTCTCAGAGCAGTCCGTACCTGTCGTCCGCGCCACTCTGCCCGCCGTCGGAGCGGCACTCGGCGAGATCACCGACCGCTTCTACGCACGGCTGTTCGCGGCCCACCCCGAGCTGCTGCGCGATCTCTTCAACCGTGGCAACCAGGCCGACGGAACACAGAAGCAGGCCCTCGCCGGCGCGATAGCCGGCTTCGCGGGCATGCTGGTCGACCGCCCCGGCACCCGGCCGGACGCCGTGCTCTCCCGGATCGCGCACAAGCACGCCTCCCTCGGCGTCACCTCCGAGCGTACAAGACCGTTCAGCGGCACCTCTTCGACGCGATCGCCGAGGTCCTGGGCGATGCGGTGACGCCGGCCGTGGCCGCCGCCTGGGACGAGGTCTACTGGCTGATGGCCAATGCGCTGATCGCCCGGGAGGCACAGCTCTACGAGACCGCGGGCGTCGCCGAGGGCGACGTATGGCGGCCCATGCTGGTGACCGGCCGCCACCGTGAGACCCCCGACGTCGTCTCCTTCACGCTCCGTACGGCCGACGGCGGACCGAACGGCCACTTCCTGCCCGGACAGTACGTCGGCGTGCAGGCGGAACTGCCCGACGGGGCGCGGCAGATCCGCCAGTACAGCCTCTCGCGGGGACCCGGTCGCGCGGAGTGGCGGATCAGCGTCAAGAGACTCCGGAGCGGGCCGGGACCGGACGGCGAGGTGTCCTCCTGGCTGCACGCGAACCTCAGCGCCGGCCAGACGCTCATGGTGTCCGCCCCGTTCGGGGGCCTGACGCTGCCGGAGGGCGACGGCCCGCTGCTGCTCGCCTCCGCCGGCGTCGGCGTCACGCCGATGCTGTCCATGCTGGACGAACTGGCGACCACCGGGTCGACCAGGCGCGTGATCGTGGCGCACGCCGACCGCTCCCCCGACGATCATGCCCATCGCGACGAACTCGCCCGGCTCGTGGCGGCGTTGCCGCACGGCGAGTGCCATCTCTGGTACGAGGATCCGGACGGCTGTACCCAGGGTGCGAGGGCAGGGCGTACGGATGTGGGCGCACTGGAACTCCCCGAGGGACTGACCGCGTACCTGTGCGGCCCCCTGCCGTACCTCCGGGCGGTCCGCGGTGACCTGCTGCACCACGGCGTCCCGGCCGCCGACATCCACTACGAGGTCTTCGGTCCGGACCTCTGGCTCGGGCAGGAATGAACGTCGCAGGTCGCCCCAGGGTGGGTCAGGTGTGAGTTCCGTGACCACGGGTGTCAGCATGGAGTCATGAGCAATGACGTTTTCTTCGACATCAGCATCGACGACGCGCCCGCCGGGCGGATCGTCTTCACCCTGTTCGACGACGTGGTCCCCAAGACCGCGAGGAACTTCCGCGAGCTCGCCACGGGCGAGCACGGCTACGGCTACGAGGGCTCCGGCTTCCACCGGGTCATCCCCGACTTCATGCTGCAGGGCGGTGACTTCACCGCCGGTAACGGCACCGGGGGCAAGAGCATCTACGGTGAGAAGTTCGCCGACGAGAACTTCCAGCTCAAGCACACCAAGCCGGGCCAGCTGTCCATGGCCAACGCGGGCCCGAACACCAACGGCTCGCAGTTCTTCATCACGACCATCGTCACCGACTGGCTGGACAACAAGCACGTCGTCTTCGGCGAGGTCGTGGAGGGCATGGACGTCGTGCAGCGCATCGAGGCCCTGGGCTCGCGCAGCGGCTCCACCAAGGCGAAGATCACGATCGCCAAGTCGGGCGTCGTCGAGAGCTGACCCCTCCGCGCGGTGCGCCGCGCTGCGTGAGCCGCCCCGGGCTCGCGGGCTGTCAGTCCGCGCCCGGGCCGGCCTGCGCCGGGGGCCCGCCCCTCGCGTCCGTGTTCGCCAGAGCGTCGTGCACGGCGTACGAGCCGGTCCCCACGCCCGCGGCCCCGCGCACCCTGGTGCCGCCGTCGACGAGCAAGTCCGTACCGGTGACCCAGTCCGCGTCGTCGGACAGCAGCCACAGCACCGCGCGCGCCACGTCCTCCGGCTCGCCCATCCGGGCCAGCGGCAGGCTCCGCGCGATCCGCTCCTCGGCCCGCTCCCACACGAACCGCGCCATCTCGGTGCGCACCAGCCCGGGTGAGACCGTGTTCACCCGTACGCCCGGCGCCAGCTCACCGGCGAGCTGTCGGGTCAGATGCAGCAGGGCCGCCTTGCTCGTTCCGTACGCGCCGACGTTCGGGCCGACGCCGTGCGTCCCCTCCGTGCAGATGTTGACCACCGCGCCGCCGTGCTCACGCATCCAGGCCCGCCAGGCGAGCTGGGTCAGGCGCAGCGGCGCCTCCACGTTCACCGCGAAGGCGTCGCGCCAGACGGCGGGATCGGCGTCCATCAGCGGGCCGAACGGGGCGTTGGTCGCGGCGTTGTTGACGAGCATGTCCAGCCGGCCGAACGCGCGTACGGCGAACTGCGTGCACGCCACCAGGTGCGCGGGGTCCGCGACGGAGCCGGCGAGGCCGACCGCCCGGATCCCCCCGGCCGTGAGCCGGTCCACGGCCGCGGCCACTCCCGCGGGGTCGCGTGCGGTGACGCAGACCATCGCTCCCGCCTCGCCCAGGGCCCGTGCGGTGGCTAGACCGATCCCCCGGGAGGCTCCGGTGACGAGGGCCGCCCGGCCGTCGAACGCGGATGATGACGTCATCCCCGTACGATCTCATGACGACATGACGGCCCGTCAGGCATTGCCCGGACGGCCGCCTCGGGGCATCGCCTCGTCGGACAGCGCCACCGGCCCGGGCACCTCGATCGCGGCCGGCGGACGCCAGCCGCCCCACTCCTCCCACCAGCGCTCGCCCCGCTCGATCAGGCCGGCCACCTCGGTCGCGGCGGTGCGCACCGACTCCGCCTCGCCGGGCCCGAACCCGCCCGTGCGGGCGCGCTCCTCGAAGTGGTCGACGTCCTTCCAGTCGTAGTGGGAGCCGTCGGCCGCGATCACCAGGTCGAGTTCCTGGTCCAGGGTGTCGAAACCCCTCTCCGTACGGCGCATGGGCTGCTGGAAGTTGATGTACCAGTCGTGCAGTCCGCCGTCCTTCAGCCGGGCCCACACGGAATACCCCTCACCGGCACGCTGGAGCTGCAGCACCCCTTCGGACTGCCAGGTGTGGTCGAAGTGGATCCATGGGTGCGGCCCCCAGGTGAAGTCGCCGCCGCCGAAGGTGAGCGGAGTGCCCGGTGCGAGGTAGCCGGCGAGGAGCACCCCGTCGTCGGCGACCACGCGCAGCGGGTACACCATCCACTCGCGCCCGTCGAGGATCTCTCGTCTGACGATGACGTCGTTGCTGCGGAAGTGTGGCTCCATGCCGGGCCACCCTAGGCCGTGTCCGACACGGCCTACCCGCCGGCTTCTCCCGCCCCGGTCTCCCCGTCCGTCTCCCTCTCCGCCTGCCCGTCCTTCTCGCGGAGGGTCAGTGCCAGTTCGCCGTCCCTGACGTCCGCCAGGACCGTGTCGCCCGGGTTGAGTGTGCCGTCGAGCAGCATGTTCGAGAGGCGGTTGTCGAGTTCCGTCTGGATGGTGCGGCGCAGCGGACGGGCTCCGAACTCGGGGTGGTAGCCGCGATCGGCCAGCCATTCCTTGGCGGTCTCGGTGACCTCGAGGCCGATCTTCTGGGCGTGGAGCCTGCGCCTGCTGCGTTCCAGCAGGAGGTCGACGATCTGCACGAGGTCCGCTCGGGTGAGGGCGTGGAAGACGATGATCTCGTCGATGCGGTTGAGGAACTCGGGCCGGAAGTGCGCCTGGAGTTCGGCCATCAGTTCGTCCCTGATGTCGTCGACCGCGCCGTGGTGGTCCAGGATGCGCTTGGAGGCGATGTTGCTCGTCATGATGACCACGGAGTGGCGGAAGTCGACGGTGCGGCCCTGGGCGTCGGTGAGCCGCCCGTCGTCCAGCACCTGGAGCAGCAGGTTGAAGACGTCCGGGTGGGCCTTCTCGACCTCGTCGAACAGGACGACGCTGTACGGCTTGCGGCGCACGGCCTCCGTGAGCTGCCCGGCCTCCTCGTAGCCGACGTAGCCGGGCGGGGACCCGACGAGCCGGGAGACGGTGTGCTTCTCCTGGAACTCGCTCATGTCGAAGCGGATCATCCGGTCGGCGTCCCCGAAGAGCAGTTCCGCGAGCGCCTTGGCCAGTTCGGTCTTGCCCACGCCGGTGGGACCGAGGAAGAGGAAGCTGCCGGTGGGACGGTCGGGGTCCCCCATGCCCGCCCTTCCGCGGCGTACGGCCTGGGCCACCGCCGTGACCGCCTCGTCCTGGCCGATCACACGGGCGTGGAGGGCCTCTTCGAGCCTGGTGAGCCGTTCCCGCTCGGTCTGGGTGAGCTGGGTGACGGGGATGCCGGTGCGGGCGGAGAGCACGTCGGCGATGTCCTCGGCCGTGACGCTGCCGGCCTGCTCACGTTCCTGCCCGGCGGCGGCGAGCTCCTGCTCCGCCTGCTGGACCTGCTCCTTGAGCCGGCCCGCGCGTTCGTAGTCCTCGGTGCTGACGGCTTCGTCCTTCTCCCGGCGCAGCTTGGTGACGCGGTCCTCGAGCTCCGCCGTCCCGGACGGGCCGCCGAGACCGCGCAGCCCCACCCGGGCTCCGGCCTGGTCCATGAGGTCGATGGCCTTGTCGGGCAGGAAGCGGTCGGTGATGTAGCGGTCGGAGAGGGCGGCCGCGGCGTCCAGGGCCTCGTCCGTGAACCGGACCTGGTGGTGGGCCTCGTAGGAGTCGCGGAGCCCGTGCAGGATCTCGACGGTCTCGTCCACCGTGGGTTCGGGCACCATGACCGGCTGGAAGCGGCGTTCGAGGGCGGCGTCCTTCTCGATGTACCTGCGGTACTCGTCGATGGTGGTGGCACCGACGACGCTGAGGTCCCCGCGGGCGAGCGCCGGTTTGAGGATGTTCCCGGCGTCCATGGCGCCTTCGCCGCCACCGCCCGCGCCGACGACCGTGTGCAGTTCGTCGATGAACAGGATGATGCTCTTGTCGGCCTCGGTGACCTCGTCGATGACCTTCTTCAGGCGTTCCTCGAACTCGCCCCGGTACTTCGACCCGGCGACCAGGCCGGCCAGATCGAGACCCACCACACGGCGGTCCCGCAGCGCCTTGGGCACCTCCCCGGCCACGATGCGTTGTGCGAGACCCTCGACGATGGCGGTCTTGCCGACGCCGGGATCGCCGATCAGCACGGGGTTGTTCTTGGTGCGCCGGGAGAGGACCTCCACGGTCTGCTCGATCTCCTCCGCCCGGCCGACGACGGGATCGAGCCGCCCGCCCCGGGCCTCCGCGGTGAGGTCACGCCCGTACTCGTCCAGGGTCGGGGTGCCGCTCCGGTCGCCGGCCGCCGCCTCCCGTCCACCGCCCCGGGGGCCTCCCGCGCCGGTCAGCGCGCCGGGCGACGCCCCCTCGGACCGCAGTGCGCCCGTGAGACCGGCACGGGGGTCGTCCGTCAGCGCGGCGAGGATGTGCTCCGGGCCGATGTAGGAGGCACCGGCCGCCTGGGAGCGCGCGTGGGCGGCGAGCAGGGCGCGTTTCGCACCGGGGGTGAGTGCGGGATCACCGCCACCCGTGCCCGTGGGAAGGGCCGCCTCCAGACTCCCGGCCAGATGGCCGGGATCCACCCCGGCCTGCTCCAGCAGTTGCCGGGAGGCCGGCACCTGTGTGGCGGCCCACAGCAGGTGCACGGTGTCGAGGTCGGCGCCGTCCTCGGCCGCCCGGCCGCCGGCCGCGGCCAGCAGCTCGTGCGAGGAATCGCTGAGGAGGCGGCCTATGGGCACGCGCTGGACGGCAGGCGGGGAGGCCGCCGGGCTCATGCCGAAGAAGCGGTCGAAGAAGTCGGAGAACGGGTCGCCGGACCCGAAGGGCGAGGTCGTCACAGGGATCATCCCGTCCGGCGGGCGGCACAACGGCCGCGGCAGCCTGCCGTAGTCGATTTGCCCGTACACGTACACGCCCATTGTTCGCCGGGTCGTCGCGGCCTGCGACCGCAGGGGATCCACCGGGGCCGGAGCCCTACTCCGCCGCTCTTCGCCGCACCCGGGCCAGTGTGGACTCGCGGACGACCAGCTCCGGCTGGAGCACGATCCGCCGGTGGCGGTGCCCGGCCGCCGCCTCCTCGTCGGTCTCCTCGATGAGGAGTTCCGCGGCCGTACGGCCCATCCGGAAGGAGGGCTGACGGACCGAGGTGAGCGGCACGGCGGCCGCGGAGGCGAACTCGATGTCGTCGTAGCCGACGAGCGCGATGTCCTCCGGGATGCGCACGCCCGCGCCGTAGAGGGTCTGAAGGACGCCGAGGGCGAGCAGGTCGTTGGCGCAGAACACCGCCGTCGGCCGCGGGGACATGCCCAGCAGCCGCGCCCCCGCGTCCCGCCCGGCCGACACGTCCAGCCGCTCCGCCTCGATGTGCCGCAGCCGCTCCTCGGCCGGCAGTCCGGCCTCCGCCAGGGCCTGGAGGGCTCCGGTGCGACGGTCCCGGCACTGCGCCAGGTGCATGGGCCCGCTGATGTAGGCCACGCTGCTGTGGCCGCATTCGACGAGGTGGCGTACGGCGAGCGTGCCTCCGGTCACGTCGTCGACCGACACCGAGCAGGCGTCGGTCCGTGGCACATCGTGATCGACGAAGACGTGCGGGATGCCGTGCCGCCGGAAGTTCGCCAGATTGACGCCCGTGGCGTCGGCGGGCGTGACGAGGACACCGCGCACCCGCTGCTCGGCGAAGAGCGAAAGATAGTCGGCTTCCTCGCCCGGGCTCTGGGCGCTGTTGCACAGCATCACCCCGAGTCCCGCGGCGCGCGCCGCCCGCTCGGCGCCGGTCGCGACCTCCACGAAGAAGGGGTTGGCCATGTCGAGGACCAGCATCGCGATGATCCGGCTCCGGCCTGCGCGCAATTGGCGCGCCGTCTCGCTGCGTACGTAGCCGAGCCGCTCGATCACGGCGAGCACCCGCTCGCGGGTCTCCTCGGCGACCATGTCCGGCCGGTTGATCACGTTCGACACCGTGCCGACCGACACCTTGGCCTGTCGCGCCACGTCCTTGATGCCCACCATGCGTGCCACGAGCTCCGACCGTCCGCCTTTCCGCGGCCCGCCGGGGCCGCCGGCCTCATGCTACGCAGGAATGCGGCTCGCGGGAGTTGCGGGCCACGCACCACGGGCCGCACACCATGAGCCGCGCACCACGAGCCGCGCACCATGGGCCGCGGGCTGCGGGCCGCGGGCTGCGGAGCACCTGCTACGTGGCCGTGCGGCCGCCCGCCCGGCCGAGGCTGCTTCCCCTCACGACGAGTTCAGGCTGCAGGACGATCCGCCGGTGCTCGTGGTCCGTGACGTTCTCGTCCGCCTCCTCGATCAGCAGGTCCGCGGCCGTACGGCCCATCCGGAAGGCGGGCTGGCGCACCGACGTGAGGGGCACGGCGGCCGCCGAGGCGAACTCGATGTCGTCGTAGCCGACGAGCGCGATCTCCTCGGGCACGCTCACCCCGGCCCCGTACAGCGCCTGGAGGACCCCGAGGGCGAGCAGGTCGTTGGCGCAGAACACCGCCGTCGGCCGCGGGGACATGCCCAGCAGCCGCGCCCCCGCGTCCCGCCCGGCCGACACGTCCAGCCGCTGCGCCTCGATGTGCCGCAGCCGCTCCTCGGGGACGCCGGCCTCGGTCAGCGCGATCAGTGCTCCCGTACGGCGGTCCTGGCACTGGGCGAGATGCATGGGACCGCTGATGTACGTGACGTCCTGGTGGCCCTGTTCGACGAGATGGCGTACCGCCAGCGTGCCGCCCGTGATGTCGTCCACCGACACGGAACAGCCCTCGGCGCTGGGCAGGACCCGGTCGACGAGGACGAACGGGATGCCGTGGCGGCGGAAGCTCTCCAGATTGCGGCCGGTGGTGTCCGCGGGCGTCACCAGCACACCGCGCACCCGCTGTTCGGTGAACAGCCCCAGGTACTCCGCCTCCTCGGCCGGGCTCTGCGCGCTGTTGCACAGCATCACCCCGAGCCCGGCCTCCCGCGCCGCCCGTTCCGCGCCCGACGCCACGTCCACGAAGAAGGGGTTGGCCATGTCGAGGACCAGCAGCGCGATGATCCGGCTGCGGCCGGCCCGCAACTGCCGCGCGGACTCGCTGCGTACATAGCCGAGCCGCTCGATGGTGGAGCGGACGCGGTCCCGGGTCCCCGCCGAGACCGAGTCGGGGCGGTTGATCACGTTCGAGACCGTGCCGACCGAGACCCCGGCCGCCCGGGCCACGTCCTTGATGCCCACCGGGTGGGCCGTCGACGGTCCCTCGGTGATGGCCCCGGTGGTGGCGGGGCTGTGTGCGTTCATGGGCGTTCCCTCCCAGTCGCGGTGGAGCTCGTCGGTCAGTCCAGGTGGAACACTTCGGTCAGCGGCCTCATCGCCTCGTCCGGCGTGGCGCCGTCCAGTGCCTCGAAGAAGCCGGCCATCTCCGCCTGCCAGCGGGCGTTGACGTCGGTGGCGCCCACGGCGGCCTGCGCGGCCGCGAAGTCCTCGGTCTCCAGATAGCCGACGAGCAGGCCGTCGTCCCGGAGGAAGAGGGAGTAGTTGTGCCAGCCGGCGGCGGAGAGCGCCGCGAGCATCCCGGGCCATACGGCCGCGTGACGCTCGCGGTACTCCTCCAGCCGCTCCTGCCGCACCTTCAGCAGAAAGCAGACGCGCTGCATCGGTGAACCTCGGGACCTCAGAAGTCGAAGTCGTCGATGTTGTTCTTGTCGAAGACGGTCGGCGGGCCGAGGATGATCTCGCCGTCCTTGCCGATGGTGTACTCGCCGAGGTCGCCGGCCGTGAACTTCTCGCCCTGCGCGCCGGTGATCTGGCCGGAGGCCAGCGCGGCCGCCACGTACGCGCCGAGGCGGCCGAGCTTCTTCGGGTCCCACAGGGCGAACTGTTCGACGGTGCCGTCCTTGACGTACGCGCGCATCTGGTTCGGGGTGCCGAGACCGTTGATGACGACCTTGCCCTTGTAGCTGGAGCTGCTGATGTAGCGGGAGGCGGCGGCGATGCCGACCGTGGTGGGCGAGATGATGCCCTTCAGGTTCGGGTAGGCCTTGAGCAGACCCTGGGTCTCCTGGAAGGACTTCTGGTCGTCGTCGTCGCCGTAGGCGACCTTGACCAGCTTCAGGTCCTTGTACTCGGGCTTCTTCAGCTCGTCCTTCATGAAGGCGATCCAGGTGTTCTGGTTCGTCGCGTTCTGGGTGGCCGAGAGGACCGCGATCTCGCCCTTGAAACCGAGCTGCTTGGCGATGTTGCGGATCTGGCTGCGGCCGATCTCCTCGGAGCTGGACTGGTTGATGAAGGCGTCACGGCATTCGGGGGCCGTGTCCGAGTCGTAGGTGACGACCTTGATGTCCTGGGCGAGGGCCTGCTTCAGGGAGCCGCAGACCGAGTTCGGGTCGTTGGCC
The DNA here is from genome assembly GCF_044757085.1 of Streptomyces sp. NPDC091376. Taxonomy (NCBI): domain Bacteria; kingdom Bacillati; phylum Actinomycetota; class Actinomycetes; order Kitasatosporales; family Streptomycetaceae; genus Streptomyces; species Streptomyces sp. NPDC091376. The sequence continues at coordinate 327,185 of NZ_JBIVUF010000008.1, read as the reverse complement.
GCGATCAGGATCGCGTCCTGGCGCTGCTGGACGAGGGTGTTGATGTAGGAGACCTGGGACGAGGCCTTGGCGTCGGAGGAGCCGACCTCCTTGGCGGTGGACCCGAGCTCCTTGACGGTCTCGACGCCGGAGCCGTCGAGGATCGTGAAGTAGGGGTTGTTGATCTGCTTCGGCAGAAAGGCGATCTTGAGGCCCTTCTTCAGCGGCGCGTTCGGGTCGGCCTTGGCGCCGCTCGCGGGCTCCTTCGCCTCGCTCTTGGCGTCGTTCTTCGTCGTGCCCGAGCAGCCGGCCAGCGTGACGGCGAGGACACAGGCCGCGGCGGTGGCGGTGAGGCCGGCGCGGCGGCGCGTGCGGGAGTGCGCAGACATGGTGATGTCCCTTTCGGAGGGCGGGAATGGGCGAAGCGGAAGAGAGAGGAAGAGAACGACAGAGGAGAAGACGGGACGAGGGAGCAGGACGAGGCGGGGTGTCAGACGGCGGAGGAGGCGGTCGCCGCGCGCCGGTGGCGGCGCTCGGAGAGGGTGGCGACGACCCGTGGGGTGAGGACCGAGGCGACGAGAAGCAGCCCGGTGACGATCACCTGGATCTCGCTGGACACGTCGTTGAGGGTGAGCAGGTTGCCGAGCAGGCCGATGAGCAGCACTCCGGCGAGGGCGCCGCCGAGCGTGCCCCTGCCGCCGTCGAAGTCGACGCCACCGAGCAGCACGGAGGCGATGACGACGAGTTCGAGACCGATCCCGTTGTCGGCGCGGGCGCTGCCGTACCGCAGGGTGTAGACGATCCCGGCGAAGGAGGCGGTGAACCCGGCGAGGACGAAGAGCACCAGCTTGATGCGCCTGACCCGGATGCCCGCGAACCAGGCCGCTTCCTCCTGGGCGCCGATGGCGTACAGCGAACGGCCGAAGGCGGTGCAGTGCAGGACCACGGCGGTGATCACGGCGAGGATGCCGAACAGGGCGACGGGGTACGGGACGAACGTCCCCGGCACCGTCTCGGTGTACGTCGCCCACTGGGCGTACGACTCGGGGAAGTCCGCGACCGCCTTGTCACCGAGGACGACGGAGGCCAGGCCCCGGTAGAGCGTGAGCGTGCCGATGGTGACGGCGAGCGAGGGGAGTCCGACGCGGGTGACCAGCCAGCCGTTGAGGAGGCCGCCGAGCGCGCCCACGAGCAGGCACAGCGGCACGATCATCTCGAAGGCCCAGCCGGCCTCCCACAGCGAGCCGGCGAGGGCGCTGGAGAGTCCGAGCATGGAAGCCACGGACAGGTCGACCTGTCCGGCGACGACGAGCAGCGTCATCGGCAGGGCGATGAGGGCGATCTCGGCGGTGTCGTTGAGGGCGGCCGAGAGGTTCACGGTGTCCGCGAAACCCTCCGTGGTACCGGCTCCGGCGAGGAAGACGGCGACCACGAGCACACCGACGACGGTGTCCCAACGCAGGTACTTGGCGAGCGTGTTCATCGCCGGCTCCTCTTCCTCAGCGCGCTGGTGGTGCGCAGGTTCACGATGCGGTCGGTGGTGATGGCCGCGAGCAGCAGCACACCCGTGATGGCCTGCTGCCAGAAGGAGTCCACCTTCAGGACGACGAGGGCGCTGCCGATCGTCGTGAGCAGCAGTGCGCCGAGCGCCGCCCCCCAGACCGTGCCGACGCCGCCGGTGATGGCGACGCCGCCGACGACGACGGCGCTGACGACGTTCAGTTCCCAGCCGTTGGCCGCGTCGGCGACGACGGTGCCGAAGCGCGCGAGCCACAGCGCCCCGGCGAAACCGGCGACGGCGCCGGAGAAGGCGTAGGCGGCGAGCACGCGGCGACGGATGGGGATGCCGGCGAGCCGGGCGGCCTCGGGGTTGGACCCGATGGCGTACAGCTCGCGGCCGCCGCGGTAGGTGCGCAGGTAGTACGCGGTGCCCGCGAGGACGACGGCGGAGATCAGCGGCAGGTACGGGATGCCGAGGACGCTGCCGCTGCCGAGGGCGAGCACGCCGTCGGGGACGTCGGCGGCGTTGATCTGCTCGCCGTGCGCCCAGGCGTGGTCGATGCCCTGGATGACGTAGAGCATGCCGAGGGTCACGACCAGCGCGGGCACCCGGCCGAAGCTGACCAGGAGTCCGCTGACCAGTCCGCACAGCACACCGAGGCCGATGCCCAGCAGGACGACGGTGAGCGGGCCGTGGTCGCTGCCGGAGACGAAGCTGCCGCAGGCGAAGGCGGTGAGTCCGACGACGGAGCCGACGGACAGGTCGATGTTGCGGGTGATGACGACGACGGCCTGGCCGGCCACGAGCAGCACCAGGATCGAGGAGTTGAGCAGCAGGTCCTTGATGCCCTGGTCGTCCAGGAAGGACGGGTTGGCGGCCCAGGTGGCGAGGATCAGGACGAGGAGCGCACCGCCGATGCTCAACTCGCGGGCCCGGAAGACCAGGTCCATCAAGGAGCGGGCCGAGCGGCCGTTCGCCTCCGGCGCGGCCGGAGGGCTGTCGAGGGTGGCGGTCATGCCGCTGTCCTTTCGTGTGCGCCGGGTCCTGGACGGGAGTTCGGGACGTTCATGCCGCCCTCCCGGTGCCGTCACGGCCCGTCGCCGCGACCATCACCGTCTCCTCGGTGGCCTCCGCGCGGGGGATCTCCGCGACGAGCCGGCCCTCGTGCATGACCAGCACCCGGTCGGCCATGCCGAGCACTTCGGGCAGGTCGGAGGAGACCATCAGGACGGCGACTCCCTCGGCGGCGAGCGAGGAGAGCAGCCGGTGCACCTCGGCCTTGGTGCCGACGTCGATGCCGCGGGTGGGCTCGTCGACGATGAGCACGGCCGGGTCGGTGGCCAGCCACTTGGCGAGGACGACCTTCTGCTGGTTGCCGCCGGAGAGCACGCCGACGGCGTCCGCGAGCCGGTTGTACTTCACCTGCAGCTTCACCGCCCAGTCGGCGGCGCGGGCCCGCTCCGGTCCACGGCGGACCAGGCCCCCCCTGCCCAGGGTGCCGAGTCCGGTGAGGCCGATGTTGCGCTCGATGGAGGCCTCCATGACGAGCCCGCGCCGGCGCCTGTCCTCCGGTACGAGGGCGACGCCCGCGTCCATCGCGGCCGTCGGCGAACCGGCGCGCAGCCGCGTACCGCCGACGTGTACCTCGCCCGCGTCGGCCTTGTCCACGCCGAACACGGCCTGGACGACCTCGGTCCGCCCGGCGCCGACGAGTCCGGCGAGCGCCACGATCTCGCCGCGGCGCACCTCGAACGACACGTCCCGGAAGACGCCTTCGCGGGTGAGCCGCCGCACCGACAGCGCGGTGTCGCCGACGGTGGTCTCCTGCTTGGGGTAGAGCTCGTCGAGGTCGCGGCCGACCATGCGGCGTACGAGATCGTCCTCGGTGAGGCCGTCGAGGGGCTCGGAGGCGATCCGGCGGCCGTCGCGCAAGGTCGTGACGCGTCGGCAGAGCGCGAAGATCTCCTCCAGCCGGTGGGAGATGAACAGCACGGCCGCACCGGCCTCGCTCAGGGTACGGACGACCGAGAAGAGCCGGGCGGTCTCGCTGCCCGTGAGGGCGGCGGTCGGCTCGTCCATGATCAGGACGCGCGCGTCGAAGGACAGCGCCTTGGCGATCTCGACGATCTGCTGGTCGGCGATGGAAAGGCCGCGGGCGAGCCGGTCGGGGTCGAGATCGACACCGAGCCGGGTGATCAGCGCGGCGGTGGCGTCATGGACGGCCTTGCGGTCGATCCGGCCGAAGGAGGCACGCGGCTGGCGGCCCATGAAGATGTTCTCGGCGATCGACAGGTCGGGGAAGAGCGTGGGCTCCTGGTAGATGACCGCGATGCCGGCGTCACGGGCGTCGGCCGGGCCGTCGAAGACGACCGGCTTCCCGTCGAGCAACACCTGGCCGGAGTCGGGCCGGTGGACGCCGGCGAGCGTCTTGATGAGGGTGGACTTGCCCGCGCCGTTCTCACCGGCGAGCGCGTGGACCTCGCCCGGGAGCAGCTGCAGGGAGACGTCCTGCAGAGCCCGTACGGCGCCGAAGGACTTGGACACGTCCGTCAGGGCCAGAACGGGGGCCGGGCCCGTGTCGGGCTGGTTCATGGATGCTCCGTGGAAGGTGCGCCGCGAAGGGCGCCGTGAAAGGTTTCAACCAAGTTTCACGGAAGCTAGACGGGCAACACCCGCCCAGTCAATGGGTCAGTTCATGAAACTTTCTGAGCCGACTCGCTCCCTTGACATGCCTGTTGGGCGGTCATAGCTTCACCCTGATGAAACGATTCACAGTTCTGTTCGGCCCTCGGGAGTGCTGAATTCATGTCTGCCGTATCCGCCGTGAAGGCGGCCCTCAGGACCCAGGCCATCGAGACGCCGTCATGGGCGTACGGCAACTCGGGTACACGCTTCAAGGTGTTCGCGCAGCCCGGAGTGCCGCGCACCCCGCGGGAGAAGCTGGACGACGCGGCACGCGTCCATGAGCACACCGGCGTCGCCCCGGCCGTCGCCCTGCACATCCCCTGGGACAGGGTCGACGGCTCCGATGGCTACGCAGAGCTCGCCACGTACGCCGACGAGCAGGGTCTCAGGCTCGGCGCGATCAACTCCAACGTCTTCCAGGACGACGACTACAAGCTCGGCTCGGTCACCCATCCCGACCCGGCAGTGCGTCGCAAGGCCCTCGGGCATCTGCTGGAGTGCGTCGACATCATGGACGCGACCGGCTCGCGCGATCTGAAGCTGTGGTTCTCCGACGGCACCAACTACCCGGGCCAGGACGACATCCGGGCCCGCCAGGAGCGTCTCGCGGAGGCGCTGGCCGCGGTGTACGAGCGCCTCGGCGACGATCAGCGGATGCTGCTGGAGTACAAGCTCTTCGAGCCGGCCTTCTACGCGACCGACGTCCCGGACTGGGGCACGGCGTACGCGCACTGTCTGAAGCTCGGGCCCAAGGCCCAGGTCGTCGTCGACACCGGCCACCACGCGCCCGGCACCAACATCGAGTTCATCGTCGCGCTGCTGCTGCGCGAGGGGAAGCTCGGCGGGTTCGACTTCAACTCCCGCTTCTACGCGGACGACGACCTGATGGTCGGCGCGGCCGACCCGTTCCAGCTGTTCCGGATCATGTACGAGGTGATCCGGGGCGGCGGCTTCGGGCCGGACGTGGCCTTCATGCTCGACCAGTGCCACAACATCGAGGCGAAGATCCCGGCGATCATCCGCTCGGTGATGAACGTCCAGGAGGCCACGGCCAAGGCCCTGCTGGTCGACGCCGACGCCCTCGCCGCCGCGCAGCGCTCCGGTGATGTGCTGGCCGCCAACGCGGTCCTGATGGACGCGTACAGCACGGACGTCCGCCCGCTGCTCGCCGAGGTCCGCGAGGAGCAAGGCATCGCCCCGGACCCGATCGCGGCGTACGCCCGCTCCGGCTGGGCCCAGAAGATCATCGACGAGCGTGTGGGCGGGGAGCAGGCGGGGTGGGGGGCGTAAGCCCCTGCGGGGGACTCGGCGCGGCCACGACGCCGCGGGAATCGCCTCGGGAGCAAACCGGTCGGGACGTACCGATCGGATGGACCGTGGGGACGAACCGCGCGGATGAACCAGCTGGATGATCCAGCCCGGATGAACCGTGCGGATGAAGCGGCTCGGATGAACCACCTCGGACGAACCAGCGCGGATGAACCACCTCGTATGAAGCAGCTCGGATGAACCAGCCCGGACGAACCAGCTCGGACTCGAAGGAAGCAGGCAATGACGGACGACAGGACTCATGCGCGCGTGGCCGAGCTGCTCGGGCGTTCGCATCGGCTGGGGGCCGACCCCCGGAACACCAACTACGCCGGCGGGAACACCTCCGCGAAGGGCACCGGCACCGACCCCGTCACCGGCCAGGACGTCGAGCTGATGTGGGTGAAGGGGTCCGGCGGTGACCTCGGGACGCTGACCGCCGGGGGACTCGCCGCGCTGCGGCTCGACCGACTGCGCGCGCTCACCGGGGTGTACCTGGGCGTGGAGCGCGAGGACGAGATGGTCGCGGCGTTCGACTACTGCCTGCACGGCAAGGGCGGCGCGGCACCGTCCATCGACACCGCGATGCACGGTCTGGTCGACGCCGCCCACGTGGACCACCTGCACCCCGACTCGGGCATCGCGCTCGCCTGCGCGGCCGATGGCGAGGCGCTGACCAAGGAGTGCTTCGGCAACCAGGTCGTATGGGTGCCCTGGCGCCGTCCCGGCTTCCAGCTCGGCCTGGACATCGCGGCCGTCGAGGCGGCCCACCCCGAGGCGATCGGCTGCATCCTCGGCGGACACGGCATCACCGCCTGGGGAGACACCTCCGAGGAGTGCGAGCGAAACTCGCTGCGCATCATCCGCACCGCCGAGGAGTTCCTCGCCGAGCGCGGCAAGGCCGAACCCTTCGGCCCGGTGCTCGAAGGCTACGAGCCGCTGCCGGAGGCCGAGCGTCGCGCCCGTGCCGCCGCGCTCGCCCCCGTCGTCCGTGGCCTCGCCTCGGCCGACCGCCCGCAGGTGGGCCATTTCACCGACTCCGACGTTGTCCTGGACTTCCTGTCCCGCGCCGGGCATCCACGGCTCACCGCGCTCGGCACCTCCTGCCCGGATCACTTCCTGCGGACGAAGGTCCGCCCGCTGGTCCTCGATATGGCACCCGGCGCCCCCCTGGAGGAGGCCGTCGCGCGCCTGAAGGTGCTGCACGCCGCCTACCGCGAGGACTACCGCGCCTACTACGAGCGGCACGCCGACGCCGACTCCCCCGCGATGCGCGGCGCCGACCCGGCCATCGTGCTCGTACCGGGCGTCGGCATGTTCAGCTTCGGCAAGGACAAGCAGACCGCGCGCGTCGCGGGCGAGTTCTACGTCAACGCGATCAACGTGATGCGCGGGGCCGAGGCGGTCTCCTCGTACGCGCCGATCGAGGAGGCGGAGAAGTTCCGGATCGAGTACTGGGAACTGGAGGAGGCCAAGCTCCGCCGCATGCCCGCGCCGAAGCCGCTCGCGACCCGGGTCGCGCTCGTGACGGGGGCCGGCTCCGGCATCGGCAGGGCCATCGCGCACCGGCTGGTCGCGGAGGGCGCGTGCGTCGTCGTCGCCGACCTCGACGCGGACCGTGCGGCGGCGGTGGCCGAGGAGCTTGGCGGCCCGGACAAGGCGGTCGCGGTGAGCGTGGACGTCACCTCCGAGGAGCAGATCGCCGCCGCGTTCGCCGCCGCGTCGCTCGCCTTCGGTGGCGTCGACCTGGTCGTCAACAACGCCGGCATCTCCATCTCCAAGCCGCTCCTGGAGACCACGGCGAAGGACTGGGACCTCCAGCACGACATCATGGCCCGCGGCTCCTTCCTGGTCTCGCGGGAAGCGGCCCGGGTGATGACAGCGCAGGGCATCGGCGGAGACATCGTCTACATCGCCTCCAAGAACGGCGTGTTCGCCGGTCCCCACAACATCGCGTACGGCGCGACCAAGGCCGACCAGGCGCACCAGGTCCGGCTGCTGGCCGCGGAGCTCGGCGGGCACGGGATCCGGGTCAACGGAGTGAACCCGGACGGGGTCGTGCGCGGATCGGGGATCTTCGCGGGCGGCTGGGGCGCGCAGCGTGCCGCGGTCTACGGGGTCGAGGAGGAGAAGCTGGGCGAGTTCTACGCGCAGCGGACGCTGCTGAAGCGCGAGGTGCTTCCGGAGCACGTCGCGGGCGCGGTGTTCGTCCTGACCGGCGGCGACCTGAGCCATACGACGGGCCTCCACATCCCGGTGGACGCGGGCGTCGCGGCGGCGTTCCTGCGCTGACGCCGCGCAGCGGCGTGCGGTCCGGGGCGGGCGGCGGCATCCGGCCCGGGTGGGCGGCAACCTGGCACGGGCGGGTGGCATGCGGCACGGACGGGCGGTCGGCATGCCTCCGGGGCGCCCAGGGCGGGCGGCGGCATCCGAGCCCGGACGGGCGGCGGCATGCCTCCGGGGCGCGCAGCGCCCCGGGCCTCGCGCTGGGGGCCGCGCGCTGCGAGTCGCGCATCGCGGCCCTCGCGTCGCGGCCCGACCGCGCTGGGCCCCGCTCGCGTTGTGGGCGGTCGGTCCGCCGTGGTGCGGCACGCGTTCCTCCACCGGAGCCCGCCCGCGGATATCCCCCGGGCTGAACGACTGCCCACCACCGGGCCGGCGCCCGATCGGCCGCTGCCGAACACCGACCTCGCAAGGATGACGAGAATGCCACCTCACGACCCTCTCCCCTTCGCCGCCGTCGACCTCGGCGCCTCCAGCGGCCGCGTCATCGTCGGCCGCGTCGGGCCGGGCACGCTCGGTCTCACCGAAGTGCACCGGTTCCCCAACACGCCCGTACGCACGGGCGGGACGCTGCACTGGGACATCCTCGCCCTGTACCGCGGCGTGCTCGACGGCCTGCGCGCCGCGGCCCGGGCCACCGGCGGGCGGCTCGCGAGCGTGGGGGTCGACTCCTGGGCCGTGGACTACGGCCTCCTGGACGCCGACGGAGCGCTCATCGGCAATCCCGTGCACTACCGAGACACCCGCACCAAGGCCGTCACCGCGAAGGTCGCCGACGCCCTCCCGCCCGCCGACCTGTACGCGGCGACAGGGCTCCAGTACCTCCCCTTCAACACCGTCTACCAGTTGGTCGCCGCCCAGGGCACCGCCGCCCTCGCCGCCGCCCGCAGCCTGCTGCTGATCCCCGATCTCCTCTCGTACTGGCTGACCGGTGAGGCCGGGACCGAGCTCACCAACGCCTCCACCACACAGCTCGTCGACCCGCGCACCCGTGACTGGGCCCGGCCCGTCGCCGAGGCGCTCGGCATCGACCTGTCGCTCTTCCCGCCGTTGCGCCGCCCGGGCGACCCGGCCGGGACGCTCCTGCCCGAGGTCCTCACCGACACGGGCCTGAGCGGGCCGGTGCCCGTGACCGCCGTCGGGTCGCACGACACCGCGTCCGCCGTGGCGGGCGTGCCCGCGCGCGGGGAGCGCTTCGCGTACATCGCCACCGGCACCTGGTCCCTTGCCGGGCTCGAGCTCGACGCGCCCGTCCTCACCGAGGACAGCCGGCGCGCCAACTTCACCAACGAGCTGGGGGTGGACGGCACCGTCCGCTACCTGCGCAACATCATGGGACTCTGGCTGCTCCAGGAGTGCCTGCGCGACTGGGAGGCGCGGGGGCAGGCGGTGGAGCTCGGGGAGCTGCTGCGCCGCGCCGCCTCGTGTGCGCCCCTGCGCTCGGTCGTCGACGCGGGCGATCCCGCCTTCATCCCCCCGGGCCGGATGCCGGAGCGGATCGCCGAGGCATGCCGTGGCTCCGGCCAGCCCGTGCCGCGTGACGCGGCCGAGACCACCCGCTGTGTGCTGGACTCGCTCGCCCTGGCCCACCGACGCGCGCTGATGGACGCCCAGCGGCTCTCCGGCCGGGCGGTCGACACCGTGCACATCGTCGGCGGCGGCGCGCACAACGAGCTGCTGTGCCGACTGACGGCCGACGCCTGCGGGCTGCCCGTGGTGGCCGGCCCCGCCGAGGCCGCCGCACTGGGCAACATCCTCGTACAGGCCCGAGCGGCAGGCGCAGTCATCGGAGGTCTGCGTGAATCGCGGCAGCTCCTGTGCGAGACTCAAGGCCTACGGCACCACGTACCCTCGGGAGACATCCGAGCATGGGAGCAGGCCGAGGCCCGTCTCGCCAAGGAGGAACAGCCATGCGGGTAGCGCTCTTCGTCACCTGCGTCAACGACACGCTCTTCCCGCGGACCGGCCGGGCGGTCGTCACCCTGCTGGAGCGACTCGGCGTCGAGGTGGACTTCCCGCCGGCGCAGACCTGTTGCGGGCAGCCGCAGTTCAACACCGGCTACCGGCACGAGACCGAGCCCCTGGTGCGCCGCTACGCCGCCGCGTTCGACGACTACGAGTACGTCGTCACCCCGTCCGGCTCCTGCGCGGCGATGGTCCGCGACAACTACCCGCGCATCGGCGCCAAGGCGGCCTCCGAGGGCCGGGGCCAGGAGCTCACCGAAGCCGCGGCGAGCGCGGTCCCCAAGACGTACGAGCTGACCGAGTTCCTGGTCGATGTGCTGAAGGTGACGGACGTCGGCGCGTACTACCCGCACACCGTCACCTACCACCCCACGTGCCACGGCCTGCGGATGCTCGGTCTCGGCGACCGGCCGCGGCGGCTGCTGGAGCACGTCAAGGGCCTTGAGCTGCGTGAGCTGCCGGGCGCCGAGGAGTGCTGCGGCTTCGGCGGCACGTTCGCCGTCAAGAACGCCGCCGTCTCGGCGGCGATGGGCGCCGACAAGGCCCGGAGCATCGACTCCACCGGCGCCGAGGCCGTGTGCACGGTCGACAACTCCTGCCAGATGCACATCGGCGGCACGCTCGCCCGGCTCGGCTCGCCGGTGCGCCCGGTTCACATCGCCGAGATCCTGGCCGGCACGGAAGAGGACACCCGATGAGCGGCGGTACGTACCTCGGCATGCCCGCCTTCCCGAAGGCCGCGTCCGAGTCCACGCAGAACCTCACCCTCCGCGGCAATCTGCGCCACGCCACGCACACCATCCGCGACAAGCGCGCCAAGGCCGTCGCCGAACTCGACGACTGGGGGCGGCTGCGCGCCGCCGGGGCGGCGATCAAGAACCGCACGCTGCGCCACCTGGACCACTATCTGGAGCAGGTGGAGGCGGCGGTGACGGCGGCCGGGGGCCAGGTCCACTGGGCGGCCGACGCCGCCGAGGCCAACCGCATCGTCACCGGACTCGTCCGGGCCACCGGAGAGACCGAGGTCGTCAAGGTCAAGTCCATGGCCACCCAGGAGATCGGCCTCAACGACGCCCTCGCCGCAGCCGGCATCACGGCCTGTGAGACCGATCTCGCGGAGCTGATCGTGCAGTTGGGCGACGATCTGCCGTCGCACATCCTGGTCCCGGCGATCCACCGCAACCGCTCCGAGATCCGCGACATCTTCCGCGAGAAGATGGCGGACTGGGGCCGCCCCGCCCCCGACGGTCTGACGGACACACCGCGCGAACTGGCCGAGGCGGCACGGCTGCACCTGCGGGAGAAGTTCCTGCGCGCGAAGGTCGCGATCTCGGGCGCCAACTTCATGGTCGCCGAGACCGGGACGCTGGTCGTGGTCGAGTCCGAGGGCAACGGCCGCATGTGCCTGACCCTGCCCGAGACGCTGATCTCCGTCGTCGGCATCGAGAAGGTGGTGCCGACCTGGCAGGACCTGGAGGTCTTCCTCCAGCTCCTGCCCCGTTCGTCGACGGCGGAGCGGATGAACCCGTACACGAGCATGTGGACGGGTACGACGGACGGCGACGGCCCGCGGACCTTCCATCTGGTCCTCCTCGACAACGGCCGCACGGACACCCTCGCCGACACCGTGGGCCGCCAGGCACTGCGCTGCATCCGCTGCTCGGCCTGCCTCAATGTGTGCCCGGTGTACGAGCGGGCTGGCGGGCACGCGTACGGGTCCGCCTATCCCGGCCCGATCGGCGCGATCCTCACACCCCAGCTGCGCGGCACGGACAGCGAGCTGGACGCCTCGCTCCCCTACGCCTCGACGCTGTGCGGTGCCTGCTACGAGGTGTGCCCGGTCGCCATCGACATCCCCGAAGTGCTGGTGCACCTACGAGAACGGGTCGTCGAGGGCGGCGAGGTGACGCGCGACGGCGGGAAGGTCACCATCCGCCCGGCCAAGGGGCACGCGGCCGAACGGGCCGCGATGCGCGCGGCCCGCTGGACGCTGGACCACCCGGGCGCGCTGCGCAGGGTGCAGCGCCTCGCCTCCCGCACGCGCCGGCTGCATCCCCGGCGTCTGCCGGGTCCCGGCCGGGCCTGGACGGACACGCGGACGGTGCCGGGGGTGCCGGCCGAGTCGTTCCGCGACTGGTGGCAGCGCACGCGCGGTGAAGGGAGCGGCAAGTGAGCGGCAGGGACACGGTCCTCGGCAGGGTGCGGCACGCCCTGGCGGACGTACCGCGCGAGGAGCGCCCGGACGACGTGCCGGTCGTCCGCGACTATCTCCAGGTCCACGGTGAGCGCACGCCCGCCCGGACGGCGGACCTGCTCGCCGAGAACCTGGCCGACTACCGTGCCCTCGTGCACCGCTGCTCCCCCGGCGACGTACCGGGCCTGATCGCCCGGCTCCTGGCCGACCGCAGTGCCCGTACGGTCGTGGTACCGGAGGGCCTGCCCGCGGAGTGGCTCGCGGAGACGGCGGGCGTCGAACTCGTCCCGGACACCTCGGAGTCGACGCCCGCCGAACTCGACGCGAAGGACAGCGTGGTCACCGGCTGCGCCGTGGCCATCGCCGAAACGGGGACGATCGTCCTGAACGGCGGCTCCGCCCAGGGCCGGCGCCGGATCACCCTCGTCCCTGACCACCACATCTGCGTCGTGCGCGCCCCCGAACAGGTCGTCGCCTCGGTCCCCCAGGGCCTGTCCCGCCTGGACCCGACGCGCCCCCTGACCTGGATCAGCGGCCCTTCGGCGACGAGCGACATCGAACTGGACCGGGTGGAAGGGGTGCACGGACCCCGGACGCTGGAGGTGATCCTGGTCGAGGGCTGAGGCCCCACTCGTGCGTGGGCCCCGGCCGGACCGACCGGTCCGGCGAGGGCCTTCGGCGTGTCAGCTTCCGGCCGGCGGTGTCGCCGTGGAGCGGAACGTCCATGTCCCGGAGCCGACTTCGTAGACCGCCGTCCCCTTCTCCGTCCGTGTGAGACGCGCGCCGGAGTCGGCGTGGACGGTGCCGGAGGTGGCCGGGACGCGGATCTCGGCGGTCGTTCCTGCCGGGACGGTGGTGTCGAGGCGGTAGGCGGAGCCGGCGCGCTGCCACTTGGTGCGGACCGTGCCGTACGGCGTGGTGTACGAGCCCGCCGCCGAGGTCAGGTCGCCCACCAGCGCCGGGGCGATGAGGAGTTCGCGGTAGCCGACGGAGCCCGGCCGCTGCTGGATGCCGGCGAGGCGGCCGGTGAACCAGGCGTCGATCGCGCCGAGCATGAAGTGGTTCTGCGACTGGCCGGGGCCGCCGTCCCAGGTCTCGCCGAGGGTCGTGTTGCCGGCGAGGACCTGGTAGCCGTAGCTCGGGCTGGTGGTCTGCGTGGCGATCTTGTAGACGATGTCGTCACGGCCCGACTCCGACAGCACCCGCAGAGCGGCGGGCAGGGAGATCTCGCCCAGCACGAGGTGGTGGTCGGCGGCCACCACGGAAGCCGTGAAGTGGGCGAGCAGACGCTCGCGTTCACCGGCGGGGACGGCTCCCATGTCGAGAGCGAGCGCCTCCGCGCCCTGGCCTCCGCCGCCGAAGGTGCCGGTGGCCGGGTCGTAGTACTTCGCGCCAAGAGCGTGCGCGCTGGTGTCCGCCTTCTCCTGGTACAGGGCGGCGTCGGCGTCCTGGCCGAGGACCTTCGCGATGCGGCTGAGGCCGTCGACGACGCGCCAGTAGCCGTAGGTGCCCGCGACGGCGCGCGGGAAGGTGCGATCGGGGGTGATCCAGTCGCCGAGGCCGTAGTCGAGGATGCCGCCGGAGACCTTCTGCTCCAGGAAGGTCACGTACTGCTTCATCTGCGGGTAGTACGTGCGCAGCGTCTCCTCGTCGCCGTAGGTCGTGTAGAGCTGCCACGGCACGAGGACGAACGCGCCGCCCCAGTTGGCGTCGTTGCGGTAGCCGCCGGAGAGTTCGACGTAGTCGGGGACGGTGCTGGGGATCAGGCCCTCGGGGGTCTGGGCGTCCGACATGTCCCGCACGATCTTGCGGAGGTAGGACTGCATGTCGTAGTTGGCGGCCAGGGAGGGGAAGACGAGCTGGTTCTGCTCGAGCCAGCCGAGCTTCTCGCGGCTGGGGCAGTCGGTGAGGACGCTCATCATGTTGCCCTCGACGGCGCGGCGGACGAGTCCGTGGATGCCGTTGACGAGCTCGTTGGAGCTGGTGAAGCTCCCCGCCGATGAGTTGTCGGTGTGCAGGACCTTTCCGCGCACGGAGACGGTGGCGCCGGCCGGCAGGCCCTTCAGCTCCAGGTAGCGGAAGCCGTGGTAGCTGAACTTCGGGTGCCAGGTCTCCGCGCGGCCGCCGCCCTTGGTCGTGTACGTGTCCCACAGGGGTGCGCCGACGTTGCTGATGGACTGGAAGGCGTGGCCGTCCTTCAGGCTCTCGGCGGGATGGATGCGTACGGCCGTGCCGGCGGGTGCGGTGACGGTGATCTCGGGCCAGCCGGCGATGTTGCGGCCGAGGTCGAAGACGCGGCTGCCCTCGGCGCCGGCCACCTCCGTGCCCTTCAGCGTCTCGATGACCCGGACCGGTTCGGTCTCGCGGGCGCTGAGTGCGGCCGGTTCCTCCGCGCCGCCCGGCCGGCCGAGTGTCACGGCCTCCTGCCATGAGGAGCGGTCGCGGCCCGGCTCGTCCCAGCCGGATATCTCGCGGCGGGCGTCGTAGTCCTCGCCGCCATACCAGTTGGACGACGTCGTCGGGCCGAGGGTGGTACGCCAGTCGGTGCCGCTGGTGATGCGGCGTACGGTGCCGTCGTCCAGGGTGATCTCCAGTTGGGCGATGAGCTTGGGGTCGCTGAAGTTGCCGTACCACTTGCGGTAGCGGTCGGCGGTGCTGACGACGTTGGAGGCGCCGTTGCCGAGGGCGACGGCGAGGGTGTTGGTGCCGCGCCGCAGCCGCTCGGTGACGTCGTAGGTGGCGTACTGGACCCGGTCGTCGAAGTCGGTGTTGGCGGGCTCCAGCACGGCGTCCCCGACGGGTCTGCCGTTGATGCCGGCTTCGTGGATGCCGAGCCCTGCCAGGTAGAGGCGGGCACTGCGGGCGCCCTTGGGGAGGGTGAAGTCCTTGGTGAAGAGCGGGAGCCCGGCGGGCAGATAGGGCTTGGGCGCCTGCTGGCCGGTCACCTCGGCCGCCTTCGTCCACGGGCCCTCGGTGGTCTCGGCGGTCGACACGGTGTAGTCGACGGGGAAGTGGGGCACGCGGCCGTCGTCGGTGAGGACGTCGGCGCGCGGATAGAGGACCACCTGGTCGAAGGACCGCGCCTGCTTCAGGTCGAGAGTGAGGGTGACCGGGGAGTCGGGGCCGGTGTGTTTCTGGCTCGCGTATCCCGCGGACCGGTCCAGCGCGCTGTTGCGCACCCCGTCGACGGCGAGCGCCGGCTCCCAGATCTTGCGTACGGTGTCGGTCTCGGAGGCGGTGACGGCGGCGCCCTTCGCGTGGTTCACGTCCGGAGCGGCCGAGTCGCGCACCTCGAACTCGCCGAGCTGGAGGCGCCACGCCTCCTCCAGCGGCAGCCCGAGCATGGTGACGTCGAGCCGGACGTGCCTGGCCGTCGTCCTCGGCAGTGTCACGACGACGGGCTCGATCTCGTGCCGGCTCAGCCGCCACGCGTCGTTCGTGATCCACTGGGCGGTCCAGTCCTCGGCGCGGGTCAGGCCCGTCTCGAAGACGGCGATGTCGCTCCACTCGGAGGCACGCGCTCCGGACCAGAGCTGAACGCGCCAGTGGACGCGGTCGCGTGAGCCCAGTGCCTTGCCGGCGTAGACGGTGCGCGGCGCGGCGGAACGGACCTTCCCCGAGTCCCACAGGTCGGGCCGCCCGTGCTCCAGCCTGTCGCGGCTGGTGGCGGCCTGGACGCGGTAGGCGCTCTGGAGGACGTTCCGGCCGCGCCCGGTCGGCTGCCAGGTCAGATCGGGTGTGGTGTCGTCGATGCCGAGGGCGCTGCGCAGGTGCTGGGTCTGCAGTGCGGTGGCCCGGGCGCCGTCGCCGCCCGAGGCGGCGGCGGGGAGCGCGGAGGGGACGACGGTGACGAGCGCGGTCAGCCCGGTGGCGAGGACGAGCGCGGGTCTGGCGAGTGAACTCATGCCGGTCTCCATACGGGTCAGTGCAGGTCGATGGTGAGGGGGCGGCGCGGGCGCAGGACCACGGGTCCCAGCAGCCCGGAGGGCAGCGGCTTGTTGCGTTCGTTGGAGAGGGTGTTGGACACGCGTACGGCGATGTGGTTGGCCCCGGGCCGCAGTGCTTCGGTGACGTCGACGACGTACGGGGTCCACAGGGCCGGCGGCAGGGCCGTCCCGTTGACCGTGACCTGGGCGACCTCGCGCACGGTGCCGAGGTCCAGGTGGAGACGGCGGCCGGCGAGGGCGGCCGGGCCGAGGTCGATGTCCTTGGTGTAGGTGGCGCTGCCGGAGAACAGCGGGGCGATGTCGCTCCAGCTGCCGAGCGGCCGTACGACGGGCTGTGCGCCGTCCTTGTGGAGCGTCAGGGTCCAGTCGCCGTCGAGCGGGATCGGTTCCAGGGTGTCGGTGACGCGGGCGGTGCCGCGGTAGGTACGGCGGCCGTCGGTGCCGGTGAGCGCGTGGCTGCCGGGCGCCTCGGCGACGGCCTGGACGCGGAGCACGTCGCGGTGTGTTCCACGGCGCTCGGTGACGGAGGTGACGGACGTGACGCAGGTGACGGGCAGCGATCCGGCGTCGGTGAGGTGTGCCGCGTCCCTGCCGTGGCCGTCGCGGAGGACGACGGCCAGCGTCTCGTACGGGCCGAGCCTCAGCGGTACGCGGACACCGTCGCCGGGCCGTGCGGGCGCCCGGTACACGGGCGCGGGTACGGCCGTTCCGTCCGCCGGGTTCCACACCTCCGGTACGCCACGCGCCGGGAGCGTGGCCCAGGTGTCGACGGGAGCGGCGCTCTCGTTGTTGAACAGGAACGCGATGTCGCGGCCCCGGGTGGTGCGCAGGACGCGTACGGCGGGCGCGGCGGGTTCGAGGACGGCCGCGGCGGCGCCGGCCTCCCGGACCTCCTCGCCCAGCGCGTCCACGGCGGTGACGCGCACGGCGCGGCCTCTGCCGATCCGCCGGGAGCCGGCCGTGCTGCCGAACAGGTCGTTCAGGGCGTGCCGCAGGGCGTCGTCACGCCCGTTGGCCTCGTGCTCGGGCAGTGCGCCGACGGCGACGACCGTTCCTCCCCCGCGCGCGAAGGCGGCGAGGGCGCGGACCGCATCGGCCTCCAGCACCGGCGTCTCGGGCAGCACGACCAGGTCGTAGCGCGCCCGCCCGACGGCCAGCTGCCCGTCGCCGAGCCTGGCGTGGCACAGCAGGTCGGGGTCGCCCGCGAGCGCGCCCTCGTGGACGAGGTCGAAGTCGGTCTGGGCGCTCTCCAGCGCGTAGGCGGCGGCGGCGAACGGGTCGTCGACCTCGCCCTGCCGCTCGGTGCCGGTGAACTGCTCGGCGGCGCGCTGTGGCTGCAGGAGGGCGGTGCGGGCGGCCGAGGTGCCGCGGGCGAGTTCCATGACGCGGCCGATCCAGTCGGCGATCGGCCGCATCGCCCACCACCAGGGGGCGCGGGGACCGAACGGCGGCGGGAAGAACACCCTGGCCTCGTTGGTCCACAGTGCGTGCAGCACGGTGAGGTTGCAGCCGCGCGTAGCGAACGCGCCGAGCAGCGCGTGCACGAATTGGGGCGCCACCTGCCAGCCCATGTTGCCGAACGCCTCGATGACCACCCGCTCACGGCCGGTCTGGTGGGCCACGGACGCCGGGTTGCGCGGGTCCATGGTGGGCTCGCCCGCCACGTACTCGCCGGTGATGACGTCGCCGCCGGGGATCTGCGCCCACTGGTTGACCTTGTGCAGATCGCCGGTGGACAGGATGCGCTTGGAGGGGGCGGCCTCGTCGTAGAGGGGGTTGGTGATCAGGCGGACGCGCCGGTCGGCGTACCAGTGGGCCTGCTTCTCGAAGTACTTGGCGAAGCGGTTGGACACGGCACGCCAGTAGCGGCCGCGCAGGATCCGGCCCGTCTCGCCGAGGTCGTCGTACACGGCCGCGTACGCCTTGCCGGGCTCGGCGCCGACCTCGTGCAGGGCCGCGGCGAGCGTGGGCGACCAGGGCAGTCGCTTGAAGGGGTGGGGGCCCGCGGAGGCGATGAACGGCTCGTCGTCCCAGAAGCCGGGCACGACATTGCCGAAGTAGCGGCCGAAGCGGCGGTGGTACTCCCCCGGCACCATGTCCAGCATCAGCTCGACCGGCTCGTCGTCGAGCAGGTCGAGATACGCGCGGGTGTAGCCGGAGCTGTCGTCGGACAGGATCGCGCCGCCGAAGAGGTCGATCTGCCAGCGGCCTTCGGGTACTCGCCAGGCGCGCCCGGCCGTCAGTTCGCCGGTCAGCTCGACCAGGGCGGAGCCGTCGGACGGGCCGGCGGGACGGGCGGCCGCGGCCACGGGCCGGGCGGCCGCCGCGGGCACGGTCCGAGTGTGGAAGTCACCTGCCGATGCCGGGTCGTCGAAGGCGGACGCGTACAGGGCACTGCCGTCGGCCGCGGTGAGGGTCAGGTCCTCCCACAGGGCGCGCTGCCCGTCGACGGCGCGGACGCCTGCGCCGCCGCGCGGGTGCGCGTCGTCGGTGACGGTGCCCTTGTCCTTGCCGTCGAGGGTGACGGAGAGCGTGGCGCCGCGGACCTTCACGACGAAGGTGTGGAACTTGGTGCGGTTGAAGCCGTCGGTGCGGCTGCTCCTGGCGAGTTGCTGCGAACCACCGGCCGTCAGGCGGGAGATGGTGACGACCCCGGTCTGGTCGAACTCCACCGCGTAGCCGGTGTCGCCGGAGGCCGAGGCCCGGACCACGAGAGCGACCGAACCGGTCTCCGTCCTGGCGTTGCCGGTGACGTCGTAGTCCGTCCACTCCTCACCGCCGCGGAGTACGGCGGCGCCGGCGAGCACGGCCGCGTCGGCGACGAGCCGGCCGGAGGCGACGGCGACACCGGTGGTCTCCAGCAGGTCGAGTCGTGCGGGGCCCTCGACGACGGTGGTGGACCGCCACAGGCCCTTCAGCCGCAGTTCGGGGCGCGGGGCGTAGGTGCGGGACCCGACGGTGCCGCCCTGGGCGACGAGGTAGGCGGCCCGTCCGCTGGGGAAGTGGTTGTCGTTGAAGATCCACACCCGCATGCCGGTGCGCTCGGCCTCTTCGATGACATGGCCGACGACGTCGAACCACTCCTCGGAGAAGAAGACGGGCTTCATGTCCTCGTTGTCGTAGGGGAAGACGACGACCTCGTACATCCCCTTGTCCCGGAGGTCCGCCAGCTGCCGGTCGATCAGCTCGTGGGTGACGGGGCCGTTCCAGTACCAGTAGACGGTGGGACGGCTGTCGCGGCGCGGGTCGGCGAAGGTGGCGGGGGTGAAGCGGGAGGCGGGGGCGGCGTGTGCGGTCCCGGTGGGGAGAGCGCCGCCGAGCGCGGCTGCCGTGACTCCGGCGGCGACGACGAAGTGGCGTCTGGACAGGTCGAACTCAGGCAGGGAAGGGCTGGGCATGGAGGGGCTCGCTCCTAGCAGGCGGGAGGGGGTGAAGGGTCGGGTGCCCACGCGCGGGATCGGGGCGCCCGCGTGGGGGTAAGGCACCCACGCGGGGGTCCGGCACTCACGCGGGGGTCCGGCACTCACGCGGGGGTCCGGCACTCACGCGGGGATCAGGCACTCACGCGGGCGAGGGTCGCGACCTCGGTGGCGGGCAGGGCGCGGTTGAACACGCGGAAGTCGTCGACCGCGCCGTGCAGGTAGGGGTGCGTGGCGTTCTGTGAACGTCCCAGGTAGTTACGGGTGGTGGCGCCGAGCAGCAGCGGACCGGACACGAGCGCGTCGTTCCGCCCGGCCTCGGCCCCGTCGACGTAGAGCACGCCGGTGCCGCCGCCGGTGCGGCCGTCGGCGCCGCCGGTGAGGCTGAGGGCGACGTGGGTCCAGCGGCCCTGCGGCAGCGGTCCCGTGGCGTCGATGAGGTCCTCGCCGTCCATGCCGGAGATCTTCAGGGCCGCTCGGGCCCGACCCGCGCCGGTGCGCGGGGTGAGGAAGAGGTAGGTGCTCTTGTGGAAGCCGAGGTCGAAGACGCGGGCCGAGTTGACGAGGGTGTCGACCCGGACCCAGGCGCTGACGGTCAGCTCGTTCAGCCCGGTGATCAGGCCGGGCGGCAGCGCCACATGGCCGTCGACGCCGTCGAGTTCGACCGCGGCGCGCCCGGTGCCCCAGCGGGCGCCCCCGGCCAGCGTCGCCGCCGCGAAGGTGCCGGTGCTGTCGGCGGTGGTGGTCCCGGTGCCCTCGTCGAGGGCGAACCGGGCGACCTCGCGGGCCGGACGGGGGCGCGGCGGCACGGCGAAGTACACGTTGTAGCGCTGGTGGTGCACCCGGTGGAACGGCAGCAGCGGCACCTGGGCGCCTTCCGCCACGGCCGTGAACTCCACCTGGTCTCCGGGCACTCTGCGGATGGAAGCGGGGTCGAGGGCGGGAATCGTGGGTGACTCCACGGCGCCGTACGCCCCGGCCAGTACCACGGGCCCGTAGGTCACCGACTGCACGTGCGGATTGTCGGGCGCGGGGCGGCGGTCGAGTTCCATCGGCAGCGTGAGCTCGACCGTGTCACCGGTGCGCCAGTACCGTTCGAGGGTCGCGTGGCGTCCGGGCCGGGTGTCGGTGACCGCCGTGCGGCCGTTCACGCGTAGGACGGCCCGGCCGTCGAGCCAGCCGGGGATGCGCACCTTCAGCGCGAAGCGGCCGCCGCCCGACGTGACCGTCAGACGCACCCGTTCCGACTCCGGATAGCGGGTCTCCTGGCGCAGTGTCACCCTCTTCTCGTCCCAGGTCACCTCGGACGGGATGAACAGGTTGACGTACAGGGCGTCGCGCGCGTGCGCGTAGATCGTGTCGCCGAACTTCGTCTGGGTCTCCAGCGCGGTGCCGTGGTCGCAGGAGAAGTTGTCGTAGTCGCTGCTGTAGCTCCCGGGCGCCGCCCCGAGTCCGCCCTTGGACTGCCGTTGCGAGCCGGCCCACAGACCCGTGTAGTACGTGACGTAGCCGTGGGCGGAGTCGGGGTCCTGCTCGCCGAGCATCTGGTTGAGCACGGTCCACTCGTAGTGGTCCATGTAGGCGGTCGTGCCCGGGTCGTGGAGGAACAGCTGCCGGCCGAGCTTGAGCATGTTGTAGCTGTTGCAGTTCTCGCAGGTGTCCTCGGAGAGCCGGCTGACGATCTCGCCGGGCGGGCCGAAGAACTCCTGGTTGGAGTTGCCGCCGATGGCGTACGAGTGGTCGCGCACGACGGTGTGCCAGAAGTACTCGGCGAGGCGGAGGTAGCGCTCGTCGCCGGTGGCCTCGTACTCGTGCACGGCTCCGACGATCTTGGGGATCTCGGTGTTGGCGTGCCGGCCCGCGAGTTCGTCGCGGCCGTCGGCGAGCGGCCCGTACACCTCCTCGTGGTCGAAGCGGCGTGCGGTGCGCAGTGCGACGGGGTCACCGGTGGCCAGATGCAGTCGGGTGAGGACGTCGTTCATGCCGCCGAACTCGACTTTCAGGACCGACTGCATGGTGGCGTACGGCAGTGCCGCGGTGCGCCGCTCGGCCCAGGCGGCCATCCCTCGCAGCACATCCAGGGCCTGGGCGCTGCCGATGAGTTGGTGGCAGTCGAGCAGCCCGGCCATGATCTTGTGGAGCGTGTAGTACGGCGCCCAGGGCTTGCCGCCCGCCTCCAGGTCGGCGAAGACCTGCTCGGGGAAGGCCGACAGATAGCCGGGCGAGTGGCCGGCGGCCGGTGAGGCCGCCTGGCACTCGGCGAGTGCCGCGATGATCCGACGGGCCTTGGCGGCGTACGCCTCGTCGCCGGTGGCCGCATGTGCGAGGGCCAGGCCGGAGAGCAGATGCCCGGTGGTGTGGCCGCGCAGGAGCACCGTCGGGGCCTCCCAGCCGCCGCAGGGCTCGGCGGTGGAGGGCAGAGCGACGTTGGTGCGGAAGGTGTGCAGCAGCCGGTCGGGGTCGACGGCCAGCAGATAGGCGCAGGTGCGGCGCATGTTGGCGCGGAAGGGGCTGTCCAGGAGCGCGACCGAGTGGAGCGGGAACGGCTTCAGCGCCGGGCGCCGGGCGGCTTTCGCGGCGAACGGTGCGTCGGGCGGCATGGCGTTCGCCGCGGTGGCCGGACCACCGGAACCGATGGTCACCGCGGCGGTGACCGCGCCTGTGCCCATCATGAGATGACGCCGCGTCAGCGGAATTCCGTGCATCGGAATGGTGCTCCTTCGGGCAACGTGATTGAAACGTTTCGCAGAGCTGACGGCAACTCTGGGCCCGGCCGTCCGATCCCGTCAAGACACGTGAGGAACTGTAAAATTGGGTGAGTCCGCACCCAGCCCTTGCCCTGGACCGGCGACACTCGTATGTTTCCGCCAGATTCTCTTGAATCGTTCAAACCCAACAGGTGCACGCCAGGTGCACGGCAAGGGGAGGGCCATGAGCCTGCGGCGGAGAGCGCTGCTGAAGATGGGGGCCGCGGCGGGCGCGGCCATGACCGTGCCCTGGGGCGCGGCCCCGGAGGCGGGCGCGGCGCCGGCATCCGGGCACGCCACGGGCGCGGGCGCGGAAGGCCACCAACCGGGCGCCTTCGCCGCCCACCGCGCCTTCGGCGACCCGTGCCCCGAGGTCCGCCCCCGGTTCCGCTGGTGGTGGCCCGACGCCCTCGTCGACACCGCCGAGATCGAGCGCGAGATCGACCAGATCGCCGCCGCAGGCTTCGGCGGTGTCGAGATAGCCGCCGTCACGCACAGCATGCGGGGCGGGGCGACGATCGACCCGGTCCGCTACGGCTGGGGGACTCCCGCCTGGGTCAGGGCGGTCGAGGCGGCACTGCGCCGGGCGAAGAAGCGGGACGTCACCGTCGACCTGACCCTCGGGCCCGCGTGGCCGAACTCCGTTCCCTCCATCACGCCCGACAGCCCCGCCGCCGTGAAGGAACTCGCCCACGGCACCCTCACCCTCGCCGCCGGCCTGCGCCACACCGGCGCGCCCCCGGCCCCCGGCACAGCGCCCGCCGAAGGCGTCACCCAGCAGGAGCTGAAGCTCGTCCAGGCGATCCGGATCACCGACGCCGCGGCCGAGCCCATGCTGCTGGACCACACCACCGTCACCGACATCACCGGCGCCGTGACCGGCGGCGAGCTCGACTGGACGGCACCCGACGACGACGGCGACTGGCTCGTCATCGCCTACTGGGAGCGCGGCTCCGGCCAGCGCCCCGAAGGCCCGCACCACACCGACCCGCTCTCCTACGTCATCGACCACTTCAGCGCGGACGGCACCCGCGCCGCCATCGCGTTCTGGGAGCGCCATCTCCTGCCGCCGAGCACCCGCGAGCTGCTCCGCGAGACGGGCGGGGCGCTGTTCGAGGACTCCATCGAGCTCGAGACCGACGAGACGATGTGGACTCCCGTGCTGCCGGCCGAGTTCGAGAAGCGCATGGGGTACTCGCTGCTGCCGTACCTGGCGACCGTCGTCGAACGCGACGAGGACCCGGTCCACGCCTTCGGCCCGGAGATCGACAAAGCCGTCCGCCGCGACGTCGTCGAGGTGCTGACCGAGCTGTACGTCGAGCATCACCTGAAGCCGTTCCAGGACTGGGCGCACCGGCTCGGTCTCCAGCTGCGCGTCCAGCCGTACGGCCCGGGCACCGACTCCATCTGGTCGGCCGCCGTGCTCGACGTCTCCGAGGGCGAGTCCCTCGGCTTCAAGAACCCCGACGACTTCCGCTGCCTGGCGGGCGGGCGTGACATGGGCGGCAGGCTCGTCCTCTCCAACGAGGCGGGCGCGACGGCCGGCGGCGCCTACGCCACGGCGTGGGACGCGACGCTGAAGAAGCTCGTCACCCAGTACGCGGCGGGCGTCAACCAGGCCTACTTCCACGGCTTCGCGTACGCCGAGGCGCCCGGCGCGGCCTGGCCCGGCTTCGCCGCCTTCTCCCCGTACAACGGTGGCGGCGGGTACGGCGAGGCATGGGGGCCACGACAGCCCACGTGGGCCCATGTCCCGGACATCGCACGGTACTTGAGCCGTACCCAGCTGATCCTACAGACCGGCGTCAACCGGGCGGACATCGGCATCCTGCGGCAGAAGGGGCCCGCAGGCACCGGCCTCGGCGCACCCTGGTTCACCGCGGAGGGCGTGCCCGTCGGCTGGACACATCTGTTCCTCAGCCCGCGACTGCTCGATCTGCCGTCCGCGACGGTACGCGGCGGACGGCTCGCCCCGGAGGGCCCGGCGTTCAAGGCGCTCGTCGTCGAGGGCGACGTACTGAGCGGCAAGGACCGCACGATGCAGCTGGACGTCGCCGAGAAGCTCATCGGCTACGCGAAGGCCGGGCTGCGGATCGTCGTCATCGGCGACTGGTCGGACGCTCGCGTGCCGGGGCTGCCCGGGCCCGGCGACAACGAGCGGCTGCGCGCGCTGCTCGCCGAGCTGTTCGCGCTGCCGGCGGTGCGGGTGGTCGCGGACCGGCCCTATGTGCCGGACGCCATCGCGGCACTGGGGCTGCGGCGCGACGTCGAGTACGCACAGCGCTCGTGGCTGGTGCACGCCCATCGGGCCGACGAGGACGCCGACTACTTCTTCTTCGCCGTGGACGCGGTGACCAAGGGCGCGTCCACCACACGGGTCGACCACGACGTCACCCTCGTGGCGCGCTGGGACGACGCGGTGCCGTACCGCCTCGACGCGTGGACGGGATCGGTGGAGCCGGTGCCGCTGTACTCCCGTACCGAGGACGGGCGGGTGCGGCTGCGGATCACGCTGGAGCCGGGGGCGACCACGATCGTCGCCCTGGTGCGGCCGGGCCGAGGGGCCGGCGGGTTCTCCCGGCACGCGACGCACAGCGACGCCGCGGAGGTCCGCCGGGGTGCGGGCGGTCGCCTGGAGATCCGCGACACGCGGCCCGGCACCTACCGGACCACCCTCCAGGACGGCCGAACGGCCGAAACGGTCCTGGGCGGCCTGCCCGAGTCGATGCCGCTCACCCGCTGGGACCTGACGGTCGAGGACTGGCAGCCGGGCGCCCGCCCGTCCCACACTCTGAAGCCCCGCCGCGAACTCACCCTGGACCCGCCGGCGCCGTGGCCCCTCGTCCCGGGTCTGGAGGACGTCTCCGGCATCGGCCGCTACCGCACGACGGTACGACTGGACGCGCCGTGGACGGGCGGGTACGGCGCGTACCTCGAACTGGGCGAGGTCTTCGACACCTTCCGTGTCACCGTCAACGGCCACCGCCTGCCGCCGGCGGACCAGTTGACCCCGCGGGTCGACGTCGGCCCGTACCTGCGGCGCGGGACCAACACCGTCGAGGTCGAGGTGGCGACGACGCTGCTGAACCGTCTCCGGGTGGCGAACGCCCCGGTCTTCGGCGGCGGGAAGCGGCAGAACTACGGTCTGGTGGGACCGGTGCGGCTGGTTCCGTACGGGAGGGCGGCCGTCGGACGCTGACGGCCGCGCCGGTGCCCCGCCGCCGGTGCGAGCCCGCCGGCGGTGTGGCGCGCAAGGCCGCGACGGGCAGGGCGTGGTGGTCCGCCGGGGACGGCAGGGCGGGTGCGCCGCCGACCGCGGCCGGCACCTGCGGGCACCGGTCGCCCCGAGCGACCACGGTGGTCTCCGGACGGTCCGGTACCCGCGCGGGCCGCTCCGGGGCACCGGTGCCGAGCAGCCGGCCGAGTACCGCCGCCACCGCGGGCGCCCGCGGCGGGACGCCGCTCTCGTGCGCCTCGCCGGCCACGCCCGCGACCTTCCTGGCGCCGACCACATCTGCGGACCGGGTGCATGGCCGGGTCCCGCCTCGGGTCGGCCGGCCGGTTGCGGGAAGCCGCTGTCGGACCGGTGACGGACGGTTCGCACGGCGACACCGGTACGTCGGGACGGCTCACCGGTCGTGAGCAGCCGGGCACTGTCGTCGTTCGTGAGCGCGGTTGCGGACCCTCCAGTGGCTGGAGACCCACCCTTCGAGCGCCGAGCGCCGAAGGTCCGTCACCCTGCGCGACGGCCCCCGGCGTGGCCCGGGCCGTCGGAGTAGCGTGGGAACTCCAGTCTTGCGCGTCCAGGTTCGCGAAGCGTGGCGATGAGGGGCTGTCGTGTCTACGTCAAGTCATGCGGTGTTCGGTGCTCCCTGCTGGGTGAGCCTCATGGCTCGTGACCTGCCTGCCGCCGAGGACTTCTACGCGGCGGTGCTCGGCTGGGTCTTCCGGCCCACCCGGCTGGGCGAGGAGTTCTCCGTCGCGTTCCTCGACGGGACTCCGGTCGCCGGTATGGGGGCGCTCGCCCACAGTCTCAAGGCGCCGGTGGCGTGGACGCCGTACTTCGCCGTCGACGACGCCGACGCCGCGGCCTCCCGGATCTGCGAGCGCAGCGCCACCGTCGCGGTCGGTCCGCTCAGTTTCGGCACCGGGCGGGCCGCGCTGGCCTCGGACCGGGACGGTGCCGTCTTCGGCATCTGGCAGGGCCAGGCCATTCCCGACTGGAGCGTGGGCACCGACGAGGCGCCGGCCTGGCTGGAACTGCGCACCCGGGACGCCTTCGACGCGGCGATCTTCTACGCCGAGGTGCTCGACTGGGCCTGCGGCCAGCCCGGTTGCTGCCAGGTGGCCTACGAGGACGACCACGTCGTGCTCCGTCATTACGGCAACACCGTCGCCCGCATCACCGGCGGTGCGATCGGGGAGGCTCCCGACCCACAGGTCCGACCCCGTTGGCATGTGTACTTCTACGTGCCCGATGTCGAGTTCGCCGTCCGCACGGCGGTCAAACTCGGCGGCAGCACGGTCTCGCCGACGGAACCGTCCGACGCCGATGCCTGGGTCACCCTGAGCGACCCCGACGGCGGTCTCTTCACCGTCACCTCTCGCGATCCGGCCGCACCGCCGCCCGGACAGTCGGCCGGGCGGTCGGCCGAGCAGCCAAGCGCTTCCTGACGACGACCCTCGCGGACGTCCTGGCCGACGAGCGAAGGCCCGGTGCGCCAGGTGCCGCCGCCCATGGGGCACCGGCGTCCTGACGCACCGGACCGAAGCAGCGGCCGGGCGGGAGGGGTCACCCGGCCGCGGTGTCGGGGATCCACGAGCCGTGGATCATGGCGGGGACCCGGCGCGGCAGATGGACGGTGGCCACCGGCGGCAGTGACAGGTCCGAGGCGTCCAGGACGAGCATCCTGGACGCGTCGGCGTTCAGGTCGCTGACGACGGTCAGCAGATACCCGGCGTCCTCGTCACTCGCGCCCGCGGCCGGGACGAAGACCGCCTCGCTGGGGAGCTGACCGTTGCCGACGGGGAGCAACTGGCGGTTCCCGGTACGCCGGTCGTACTTGACCAGGGTGTGGTTGCCGACGCCGCGGTCGTCGGGGAAGGACAGCGCGTACTGGTAGCGGTGCTCGCGGCCGGTGTACGCGTCGTTGATCGTCGGGAACTCCACGGTCAGGTCGTCGATCTGCTCCTCGGCGACCCGGCCGGCCGTCAGATCCACCGTCCACCGCCGGGTGCGGGAGCCGGAGTTGGGCTCGGCGCCGCGGTCGGGGGCGCCGACCCACCAGTTCCAGGAGCGCTGCCAGCCGTCACGGCCCACCGCGGGGCCCTCGATGACGATTCGGCCGTGTGCGTCCTCGTACGCGTTGGCGAAGTGCATCCCGAATCCGGGGAGGATGTCGAACCAGCGGACCTGCGATGCCCCTCCGTTCCCCCTGGGCATGACGCCGATCCGCGCCTGCTGGACGTCGCTCCAGGCGTAGGGGATGCCGGAGTGCTCGCCCGGGTCGAAGGTGACCGAGCCCTCCAGGAACACCACGTGGTGCTCGGTGATGACGAAGTCGTGCTTCAGCGCGGCGCCGGCTCCCGGGACTTCCTGGCTCCGCAGGACCTGGCCGTCCGGCGACGCGACGTGGTGGATCAGGAAGGGCGGGAAGGGCGAGGAGGCGAAGAAGTGGAGTTCACCGGTTTCCGGATCCTCCTTGGGGTGGGCGGTCATCGCGGAGGTCAGCCTGCCGCCGAAGTCGTACGCGCCCACGGTCTCCAGGTCCGCGGTCAGCTCGAACGGGAGGGCCGACTCGCACAGGGCGAGGAGACGGCCGGCGTGCTCGATGACATGGGTGCCGGCGGTGCTCACGGTCAGGTCGGGGCCGTGCTCGGTCATGTACGGAGCACCCTCGAGGGCGGGGGTGTGGACCCAGCGGTTGCGGTACCACTCGGCGCGGCCCTCGCGGAGGCGGATGCCGTGGACCATGCCACTGCCCTTGAACCAGTGGGTCGGGGTGACACCGGGCTTGGGGTTGTGGCTGTTGCGGATCAGACGGCCGGTCAGCTCGGGGGGCAGGGTGCCCTCGACGGTGAGTCCCGTGGCGGTGATCTCGTCGGCGACGGGGGTGTAGTGACCGGTCAGATAGGGCCTGCTGGTCATGGCGGCTGCCTCTCTCGCGTAGTGGTGTGGTCTGGTGTGGTGCGCCGGGGTGTCGGCGTGGTGGACCGCGGCGTTGGCCCGGTGCGCGCCGGGGTGTCGGCTGGTGGACCGCCGTGCCTGGCGTGGCCGTTCGGCCACGGGCTTGGGTCCGGCGGTGTGCGCTACCGGCGCTCGGCCTCGGTCCTGAGCAGGTGCAGCCAGCTCTCCAGGGACTGGCGGAGGGCCTGCTCCAGCGCGACGGGCTCGGCCTCCACCGGAGCTCCGCTCCACGACTCCTCGGTACGGACGGTGACCACGCCGCCTTCCTCCTCGAAGGTCCACACGTGGACGCCGTCGATCCCATGGGCGGGGCCGCCCCAGACGATCCGCTCGCCGGGGACCACCTGGTGGACGGTGGAGGTGATCTCGAGACCGTGGGTGAGCCACTGGAAGGTGGCTCCCGGGGCGAGCGGCCCGTCGAAGGCGACGCGCTCGACGTCGGTGTTCCACAGGGCCCATGAGCCGATGTCGGTGTGCAGTGCCCACACCGTGTCGAGCGGGGCGTCGATCGTCGTCGAGAGGCTGACCACGACCGGTGCGTTCCTGTCGACATCGGTCTTCGGTGCGGCCTTCGCCGTGGCCTGCGGGTCGAGGGTCATCGGGTGCTCCTGGTGGTGTGGCGGAAGGTCCGCGGCGGAAGGTTCGAGGCGGGAGGTTCGGTGTGCCCGCTCCTGCGACGTGCCAGGAGTGGGGTCAGGGCGGCTCCGGCGGCGGCGATCGCCGCCGACACGAGGAAGGCGATCCGGTAGCCCTCGGTCAGGGCCACCGCATGGGGCTGATGCGGTCCGGCGGCCGAAGTGGCGGACGCGGCAAGGGTGGTGAGGACGGCGAGCCCGACGGCTCCGCCGATCTGTCGTGTGGTGTTGACCAGGCCGCCGGCGAGGCCCGTGTCCTCGGGCCGTACGCCGCTCACGGCGGCGGCGGTCAGCTGGACGAAGGCGATGCCCAGACCGAGCCCGATGAGGACACTGGGGCCGAGCAGGTCGCCGAGGAAGCTCCCCCTGGCGGAGATGCGGGTCAGCCAGAGCAGTCCGGCGGACTGGGCCAGCAGTCCCGCGGCGAGTGTGAGGTGCGGGCCGAGCCTGCGGGCGAGGCGCGGTGCGGCCCAGGAGCCGATCATGTTCGCGAAGGCCAGCGGCAGTTGGGACACTCCGGCTTCCAGGGGACCCGCACCCAGCACCTGCTGCTGGTGGAGGGGGAGGAAGAAGAACAGTCCGACCCATACGGCGCCGAGCAGCGCCATGACCAGGTTGGCCGGTGCGACCGGGCCCCGGGCGAACAGCCTTGGCGGCACCAGCGGTTCTCGGTGGCGGCGCTCGATCAGTACGAACAGGACGAGCAAGGCGGCGGCCACCGCCAGGGAGCCCAGCACCGGCGGAGCTCCCCACCCCGCGCTGCGGGCCGTCGTGAGGCCGTGGACGAGGGCGACGAGTCCGGCGGTGACGGCGAGCGCGCCGAAGATGTCGAGGGTGCGCCGGGCCTCACGGGACGCAGGAGCGACCGCGGGCACCAGTGCGACGGTCGCGGCGAGCACGACGGCCGCGCCGAGCCCGGCCGCGTGGAAGACCCAGGGCCATCCCAGACTTTCGGTGAGTACGCCGCCGGCCAGGACACCTGCCGCTCCCCCGGCGCCCGAGACCGCTCCCCACACCCCCAGGGCTCCGCCGCGCCGGGGTCCCGGCGGAAAGAGCCGCATGACCAGGGAGAGCGCGGCGGGCGCCACCGCGGCGGCCCCCACGCCCTGCAGAGTGCGTGCGGTGAGCAACGTCCAGGGCGCGGTGGCCAGGCCCGCCCCGAACGAGGCGGCCGCGAAGAGCGCGAGTCCCGCGAGCAGGACCCGGCGCCTTCCGAGGAGATCGGCGGCCCGTCCGCCGAGCAGGAGCAGCGCCCCGAAGGCGAGCCCGTAGGCGTTCACGACCCACGACAGGCCGCTGCCGGTCAGGCCGATGCCGTCACGGATCGCGGGAAGGGCGACGTTGACGACGGACGTGCTCAGTGTGACCACGAACTGGGCGCCGGCCAGGGCCGCCAGCGCGAGGCCGGGCCGGGTGCCCGGCGGGCTCCCGGTCTTCGCAGCTGACCCGAGTCGGCTTCTGGACATCAGAAACACTCCCATGTGTGGTTAACCACTCACTCTTCAGGGGCAAGAAACGGCGGCCGTCGGACGCACCGGTCCGCCGACCGCTTCGGGCCGGGCGGCGGTCAGTAGTGCGTGATACCCGCGGACAGCGTGCGCGTCCACGGCGCGTCGACCGCCCCCACGTCGATCGAGACCAGCAGGTGACAGAGCATGCCGACGGCGAAGAACTCCTGGATCTGCTGCTCACCGCCGCCGGAAGCACCACGGACGTACTCGACCGTACGGGCGTATCCCGCCCGCACCGCGTCACGGATCGCGGGCTCGGAGACGGCTGCCGCCTGAGCGTGCAGCTGCACCAGCATCAGGTCGTTGTCGCTGATCAGACGGGCGTACGCGTCTCCCATCGAGGCGAGCACCACTTCGGGCGCGCTGCCCTTGGCCTCCGCGGCGCCGCCCTCCAGGGCCGCCCGCACCCTGACGAAGCAGTGCTCGACGACCGCGACGAAGAGGGACTCCTTGTTGGGGAACAGCCGGTAGACATACGCCTGGGAGATCCCGGCCGCCTTGGCCACTTCCGTGGTCGTGGTGCCGAAGTACCCGCGAGCCGCGAAGGCGCCGATGGCGGTGCGCAGCACCGTCTCCCGGCGCTCCTCGGCTGTGGACAGTTGGCGTTGCCGTTCCGTTCTCATGTGAGTACTCAATCACTCACTCTTTTGCACTGTCAACCCGCCCGCACCCGCACCCTGCCGGGCAGCCATCGGCCGACGCCGTCACCGAGCGGCGTTTTCTCATACATTGGGAGATATGTCGTTCCCACGGCCGAGACGTGCCGTTGCCACCGTGACAGCGGTGGCGGCGCTCGCCGGTCTCGCCGCCTGCGGGACCGTCGGCGAGGCGGGCGACGACCCGGACCCGAGCGGCTCCGGAAAGGACAGCTTCACGATCGGGCTGTTGCTTCCCGATACGCACACCGCTCGCTGGGCGACCGCCGACAATCCCCTGATCATGAAGCGGATCAAGGAGCTGTGCCCGGGCTGCAAGGTGACCCACGCCTACGCCTCGGCGGACGTGGCCACCCAGCAGCAGCAGATCGAATCCATGATCGCGAACGGTGCCAAGGTCCTGATCCTCGATCCCGTCGACGACAAGGCGCTGCGCTCCTCGATCGCCCGGGCCCGGGACGCCGACGTCCCAGTGGTCTCGTACGACCGGCTCGCCGAGGGACCCATCGCGGCCTACTCCAGCTACGACTCCGAGGAGATCGGACGGATCCAGGCCCAGGAACTCCTCAAGGCGATGGGGCCCAAGGCGCGCGACGGACAGATCGTGATGATGAACGGTGATCCCACCGATCCCAACACCCGGGCGCTGGTGAAGGGCGCGCGCTCCGTCCTCGACGGCAAGGTCAAGATCGGGCGGTCGTACTACACCGCCGGCTGGATACCGGAGAACGCGTTCAGGAACATGTCCGCCGCCATCGCGGAGCTGGGCGCGGACAGGATCGACGGAGTCCTGGCGGCCAACGACGGGCTGGCGGGAGGGGTGGTCACCGCGCTCAAGGCCGCCGACATGAAACCGCTGCCGCCCGTGACGGGTCAGGACGCCGACCTCTCGGCGATACGACGCATCCTCAAGGGCGAGCAGTACGTCACCGTCTACAAGTCCTTCGAGGCAGAGGCCAACGCCGCCGCGGAGATGGCCGTCGCACTGGGCCGCGGCGAGAAGCTCGACTCCATCGCCAAGGATCGCGTCAGCAATGACACGAGCGATGAGATCCCGGCCGTTCTCGGCCCGCTCGTCCCCGTGACCCGCGACAACATCGAGGAGACGGTCGTCAGGAGCGGCCTCTACACGGTCGACCAGATCTGCACCCCGGCGGTCGCGATCGACTGCCGGGAAGCCGGACTCAGCCCGTAGCGGGCCCCACCGATCGGCCGGCCCCGCCCAACGGCCAGGCCCCCGCCGAACGCTCACCGGACGGCAGGCCTCACCGAACAGGGGGACACACCGAACGGACCGGACCCACCAGGGGCGGGACGCGCGAAGGAGGTGGTCCATGTGGCGAGCGCACCTCTGCTGACGCTGCGTGGAATCGGCAAACGGTTCGGCGTCGTCTGGGCCCTCGCGGACGTCGATCTGGAGATCCACGCCGGGGAGGTCGTCGCGCTGGTGGGCGACAACGGCGCGGGCAAGTCCACCCTGGTCAAGGTGATCACCGGCGCCGGGCCCGCCGACGAGGGCGTGATCGAGTGGGACGGCCGCCCCGTGCGGATCTCCCGCCCCCGTGACGCCCAGAGCCTGGGAATCACCAGCGTCTACCAGGACCTCGCGCTGTGCGAGACCCTCGACGTCGTCGGCAACCTCTTCCTCGGCAATGAGATCGGCAGGTCCGGAATCCTCGACGAGGTGGCCATGGAGCGCCGGGCCCGGGAACTGGACCTGCTCGACACGCTCTCCCTGCGGATCCCGAGCGTCCGCGTCCCCGTCGCCTCCCTCTCCGCGGGCCAGCGCCAGACCGTCGCGATCGCGCGCGCCCTCCTCAGCGAGCCCAGGATGCTCATCCTCGACGAACCCACCGCCGCACTGGGTGTCCGGCAGACCACCCACTTCCTCGATCTGATCGACGGGCTGCGCGAACGCGGGCTCGGCGTCCTCCTCGTCAGCCACAACCTGGGGGACGTCAAGGCCGTCGCGGACCATGTCGCGGTGCTCCACCTCGGCCGCAACAACGGCTTCTTCAGCGTGCCGACCACGTCCCAGGAGCAGATCGTCTCCTCCATCACCGGTGCCACCGACAACGCCGTCACCCATCGTGCGGTCAGGACCTGGGAGGGAGCGGTGTGAAGAGGACTCGAGCGTCCGAACAGATCGAACCCACCAGGACGGGCGGCGACTCGGCCCGTTCCGGAACACCCTCTGCCGACGTCGACCGCAGGAGGACGAGCGAAGGGGGCCTGAGGGGCTATCTCAGGGACTTCACCCGCACCCTGCGCAGCGGCGAACTCGGATCGCTTCCCGGCATCATCGGCCTGATCGTGATCTGGGCCGTCTTCCAGGGCCTCCACCCTCAGTTCCTCTCACCGCGCAACCTGTCCAACCTCAGCGTGGACATCGTCGGCACGGGCATGATCGCGCTCGGCATCGTCTTCGTCCTGCTGCTCGGCGAGGTGGACCTGTCGGTCGGGTCGGTCAGCGGGCTCACGGCAGCGGTCTTCGCCGTACTGAACGTGAGCAACGGGCTTCCCGAGTGGCTGGCGATCCTCGCCGCCCTGTTCGTCGGAGCGGCGATCGGGGCCTTTCAGGGCTTCTTCGCGGCCAGGATCGGTGTACCGGCGTTCGTCGTCACCCTGGCGGGGCTGCTGGCCTGGAACGGCCTCATGCTCTACGTGCTGGGCGCGAGCGGCACCATCAACCTCCATGAAGAGGGCCTGGTTCACGCGCTGACCAGCTACTACTTCCACGAACCTGCCGTGGCGTACGGACTGGCGGCCCTCAGCGTGGGCGCCTTCTTCGTCGCGTCGTACCGGGACGCCTGCCGCCGCAGGGCCGCCGGCGTGCTGTCCCTGCCGGTCGCCGTGATCGCCGTCCGCACGGGCGCGGTCGCCCTGGTCGCGTTCGGCGCCGCGTACGTACTGAACCGGTTCGAGGGCCTGCCGCTCGCTCTGCTGATCTTCCTGGTGTTCGTCGTCGGCCTCAACTTCCTCCTTCGCCGCACGTTCTACGGACGGAAGATCGTCTCCGTCGGCGGCGGCGCCGAGGCGGCCCGCCGCGCCGGGATGAACGTGGTGTGGCTGCGGATCTCGGCGTTCATGGTGTCCGGGACCCTCGCCGCCGTGGGCGGACTCTTCCTGGCCTCACGCGTCGCGGCGGTGGGCCAGACCTCGGGCTCCAGCATCCTGCTGATCAACGCCATCGCCGCGGCCGTCATCGGTGGCGTCAGCCTGTTCGGCGGCCGGGGTACGACCTGGGCCGTCCTGCTCGGCATGCTCGTGATCCAGTCGATCGCGTCGGGCATGGTGCTCCTCGGCATCCCGACGCCGATGCAGTCCGTGATCACCGGTGGGGTGCTGCTCGCCGCCGTGACCCTCGACTCGCTGTCGCGGATCTCGCAGAAGGCCCACGGCAGGGCCTGAGCTGCCGCCCTCGGCCACCGCCGACGCGAGGTGAGTCGATACGGAGTCGACGCGGCGTCGACGTGCCGTCGATGCGCCGACGACGGTGCCTCGATGCGAATGGCGTGGCGCCGATGCGGATGTTGCGGATGTTGTCGTCCTGGATCTGGTGTTCCGCCGTAGCGGTGTGGTCCACTCCGCTTCGGGCCGGGCGCGGGCGCGCCGGCCGTCGTCGAGAGGACAGCAGATGGGGGTTCACGGCAGCCCACCGGACCCGGGCTCCGGCGTCGTCCAGGACGGCATCGGCCGCCGGCGGTTCCTGGGGTACGTCCTGGCGGGATCGACGCTGACGGTGGCCGCGCAACTCGGTGAGGCGGTTCTCGACCCGGCCGAGGCGGCGGCGGTGGTGCCGTCGGTGCCCGGGCCGTCCGAGATCTACGACCTCAACGACATGCTGACCCATGCCGCCCTGCCGACCGCGAACCTGATCAGCATCCGGATCGACCCCGACGGCACGGCGTCCCTGGCGCTCCCCCGGGCCGAGGTCGGGCAGGGCATCACCACCTCCAGCGCCATGCTGATCGCCGAGGAGCTCGACCTGCCGCTGGACAGGGTCCGGGTCACCCTGGCCGACGCCCGTCCGGAGCTGCTGTTCAACCAGCTCACCGGTGGCTCCAACACGACCATCTCGACCTTCACCCCGATCCGGGTGGCGGCCGCCGTCGCCCGCGGACGGCTGTTGCAGGCCGCCGCCCTGGAACTGGGTGAGGCGATCGGCACCCTCACCGCCAAGGCCGGGCTCATCACCTCGGCGGTGTCCGGGCGTCGCATCGGCTACGGCGAGCTGGCCGTGAAGGCCGCCGGAGTCGCCACCAGCCAGGTCTCCGTCGTGCTGAAGGAGCCCTCCGAGTTCACGGTCATCGGGACCGGCCGAGGCAGGATCGACGCGCTGGACGCCGTGACGGGCCGCAAGACGTTCGCGATGGACCTGCGGGTGCCTGACGCGCTGCCCACGATGGTGTGCCGGCCGCCGACGATCAACGGCACGGTCCGGTCGGTGGAGAACCTGGCCGAGGTACGGGCGATGCCCGGCATCACGGACGCGGTGCCGGTCTCCACCGGTGTCGCCGTCCGGGGCCGCACCTTCGGCCAGTGCATCGACGCCGTCCGCGCCCTGAAGGTCCTCTGGGGGCCGGGCACGGCCGAGGGCGCCTCCGACGCCACCGTCCGCCAGAAGCTGCGGCGCGCCGAACTGCCGCTCGTCGTACCGCCGTTGCCGCTGCTCACCAAGGCCGTCGACGCGCGCTTCACCTTCCACTTCGCCAGCAACGGCGCCCTGGAGACCAACTGCGCGATCGCCGACGTACGAGCCGGCTCGGCCGAGATCTGGGCGAGTCTGAAGTCGCCGATCGTCGCCCAGGAGCAGATAGCCCTCCGCCTCGGCCTGCCGCCCGCCGCGGTGAAGGTCCACGTCACCGAGGGCGGTGGTTCGTTCGGCCGGAAACTCTTCCACGACGCGGCCGCGGAGGCCGCGGAGATCTCCCGGGCCATGGGCAAGCCGGTGAAGCTGATGTGGCACCGGACGGACGACTTCCGTCAGGGACGTACGCACCCGATGTCCACCTCGCGGGTCCGGGCCACGTACACGCTCGGCGAGGTGCTCACGTACGAGCAGCGGCACACCTCCGTCGCCACCGACTTCGGCCACGGGCTGGGCGAGGTCATCACCTCGCAGGCGGCCCAGCTGCCCGTCGGCGATCTGACCTTCTCGGAGACGGTCTTCCAGCTGACCCAGCAGAGCCCGTACCACTTCGGTGCCACCACCCAGTTGCTCAGCGAGACCGACAAGGGCTTCAACACCGGCTCCATGCGCAACATCTACTCACCCAACGTCCGCTGCGCGCAGGAACTCGTCGTCGACGAGCTGGCCGAGCGAATGGGCAAGGACGCCTACGCGTTCCGCCGTCGCCATCTCAAGGACGAGCGGGCCCGGGCCGTGCTCGACAAGGTCGCCGACGTGGGCAGGTGGGGGCGCGCCATGCCGGCGGGCACGGCGCAGGGCATCGCGGTCCACCCGGAGTACCACGCCTTCGTGGCCGTCCTCGCCGAGATCGACTGCAGGCCGCAGACGACCGGGCGGAAAGTCCCGAACGCGTACACGGGACCGCGCGTCACCAAGGTCGTCTGCGCTGTCGACACCGGCCTCGCCGTCAACCCGCGCGGCCTGGAGGCGCAGATGATGGGCGGAATCATGGACGCCATCGCCGTCACCCTCACCTCGGGTCTGCACCTCGAGGACGGGCACTTCCTCGAAAGCAGCTGGGACAACTACTTCTACACCCGGCAGTGGAACACCCCGCCGGAGCTGGAGATCGTCGTGATGCCGCCGACGACCGGCAGGCCGGGCGGCGCGGGGGAACTGGCGGTCGCCGGCGCGATGGCCGCCGTGGCCTGCGCCTACGGCCGGGCCACGGGCACCATGCCGACGACCTTCCCGATCAACCACGGCGAACCGCTGGGCTTCGAACCGCTGCCCACCACCCCGCCGATCCCCGCCTCCCCCACCGATGGCCTCGACCTCGCCCGCTAGGAGCCAGCTGTGCCGCAACACACCTTCATCCTCAACGGCAGTCCGGTGACGGTGGACATCGAAGGCGACGTCCGGCTGCTGTGGGTGCTCCGGGACGTCCTGGGCGTCACCGGTCCGAAGTACGGCTGCGGGGTCGGCGTCTGCCGGGCCTGTACGAGCCACATCAACGGCAGGGCGTTCACTCCCTGCACCGTTCCGGTGGAGGACCTGGGGCCCGCCGACGAGGTCACCACCATCGAGGGCCTGCCCGCGACCGTGGGCCAGGAGCTGCACCCGATGCAGGAGGCCTGGCTGGCGTACGACGTCGTGCAGTGCGGCTACTGCCAGCCCGGCCAGATCATGGCCGCCGTCGCGAGGGTCCGGCAGGCGCGTGAGGCCGGCCGGGAGATCGCCGAGGCCGATCTCGACGAGATCCGCAACATCTGCCGTTGTGGCACGTACAACCGCATCCGCGAAGCCATCGTCGCGGGTGCGAAGCAGTTCTAGGGCGGGTCCCCAGGGGTCCGCCTCTGGGCCCTGCCGTCCCGGGCGGACCATGCCGTCCCGGGGCGGGCCCTGCCAGGCAACTCCATCCAGCCAGCGTCAGTCGATCCTGCCAGGGTCGGTCGACCTCGGCCGGATCCTGCCGGTCAGGCGGATCGTGCCAGGTCAGGATGCCGGGGGCTCGGCGCGCTCCGCGTTCTTCTGCTTGATGCGCGCGGCTTCCTTGCGCACATCGGCCTGGGTGGCGCGCTCCTTCTGCAGCCACTCGGGGGACTCCTGCTTCAGCGCCTCGATCTGCTCCGTGGTGAGCGCCTCGGTGATTCCTCCGCGGGCGAGCCCCGAGATGGAGATGCCCAGCTTCGCCGCGACCACCGGCCGGGGGTGCGGACCGTTGCGCCGCAGTTCCAGCAGCCACGCGGGCGGATCGGCCTGCAGCGCACGCAACGCGTCCCGCGAGACCGCGCCCTTCCGGAACTCTTCGGGGGTGGCTTCGAGGTACACACCCAGCTTCTTGGCCGCGGTCGCGGGCTTCATGGTCTGGGAGGTCTGGTGCGACGTCATCCACCAAGGATATCGAGCATGTGCGCGACCTCCGACCACGCCCGGTAACCTGGCCGGGTGACAGGCTCGGAAGTACCCCGTTCGTTCCGGCTCGCGTACGTCCCGGGCGTGACACCCGCGAAATGGGTGCGGATCTGGAACGAGCGCCTGCCCGACATCCCGCTGACCCTCGTTCCCGTGTCCGCCGCCGAGGCACCAGGCCTCCTGCGCAGCGGTGAGGCCGACGCGGGTTTCGTGCGGCTGCCGATCGACCGGACGGATCTCAGCGCGATCCCGCTCTACACGGAGACGACGGTGGTCGTGGTCCCGAAGGACCACCTCGTGGCTGCGGTCGACGAGGTCACCGCCGAGGATCTTGCCGACGACGTCGTGTTCCACCCCCTCGACGACACCCTCGACTGGGAGCAGCCGCCGGGACGGCCGGCCATCGAGCGCCCCGCCACGACGGCGGGCGCCATCGAGCTGGTGGCGGCAGGGGTGGGCGTGCTCCTCGTGCCCCAGTCACTCGCCCGGCTGCACCACCGCAAGGACCTCACCTACCGGCCGGTCACCGGCGTCCCTCAGTCGCGCGTCGCCCTGTCCTGGCCCGAGGACGGAACGACCGACCTGGTGGAGGACTTCATCGGGATCGTCCGGGGCCGGACCGTCAACAGCTCACGGGGCCGCCGCCCCGACGCCGCACCTGCCCAGCCGAAGGACAAGCGCGCCGACAGCGGCTCCGCGCGGCGCAAGCCCGCGGCCGGCAAGTCTGCCGGAAGAGGTCCCCGTAGCGGTTCCGGCACCGCCAAGGGCGGCGCAAGGCGCGGAAAGCCCCGACGCCGCTCGTAGCCCCGACGCCGCTCGTAGCTCCGGCGCTCCCCGTGCACGCGTCCGCGTGCACGGGCCACCACGCACGCGTCCGCTTGCCGGGCCGCCGCGTGCGCCGCTGTGGCCCGTACGGCTCCCCCGTGCGACACCGGCGCCATTGATGTCCGCGCGGAGTTCGCCGACGACACAACTCCCCGGAGATTGCGTCTCACTCATGTAACAGGCACCGACACTAGCGGTGGGAATGGGCCGTTATGAGCCCAACGAGGCGCGCTTTCAAGGGGAGTTGAAAGATTTCGCGTCCTTGTCACTCCGGTCGCTCGTTCCACATAATCGCAGGGCGCTTCACGGACTCATCCCCCACTGGGTTCGGACGCCTCATGGCGCGCTGCCGTCTTTCAACGCACCTCTTTCGGTGGTGATTTCCGATTCCTGGGGTTGGCATGAGCCCGTCATGGGCGTAACCCCCCACGAGAGGAAATCCGTTGAAGAGTTACCTGAAGCACCTGAGGACGGCCACGGCGGTCGGCGCCGTCGCCCTCGCCGGCCTCAGCCTCCAGACGGCCACGGCCGGCGCAGCCCCCGCACCGACCCCACGCGGTGAGGTGGGCACGAAGGTCGTCGGCGGCACCAAGGCCGACCAGGGTGAATTCCCGTTCATGGTCCGGCTGTCCATGGGCTGCGGCGGCTCGCTGTACGCCAAGGACATCGTGCTGACCGCCGCCCACTGCGTCGACGGCAGCGGCCCGAACACCGGCATCACCGCCACGGCGGGGGTCGTCGACCTGGAGGACCCCAACGCGATAAGCGTGAAGTCCACCGAGGTCCTCCAGGCGCCCGGCTACAACGGCAAGGGCAAGGACTGGGCGCTGATCAAGCTGGAGAAGCCGATCGATCTGCCGACCCTCGCGATCGCCGGGGACGACAAGCTGAACACGGGCGACTTCGACATCGCCGGCTGGGGCGCCGACAAGGAAGGCGGCGACCAGCAGCGCCATCTGCTGAAGGCAAAGGTCCCGTTCATCGACGACACCGCCTGCGGGACGGCGTACGGCGACCAGCTGACCCCCGGCGAGGAACTCTGCGCCGGAATCCTCGACACCGGCGGCGTCGACACCTGCCAGGGCGACTCCGGCGGCCCCATGTTCCGCAAGGACGACGCGGGCGCCTGGATCCAGGTCGGCATCGTCAGCTGGGGCGAGGGGTGTGCCCGCCCGGGCAAGCCCGGCGTGTACACCGAGGTGAGCGCCTTCGCGGCCGACATCAAGCAGGCCGCCGAGGGTCTGGGCGGCTGACGCCGGTCAGTGACCGCACGACGGCGGAACAACGGAACACAGTGAGCAACTGAGCGACCTCGCGTCCCGGTGCCCGGCCTCACGGCCCGACGGCACCGGGACGCGACCCGTCGAGGCCCGGCCCGTGACGCCCCGGGGCGAGAGCGGCAGAGACCGGCGGAGAGCGGCATTCGCGCGCCAACTCCCCTGCCCTTCCTGCGCGTTCCGCGCTCGCGTTCCGCACTCCCCTGCACTCCCTGGCAGCCGCACCCCGTACCGGACATCCGGTTGCGACGCAATTGGCACTGTATGAGCATGGACAGGGAGAATGCCCGGGAGGAAC
This sequence comes from Streptomyces sp. NPDC091376, assembly GCF_044757085.1. NCBI lineage: Bacteria > Bacillati > Actinomycetota > Actinomycetes > Kitasatosporales > Streptomycetaceae > Streptomyces > Streptomyces sp. NPDC091376. The sequence continues at coordinate 286,720 of NZ_JBIVUF010000008.1, read as the reverse complement.
TCATGCCTGCACGTGGCTCGGCAATCACCGAACGTGGCCGGACGGTCGAGGAACGTGGCCCAGGCCCGGTCGAAGTCACCCTGAAGGTCAACGGCTCCGAGCAGACGATGGAGATCGAGCCCCGTGTCAGCCTGCTCGACGCCCTGCGGGAGCGTCTGTACATGACGGGGGCGAAGAAGGGCTGCGACCAGGGCACGTGCGGCGCCTGCACGGTGTGGGTGGACGGGCAGCGTGTACTGGCCTGTCTCACACTGGCGATGACCTGCGAAGGCCGTGAGATCACGACGATCGAGGGGCTCGCGGACAAGGGCGAACTGCACGACATGCAGCAGGCGTTCATCGCGGAGGACGCGTTCCAATGCGGCTACTGCACCCCGGGTCAGATCATGTCGGCCGTGGCGCTGCTGAAGGAGGGACACGCGGGCGACGACGACGAGATCAAGGAGTGGATGAGCGGCAACATCTGTCGCTGCGCCGCGTACCCGCACATCCGGGCCGCCATCCGCGCCGTCCGCGACCACCATGCAGACCACGACGCGGACCAGAACGCGGACCAGCAGGCGGACCACCACACCGTCCGCCCCGACTCGGAACAGGCGGACCGAGCCGAGTAGTCCTCCGCCCCTCAGATGACCCGACCCCCAGGGAGCCCGCCGTGCGGCCCATCACCTACTCCCGCGCCCCTGACACGGCCACCGCGATCGCGGCCGTCAGCTCCGACCCCACCAGCGACTTCCTGGCCGGCGGCACCACAGAGGTCGACCTCCTCCGCCAGAACGTCCTCACCCCGCGCCGTCTGGTCGACATCAACGATCTCCCCCTCACCGGGATCGAGGCCACCCCCGCAGGAGGCCTGCGCATCGGTTCACTGGCCCGGATGAGCGAGGTGGCCGCGGCGCCCGTCGTACGCGAACGCTTCCCCGTCATCGCCCAGGCGCTGGAACTCGGCGCGTCCGCGCAGCTGCGCAACATGGCCTCCATGGGCGGCAATCTGCTCCAGCGCGTGCGCTGCTCGTACTTCCGCGACGCCGAGTCGCCCTGCAACAAGCGGGAACCGGGCACCGGCTGCTCGGCGATCGAGGGCTTCAGCCGAGGGCACGCGGTGCTGGGCACCAGCGAGCACTGCATCGCCACCCATCCTTCCGACGTGGCCGTGGCCCTCACGGCGCTCGACGCGACGGTGCACACCCAGGGAGGCGAGGGCGAGCGTGCGTACGCCATCGACGACTTCTTCCTGCTGCCGGGCAACACCCCGCACAGGGAGCACCCCATGGCGCACGGTGAGCTGATCACCGCCATCGAGGTGCCGGCCGCGCCGGTCGCCCGGAAGTCCCTGTACCTGAAGGTCCGCGACCGGGAGTCCTACGAGTTCGCCCTGGCCTCCGTGGCCGTGGCGCTGTCCCTCGTGGACGACACCGTGGCGGACGTACGCGTGGCCCTCGGCGGCGTGGCCACCAAGCCCTGGCGCGCCCGCCGCGCCGAGGACTTCCTCATCGGTGCCGTCGCGGAGCGGGCGAACTTCGAGCAGGCGTCACGGGTCGAGCTCATCGAGGCACGGCCCACCGCGATGAACGCCTTCAAGGTCGAACTCGCCAGGCGCGCGATCGTACGCGCCCTCGAAACCCTCGCGGGGAACGGGAGCCCACCATGACCACGGCAACCCCGGCCGTCGGACAGGCCCTCGACCGGGTCGACGGCCGTTCCAAGGTGACGGGCGCGGCCCGCTACTCCGCCGAGATCCCGATCCCGGGCATGGCTTACGCGTACATCGTCGGAGCGCGCGTACCCAGCGGCCGCATCACCGCCATCGACACGGGCGCCGCTCTGGCCGAGGACGGTGTGCTCGCCGTACTGACCCACCAGAACCTGCCGAGGATCGCCGCCCAGCCGCCGCTCGTCCCCTCGCTGGCCGGGACCGCCGCACCGGGCCAGACGTTCTTCCCGATGCAGGACGACATCGTCCACTACGCGGGCCAGCACGTCGCCCTCGTGATCGCCGACACCTACGAGCGCGCCCAGCACGCGGCGAGCCTGGTACGGATCAGCTACGAGGAAACCCCGTCGGTCACCACGATCGACCAGGGGCGCGACCAGGCGTACGAACCCGAGAGGATCTTCGGCGGGTTCCTGCCGGGCCGTGTCGAGCGCGGGGACGCCGAAGCGGGGCTCGCCGGAGCCGACGTACGGGTGGACGCCACGTACACGTACGCCGCGAACAACCACAACCCGATCGAGCCGTCGGCCACCACCGCCGAGTGGCAGGGTGACGAGTTGCTCCTCTACGACGCCACCCAGGGCGTCAACGCCACCCAGATCACCGTCGCGCAGCTGCTCGGCATCCCGCTGGCGAGGATCCGCGTCATCAGCCACTTCGTCGGTGGCAGCTTCGGCTGCAAGGCCATGATCCACAACCATCCGGCGCTGGCGGCGATGGCCGCCCGGGAGATCGGCCGTCCCGTCAAACTCGTCCTCACCCGTGAGCAGATGTTCACCTCCGTCGGCCACCGCGAGGAGCAGGAACAGCACCTCACGGTCGGCGCCACGCGTGACGGCCGGCTGACCGCGATCCGCCACCACAAGATCTCGGTCGGCTCGCACTTCGACGACTGGGCGGAGCCGTCGATGGGTCTCTCCTCGCAGATCTACGCCGCTCCCGCCTACGAGGGCGTCTACCGGCTGATCCGCGGCAACACCATGACGCCCACCTTCATGCGCGCGCCCGGTGAAGCGTCCGGGATGTTCGCCCTCGAGTGCACCATGGACGAACTCGCGTGGGAACTCGGCCTGGACCCGATCGAGTTGCGCCTGCGCAACATCAGCGACCATGACCCCAACACCGGCAACCCCTGGTCCAGCACGGGCCTCAGGGAGTGCTTCGAGCGCGGTGCCGCACGCTTCGGCTGGGACCGGCGCACCGCGGAACCCGGATCCCGGCGCGAGGGCAACTGGCTGATCGGCACCGGCATGGCGACGGCCGGATACCCGGTCACCCCGCCCGCCAACCCGCAGCGCGCCCGTGCCCGCCTCTACGCCGACGGCACGGCCGTCGTCCAGGCGGCGACCCCGGACTTCGGCACCGGCGTGGCCACGGTCATGGCCCAGGTGGCGGCGGACGGCCTCGGCATGACCTTCGACCAATGCCGATTCGAGAACGGCGACACCGACCTGCCCAGCGTCGCCGCCGCCGTCGGCTCCGCCGGCAGCGGGATGATCAGCGCCGCCGTGCACAGCGCGGCCACCGCCCTGCGCAACCAGATGATCACCCGAGCCGTCGCCGACAAGGGATCACCCCTGCACGGCGCGGCTCCGGCCGATGTCGTGGTGCAGGACGGCGTCATGACCGCCGGCACGTCGAGCGAGTCGTACGCCGCGCTGCTGCGGCGCAGCTTCCAGCCGGACGCGGAGGCCACCGGTTCCTGGAGCCCGCCCCGGGCGGACGCGGAGTACGGCATGCTCACGTTCGGCGCCCAGTTCGCCGAGGTGGCCGTGGACCGTGAGCTCGGGCTGATCCGGGTACGGAGGATGACGGGCGCCTTCGCCCCCGGCCGGGTGCTCAACCCCAGGACGGCGGGCAGCCAGCTCATGGGCGGCATGCTCTGGGGGCTGGGGCAGGCGCTGCTGGAGGCCAACTACATGGATCCGGGCACGGGACGCTGGGCCAACGCGAACCTGGGTGAGTACCTGGTCGCGGTCAACGCCGACGCCCCGGACGTGGACGTCGAACTCATCGAGGTCGACGACCCGGTGGTCAACCCGCTCGGGGTGAAGGGCGTCGGCGAGATCGGCCAGGTGGGCGTCGCGGCCGCCATCGCCAACGCGGTCCACAACGCCACCGGCCGCAGGGTCCGCAAGCTCCCGATCACGATCGAGGACATGCTCTGACCATCTCGGACGAGGGCCCGCAGGAGCGGAACTAGAGGTTGTAGCCACCGGAGACCTCGATGTTCTGGGCGGTGATCCAGCGGCCCTCATCGGAGAGCAGCGTCGCGATGAACATGCCGATGTCGTCGGGTTCGCCCACCCGGCCGAGCGCGGTCTTCGCGGCGACGGCCGGTATCACCTCGGGGAAGCGCTCGAAGGCGTTGTCGGAGATGCGGGTACGGGTGGCGCCGGGGGCGACGGAGTTGACGCGGATGCCCCGGGTGCTGAGCTCCTTGGCCAGGTAGCGGGTGAGCACGGTGAGGCCGCCCTTCATCGAGGCGTAGGCGGAGTAGCCGGGTTCGAGACCCGAGGTCAGGGCGGAGTTGCTGGTGACGTTGACGACCGCGCCTCCGTCGGCCAGCAGCGGCAGCAGGGTCTGAGTCAGGAAGTACGGGCCCTTGAACAGCACCCGCATGAACCTGTCGAACAGTTCCTCGGTCGTGTCCTGGAACATCGCCGCCCCACCGAACCCCGCGTTGTTGACCAGGTGGTCGAACGAGTCCCGCTGCCAGTTCTCCCGCAGCGCCGCGACGACGGCCTCACGGAAGGCCGGGAACGTCTCCGAACGGCCGACGTCCAGCGGCAGTGCGACAGCGGTACCGCCGTCCTTCTCGATCGCCGCGACCGTGTCCAGCGCTCCGTCCCGGTTGGTGTTGTAGGTGAGGATCACGCCCTCGCCGCGCTTGGCGATCTGGATGGCCGCGCTCTGCCCGATGCCGGAGCCGGCGCCCGTCACGATGGAGACCCGCATGGTTGTACCACCTGTTCATCACGTGGAGCCGTTGTCTGCTCCGTAGGAATCCGATGCCTCCATCCCACCACCGTGACCTGCGAAAACAGTAGAACGATGCTCGCGGGCCCTTGCACGATCCTCCCCCGCCGGCAGCGGCCGGCCGGAGCACGGTGCCCTGCTGCGGGGCGCCTGGCGGTGACGCCACGGGGTTCTCATCCGGCCGCCGCCAGCAGGGCCGTGCGGCTGCCGAGCGCGGCGGAGAACTGGTCGACGACCTGTACGAGGGCCTCGGCCGAGCCGGGCGCGAGGGTCAGTGTGCCGTCGTCGGCCACCGCGATGTCCCGGTCGAGGGTGAACCAGCCCTGGACGATGTGCGCGGCGCCCATGGAACTGAGCACCGGGCGCAGCGCGTAGTCGATCGCCAGGACGTGGGCCGTGGTTCCGCCGGTCGCCAGCGGAAGGACGGTCTTGCCGGCCAGGCCGTACTGCGGCAGCAGGTCCAGCAGGGCCTTCAACAGGCCGGAGTAGGCGGCCTTGTAGACGGGTGTGCCGATCACGACACCGTCGGCACGGTCGAACAGCGCCGTGGCCTCGACGATCGCCGGGTGGCGGAAGTCGGCGCCGAGCAGTGCCTCGGCGGGGACGGTGCGGACGTCCAGCGGGATCACCTCGTGGCCCTGGGCGGTGAGCCGGGCGTCCAGATGCCGCAGCAGCCGGGCGGTACGGGAGGTGGCGGAGGGGCTTCCGGAGACGGACAGGACGGTGGCCATGGCGGACCCTTCGGGAACGTGGTCGGGCTGTGGGCACTGCTGCGGGTGACGGGGAGCGGGCTCCCGGGAACGGGAGGGGTGCGCGACCGCGTACGGCGGCGACACACCCCGCGACGGGCTGTTCTCCGGTCTTTGACGGACCGGGTCTCCGGTGCCGTGGGCCGCATGCGGGCAGGACGGAGCCGCCCTCGATGCGGGCCGTGCGACGGCACTTCGGAGTGGTGGAAACGGGAGGATGAAGCGGTGTGATGACGCCGGGGCCGGGGCGCCTCGGGCGAGGTGTGCGGCGGCAGCGCGTGTCCGGGCTCGCGGTACGGGTCGTCCGTACGACCCTGATCAGGTCTGCTTACGGACGATGGTGCGGCGAAGGGAGGACTCGGCCCGCGACGGGGTCACCGAGGGAGGGAAAGGGCCGTACGGACAGCCCGCTGCCGAATCAGGCGCAACACGCCGCGGACCACACCCGACCGAAGTCGATGTGGTCACGGGTGACCAGGCGCTGCTCGGCATTCATGGGAGCAATTGAGCAGTACATCGCGCCGCTCGTCAACCACTGCCCGGATGCCGGACCGGAGTTGCCGGACCGGGCAGGGGCCGATTCCTCAGCATGGTTGCCCCATGGGCGCGTTGGTGCCCGGCTTCCTGCTCGGCATCCCGCCGGCCGTGATGCGCCCCCGCGCCGCCACCCACTCCTCCGCAGCGACTCGGGACCCGGTCGGCCGTGCCGCCCGCCAGGCTGCGTGCGGCGACCGCGCCCGACGCGGCCTCCCCCGGCGCGCCGACGGGCCGAAAGAGCGCCGCCCTTCGTGACGATCTCCGAGTGGGCCGGGATCGGAGAAGGATCCCGCGAGCGGCGATGAGTCCTGCGGCGTCCGGCGGTCGTACTGTCGAACCCGTCACCGAGGAGGGCTTCTGATGCGCAGCGTGACCTATTCGATGAACGTCTCACTTGACGGCTACATCGTCGGGCCGGACGGCAACTTCGACTGGACGGCACCCGACGAGGACGTCTTTCGCTTCTGGATCGACGAGATCCGGGAGGTCGGCGTCCACCTCTTGGGACGACGGCTGTACGAGACGATGCTGTACTGGGAGACCGCCGACCAGGATCCCTCGCTCGACGACGCCACGCTCGAGTGGACCGCGCTCTGGAAGCCGCTGCCCAAGGTGGTGTTCTCCACCACGCTGTCGGCCGTGCAGGGCCATGCCCGCCTGGCCTCCGGCGGCGTGGCGGAGGAGATCGAACGGTTGCGAGCCGAGCCGGGGGAGGGCGAGATCGCCATCGGCGGCGCGACTCTCGCCGCCGAGGCGGCCGCGTCGGGTCTGATCGACGAGTACCGGGCCGTGGTCTACCCGGTGCTGGTCGGCGGTGGCATCCCGTTCTTTCCTCAGCACGAGCGCCGGGTGGATCTCGAACTCGTCGAGACCCGCACCTTCAGCTCGAAGTTCGTCTACCTCCGCTACCGCGTGGCGCGCTAGGCCGTGTCTGACAAATGGCGCCGTCCGCCCGCAGGGCGGGGTGCGCGGCGTCCGGTGCGTGCAATCGCAAGGCGGAGGGGCATCCTCGTACTGGACGTACTTGGATGACTCCGACAACGCAGCGAGTGGGCGTGCCGGGCGTCGCGCGCCAGGCGGGATTTGTCAGACACGGCCTAGAGGTGCCGTCCTGAGAGGTCAGGGCCGCCGGTGCGGGCAGCCGTGGGCCTGGCTCAGCAGCCGGTCGATCTGTGCGCCGATCCCTGCCGCGTCCCGCACCGGGACCGGGAACGGGATGCGGATGTCGTGGTGCCCTCGGGCGTACTCGCAGCGAAGGGTGATTCCGTAACGGTCCAGCGCGAGCGGCCGGACGTGGAGGGCGTCCCGCAGCACCCGCGCGTCCGCGAGGCGGCTCAACCCGGCGACGACGTCGTGGTGGTCGCGGTCGAGGTGGCTCAGCATCCCCGCTTCCTCGGCCGCCAGCGGATCGGTCCGCGCGAGGCCCACCTCGTCGAGGCGTACGTCCTCGGCGATCCCGTCCCTCTCGATGGTGGCCCGCACGGCCTCGAGACGGAGCACGAGCACGTCCGGGGCCGACTGGATGTCGGCCGGGGTGAGCCGGCCGGAGAGCGTGACGCGCGCCCGGATTCGGTCCCGCACCGCGACGGGGGCGATGTCGGTGAACTGCAGCAGCCCCGCCAGGAGCCCACGCGGCGCACACACGGCCTCGGCCGCGAGGGGACTGTCGGCCGGGGCGTGCAGCCGCAACCGGCCCTGCTCGTCGACGGTGTGCATGGCGATCAGGTCGTAGCAGTTGCCGCCGGTCGTCAGGCTCAACGAGGTGGCGGCTGACATGACCGAACGAATCCGCTCCGCGTCGGTGGGTCCGGTCGCGCGGACGTCTGCGAGGGCCATCGAAACTCCTTAGGTTAGGCTTGCCTAACCTATCCTGGCCGACGCGGGCTGTCCACGCTCCACTCGGTGGGACGGGCCCAACGGCCGGTGGGGCGGGCCCAACGGCGCCCGGCTCCGCCGAGGACACTCGACGACCGCGGACGGCCTCGGCGACGGCGGCGCTCACCGGAGCGGATAGGCACCGGCCCGGACCGGCGGCAGGCTCAGGTGGGCCAGGTCGGGCGGAGCGGGGGTCGTCAGCGGCCACAGCGGCGCGGCGTCCCCGTCGGCGGCCGCGGCCGGAGCATCGGTCAGCCTCATGCGCTCGCGAAGTCGTCCGTAGAAGTCGGTGGGCCCGAGCCGCACGGCCCTCAGGGGGCGGGGTGCGGCGTAGACACCGATCCACTCCCCGGGCCGGAGCACGCCGCGCAGCTGACCGTCGAGGCTGACCGCCGCGAGACCCGAGCGTTCGAGCAGGCGCAGTGCGATGGGCTCGTCGGGGGCGGCGACGACGGAGCGGTTGAACGCCATATGGGGCGCGACGGGGGTGAAGACGAGGGCCTCGGCACGCGGGGAGATGACCGGTCCGCCGGCCGCGAAGCTGTAGGCGGTCGAACCGGTCGGCGTGGCGACCATGAGCGCGTCGGCGGAGTACGAGGCCAGCAGGCGCCCGGCGACATAGACGCCCACCGACACCTGATGGTCCCGCGCCAGCCTCTCCAGGACGACGTCGTTGAGCGCCGTCGCGTCCAGGGCGATGCCCCATCCGCCGCCCTGCCGGCACTCCGCACGCACACAGGGCGGTGGCAGGAGGGGGCCGCGGCCGAAGCGCATCAGGGCTTCCATGTCCTCGGGCAGCTCCAGTGGGCACGAGGCGCGCATGGTGAGCAGCATGCGCCTCTCGATGTCGACGCGGTCCTCGTGCACCGCGTCCAGGGCCAGTCGTACGTCCTGCACGGGCACCTCGGTCAGGAATCCCACGCGTCCGAGGTCGACGCCGAGAACGAGGGCGTCGTTCCCGGCGGCCAGGCGCGCACCGCGCAGGAACGTGCCGTCCCCACCCAGGGTGACGATGAGGTCGGGATCGCCCGCGGTGTCGAGTTCCTCCTGGGCGCTGCGGCGCTGCTCGCCTTCCTGCCACACGTCGATGTCCGTGCAGCGGACGCCCTGGTCCTCGCTCCATGCACGCACCACCCGGGCCGCTTCGACGGCTTCGGGACGCCCTTGGTGGACGACGAGTCCGACTCGTGCCACTGCCATGGTCTGCCTCCTCATGTGTGCGCGGTCGAATGCGTCGGCCGTCCGCCGTGGGTCGGGTCACCGGCCCGTGGTGTCACCCCATCGGCGTCACCGGTCCCGAAGGGGACCGCACCGAGCGAAGGTGTCTGCGGGAGCTGACTCCGAGCTTGGAGAACACATTGCCGAGGTGCCACTCCACGGTGCGTGGGCTGATGAACAGCTGGGCGGCGATCTCGGAGTTGGTGAGCCCGTCCCTGGCCAGCCGGGCGATCTGGGCCTCCTGGCCGGTGAGTTCGGCGTCGGCTCCGGCCGTCCGGCTGCGGACGGCCTCACCGGTCGCCGCAAGCTCCCTGCGGGCGCGCTCGGCGAAGCCGCCGGCTCCGAACCGGCTGAACGCCTCGTAGGCGGAGCGCAGTTGAGTACGGCTTTCCTGGCGGCGGTTCCGGCGACGCAGCCACTCGCCGTACAGCAGACGCGCGCGGGCGAGGTGGACGGCGATCCGGCACCGTCCGAGACGCTCGATCGCCTCCCGGTAGAGCGCGTCGGCGGCGTCGTCGTCACTGAGCAGCGCGCGCGAGCAGGCCTCCGTGCCGCGGGCCCAGTCCGTTCCCCCGGCGCCCGTGCGTTCGGTGAGTTCCTCGAGTGCCGTCGCCGCGGCCTCCCGCCGCCCGCTGCGGACGGCCGCCTCGATCAGTTCGGCCAGTGCCCACCCGTGGAATCCGGGATCCTCGTACCGGCAGGCGCGCGTGGCGGCCGTCAGCGCGTCGTCGTAGCGGCCGAGGCCGTTGTACAGCACGGCCGTGGCGTACTCGGCGAGGCTGAGCGAGCGTCCCTCGCCCCGGGCGAGGACCTCTTCGACGGTGCTCCCGATGAGGGCCAGCGCCTCGGACTCCTCGGCCCGCCAGGCGCCGAGCACGAGTGACGTGTACATCATGGGTGCCCCACCCGTCGCCTCGGAGATCGCCGTCGCCTCGTCGATCAGAGCCGCCGCGGTGTCGAACTCACCGGTGTGCACGTGGAAGCACGCCTGGTAGGTCAGCACCATCGGGAGGACGGCGAGCGCCCCCGCCTCGCGGGCGGTGCCGACGGCTCCGGCCGCCAGTTCGTACCACGCGTCGTCGTCCCACAGCTCCGGCGCGAGAGGTTCGGGTGTCACCCGGAAAGCCAGCCACAGCCAGCGCCTGTCCGCGTCCCCGGCGCCGGACTCCTGCGCCTGCCGGACGACGTCCAGGGCATGCCCGAGAGCTGCGACGCCGGCGGAGTGGCCGTCGATGATCAGGGCCACCATGCTGTCCAGGAGTACGTCGACCATCCGCGGCGGATCCGGCGGCGGCGGCCCGGCCCGGGCCGCCTCGGCCACCTCCCGCAACCCGGGACCCGCGCTCAGCCGGCCCGCGAACATCGCGGCACCGACCGCTTCCAGCAGGGTGTCCCTGGCCAGGGAGGCGTCGAGAGGCGCCAGCCGCTGTGCGGCGTCGAGGAGCAGACGGGGCGCGTCGCCGCCGCGCAGCCGCGAGAACACCAGCCGGGCTCGCAGCCGCTCCAGCCGGGCGCGCTGCAGGTCGTCGAGCGGGCCGGTCTCCGCGGCCGCCAGCATGTTGTGGGCCTGGTCGGCCCCGCCTGCGTCGATCTCGGCCTGCGCGGCCGCCAGCGCACGAGTGACGCGCCGGGCGGGGTCGGGTGTCAGTTCCGCCGCCCGCCGCAGGAAAGCGGCCGCCGCAGCGGCACCTCCCCTGCCGTGGGCACGGCCTGCCGAGCGCTCCAGGTCGGCGGCGACGCTCTCGTCGGGCGTGGCGGCGGCGTGGGCGCGGTGCCACGCCCTGCGATCGGGATCGAGGTGCGGATCGGTGGCTTCCGCCAGCGCCCGGTGCGCCGCCCGGCGATCCGGCGCGGCCGCCGTCGCGTAGACGGACGAGCGCACCAGGGAGTGGTGGAAGCGCACCGCGCCACCGAACTCGACCAGGCCCGCGGCCTCGGCCGGTGCGGCGGCACCCGCCGGTATCCCCAGCAGAGCGGCGGCGCGCCACAGCAGACACACGTCTCCGGTCGGCTCGGCCGCGGCGATCAGCAGCAGCCGTCGGCTGTCCTGTGGCAGTGACCGGAACCGCTGGTGAAGGGCGTTCTCGAGGCAGCTCGCCAGGGAACGCCCCCCGGGAAGCCCGAATCCGCCCGCCAGCTCGGCGGGGGCGAGGGCGCGTCGCACCTGCAGCAGTGCCAGCGGGTTGCCGTGGGCCTCGGCGACGATCCGGTCCCGTACGAGCGGGTCGAGCGGCCCGCGGACGGCGGAAGCGAGCAGGGCACGCGCGTCGGGCTCGCCGAGGCCCCCGACGACCAGTTCCGGCAGGCCGGCCAGCTCATGGCCGTCGTCGAGGTCCCGCAGGGCGAAGACCAAGGCCACCGACTCGGCCACCAGCCGTCTGGCGACGAACGCCAGCACCTGCACGGACCCGTCGTCGAGCCACTGCGCGTCGTCGACGAGGCAGACCAGCGGCCGGTCCTCCGCGGCGCCGGCCAGCAGACCGATCACGGCCAGCCCGACGAGGAACCGATTGGGCGCCTCGCCCTCCCGGCCCTCCCGGAGGCCGAACGCGACGGACAACGCGTCGCGCTGCGGAACGGGCAGCGCGTCGAGCCGACCCAGCAGGGGCGCGCAGAGCTGCTGAAGGCCCGCGTACGGAAGCTCCATCTCCGACTCGACGCCCGCGACGCCGACGGTGCGGAACCCGGCGGCGCGGCCGGCCGCGTACTCCAGCAACGCGGTCTTGCCGATCCCCGCCTCACCGCGCAGGACGAGGACCGCGCTGCCGCCCTCCCGCACAGTGGCCAGCACCCGCTCCAGCGCGGCCAGCTCCTGGCTCCGGCCCCGCAGTCCGATCGGATTCTCGATGGCGGGCACGCTCATGGGTCGACTTCCTGGTCCCCCGCTGGTGCGTCATCGTGATCTTATTCCCTTTCGCCCCCTTTGGCAGTTGCGCGGGCTGCCGCCGGGCCCGGGTCCGACCACGGGACGAACCCCCGGGGTTTCCCCTGGGGCCACCGGCGCCGACCCGGTCCACCGTGGACGGACCGGCGGCACGAACACGTCGTCGGCACCCAGCAAGGAGACCCCCACATGTCTGTCATTTCCCAGGCGACGGCGATCCGGCCGTTCACGTTCGAGTTCCCGGAGGAGGAGCTCGCGGACCTGCGTGCGCGCATCGAGGCGACGCGCTGGCCCGAGAAGGAGACCGTCACCGACCAGTCCCAGGGCACGCAGCTCGCGACGATCCAGGAGCTCGCGCGCTACTGGGCCACCGAGTACGACTGGCGCAAGGTCGAGGCGAAGCTGAAGGCGCTGCCGCATTTCATCACCGAGATCGACGGGCTGGACATTCACTTCATCCACGTCCGCTCGAAGCACGAGAACGCTCTGCCGCTGATCGTCACCCACGGCTGGCCCGGCTCGGTCGTCGAGCAGCTGAAGATCGTCGAACCGCTCACCGACCCCACGGAGCACGGCGGGGACGCCTCCGACGCCTTTCACCTGGTGATCCCGTCGATGCCCGGTTACGGCTTCTCGGGCAAGCCGACCGAGAAGGGCTGGGGTCCCGAGCGCATCGCGCGCGCCTGGGGTGAGCTGATGAAGCGCCTGGGCTACACGAAGTACGCCGCACAGGGCGGTGACTGGGGTGCGGTCGTCTCCGACATCATGGCCGTTCAGGAGCCCGAGGGCCTGGTCGGCATCCACACCAACATGCCCAAGGTGGTTCCGCCCGCCATCGAGGAGGCGATCGTGGCCGGCAACCCGCTGCCGTCCGACGTCGTCCTGGCCAACGACGAGGAGAAGGCGGCGGTCGAGCAGCTGGACTTCGTGTACCGGCACGTCTACTACGCCTACATCATGGGGTCGCGTCCGCAGTCGCTGACGGCGCTCGCGGACTCTCCCGTCGGTCTGGCGGCCTTCCTGCTCGACCACGACAGGGACAGCCTGGCCATGATCTCCCGCTCCTTCGCCGGACAGCGGGAAGGACTGACCCGTGACGACGTCCTCGACAACATCACGTTCTTCTGGCTGACGAACACGGCGGTTTCCGCTGCTCGTCTCTACGGGGAGAACACGGCCCCGTTCTTCGGCTCCAGGGGCGTGCGGCTCCCGGTCGCCGTGAGCGTCTTCCCCGACGAGATGTACCAGGCCCCCAGGAGCTGGGCGGAGCGGGCGTACCCGAACCTCGTCCACTACAACAGGCTCCCGAGGGGCGGGCACTTCGCGGCGTGGGAGCAGCCGGAGCTCCTCGTCGGGGAGGTCCGCACGGGCCTCCGGTCGCTTCGTTAGCCCGACGCCGAGGGGCCGGCCGCGCAGTTCGCCGGTCCGGCCGGGGCGGTCGAGTGGCTCATCCCGATGCCGCTCGGCCGCCCCGGGCCGTCCAGGGCTGTCCAGGGCCACGCCCGGCCGGGCCGCGCCGACCGTCGCCCGTCGCCCGTCGCTCTCGGGCGTTCCCCGGCGCCGCCGCGCACCCCGAAGCCCCGCCCGTGGCCCACGGCGAGCACCTCCTCCGGGCCACTCTTGCCCCCTGCACCGGCCGACCCTAGGCTGAATGCGCTTTCAGCAGGTCGGCGGGTTCACGGGCCGGCCGGACGCGCGCGGGGCGCGGCAGAACGAGAGGCGAGGCGGCAGGATGAGCACTCCCACGGTGTACGACGTGGCGGAGCGGGCGGGGGTCTCCATCGCGACGGTGTCGCGCGTCTACCGCAGCCCCGATTCGGTGCGGGCGGCGACCCGCGACCGGGTCCTGTCCGTCGCGCGCGAGCTCGGCTACCTGCCGAGCGGCAGCGCGCGCGGGCTCGCCAGCCGCACCACCGGCGTGCTCGGCCTGTGCTTCCCCGACATCCACGACACCGAGGCCGAGGACGCTCCGGACACCGAGGACGCGGAGCTGATCCTCTACTCCGACGAGGTCATCCGGGGCATGGAGCGCGCCGCCCGGCGTCACGGCTACGCGCTGCTGATCGCCGCCTCGCACGCGGACCGCGCGGGCGGGCAACTGGCGGAGGTCGCCGGGCGGGTGGACGGCCTGGCCGTGCTGGCGCAGACCGTGCCCGCCGAGGACCTCGAGGTCGTCGGGCGGCGGCTGCCCGTCGTACTGATCGCGGGCCAGCGCGACGAGGACTACGACCACATCGAAGTGGCCAACTTCGACGGCCAGCTGGAGCTCACCCGTCATCTGATCGTCGACCACGGCCTGCGCCGCCTCGCCTTCGTCGGCGGCCCCCCGGACTCCCCGGACGGCGAGGCGCGCTTCCGCGGCTTCCAGGCGGCCCATCTGGAAGCCGGGCTGCCGTTGCCGGAGGCACCCGACGTGCGGGGAGACCTGACGCAGGCCGCCGGCCGGAAGGCGGTCGAGGAGCTGCTCGACCGGGACGGGGCGCCGCCCCAGGGTCTGGTGCTCGCCAACGACCAGATGGCGGTGGGCGCGTTGCACGCGCTGGAGTCGCGCGGGGTCGGCGTCCCGGAGGAGATCGCCGTGACCGGCTTCGACGGGATCGCGCTGAGTCGTCTGGTGCGTCCGACGCTGACGACCGTACGGCAGCCGATGGGCCGCCTCGGCGAGGAGGCCGTCGAACTGCTCGTCTCCCGGCTCCAGGACCGTGGGCAGGCGACCGTGGCGCGCGTGCTCCCGGTGAAGGTGACCCGGCGGGCGAGCTGCGGCTGCGCCGGGGAACGGTCCCTGTAGCGAAGGCGGTTCTCATGTTCCGGCGGGTTTACGGAAGCGTTACCTCCGCGCCTCTTGAGTCGCTCCGCCCCGTGCTGCAAGGTCATGTATGCGCTTACGGACAGCGCATACATGAACTCTTGGAGGAGCCGCATGACACGCACTGCCAAGTCCGTCAGCATCGCCGCCACGGTGGTGACGGCTCTCAGCCTGACCTCCTGCGGGGGCAGCGGCGGCGACCAGGCAGCGGCTGACGCCAAGCAGACGCTCACCGTGTGGGCGATGGGCGAGGAGGCCACCCGACTCCAGACCCTCGCCAAGGAGTTCACCGCGGAACACCCCAACATCACCGTCAAGGTGACCCCGGTCGGCTGGGACGTCGTCCACCAGAAGCTGGTGTCGGGCGCCGCTGCCGGGACGCTCCCCGACATGGCCCAGATGGGCTCCACCATGATGGGCGAGTTCATCGAGCTCGACACCCTCGAGCCGGTGGACGAAAAGGCCTTCAAGAAGGACGACTTCTTCCCCGCCACCTGGGACGGGAACGTCGTGGACGGCAAGGCCTACGGCGTGCCGTGGTACGCGGACGCGCGGGCGCTCTACTACCGCACCGACCTCGCCGAGAAGGCGGGCTTCGACAAGGCCCCGGCCACCTGGAAGGACCTGCGCGACCTCGCCGCCGCGTACAAGAACAAGGGCGGCGCCGAGTGGGGCCTGGACCTCCAGCCCGGCAGCACCGGCGCCTGGCAGGGCTGGGTGCCGTTCCTCTACGCCACGGGCGGCGAACTGCTGGGCAAGGACGGCAAGCCCGCCCTGGACTCCCCGGAGTCGGTGAGGGCCCTGGCCGAGTTCGGCCACTACTTCGACGCGGGTCTCGCCAAGAAGAACTTCGTTCCCGGTCACGACGTCCTGAAGGACTTCGCCTCGGACCGTGTGCCCATGTTCCAGTCCGGCCCGTGGATGGTCCAGAACATCGCGGACCAGCAGCCGCAGCTGGAGGGCAAGTGGAAGGTCGCGCCGCTGCCGGCGGACAAGTCCTCCACCTCCTGGGTCGGCGGCTCCTCGCTGGTGACCTTCAAGGACAGCGAGCACAAGGCCGCGGCGCAGGAGTTCACCACCTTCCTCACCACGCCGAAGACACAGGCCAAGTGGTACGAGATATCCAAGACGCTCCCCGCCAACAAGGCCGCGTGGGACGAGCCCGCGCTGAAGGCCGGCGGCGAGTCCCTGGCCGTCTTCAAGAAGTCGCTGGACACGGCCAAGGAGATCCCGCCGATGGCGACGTGGAACGAGTTCTCCGTGCAGATCGAGGACGCCCTGGAGAAGGTCGCGCGGGGCGCCGACCCGGCCGCCACGGCGAAGAAGCTCCAGCAGTCCACCGAGGGCCTGGTGGGCTGAGCACATGAGCACCACCGCCGCCAAGGCCGCCGCCGAGGACCGGGGCGGGAACCGGCCCGGGGCAGCAGCACAGCCCACGGCGGGCAGGGAGGTCCCGGAGGCGCCACGGCGCCGCCGGGACCGGCTCTCGACCCAGAATGTCGCCGGCTGGTTCTACTCCGCGCCGTTCCTGTCGCTCTTCCTCACCTTCATGGCGCTGCCCATCGTCGCCACGCTGGTGATGAGCTTCACCGACTTCGGCCTGCGCAACGTCACGGACCCGTTCTCGGCCGAGTTCGTCGGCCTGGAGAACTACGCGAAGCTCGTCGAGGACGAGAAGTTCGTCCGGTCGCTGCTCAACACCGGCTACTTCGTGGTGCTCGGCGTGCCGCTGACCATCGGCAGCGGGCTGGTGGCGGCGGTGCTGCTCAACTCCGGGATCGACCGGATGCGTACGTTCTTCCGGGTGGGCTTCTACGCGCCCGTGGTCACCGCCATCGTCGCGGTCGCCGTCATCTGGCGCTTCGTGCTCGACCCGTCGGAAGGCCTGATCGCGGGGCTCGCCGGCCAGATCGGACTGAGCAGCCCGGACTTCCTGGCCTCCGAGACCCTTGCCATGCCCTCGCTCATCGCGATGGCGGTCTGGCGCAACATGGGCACCGCGATGGTGCTCTTCCTCGCCGGGCTGCAGGCCATTCCCTCCGAGGTGCGGGAGGCGGCGAGGATCGACGGTGCCGGGATCTTCCAGGAGTTCCGCACGATCACGGTGCCGCTGCTGCGGCCCACCATGCTCTATGTCGCGGTGATGACCACCATCGGCTTCCTCAACGTCTTCGAGGAGCCGTTCGTGATGACCGACGGCGGCCCGTCGGACAGCACGCTCACGGTCTCCCTGCACATGTACCGGGAGGGCTTCGACTTCTTCCACATGGGTTACGCCAGCGCCATGGCGTACGTCCTGTTCGTGATCGTCCTGGCCGTCACGCTGCTCCAGCTCCGCCTGCTGAAGGACAAGACCCGATGAGCGCCACCGAGACCCGAGCGAAGACCGCACCCGTCGCCCGTCCGGCGCCGCCCGCCCGCGGCGCCCGTGGCCGCAGGGCCCTGACCTACGTCCTGCTGAGCGCCGGCATGGCGGCCATGGTCGCGCCGTTCCTGTGGATGGGGCTGTCGGCCTTCAAGACGCAGCGGGAACTGGGCGCCAGCCCGCCGGTGTGGATACCGACCGAATGGACACTGCGGAACTTCCGTGAACTGCTCGGGCTGATGGACGTGCCGCAGTCGTTCTTCAACTCCTCGCTGGTCGCCGTCTTCGTCACGGTGTGCAATCTGCTGTTCTGCTCGATGCTGGGCTACGCCCTGGCCAAGCTGAACTTCATCGGCCGCAGGCCCGTGTTCGCCGTGGTGCTGGGCGCGCTGATGGTGCCGGGCAACCTCCTGCTGCTCCCCCAGTTCGTGATGATGAGCAAGCTGGGGCTGCTCGACACCTATGCGGCGCTGATCCTGCCGTTCGCGGCCGGGGCGT
This sequence comes from Streptomyces sp. NPDC091376, assembly GCF_044757085.1. Taxonomy (NCBI): domain Bacteria; kingdom Bacillati; phylum Actinomycetota; class Actinomycetes; order Kitasatosporales; family Streptomycetaceae; genus Streptomyces; species Streptomyces sp. NPDC091376. Next base: position 269,095 of record NZ_JBIVUF010000008.1, on the reverse strand, counting down.
TCGGGGTCTTCCTGATGCGGCAGTTCATGATGGCCATCCCGGACGAGCTCCTGGAGGCGGCCCGCATCGACGGCGCCCGCGAGTGGTTCATCTTCTGGCGGATCGTGCTGCCGCTGGTCAAGCCCGCGCTGGCGACCCTCGCGATCTTCGTGTTCCTCGGCTCCTGGAACAACTTCCTGTGGCCGCTCGTCGCCACCAACGATCCGGACCACTACACCCTTCCGGTCGCCCTGGCCACCTTCGCCACCGACCCGACGAAGGCCGACGGCTCCAACGGTGTGCTGATGGCGGGCGCCTTCCTCGTGGTGCTGCCGGTGCTGCTGGTCTTCGTCGTCCTGCAGCGGCACTTCACGCAGGGCATCGCCACCGCCGGGCTGAAGTAGCCCACAGCTCCCCCCCGCTCGGGGACCGCGCCCACGGGCCGGTCTCCGGGCGCACGGCGGGGAGTCCGCACGCCTGTCATGTATGCGCATCCATGCGAAAGGCGGACCATGACCCACACGCACGGTGACCGTCCCGGCGGGGACCTGCGCCTCGGCTCTGCCGGCGACGGACCGCCGCCCGGCACCACCGCGCTGCCCGCCCCCCGCGGGCTGCGTTCCGAGGACGGCACCGGCCATGTGCTGCTCGACTGGGAGCCGGTGGAGGGCGCGCTGGGCTATCTCGTCCACCGCTCGCACTCCGCCGACGGTCCCTTCGTACCGCTGGACCACCGCGGCGGCGACGTTCTGGCCGTCCCCCACCCGCCGTACGCCGACACCCAGGTGGAGGCCGGCCACGGCTACTGGTACACGGTCGCCTCCTGGAGCGACGCCGGCCCCGGCCCGCTCGCATCCGCCGCCGTCCGGGGCTGCGCGAGGGCGAGGGGCATCGGCCCCGGGGAGGTGACCGTCTCCGTCGACGCCGCCGCCGCGCCCTCAGAACTCCCCGGTGTCTGGAACCGCATGATCGGCGCCGAGCACTTCTCGCTCCTGGTCGGTGACGAGGAAGGACCGGGCGGCGCGGACATCGCCGGGGAGTACGCCGAGGCGCTCGGCATCGTGCGCGACGAGATCGGCGTCCGCACCGTCCGTGCCCACGGCACCTTCCTGCCCGAGAACGTCTCCGTCCGCGGCGACGGCTCGTTCGACTTCGCGGGTCTCGACGAGGTCTACGACCGCCTCCTCGCCACCGGCCTCAAGCCGGTCGTCGAACTCTCCTTCATGCCCGGGGAGCCGGCCGCCGACCCACAGGCCACCGTGTTCCACTACCGGGGCGTCATCTCCGTGCCCGCCGACTGGGGCCGCTGGGGCGACCTGTGCCGCGAGCTGACCGTGCACCTGCGGGAGCGCTACGGCGCGGACGAGGTCGCGGGCTGGGAGTTCGAGGTCTGGAACGAGGCCGATCTCGACGTCTTCCGGACCGGGACGCAGGCCGACTACCACCGGCTGTACGAGGTCGCCGTCCGCGCCGTCAAGGGCGTCGACGCGCGGATCCGCGTCGGCGGCCCCGGATCGGCCGCGGCCCAGTGGGTCGGAGCGCTGCTGGAGTTCTGCCGGGAGCACGAGGTCCCGGTCGACTTCGTCTCCACCCACACCTACGGCAACGCGCCCCTGGACCTCCGCCCGCGGACCCGCTCCTTCGCGCGGGTCACGGGCCGGCCGGAGCCGGAGATCCTGTGGACGGAGTGGGGCGTCACACCGACCCACTTCCACCGGGTCAACGACTCCGTCTTCGCGGCACCCTTCGTGCTGCGCGGCATGAAGTCGGCGCTCGCGTCCACCGACGCCCTCGCGCACTGGGTCGCGAGCGACCACTTCGAGGAGCAGGGCCGGCCACCGAAGCTGTTCCACGGCGGCTTCGGCCTGCTGACGGTGGGCAATCTGCGCAAGCCCCGCTTCTGGGCGCTGTACCTGCTCTCCCGGCTCGCGGGCGGCCGTGTCCCCGCCCATGTCACGGGCGACGGTGCCGAGGCACTGGTCGAGGCGCTCGCGACGCGTGCGGAAGACGCCTCGGTCCTCGACGTACTGGTGTGGAACGGCACCCTCGATCAGACGAAGACCGACGGCTCGGCAGCGCTCGACCGCACGGCGACGGTGCGGGTGACCGGCCTGGCGGCGGGCGCGTCGTACGACGTCTCGCTGAGTCTGGTCGACGAGGCCCACTCCAGCATCCGGTCCGTCTGGAACGACCTGGGCGGCGGCGACTGGCCCGACGAGCGGCAGTGGGCGGAGCTCCGCGCGGCGGACCGGCTGTCGGAGCATGCCCTGCCCCGGATGACCGCCGACGCGGACGGGGCGGTGATCCTCACGGTCGACCTCCCGATGCCGGGCATCCGGGCCCTGCGGCTGACGCGGACCTGACGCCGGCACCGCCGGCACGCACGGCACGCCACCACGCCGCGCTCTCGAACGAAACGGCAAGCCTCCCCCGCAAGACCGCCCTTCGAAGGAGTTGGACCGTATGAAGCGCCGTACCTTCCTGGCCGCCGGAGCGGGCGCCACCGCCACGCTCGCCCTCGCCGGACCCGCCACGGCGGCGGGCCGGGACGGCGACGCGCTGCTGCGCCGCTGGTTCCGGGACACCCACCGCTCGATCGAGGCCATGACCACCGACCTCGGCCTCGCCGCCGACAAGATCGATGTCACCGCCGCCGACCCGGTGCCGTCAGTCAACACGTCGCCGACCAATATCGCCTGCGGGCTGTGGACGACCGTCGCGGCGGCCGGGCTCGGGGTCATCGACACCGGGACCATGCACCGCAGGCTCGCGCGCACCGTCTCGGCCGTCGAGAGGCTGGAGCGCGCGCACGGCTTCTGGTTCAACTGGTACGACGCCCACACCGGCGAGGTCCTCACGGCGTGGCCGGGCACCGGAGACCCGGTGCGGCCGTTCCTCTCCTCCGTGGACAACGCCTGGCTGGTCACCGGCCTGCTGATCGCCGCGGACGCCGACCCGGCACTGCGCCCGCGCGTCGCGCGGCTGCTCGCCGACGCCGACTGGGGCTTCTTTTACACGCCGTACGACGCCGACGACCCGGCGGCCAACCCGGGTCAGCTGCGCGGCGGCCACTGGACGGACGACAACACCTTCACCTCGCACTGGTACGGCGCGCTCAACACCGAGCCGCGCATGGCGAGCTACCTCGGGATCGCCGACGGCTCCCTCCCGGCGGAGCACTACTGGCACACCTTCCGCACCATGCTCCCCGAGTGGGAGCAGGAGCAGGCGCCGGAGGGCGAGTGGGTCACGGTCGACGGCGTGCGGCTGTGGCGGGGCCACTACACCTACCGGGGCCGCAAACTGGTCCCCTCCTGGGGCGGTTCGATGTTCGAGGCGCTGATGGTGCCGCTCTTCGTTCCCGAGCCGTCGTGGTCGCCGGGCGCATGGGGCCTGAACCACCGGCGGCACGTCCGCAGCCAGATCGAGCACGGGCTGGTGGAGGAGGACTACGGCTACTGGGGCTTCTCCCCGGCCAACATTCCCCAGGGCGGCTACAGCGAGTACGGCGTGGACGCGATCGGCATGGCGGTCGACGGCTACACCTCGAAGGGCGTCGTCACCCCGCACGCCTCCTTCCTCGCGATGCCCTTCGCACGGGACGAGGCCGTCGCCAATCTGCTGAAGATCGCCCGGGACTTCGGCGCGTACGAGGACGGGCTCGGTTTCCGCGACTCGGTCGACGTCCGCACCGGCGAGGTCAGCGACTTCATGCTCGCGCTCGACCAGGGCATGGTCGCGGCGGCGCTGGCCCAGGTGCTCAGGCCGGGGCTGCTGCAACGTCCCTTCCACACGGGAGGTTTCGCGCGCCGCGTCCGGCCGCTGCTGGCGAAGGAGAACTTCGCCATATGACCCGCCCGAACATCGTGCTGATGATGACCGACGACCACGCGGTCCCGGCCATCGGCGCGTACGGCAGCGCCATCAACCGGACCCCGGCGGTGGACCGTCTCGCCGACGAGGGCATGCGGTTCGACAACGCGTTCTGCACCAACTCGATCTGCTCGCCGGCCCGTGCGACGCTGCTCACCGGTACGTACAGCCATGTGCACGGGATGACGACCCTTGAGCAGCCCGGGCAGAAGTTCGACGCGGCTCAGCCTTCCTTTCCCGAGATGCTCCGGGCCGCCGGCTATCAGACCGCGATCATCGGCAAGTGGCATCTGGGCCACGGCGCCTCCAGCGACCCACACGGCTTCGACCACTGGGAGGTCCTGCCGGAGCACGGGGTGTACCACGATCCGGTGTTCCTGACCGCCGACGGTGAGCGGCGGTACACGGGTCATGTCACCGACATCATCACCGATCTGGCGCTGCGCTGGCTGGACAGGCGGGATCCGGACCGGCCGTTCGCGCTGCTGATCCAGCACAAGGCCCCGCACCGCGCCTTCGAGCCGGCCGAGCGCCACCGGCATCTGTACGAGCACGACGACATTCCGGCGCCGGCCACCCTGCACGACGACTACGGCAATCGGGCCCTCGCGGCCGTCGAGGCCCGGATGCGGATGTCCGACCTCCAGCCGTACGACCTCAAGGCACCCGTGCCGGAGGGACTTTCCGAGCGTGCCGAACGGGAGTGGCGCTACCAGCGGTACATCAAGGAGTACCTGCGGGTCATCGCCGGGCTCGACGAGAACGTCGGCCGGGTCCTGCACTATCTCGACATCAGCGGACTGACCGATCGCACGGCCGTGGCCTACACCTCCGATCACGGCTTCTACCTGGGGGAACACGGCTGGTTCGACAAGCGCTTCATGTACGAGCCCTCGCTGCGCATCCCGTTGGTCGTGCGCTGGCCCGGGGTCGTCCCTGCCGGGACCTCGTGCGACGAACTGGTGGTCAACGTCGACTTCGCGCAGACGCTCCTCGACATGGCCTCAGTGGCCGCGCACGAGCGGATGCAGGGCAGCAGCCTGCTGCCGCTGCTGCGCGGCGAGCGGCCCCGAGACTGGCGGGACTCGGTCTACTACCGCTACTTCGAGCACCTGGACGTGTGTCACCACGTCCAGGCCAGCTACGGGATCCGCACCCGCACCCACAAGCTGATCCACTACCCCGGGCACGGTTCGGGGCAGGTGGGCGCGTCGGCGGAGACCCGTGAGCCGGAGTGGGAGCTGTTCGACCTGGAGCGCGACCCGGACGAGCTGCACAACCGCTACGACGACCCGGAGTACGGGCCGGTCGTCACGGACCTCACCGAGCGGCTGACGGCGCTTCAGCTCCGGTACCGGGACACGCCCGAGCACGTCCGATGAGCATCGAGGGAAGGGCGTGCTGCGCTCCGTCGCGCGGCCCGCAGCCCGGGGCACCGGCGTCACCCGCGACGCGTACCACCGGCCGCTCGTCCGTCGCTCCCCCACCGGCCGGCGGGTGGTGCGCGCTGGCGGGCGGCACGTTTCTCATGGGATGCGACAGCGGCCCGTACCCGCAGGACGGGGAGGGACCGGTGCGCGAGGTCGCACTCGCACCCTTCGCGATGGCCGCCACGGCGGTCACCAACGCGGAGTTCGCCGCGTTCACCGACGCGACCGGCCACGTCACCGACGCCGAGCGCTTCGGCTGGTCGTTCGTCTTCGCGGGCTTCCTTCCGGACGACTTCCCGCCGACGCGCGCCGCGGCGGCCACCCCCTGGTGGCGGCAGGTGTTCGGGGCGGACTGGCGGCATCCGGAGGGCCCGCTGACAGGACCGGCCGGGCGCTGGGACCACCCGGTGGTGCACGTCTCGCACGCCGACGCGCTCGCCTACTGCGCATGGGCAGGTGCGCGGCTGCCCACCGAGGCGGAGTGGGAGTACGCCGCCCGGGGCGGGCTGACGGGCAAGCCGTACCCGTGGGGCGACGAGCGGGATCCGGGCGGCGCGTACCGGATGAACATCTGGCGCGGCGACTTCCCCCACCGGAATTCCGCCGCCGACGGCTACGCGGGCACCTGCCCGGCAGACGCCTTCCCGCCCAACGGGCACGGGCTGTTCAACATGACCGGCAACGTCTGGGAGTGGTGCGCGGACCGGTTCCGCACCGGAGGGTCCCGGGTGCTGCGCGGCGGCTCCCACATGTGCCACGACTCGTACTGCTTCCGCTACCGGACGTCCGCACGCATGGGCAACACGCCGGACAGTTCGAGCGGCAACACGGGCTTCCGCTGCGCGCGTTGAGCCCCTGCCACACCCAGGGTCCGTCCGGCCCTGGACCACCTCACCCCTTGGAGCGCCATGACCCGGCAGACCAGGCAGACCAGGCAGACAGGGAACACCGCACCACGCCGCAGGACCGTCCTCGGAGGACTGGGAGCGGCCGGCGCCACCGTCGCGGCGGGCGGGCTCGGTGCCGCCGGCCCGGCCGCGGCGGCCTCCCCGGGCCCCGGCCGGGCCGCGCCCCGCCCGAGCGACGCGGCGTCGGTCACGTACCGGGACAAGCAACTGCTGATCGACGGCGAGCCGGCCGTCGTCCTGGCCGGCGAGATCCACTACTTCCGGCTGAAGCGCGCCGACTGGCAGTCCCGGCTGGACAGGGCCAAGGACGCCGGTCTCAACACCATCGCCACGTACATCCCGTGGATGTGGCACGAGACGCCGGACGGCGCCATCGATGTCACCGGCACCACGCGGCCCGAGCGCGACCTGGGCGCCTTCCTGGATCTCTGCCTGGAGAACGGCTTCCATGTCATCGCCAGGCCGGGCCCGTTCACGATGGCCGAGCTCAAGGGCGAAGGTGTGCCGGAGCGGGTACGCGCCGACCATCCGGAGATCGTGCCGACCGGCTGGGAGGGCGCCAAGGCCTCGACACCGACCGTCGACTATCTGGCGCCCGCCTTCCTCGACGAGGTCCGGCGCTGGTACGCGGCGGTGATGCCGGTCATCGCCCGGCGCCTGCACCGGAAGGGCAGGCCCGGTGTGATCGCCTGCCAGCTGGACAACGAGATCGGGATGCTGGCCTGGGTCAGCAACTCCCCGGATCTCACCGGGCATCTGCTCGAGGACTTCAACGGCTGGCTGCACAGGACGTACGGGGACGGCCTCGCCGCCCGCTACCCCTTCGCCGGCCGGCCCGCCGCCGAGCGGAACGCAGCCATACGCTCCCCCAAGGACGGTTACGCGCCCGCGCTCATGCACGACCTGGGCACGTTCATGCGCGGCCGGTTCGCCCGGTACGTCACCGAACTCAGGACGTACGCCGAGGCGGGCGGAGTCCGCGGCGTTCCCTTCCTCGTCAACATCCACGGAACCGGGGGCGGCAGCGCCGAGAACTTCCCCATCGGCATCAGCCAGTTGATGGAGACCTACTCCGGGCGGTCCGGCATGCTCTCGGGCTCCGACTTCTATCTCGGCGATCTCACACTGCGCAATGTCACCGATCTCTATCTGGTCAACGCCTTCATGGACGCCGTGCACGACGACGACCAGCCGCTGACATCACTGGAGTTCGACGCCGGGCACGCCGACTACGGCGACGACCTCAGCAACCAGACAGACGGCGAGGCCGTCGGTCTGAAGACCCGGCTGTGTCTCGCCCAGGGCGCCAAGCTGATCAACTACTACCTGTTCGCGGGCGGCTTCAACCCGAAACTCGACGAGCCGCAGGGCGACGGGAACGACCGCATCGGCATCACGGGGGAACGCCACGGTTTCGCCGCCCCGGTGGACCCCGAGGGCAGGCCGGGCGTCAGCTACGAGCCGACGAAGCGCACCGCCCACGCCGTGAACGGCCTCGCCGCGGCCCTGGCCCCGATGAGGGCCGAGTACGACGACGTGGCGCTCGCGTTCGTGCCGGACCACTACCTCACCGAGTACCACCCGCCGAAGAGCGACGCCGTCAAGGCCGTGCTCGACGATGTGCAGGGCACCCGCGGCTTCGGTCCACGCAACGCCCTGGCCCGCGCGATGCTGCTCGGCGGCTTCCGCTACCGCGGCCTCGACCTCCAGGCGGCGGACGTCGACCCGGCGAAGGTCCCGGTGCTCGCGCTGGCCACCGGGGAGCACCTGGGCGCCGAGCTGCAGAAGCGCCTGGTGCGCTATCTGGAGGCGGGCGGCAGGCTGCTGCTGTCCGGCCGGGTACCGGGCAAGGACATGGCGGGCCGGCCGTGCACGGTGCTGCGTGACGCCCTGGGACTGAAGCCCGGCGACTCGCTCACTGACGCCGATCGCTTCTGGCTCTCGGTGACCGCGCACGGCTGGGCCGCGCCGCGCGCCGAGATCCGGGTGCCGAAGGCCCAGTTGTGCACCCCGAGCCGCGGTACGACCGTGCTGCGCGAGGTGTCCACCGGCAAGGGCTGCGGGTTCGACATCCCGGTCGGCAGGGGCCGGGCGGTCGTACTCACCGCGGCGTACCGCTGCGACCTCGGCTTCTGGCTCGGTGCCTTCCGGACCCTCGGCGCGGCTCCGGCGATCAGCCACAGCCCCACGGACCCGGGTGTCTTCCTCCTCACGACGAAGGACGGCGGCGGCGGCCGTCTGCTGCACGCCTTCAACGTCTCCTCCGGCTACGACCAGTCCTTCACGGTGGCCGAGCGGGGCAGGCCGCTGTTCGGTGGCGAGCGCGTACGGCTCGCGGGCCGGAGCGCGGCCATGCTGCCCCTGGGCCTCACGGCGGGCGGGCTGCGGATCGCGTACGCGACCGCCGAGATCACCGGCATCGCGGAGGACAGGGTCATGTTCCGTGCCCTCGGTGACGAGGCCGTCGTGGCCGTCGAGGGCCGGGCGCGCTGCGAGGGCGCCAGGTCCTCGTACGAGGGCGGGCGTACGGTGCTGCGGGTGCGCCGTGGGGAGTTCACGGTCCGCAAGGGCTGACCGGACGCGAGGAAGGGTGGGCCACCCGCACCGTGGCGCGTGGCCCACCCTTCCTCGCTGTTGCGCGGACCCTGTGAGGTCAGCGCGGCGGCTCAGAGGGCGAAGATGCCGTACCCGAAGCCCGCCGCGTCGATACGTCCGTCCCGCACCGTTACTCCGGACGCCTCCAGCGGTGTCGCGGTGTCCGCCGGAGCGGCGGTCTCCGCCGGCTCGTGACGGGGATTGACCACCACCAGGTAGCGTCCGCCGCGGACATGGACCAGCGGGTAGCCGGCGTGCAGGACCTCCGTACTGCCCGTGGGGCCCAGCTCCGGCGTGGCCTTGCGCAGCGCGACGAGGCGGCGGACCAGGTGCAGCAGGGAACCGGAGTCGGCGCGCTGGGCGGCGACCGTCGGGCGGTCGGGGGCCGGGTCCACGGGCAGGTAGAGCCGGTCGGCCGGGGCGGTGGAGAAGCCGGCGTTGGCCGAGTCGTCCCACTGCATGGGCGTACGGGAGCCCGCGCGGTTGTAGCGGGGGCCAAGCCGGCTGCCCTCGTGGTCGGGCAGGCCGGGGACGTACCGCATCCCGATCTCGTCCCCGTAGTAGATCGCGGGCAGCGTGGGCCAGGTGAGCTGGAAGGCGAAGGCGGCGGGCAGCTGTTCGGCGGTGCGCGGGCCGCACGCGAGCCGCGAGAAGTCGTGGTTGGCGGTGGGGAGGGAGAGGAATCCGGCGTCGCCGATGGCGTCGGAGGCCGCGCGCCAGCCGTCGAGGAAGGTTCGTGGACAACCCTTGCCCTCGGCGTCGAAGTAGGGCGCCCGCGGCTCCCACTGCTCGCTGACCGTGCCCGTGAAGTTGTTCCACAGGGAGCGCAGGATCAGCCCGTCGTTGTCCGAGCCGAACTGCAGGAAGAAGTCGGCGTGGAAGCCCGCCGGGACGGACGTCGCCGGGTCCCCCCACTCGGAGAGGAGCGCCGCCTGCGGGTGCTCGGCGTCGAGCCAGCCGCGCAGTTCACGCCAGAGTTCGACGGTTTCGGCGTGGCCCGGGTCGTCCTTCACGAGTGAGGCGGCCATGTCGACCCGGAATCCGGACAGGCCGAGGCCCAGCCAGTGGTCCATGATCTCGCGCAGTGCCTGCCGGTTGGCGCGTGGGCCCTCGGCGTCGACGGGCAGCCGCCAGGGCTCGGCCGGGTCCATCCGGGCGTGGCCGAAGTTCAGCGCGGGCTGGGACTCGAAGAAGTTCGGCTGGTAGAAGCCGGGGCGGGTGCCGGGAGACGCGACGAATCCCTGGGGGGCTTCGGCCGTATCGGCCCAGATGTAGCGGTGGTCGGAGGGGTCGTTCGCCGATGCGGTGAACCAGGGGTGCCGGTCGGAGGTGTGTCCGGCCACCAGGTCGAGCAGTACGCGGATGCCACGGCGTCCGGCGGCGTCGACGAGCCGGGCGAGGTCGTCGTTGGTGCCGTAGCGCGGGGCGACGGAGAGATGGTCGCTGACGTCGTAGCCCGCGTCGTCGAACGGCGAGGCGAAGCAGGGGTTGAACCAGACGGTGTTCACGCCGAGCCAGGCGAGATGGTCCAGCTTCGCCTCGATGCCGGCGAAGTCGCCGATGCCGTCACCGTTCGAGTCGGCGAAGCTCTGCGGATAGATCTGGTAGAGGACGGCGTCGGCGAGCCATTCGAGGGCGGGGCCCGGGGGCGTCGTGCGGGGAGACGTCATGGGGTGGGATCCTCCGGGTCGGTGCGAACACGCCTTCGTGGCTGCGTCGGCGAGGGGAACGTCTTCGTGGCTGCGTCGGCGCTGGGCGGTTCATCGGGGGTGCGCCGGCGTGGGGCCTGTCATCGGGGTGCGTGCCGGCGTGGGGCGGGTACGTGCACGAGCGCCTGTACGGGCAGATGGTCGCTGGGGAAACGGCTGCCCGCGGCGAAGGTGTTGACGGCCGCCGAGCGGACTCGGGTCCCCCGTGAGGCGAGGATCCAGTCGATCCGTTCGCCGCCCGCGACCGGCGGCCGGTGGCCGTGGAAGGTGCCGTACGCCGGGCTCCGCTCCTCGGCGGCGTCCCAGGTGTCCACGAGATCCGCCTCGGCGAGCAGCGCGGTGTGCACGGCGTCGTGCCGCGCGGCGGCGTTGAAGTCGCCGGTGACGATGCGTGGGAGGTCCGGGGCGAGTGCGTTCAGCCGTTCGGCGAGCAGCCGGCCGGAGCGCGCACGGGCGTACGCGCTCAGATGGTCGAAGTGCGTGTTGGCCGCGTGCAGTTCGCCACCGGTGGCCAGGTCGCGGAAGTGGACCCAGGTGACCATGCGGGGGCAGCCGCCGCCCCAGGTGTTGGAGGCGATGACCTCCGGCGTGCCGGACAGCCAGTAGTGGCCGTGCGCGAGGGGTTCGAGCCGCCGGCGGTCGTAGAGGACGGCCATGAACTCGCCGCGCCCGCCGCCCTCCCGTCCCTGGCCGATCCAGGCGTAGTCCGCGCCCAGCGCTGATTCGAGATCGCGCAGCTGGCCGTGCAGACCCTCCTGGGTGCCGATCAGATGCGGCCGTTCGCGGCGCAGCAGTTCCGCGGCGACGTCCCGTCGCCCGGACCAGGTATGGGGCGGGTTGTCCCAGTCGAGCTGCAGGTTGAAGGTCATGACCCGCAGCCCGTGCGCCTGGTCCGTCATCCGCTCACCTCCCGGAACGGGTCCCCTGCGGCGGTTGCCGTCGGATACCTCTCCCCGCTCCTTGTACGCGCTTGCTGAATGCGCATACATTGATTCGGTCAGAACGTTAACTTCGCTGGTAGCGATGCGGCAAGAGGCAGTGAGGGCTCGAATGCTTGGACCGTACGAGGGCAAGGTCAAGGAACTCCTGGACCGGATGACGACCGAGGAGAAGCTGGGACAGCTCCAGCAGCTGACCTGGACGGGCGACACCGGACCCGGCGGGGGCCAGACCGAGCACACGGAGGCGGCGGCCCGCGCCGGGCTGCTCGGCTCCGTCCTCAACATCCACGGCGCCGGGCACACCAACGCCCTGCAGCGCATCGCCGTCGAGGAGTCCCGCCTCGGCATCCCGCTGCTCTTCGGCCTCGACGTCATCCACGGATTCTGGACCACCTTCCCGATCCCGCTCGCCCAGGCGGCGAGCTTCGACCCGGCGGTGGCCCGGCTCGACGCCGAGGTGTCGGCGAAGGAGACCCGGTCCAACGGTGTGCGCTGGACCTTCTCCCCCATGATGGACGTCACCCACGAGCCGCGCTGGGGACGGATCGCGGAAAGCTGCGGCGAGGACCCGTATCTGAACGCCGCCTTCGCGGTGGCCAAGGTCCTCGGCTACCAGGGCTCGGCCGACGGTGCCGAGCTGGCCTCCGAGGACCGCGTCGCGGCCTGCGCCAAGCACTTCGTCGCCTACGGCGGTGCCGAGGGCGGCCGCGACTACAACACCGTCGACGTCTCCGAGCAGCGGCTGCGCAATATCTATCTGCCGCCCTTCAAGGCGGCCCTCGACGCCGGAGCGGCCACGGTCATGGCCGCGTTCAACACGGTCGGCGGCGTCCCGGCCCACGGCAACGCGCACACGATGAACACCATCCTCAAGGGGGAATGGGGCTTCGAGGGCTTCGTGGTCAGCGACTACACGGGCGTCGAGGAGCTCATCGCGCACGGCTTCGCCGAGGACGGCGCGGACGCGGCGCGGCTGGCGCTCGACGCCGGGGTCGACATGGAGATGGTCTCCACGAACCTGGTCGATCACGGCAAGGAGCTGCTGGCCGCCGGCCGGATCTCGACGGAACGGCTGGACGACGCGGTGGCGCGCATCCTGCGGCTGAAGTTCGCGCTCGGATTGTTCGACGCCCCCTACACGGACGAGTCGGCGGCCGTCGACGGCCCGACTCCCGCGGCGCGCGCGGCGGCCCGTGAGACCGGCGCCCGGTCGATGGTGCTCCTGAGGAACGAGGGCTCCGTCCTCCCGCTGAGCCCGGACGCCCGCTCGATCGCCGTCGTCGGACCCCTCGCCGACTCCACCGATCTGCACGGCACCTGGGCGGGTCCCGGCGTGTACCGCTTCCCCTCGGTCAGCGTGCTGGACGCCGTGCGCGCGGCGGCGCCCGGCGCGGACGTCATCCACGCAGACCAGGACATCGCGGAGGCGGTCGCCGCCGCCGAGGCCGCGGAGGTCACCGTCCTCGTCGTCGGCGAGCCCCCCGCACTCAGCGGCGAGGCGGCCGTGCGCAGCGACATCGCTCTGCCCGCCGGGCAGGAGGAACTCATCGCCGCCGTCGCCGCGACGGGCAGGCCCTTCGCCGTGGTCCTGCTGAACGGCAGGCCGCTGACGCTGGGCAGTTGGCTGGACTCCGCACCCGCCGTGCTGGAGGCCTGGCACCCCGGCATCGAGGCCGGTCACGCCGTGGCCGATGTGCTCTTCGGCGCGGTCAACCCCGGCGGCAAGCTGCCGGTGACCTTCCCACGGACCGTGGGCCAGATCCCGGTCTACTACAACCACGAGAACACCGGCCGTCCCTACCGCCCGGAGCAGCCCCACGAGAAGTACGTCTCGAAGTACCTGGACCTGCCCGACGGGCCGCAGTTCCCCTTCGGGTACGGGCTGAGCTACACGACCTTCACCACCGGCGAGCCGGAGCTGAGCCGCCGCAGCGTCGCGGCGGACGCGCTGGAGCGCGGCGAGACGGTCGAGGTCTCGGTGGCGGTCACGAACACGGGAGAGCTGGCCGGGGACGAGGTCGTCCAGCTCTACGTCCACGACGTGGCGGCGAGCATCGCCCAGCCGGTGCGCCGGCTGCGCGGCTTCGAGCGGGTCACGCTCGCGCCGGGAGAGAGCACCACCGTGCGGTTCCGGCTGGGTGCCGAGGACCTCGGCTTCTGGACGAACGATCCGGCGGGGACCTTCACCGTCGAGCCCGGCCGTGTCGACATCTACGCCGGTACGAGTTCCACAGCGCGCGCCTGCCGCACACTGACCGTCGTCTGAACCGCCGCCCTGGACCGTCGTCCTGAACCGTCGTCCGAGCGCTCTCCGGCCGGCCGTCCGACCGCCGCTTCAGGGGGTCGACCCCGGCAGTGCGCGCGGACGGCGACCCGACGCGAGCGAGTATGCGCATACATGATGGCCTCTCCATCAGGTCGACCCCACCCCGGCGCGGCGGTCGAAGAACACGGGAGGGTGCGGGGTGTCGGGGATCTGTCCGACGGTCCGATACCCACGCCCGGCCGGGCTGCCGGACCGGGCAGGGTCCGGCAGTCCGGCAGTCCGGCAGTCCGGCAGGGCGCGGCGGGTCCGGCGACCGGAGGCTCGCCTCGACGCGCCGCGCATTGCACCTGGCTCAGTCGATGACCGCGGTGGCTTCGATCTCCACCAGGTGGTCGGGTACGTCCAGCGCCGCGACGCCCAGCAGCGTGGCCGGCGGGACCGGGGTGACTCCCAGCTTCGCGGCGGCCCGGGTGATTCCCTCCATGAGCAAGGGCATCTTGTCGGGGGTCCAGTCGACGACGTAGACGGTCAGCTTCGCCACGTCGTCGAAGGAAGCGCCCACCTCGGCCAGCGCGATTCCGATGTTGAGGTAGCACCGCTCGACCTGAGCGGCGAGGTCACCTTCACCGACCGTGTCCCCACCGGGACCCCAGGCGACCTGCCCCGCGATGAACACCAGCTTCGACCCGGTCGCGACCGACACCTGCCGGTAGGCACCGACTTCCGGCAGTCCGCCGGGATTCACCAGGGTGATGGCCATACTGCACGCCTCCTTGTCATGAGCCCGTGGATACACGGCTCGTTTCCGTCGAGCCAACGCACGTGCTCTCTTGCGGTTACTCAAGAACCGTAGGAGAGTGAACGCCGACCTGGAAGAACGCACTTTTCGGTGACTGGGGAACCTCATGGTGACCAAGCAGTACAGCGGCTCGCCCCACGACGCGGACCTGAGGCGCGCGGACTCTCTGGCACGGGAGATCTTCTCGGACGTCGCCAACAAGTGGGCGTTGCTGATCATCGAAACCCTCGGCGAACGCACCCTGCGCTTCAGTGAGTTGCGGAACGAGATCGAGGGCATCAGCCACAAGATGCTCACCCAGAACCTGCGCATGCTGGAACGCAACGGCCTCGCCGGGCGCACCGTGCACCCCACCGTGCCCCCACGGGTCGAGTACACCCTGACCGAGGCGGGCCGGGCCCTGCAGGCGACGGTCGACGGCATGTGCGACTGGACGCACCGATACCTCGGCCACATCGAGGCCTCCCGCCGCAGCTTCGGCACCTGACGGGCGCGCGGCGCTCGCCGGCCACAGTCGGCTACGGGCCCGCACCGAGCCCCCCGCCATCGCGGTTACGGCCGGGGCGGCCCGGCCGCCGGGGCGACCACGAAGCCGGCCCGGCGGTCAGCCGAGGTGAGCGGCGATGGTTCGGGCACACACCAGGGACTCGGTCCGCGTCGTGTCCACCTCCACGTCGTAGAGCACCCCTTCGTGCACCACATCCGCCTGCGCCGCGGCCATCCCCTGGATGCGATCTCCTCGTGCGACCTCACGGCCCGCGGCGACCGCGCTCTCGCACCGGACACCGACCCACAACACCGGCAGACCGTCCAGAGCCTTCTGCCACCGCTGCTGGGACGTGGCTCCACCGAGGAAGACATCGTCGATGACGACCCTGGCGCCCGCACGGGCCATCGCCACGACGCCCGCCGTCCAGGCAGCCTCCAGCGCCCGGAAGTCCGCCCCGACGCTCACCTCGCCATCGGCCGCGAACACGATCCCCTCGTCCGACGCCCGCATCTTCGCGGGCAGAGCGTCGACGAACGAGTCGCACCCGAAGGCCAGCCACGGTTCCGGCAGGACGGCCTGCAGGCACCGCACGATGCCGGACTTCCCCGAGCTGGAACCACCGTTGAGAATGATCATCCGAGTCGTCACCGCGCCACAGTAGGACGCCGCCCGCCCGGCACGTAACGGAGTATCGGTGTCCGACCGCGCGGTCGAACCCGGCGCGCGTCAGGCCGGCGTGTGCCGGCCCGCGCAGCGGCCTGCCCGGTACGAAGCCCGTGCTCAGTCGCGGTCGACCTCTTCGCGCAGGACCTCGCCGCTGACGGCGTCGATGTCGAACGCGGTCTTGTACCCGTCGTTCTTCGTCACGACGTCGACGGACCAGATCGGGCCACGGCTGTCCGTGCCCTCGAGGCCGACCGCGCTGACCGTGCCCTGCTTGCGGTCGGTGGCGGTCGTAACAGCCTGCTGTGGGGTGATCTTGGCCTTGCTCAGCCGGTCGGCGAGCTGCTGCCTGTCCTCGTTGTCCTGGTCGGACTCGACGCGGGACTGCGTCACCTGTCCGGACACGGCGTCGACGTGCACGTCGTGGGCCGTACCGTCCGCGGCGGCGATCTCGCTCTCCCACTCCGGGGTTCCGGCCTGGGCGCGCTTCAGCTTGATCTCGATCAGCTTGCTGCCGGGCACCTTCGCCAGCGCGGTGTCCGCCGCCTCGTCCCATCCGATCTTCGCGGAGGTGACCAGCGCCTGCCGCTCCGTCTGGTCCCTGGTGAGCCCACCAGGAGACGACTGCCCCACAGCCTGTGCCGGAGCGGTCGGGGCCGCGGCGGACGTCTTGCCCTGCCCGCCGTCCCCGCATCCACTCACCACCACCGCCGAGGCGGCTACAGCACACAGCGCACCGATGACACGGCCACGGCGGCGACGGCCGCCGGAATGCACGGATACAGAACTCATGCGCCCAGCCTCACCCCCCGGCAGCCCGCAGCCCTCGCACCACACCCCGCTTCGGCAGGATCAGGACGAAGAATCCCCCGCACGACGCCTCGCGCACGCGATGGGGGAGACGGAGAGCGGAGCACGAGACGGAGACGGGGCGGGGCGGAGTACTACTGATCCGTTGCGGCCGGTCGGTCGGCGAACACTCCGTGCAGCATGCCGGTGGCCTGGCCGACCTCGATGAGATAGCCGTCGGGGTCGCGCAGGTAGCAGCGCAGCTCGGCCTTCCGGTCGAGAGGCTCCGTGAGGAACTCCGCGCCCTTCGCGACGGCGTCGGCGTAGAAGGCGCGGATGTCGGCGACACGGACGTTCATGAAGCTGGAAACGGTGTCGCCTGTCTCCGGGGCCACGAGGGTCACCCCGGGCTTGTCCGGGGTGGGTCCGCCGCCGGGGTTCATGATGATCCAGGTGTTGGCCACCTTCACGATGGCCGGATTCTCGCTCAGTACGATCTCGCCGCCGAAGATGTCGGCGTAGAAGCGACTCGATCTCGCGACGTCGCGCACGGTCAGGAAGTGCGTGATGACGATCCCTTGCTCAGGTGCGGGCAGGTCGCCGTGAGCAGTCATGTCTGTGACCCTCTCGTACGGGAGCAGAGCCAGGCCGCACACCGGGCCCTTCTCGTGCCCGGACCGGCTCGGCCCGGGTTCCCGCGTCGTCCGAGAACAAGTCTCCGCCATCGCGCGCACGGTCGCCATTCGCCCACGTGCGGAGATGTCCCACCGGCGTCAGGAAGCGCCGGCGGTCCCGCTACCGTCCGAGTTGCCCGTGTGCCCCGCGGCGGAGAGCCTGCTGGAAAGGAACCTGTGGCCCCGGCGGCACCGCACGAGCCGCGGCCCCCTGGAGCCTGTGCCGCCGGTCGGGCCCCCATCGGCCGAAGCGGCCGAGCCCGCCCTCGTCCCGCCCACCGATGACGCCGATCCGGAAGGCACAACGGTGACTCACCAGACAACGCACGCGCGCGAACAATGGCCCCGGCTCAAGGTTGCCGACTGGGTCGACACAAGAGACACCCTTCACATGTGGACCCAGATCGTCGGCAAAGTGCGCCTCGCGCACGCGCCGTTGGTGAACCACTGGTGGCAGGTCACGCTGTACGTCAGCCCCCGTGGGCTGACCACGTCCACCATCCCCTACGGCTCAGGAGTCTTCGATATCGAGTTCGACTTCGTCGATCACGAACTCCGCATCCGCACCGGTGATGGTGCCGTCAGCGGCGTGCCCCTGGAGTCCAAACCGGTGGCCCGGTTCTACGCCGAGACGATGCGGGCCCTCGACGAGCTGGGGATCGAGGCGCGGATCCAGGCCCGCCCGAACGAAGTGGAAACGGCGATCCCGTTCGCCGAGGATCACGATCACGCCTCCTACGACCCCGGCGCCGCCCGCCTCTTCTGGCAGCAACTGCTGCAGGCCCACCGGGTCATGAGCGACTTCCGTTCGCGCTTCACCGGCAAGGCCAGCCCGGTGCACTTCTTCTGGGGAGCCATGGACCTGGCATGCACGAGGTTCTCCGGCCGCCCCGCCCCACGACACCCGGGCGGCGCGCCCAACTGCGGTGACTGGGTGATGGTGGAGGGCTACTCCCGCGAGCTGAGCAGCTGCGGCTTCTGGCCCGGTGGCGGCGAGGAAGGCGCCTTCTACGCCTATGCCTACCCGGAGCCGGACGGCTTCGCCGACTATCCCGTCACTCCGGCCGATGCCTTCTACAGCAGGGAGAACGGCCAGTTCCTCCTGCCCTACGAGAAGGTCCGCACCGCGAGTGACCCGGATGCCGTGCTCATGGCGTTCCTGCAGACGACCTACGAGGCGGCGGCCGAACGCGGACGGTGGGACCGCGACATGCTCGAATGCGACCCTCATCGCTGGCGGGAGTTCCAATGACGGCCACGACGGCCATGACGGCGATGACCGCGACGAACGCCGGGTCGTGGTCTCGCGCCCCCGCGTGTCAGCGTCCGCGCTCGCGCGCCACGAGCTCACGGGCGGCGGGGGCCACCTCGGCGCCGAAGCGTTCGATCGTGGTGGCGTCGTCGCCACCGATGATGAAGGCGCTGATGCCGTGGTCGAGGGCGAGACCGGCGATCTGTTCCGGCCATGCTGTGAGGGGGCCGTTGAGCAGACCGCGTGACGTGGGCGCGATCTCGGCCCCCAGGAAGTTCATCAGGCGGCGGACGGCCGACGGGGAGCGGCCGGCCGACGCGGCGGCCTCGTCGATACGGGCGTTCATCTCCGGCAGCGAGTCCGCTCCCCGCGGCAGATACTCGATCGAGGGGAGCCAGCCGTCGCCCAGGGCACCGGTGAGGGCCAGCATCCTGGGCTTGTACGCGCCGACCCAGACCGCGATGTCGTGCGCGGGCCGTGGGCCGCGCTTCGCCCCGTCGAGCTCGTAGAACCGGCCGTGGTGACGGACTCCGCCGCGGGTGTCGGTGTCCCACAGCTCGCGGATGACGGTGATCCCCTCGCGCAGGGCTTCGACGGCCTCTCCCGCGGTGAGGCGCCGACTTCCCATGGCGGCGATGCCGTCCCAGAAGGCGCCGGAGCCGATGCCCAGTTCGAATCGTCCGCCCGAGAGGATGTCCAGGGAGGCGGCCGCGCGGGCCAGGACGGCCGGCGGGCGGAGCGGGAAGCTGGTGACGTTGGCGCTGATGTGGACGTGCTCGGTACGCGCCGCCACATAGGCGAGCAGCGTGGAGGTGTCCAGGAGCGTTGCCTGGTAGGGGTGGTCCTGGAACGTGACGAGGTCGAGGCCCGAACGGTCGGTGGTGACGGCCAGTTCGACAGCCTGCCGTGCCCCGGCCGCGGCAGGCGTGATGAAGGAGCCGAAGAGCAGGTCGTGTCCGTAGTCGGTCATGGTCTGGGTCCTTGGTGCTCGAGTGCGTCGGAGTGCTCGAGTGCGTCGGCCGAGGCGGTCCGCGCACCCGGGTGGGGGTCGATGTTGAAGTTGTCCCGGAAGAGGTTGCCCGGGTCGTAGCGGCGCTTGACCTCCCGCAGGCGTTCGAGGACGGCGGGCGGGAAGGCGTCGTGGAGCCGCTCGGGCCTGGGGTCGGTCTCGAAGCTGAGGTAGAGACCGTCGAAGTGGTGCCGCAGCGGGTCCCAGACCGTGTCGAGGGCGTGGTGGCCGGGGCCCATGGCGGTCACCTGGAACGCGGACGCCCGGTGGGAGAAGGCCGTCTCCCCTGCGGGGACGTCGGCGATGGCACCGCCCATCGCGCGGAGTTCGAAGAAGTACACCTTCCCGCTGCGCAGGAGGTTCGCGGCGTCCCGGGCGAACTCGGGGGTGAGCTCGGGAAGGAACGCCGAGCGGGAGACCGGTTCCCCGAAGCCCCGATGGCCCTCGGGTCCGACGTCGGCGGCGGAACCCATGACGTCCTTGTACGGGCTCAGGACGACCTGCTGCTGTGCGAGCAGGCCGAGCTGTGCGAAGGGGGTCAGCCGTTCCACGACGACGTCCGGATCCGGACTGTCCACGACGCCGAACAGCTGGACGCCCCACCGGCCCTCCCGCCGTTTCCCGGTGACGAAGAAGACAGTGGTGTCACGAGGAGCCTCGGAGGCGAGCCTGCCGTAGTCGGCCAGTGCCTGCGCGATGTCCGTGGTGACGAGTGTCAACTGGGCGTGGCCGACGAGGCCGACCGGATCCACCTGGAACTCGAAGGCCGTGCCCACGCCGAAGTTCGCGCCCGCGCCGCGTACCGCCCAGAACAGGTCGGGGTGCTCGTCGACGCTCGCCCGCACCTGGCTGCCGTCCGCGAGCACGAGCTCCACGGCGCGCAGGTGGTCGATGGTGAGCCCGTGCGCGCGGCCGAGCAGCCCGATCCCGCCCGCGGTCGCGAGCCCTCCCACGCCCACGCCGCCGTAGTCCCCGGAGCCGAGTGCCCAGCCGTACGGGTGGAGGGCGGCCGACACCTGCTTCCACGTCGCTCCCGGGCCCACCCGCACCAGGCGCTGCCGGCGGTCGAGCACCTCGATGCCGTTCATCCGCCCCACGTCGACGACGAGACCGCCGGTGTTGGTCGAGCGGCCGCTGACGCCGTGGCCTGCGCTGCGGACGCCGAGCGGCAGGTGCGTATGGCGCCGCGCGTAGCCGAGTGCGTCCGCGACCTCGGACGCCGTACCGGGACGCAGCACCAGGCCGGGGGCTCCTCCCCGCAGGTAGGTGGAGGCCACGCCCCGGTAGCCGGTGTCGCCCGGCTCGATCGCGTGGCCGGCCAGGGACGCCGGTATCGACTCGTAGTCGATACCGGCGCGGCGACGGGCACGCACGGCCGGTGACCGCCGTGGGCGGAGGTCGGCGGCCGTGACGGGCACGAGGGCCGCGAGCCGCTCCACCTCCCGCGCCGAGTCGACGGGGACGACGACCGGCCGGCCGTGGGCGGCCAACACGGACAGTTCCTCGGCCGAGGCCTCGCGCGGAGCACTCATCCATGCGGAGGCGTCGGTGAGGAGCCTGCCCGGCGCCAGGGCATCGAGGCTCTGCCCGGCCTTCGCCACGACCGCCGGAAAGGCCGCCGCGGCGTCTTTCGGTGACCCTGCCGGGGTGTCCGGAACGGACACCCCGATGCTGATGCTGGTGGTCCTGCCCGACAACCAGGAAGCCGCGGTCCACGGGTCCAGTCCCGCCGTCGTCGCGATGTGCGCGCCGGACCCGTTCCCCGGGCGGCCCTCCCCAGGGGCTTCCGGCGCTTCGCCCCTCCTGCTCTCCCCAGAGCCCTGCGGTCCGTCGGACGCCTCCACGACGACGAGGGCGAGCCCTCGTTCCTCGGCCAGCCTCGCCAGCTCGTCCCACCTCTCCGTCGGAGCCCCGGGCTCCGACGGATCGAGCGCGATTCCCAGCTCCATGCCCATCCCATCCCTCATGCGTGGTGAAGCGTGTTCCCGTACGCGGACGCCGGTGACGACGACGGCCGGTCCCGCACAACCGATCGTTGCACAAGATAATTGATACACATAAAAGATTTCCGCCGCTAGATTATCTGTGTGTCAACTGGTTCACATCACGTACGCCCAGCAGCGGCACCCGGAAACGCCGCCTTCGGGATCGCGGCGGAACACGGGGACGCGGGCCCGGACCCGGACCGCTGCGCGGCCCGAAGCGGCTCGGCGACGGATCACTCAGGTCGTGGCGTGTCTCGTTCGCACGACGAGGCCGGCGCCCCACGGCATCGAGGTCCGAGAGCGCGCTCACCGAGGGCGCGGAGCGGGATCCGTCCGGCCCTCGCCCAGGGCCTCACCAGCTACGCGCGTCCTGCTGCGCCGACTCAGGGCCGTGGTGACACGAAGCTGCAGCGACCGGTGCATCATGCTGACAACTTCAGGTCTGCTGCCGCCCCTTGGCGACTGGCAAGGTCACACGTGGCGAAAACACCCCCTACGTGAGCCACAGGGAGCAGACGTGTATCTGATGTCAGTTGTGAACAAGCCTGCCCGCCGTGTGCGTGTCCTTGTCGCACTGGGTTTCGCGGCCACCACTCTCGTCGTGACCGCCGGTTCCGCCACCGCGAGCCCCGCGCACTCCCCGGTTCCACAGGCCACGTTCCAGCACCTGCACCACTCCGACGGCCGGCACGGCCACGGCGACCACGATCCCGCGCAGGAAGCGGCCGAGGCGTTCTGCAGAGGCCTGGCGGAGGCGGCCCGGCAGGGGCACGTGCCAGAGTCGGTGCTCGCGCTGTGCAAGCAGGTAAACGGCTGGGACTAGGCCCAGGGCCATGCGGTTTCAGCTTCTCGGGCCGCTGAGCATCTCCGACGGTCCGCACACTGTCGTCCTGCCTCCTTCGAAACCGACCATCCTGCTGGCCTCGCTCCTGCTCCACTCCCCCGCCGTGGTGTCCGTCGAGTACCTCCAGCGGGCCATGTGGGGAGAGGAGCAGCCCGCCACCGCCAGGGCGGCGCTGCAGACCTGTGTGCTGCGGCTGCGCAGGCTGTTCGTCAAGCACGGCGTCACCGCCACACCGATCGAGGCCGTGCCCGGCGGCTACCGCATCGGCGCCGGGCCGGGCGCCCTCGATCTGGTCGACTTCCGGGAGCGGGTGCGGCTGGCCGCCGGCGCGGCCCACGACCCGGACAAGGAGTTGTGCATGCTCAGGGACGCGCTCGCGCTGTGGCAGGGAGCGCTGCTCGCCAACGTACGCTCCGACGTGCTGCAGCGCGACGAGGTGCCGAGGCTCGCCGAGGAACGGCTGCGGACCGTGGAGCGCGTCTGCGGCCTCCAGCTCGCGCTGGGGCGGTGCGGCGAGGCGCTGGTGGAGCTGTGGAGCGCCACCCGTGCCCATCCCGGCCACGAGCGCTTCCGCGAGCAGCTGATCGAGGCGCTGTACCGGAGCGGGCGGCAGAGCGAGGCGCTGGCCGAGTACCGGAAGGTGAAGGAGTACCTCCGCTCCGAGCTGGGCGTCGACCCGTCCCCCGCGCTGCGGGAGCTGGAGTTGGCGATCCTGCGCGGGGACGACCTGGGCCGCGGGCACGACATGGGCGGCCGCGGGGACGTCGGCCGGCAGCAGGGGGCCGTGGTTCTCAGGCCGGTCCTCGCGGGTGCGGTCCTCGGCCGCGGAGCGCCGACGAGCCGTGGGGAACCGACGGACCGTGGAGAGCTGACGGCCGGTCCCACGACGGACGGCCGCCGGACGGCCGTGCCGCCCGGTGGCCCGAGCGGCGCCGGCGAACCGGCCCGTGACGTACGGGCGGAGCGTGACGTACGGGCGGAGCGTGCGGTCCCCGTACTCGCCGCGCCCGAGGAACCGTTCGTCACCGCCGTGCCGGTGACGCCGTCGTTCACCGGCCGCGCCACCGAGACCGCGGTGGCGGCCGCGCGACTCGTGGAACGGAGCGGCGCCGAACCGGCGCTGGTGCTGGTGTCGGGAGCACCGGGCATCGGGAAGTCCGCACTCGCCCAGCACATCGCCCATCTCCTGCGCGACCGCTTCCCCGGCGGGCGACTGCTCGTGCGGATGGTCCGTCGGGACGGGACGCCGCGCACGGCGGCCGAAGTGGCCGCAGGCATAGCGGCCGTACTGCGCGGATCCGAGGCGGACGGCCCGGTGCTGCTCGTGCTCGACGACGTCGTCGACGCGGACCAGGCGCGGCCGCTGCTGCACCTGCGGCCCGACCTCTCCGCACTCGTCACCAGCCGGATGGGCCTCGCCGGCCTGATCGCCACCCACGGCGGGCGGGTACAGCGGCTCGGGCCGCTGGACGAGGAGGAGTCCCACCGGCTCCTTCAGGCCACGCTCGGTGCCGAACGGGTGGCCGCCGAACCGCGGGCGGCTCGCCAACTGGCCGATGCCTGCGGCCACTTCCCGCTCGCGCTGCGCATCGTGACGGCACGGCTGCTGACCCGGCCGGAGCTGTCGCTCACCCACTGCGCGGACTGGCTCGCCGACGACCCGCTCGCCGCACTGTCCCTGCCAGGATCGCCCCAGCTGTCCCTCGGGCACGTGCTGACGTCGGCGCTCGGCCGGATCGGTCCGCGGCCGGCCGAGGTGTTCGTGCGCCTCGGCCGGCTCGGCCGGGAGAAGTTCCACGCCGCCGACTGCGCGGCGGCGCTCGGACTGTCCGCCGGCGAGGCCGAGGACGCACTGGAACGGCTGGCGGACGCCGGCCTGCTGGAAGAGGGCCCACCCGGCCCGTACCGCATGCATGAACTGCTGCGCGTCTACGCGCGCACAAGCGACCCGCGACGAAACTCTCCCACACAGAAGGTGTGACGTCATGGCTGCCGAAGTCATCGAAGCAGGCGACGCGAGAGGGGTGTTCGACACCCTCGCCGCGACGCGGCCCCGCATCCGCCGCGATGTGCTCTTCACCAGGACACCGGGTGGTGTGCTGTTCCACAACGCCGACGGAGGGTTCCATCTGGCCGGTCGTACGGCCTACCGCTTCGCGTCGCTGATCGTGCCCCATCTGACGGGCCGGCACCGGCTCGCCGAGCTGTGCGCCGGATTCGGCGAGCCGCAGCGGGTGATGGCCGCCGAACTGGTCAGGACGCTCTACGACCGGGGCTTCGCCCGGGACGTACCCGAGAGCGACGACGGCCAGGACGGCGGGCCGCACGAGGCGGTGGCGCGCAGGTTCGCCGCCCAGATCGCCTATGTCGACCACTACACCGACCAGGCGCCGCACCGCTTCGTGCGCTTTCGCGAGACGGCCGTGGCGGTCCTCGGCGAGGACGCGGTGGCCCGCTGGTGCGCACTGAGCCTCGTGCGTAACGGCTGCGCCCGGATCGCGCTCGCCGGTGACACCGCGGAGGTCGCCGCCGAGGCGGCCGAAGCCGCCGCCGACGGCTGCCCCGTGCGCATCGAGTCCCTGGCGGCCGATGCCGACTGGACCGCGCTGAGCGCCTACGACGCGGTGGTGGTGACCGGCGCCGGCGCCGCCGCACGGGTGCACCGGCTGCTCTCCACGGGCGTGCCGGAGGGCAAGACCCTCATACCGGTGTGGACGTTCGGCGAACTGGCTGTGGTCGGGCCGCGGAGCACGGCCCGTTCGGCCGGCTGCTGGTCGTGCGCCGTGCTGCGGCTCGGTGGCAATCACGACGCCGGCGCGGCGGCGGCGGTGTGGAGCGAGGTGGCGGGCGCCACGGCCGGCGCCGGCCCGCTCGGCGACACCTCGCTGTCCGCCGCCGACGACGGCCCGCTGACCGGCCCGGTCGCCGCGATGGTGGGCAATCTGCTCGGGTACGAGATCTTCCGCATCGCCACCGGCGCCCTGCCGGCCGAGACGGACCGTCAGATCCTGGTGCAGAACACGCAGTCGCTCGACGTCGTGGCCGAGCCGGTGCACCCGCACCCGCGCTGCGTCCACTGCGCCGCACGGTCGGCGGACGAGCCTCCGGCAGAAACGCCCGGCGCCCTCACGGTCCCGGGGACGGCCACCGTGGAGACCGCTCGGGACGCTGAGGCGGTCGTCGACCAGCTGAACCGCGTCAGCGACGCGCTGGTCCGCCCGTTCGCCGGCGTCTTCGGCCGCTTCGACGACGAGGCGCTCACCCAGACCCCGCTGAAGATCAGCCGCGTCGAGGTCGCGCTCGGTCACGGCGTGCGCCGCACGATCGCCGCCTTCGACGTGCACCATCTCGCCGGGGCACGGACGCGGGCCCTGTACGCGGCGGCCGAGGCCTACGTCGAGCACGTCGTGCCGGTGCGGCGAGGTCCCGCGGACGTGGACGATCTGCCCGAGGTGGCGCCGCAGACGCTCACGACCGGCGGCGGGCTCGGCACCGCGGCCGACGTGACCGCCTGGACCAGCGCCACGTCGCTGCTGTCCAAGGAGAACTTCAGGGTGCCGGTCGCGGCGGTGCGCCCGTTCGGCCAGTACAACAGGGAGCGGATGGTCCTGGCGACCTCCGCCGGTGCGGGCGCGGGCAGCGACGCCCAGGAGGCGGCGGGCCGGGGGCTGTTGTCGGCGCTGGCGCACGACGCGCTGCTGCGGGCCGTGCGCGGCACCGCCTCCGTGTCACCGGTGGTCCCGGACGAGGACCCCGAGCTGGTCTTCCTGCTCCGGTCCGCGGCCAATCTCGGCGTCGAGGTGGAGCTGCTGGACCTCGGTGAGGCAGGGCGCTCGTCGACCGAGGTGGTGCTGGCCCGGCAGAGCGGTGAAGGGGGCGGCGTCCGGTGGGCGGTCGCGGCGGGCCTCTCACGCCGCCGGGCCGCGTGCGAGGCCCTGCGTGACCTGCTGGGCCAGGTGCAACTCGCCGCCGAGGGCGCGACGAACGGCGAGGGCGCGACGAACGGCGAGAGCGCCGGGAGCGCCGGTGCCGCGATCGCCGGGACCAGCAGGGGCGTCGACATGGGCGACCCTCTGGTGACGGACCTGGCACCGGGCACGATCGCCGTGACCGGTACACCGGTCGAGGCCGGTGCGCCCGCCACGACCTTCGACCGGGTGCTGCAGCGGCTTGCCGCCTCGGGGCGGGACGTGCTGTACGTGGACACCACCCCGGCCGATCTGCCCGCGGGCGGCATCCGGACCGCGAGGATCCTGCTCACCAGCGGCCCGGGGAACGGCACCGATGCCGACTGAGCCTCAGCCCGTGGAACCCGGCCTCACGGAGCAGGCGGCAATGCTGCGGCGCGCGCTGGCCGGCCACGGGTGCGACGCGCCGCTCGACGTGAAGGCCCTGGGCCTCCACAACGCGTTCGCCACCGAGACGCCAGAGGGCGGGGCGAAGCGGGCCGACGCGCCGCAGGCCGGTCCGGGGTGTGCCGATGCCCGGCGGGGCGAGGAACCACCGCACGCCACTCGGACTGCGAACGTGTCCACCGAGGACGCGGCCGCCGACGCGGCCGTGCCCGTACGGATCTACGGGCACCACGCCGTCGTCGGCCCGCTCTCCCGCACCGGAAGTGCCCGCCGGCCGTGCGTGCACTGCCTGGAGCGACGCTGGCAGGCCGTGCGGTCCGTCGCGCTGCGCGAGGCGCTCGAACTGGGTTCCGGCACCGAGTCGTCCGGCCCGTCCCCGTACCTCACGCCGTTCACAGCGGACGCGCTGGCCGCGCTGATCGCCACCCTTACCGCACGCGCAGAGGAAGGCGCCGGCGCCGAGGAAGGCGCGAGCCCCGAGGACGCCGCAGCCTCCGAAGAAACCGCGAGCCCCGAGGACGCCGCAGCCTCCGAAGAAACCGCGAGCCCCGAGGACGCCGCAGCCTCCGAAGAAACCGCGAGCACCGGCGATGCGGCCGCCTTCGCCGTAACCGCCGGCAAGGGCGTCGGCACCTTCCCGCCCGTCCATCTGATGGACCTGCGTTCCCTGACGGTCCGCCGGTACCCGCTGGTGCCCGATCCCGAGTGCCCGCGCTGCGCCGTGCCGGAGCACGACACGGCCGAGGCAGCCGCGCTCACGCTGCGCCCCGCGCCGAAGACCGGAGCGGGCAGCTTCCGCGTCCGGTCCATCGACGACTACGACCTGCCGCTCCCGGCCTTCGCCAATCCGGTGTGCGGTTCGCTCGGCCCGTCCGTGGTCCTGGACGTCTCCTCGACGTCCACCTCCGCCACGATCGGCTGCTTCTCGATGCGCTCCGGCAGCTATCTGCGTGAGACGTTCTGGGGCGGTCACGCCGACACGTTCGGTGACAGCCTGCGCATCGGTGTGCTGGAAGGACTGGAGCGGTACGCCGGGATGCGTGCGCGCGCCAAGCTCACCAAGGTGCACGACTCGCTGGACGGCCTGCGCACACGCGGC
The DNA here is from genome assembly GCF_044757085.1 of Streptomyces sp. NPDC091376. Classification (NCBI taxonomy): domain Bacteria; kingdom Bacillati; phylum Actinomycetota; class Actinomycetes; order Kitasatosporales; family Streptomycetaceae; genus Streptomyces; species Streptomyces sp. NPDC091376. The sequence goes on along the minus strand of NZ_JBIVUF010000008.1, from coordinate 241,435 downwards.
GAGCACGCGCTGGACCCCCGCGACTGCGGGCTGTACTCCGACGCCTTCCACGAGGCCAATCCGCACGTGAAGCCGTTCGCACCCGACCGCGCCGTCCCCTGGGTGTGGGGCTGGTCGCTGCGCGACGCCGGGCCCGTCCTCGTACCCGAGGTGCTGACGTACTACCACGCACCCGGTCTGGAGAACCGGTTCGTCCAGGAGAGCTCCAACGGCTGTGCGTCCGGCGGCTGTCTGGAGGAAGCCGTCTACTTCGGCCTCATGGAGGTCGTCGAACGCGACGCCTTCCTGCTGACCTGGTACGGGCAGGCCCGGTTGCCCGAGATCGATCCGCACACCAGCAACCGGCCCGCGACCCGCCAGATGGTCGACCGGCTGGCGATGTACGGCTACGAGGCCCGCTTCTTCGACACCCGCATCACCTTCCCCGTCCCCGTCGTCACCGGCGTCGCCGTCCGCCACGACGGCGGCCTGGGCCGGATGTGCTTCGGCGCCGGGGCCGGGCTCGATCCCGAGGCGGCGCTGGCCGGGGCGCTGTGCGAGATCGCCACCGACGCGGTCAACCTCCAGGGCCGCACGGAACGCGACGAACAGCGGCTGCGCGCGATGGAGCGGGACTTCTCCCGGGTCGCGGCGCTCCACGACCATCCGCTCGCCTACGGGATCCCCGAGATGGGCCGCCATGCCGGGTTCCTGCTCGGCGAGCCGGGCGAGCCGCGCCCACCCCTCCGGTCGATGGCCGACCTCTACGGCGACGGCTCGGTGCCGCCCGCGTCGGACGACCTGCGGGAGGACCTCGACCAGTGCCTCCAGGCGGTCACCGGAGCCGGCTTCGACGTGATCGTCGTCGACCAGACCATGCCGGTGCAGCGGGCGTTGGGGCTGCGGACCGTCAGCGTGCTGGTGCCGGGGCTGCTGCCGATCGACTTCGGGTGGACGCGCCAGCGCGCCCGGCACATGCCCCGGATGCGCACCGCGCTGCGGGAGGCCGGCCTGCGCGAGAGGGACCTCATGGCCGCCGACCTCAACCCCGCGCCCCATCCCTTCCCCTGACCGGGCCCGCCCGGCACCGCACGGACAAGGAGCACACCATGGGTTACGCCCATGAATACGCCGCCGCGATCATGCAGCGGGGCCGGGTCCCGATGCCTCCGGCGGACTTCGTCCCCGACTGGTCCGACGGCCCCCGCAAGACCAAGTTCTACCCGGGCACGGACATGCTGCCGCTGCCCGCCTGCGCCTACCCGGCCGACGCGACTCTGGCACACGCGCTGGCCACGGCCACGGCAACGGCAACGGAGGAGACGGCGGGGCGCGCGTTCGACCTGGTGACGCTGTCCGGCATGCTGAGGGACTCGTACGGTCTGACGGGCCGTCGGCTCGGGGTGCAGGCCAACACCGATCTGGACGCGCTTCCGTGGTATCCGCTGGCCAACTGGTCGCGCGGTACCGCGTCCGGCGGCGGCCTCTACCCGGTGAGCGTCTACTGGGTCGGCGGCCCGAGCGGGCCCGTCCCGCCCGGCGTGCACCACTACGCCACGCGTCACCACGCAATGCAGCGGCTGCTCACCGGGGACGTCTCCGGCGAGGTGCGCGAGGCGCTCGGCGACAGTGCCCCAAGGGCGGAGACCGACCAGTTCCTGGTGCTGAGCGTCAAGTACTGGCAGAACGCGTTCAAGTACAACTCCTTCTCGTTCCACGCCGTGACCATGGACGTGGGGACCGTCCTGCAGACCTGGCGGATGTGGGCGCGGCCCCTGGGCCTCGCCCTGGAGCCGCTGATGTGGTTCGACGAGGAGCGGCTGGCCCGGCTGCTGGGTGTGCGCACCGAGGAGGAGGGCGTCTTCGCCGTCGTGCCGCTGCGCTGGCAGGGCGCGGCGGCACGACCCGCGCCCGCGCCCGGCACGGCGGCCGTCCGTCGCCACGACGTGGAACGTTCCCGCAGGGTCCTCGCCTTCGAGGCCGTGCGGAACATGCAAACGGCGACGGCCGAGCGGGCCGCCGAGCGACCGGCGGCCGGCGCGCTCCACTCCGCGGCCGCCCCGGCCCCCGATCCCGACCGGGCCGCGGTGGCGCTCCCCGCCGCTCGGCCGCCGGCCACCGACGTACGGACCGCGCTGCGTCGCCGCCGCAGCAGCTTCGGCCGCTTCGACGCCCAACGCCCCATGAATGCCGAGCAGTTGGCCACGTGCCTCGCGGCGGCCGCGGCGGGTGCCGCGCTCGGCGGCGACACCGGCACGGGGACCGGCACAGGGACCGGCACAGGCGCTGGCACGGGCACGGATGCCGGTGCCACGTCGCTCGCGACGCTCTACGCCTTCGTCAGCCATGTCGAGGGCGTGCCTGCCGGTGCCTACGCCTATGATCCCGCGGGGCACGCCCTCCGGCTGGTCAAGCCCGGCCCGCCCGGTGAGTTCCTGCAGAAGAACTACTTCCTGTCGAACTACAACCTGGAGCAGGCGGCAGCCGTCCTGGTACCCGCCGTCCGCACGACCGCCGTGCTCGACGCCGTCGGCGACCGCGGCTATCGGCTGGTCAACGCCGTCGTCGGAGCCGTCGCGCAGAGCCTTTACACCGCCGCCTCCGCGCTGGACCTGGGCTGCGGTGTGGCCCTCGGCTTCGACAACATCTCCTACATAGAGGAGCTCGGCCTGTCGGAGACCGGCCAGTCCCCGCTGCTGATCATGATGCTGGGCAACGAGCGGCCCGCCCCTGCCGACTTCCGCTACGAGATCGCCTGATCGATGAGCACGCGAAGGGGGAGGACCACGATGCCGTTCATGCTCCGCGTCGCCGCGCTGCCCGTCGAGGCCGTGCGCGCACTGCGCTGCCCGGACAGCCGCCGCTGGGCGCAGGAGGTGCTCGACGAGGACGAGCGGCTGCGCGCCGCCGGCGAGCACATCGGCGATCTGCTGCACGCCCTGATCGGACGCAACGACGACGAGGCGTCCCGGCGTACGCTGCTGTCGCTGCGTCGCGAAGTGTTCAACAACCGGCTGCCCGGCGATGCGGACACCGCGCTCACGCGGGTCGCCGCGCTGGACACGGCCGCCGCCGAGGCAGTGGAGCAGTGGCTCACCGACCGGCGCGCACTGGTCGTGCTCCGCGAACGGGGCGCCGCGCTGCTCGCGGCCGAGACCGCCCGCAGCCGGGCCGCCCTTGGCCGGCTGGCCGGGGAGGAGCGGCTGCGCAAGGGCCTGCTGCTGGCGTCCCCGACGCTGGAGGCACAACTCGACGCCTACGTACGGGACGTGACCGGGCGGCCGGAGCACGCGCCTTCCAAGAAGCAGCGGAAGATCGAGCGTTCCCTGCTCTCGTACGTGTACCGGACGGCCTGCAAGACGAGCCCGTTCAGCACGTTCACCGGTGTGGTGCCCGGCGGGTTCGCGCGGCCCGACGGCGGTACCGGAAGGGACGCCGGCGGTCTGGAGGTGCGGATCGACGAGTCGTGGACGAGCCACACCAGGCTGAACGTCACCGCGCTCGACCGTCTCGCCGAGGCCGTGGTCGCCGATCCGGGCCGGCGGGCCGACCTGCCGGTGGCGCTCGCTCCCGGATGGGGCCGCGACGACGACCGGGTGCGCTACGTACGCCGCTGGGTCACGGCGGGCGACGACGACACGGCCGTCACCTTCGACGCGGTCAAGGACCGGCTGTTCTTCCTGCGCCGCAGTGGCACCCTGGAGCGGTTGATCGCGCTCTTCGAAGAGCGCGGCACCCTGCGCTACGGAGAGCTGTGCGACTGGCTGGCGGCCGACCGCGGCGCCTCCGACGGTGAGGCCGAGCAGTACCTGCGGGCGCTGCTGGACCTCGGCATGGTCCAGGTGCCCGCGCTGCGCACCGGTGTCCATGACGTCGATCCGCTGCGCGCCTTCCAGAGCGCGCTGCGCACGACGGGCAGCGCGTGGGGCGGTGAGCTGGCCGAGCGGCTCGACGGACCGCTGGCCTGCGTGGACGGCTTCCCCGACGCGGACCCGGCCGACAGGCGCGTGCTGCTCACCCGGCTGCGGGACGAGCTGCACGCCGTACAGGAGGACCTGGGCGCCGAGCGCGGCAGGGTCCCGCGGACCGTGCTGTACGAGGACGCCGCCGCCGGCCGGGGCTGCACGCTGGACCTGGACGTGTGGACCCGATCGGCGGCCCGCCCGCTCGCCGCCGTGGAGCGCATCCTGCCCGCGTTCGACCTGACCCTGCCTCAGCGGATCACGTTCAAGGGCTTCTTCGTCGCGCGCTACGGCGCCGGCGGGCGCTGTGACGACCTGCTGAGGCTGGTGCACGACTTCCACGAGGACTTCTTCGACCAGTACATCTCCTTCACGGCCCGGCGCACGACGTTCGACACCGCCGGGGAGTACGTACCGGAGGAGAACTGGCTGGGCCTGCCCCAGCTCAAGTCGCTCGACGCCGCCCGCCAGACCTTCGTGTCCGGGATGCGCGAGCGGTGGATGGCGGGGCACGACGGTGAGGAACTCGTCCTCGACGACGACTTCCTCACCGAGGTGGCGCACGAACTGGCCGCGGTGTCGGAGCCGTTCGCGCCGATGAGCCACCACGTACAGCTCGCCGCCGGACCGGGCGGCGACCCGCTGGTCGTGCTCAACCGCTCGTACGGCGGGGTGTCGTTCCCGTTCAGCCGGTTCGCGCACTGCTTCGACGGGCTGGAGGAGCGGCTGCTGCGCCGGGCCGCCGACCTCACCCCGGACGGTGCCGTGCTCGCGGAGGTCACCGGCGGGCCGGTCACCAGCAATCTCAACCTGCACGGGCGGCTCACCGAGTACGAGATCGTCTGCCCGGGCGAAACGGCCACCCTGGATGCGGAGTTCAGTCTGCAGTTGGACGATCTGTACATCGTCCACGACGAAGAGGCGGACCGGATCGTGCTGCGGTCCGAGCGCCTGGGCCGCCAGGTGATCCCGGTCTATCTGGGCTATCTGGTGCCGCTCGCGCTGCCCGAACTCCCCCGCACCCTCCTGCTGATGTCGCCGACGTCGATGGCGCCGGTGAACGTGTGGGGCGGCGTCCCGGAAGGCGAGCCCACGCACGGTGTCACGCGCAGGCCGCGGGTGCGCCACGCCGGTGTCGTGCTGAGCCGGCGCAGCTGGAGCGCGCCCGCGAGCGCACTGCCGCTGCACAGGCCCGGTGTGTCGCAGGAGGACTGGTTCGTCGGCTGGCACGCGTTCCGGCGTGCGCACCGGCTGCCGGACCGCGTCTTCGCGACGGTCTCCGACAGCGGGGCCCGCGGCGCCACCGGCGCGAAACCGCAGTACCTGGACTTCGACAGCCCGCTGTCGCTGACGGCGTTCGAGGGGCTCCTGAGAACCGACGAGGCCCGTGTGGTCCTCCGCGAGATGCTGCCCGACGAGGGCGCCCTGCACGTGACTTCCGCACGCGGCCGCCATGTCGCCGAACTGGCCGTGGAGACCGCCGTCCCGACCCGACGGGAGAGCCGATGACGACCACCGCCACCACCACGACCGGCGCCGGGGCCTGGCAGGCCACCCACGTCTTCTACGCCGCCAACCCGCGCCCGATGCTGCTGCAGTGCGTGCGCCCGCTCGTCGAGCAGCTCGACTCCGAGGGACTGATCGCGGGCTACTTCTTCATCAACTACTGGCTGGAGGGCCCCCACGTCCGGCTGAGGCTGAAGCCGTCCTCGCCCGCAGCCGAGGCCGAGGTGCGACGTCGCACGGAGGAGGCGGTCGACGCCTTCCTCGCCCGGCGCCCCGCTCTCTACGAGGTCGACTCCGGATTCCTCAACGAGTTCTACAACACCCTCTTCGAGATCGAGTTCCCCGGCGCCGAGCGCGGCAACTACACGGACGAGCAGGGCCGGATGCGGCTGCGTCCCAACAACTCCCGCAGCGCCGAACCGTACGAACCGGAGTACGGCAAGTACGGCGGCCCGGCCGGAATCGAACTCGCCGAGTGGCACTTCCGCCACTCCAGCGATCTCGTGATCGACGCCTTCCGCACCAAGAACCTCCACCTGCGCACGGTTCTGCTCGGCACCTCCGCACAGCTGATGATGGTGATGTCCGGTGCCTTCCTCCCCGCCGTCGAGGAGCTCGCCGACTACCTGGACTCGTACTACACGTTCTGGCACCGGGCCTTCCCCGGCACCGGGTTCATCGGCAGCGAGGAGTACGACCGCGACTACGCCGCCATGGCCCCCCGCCTGGCCGCGCACTTCGCCCGGATCCGCGCCGCCGTCGGCGACGGCGAGCCGGGCAGACTGCCCGCCTTCCTGGCCGGCTGGGCCGAGCACTGCGCCGAACTGCGCGACCGTGCCGCGAAGTTGGCCGCCGACGGCGACCTCGTCTTCCGCTCCTGGACCGGCGACCGGGACGAGCACGTCACCGACCCCGGTCTGGCGCTGCCCCGGCTGCTCTCCCCGTACATGCACATGACCAACAACCGGCTGCATGTGACCATCAGGGACGAGGCGTACCTGGCCCATGTGCTGGGCCGCGCGCTGCGTGAGCCGGTCGCGCCGACGGGGACACTCGAACCGCGTTCCGGAGCACGGCCGTGAGCGCCGTGACCGTTCCGGCGCACCATCGCCCCGAGCTCGGCGCCGGCGTCCGGATCAGCGAGCCGCTGCTGCACGGCCCCGACGTCGTCCACCTGATCAAGAACACCGACAGCGGGCAGGCGTACAAGGTCGGGACGAAGGAACACTTCCTGATCTCCCGCATGGACGGCACCCGCAGCATCCAGGAGATCGGGGCCGAGTACGCGGCCCACTTCGGACGGCGGCTCGCCGATGCCAACTGGCGGCCGATCCTGGCCTCGCTCGGCGCCCGCGGACTGCTCAAGGGCGCGCCGGCGCCATCCGTCCCGTCACAGCCACCGCCCCCACCGGCGCGGGGCCTGCTGCGCGGCACCATCCGTCTGGTCGCCGACGCGGACGCGACGACGGCCGCGCTGCACCGGGTGGTGCGCCCACTGCTGTCGCCGTGGGCGCTCGCGCCGCTGCTCGCGCTGACCGCCGTCATGGAAGTCCTCCTCCTGCTCCGCCTGCCCGAACTGATGGCCGCGACAAGCGAGTTGTTCACCGAACCCGCACTGCTGACGGCCGTGGCCACGCTGCTGTGGCTGAGTACCGCGCTGCACGAGCTGGCCCACGGTGTGGTCGCGCGCCACCACGGCGGACAGGTGGCTGAAATCGGGCTGCGGTGGCGGCTGCCTGTCGTGATGATGTACTGCACGGTGGACGACTTCCTCCATCTACCGGGCCGCCGGGCCCGGATCGCCACCGCCGCTGCCGGGGCCGTCATGAACCTGCTGTTCCTGCTGCCGTTCTTCACGGTGTGGTCGCTCGCCCCGCTGGATGCCGCCACGGACGGGGCGCTCGCCGCGCTGCTGCTCCTCGGCAGCGTCCAGGCGTTCACCATGCTGCTCCCGCTGCCACCGCTCGACGGCTACAAGATGGCCTCACAACTGCTCGGCGCCACCGGACTGGCAGCCTCCACCGCTACCTTTCTCCGGCTCGTCGTGCGGCGCGATCCGGCAGCGGCCGGCTATCCGTCGCACGCCCGCCGGGCCTACGCCACCTACGCACTGCTCGCCGTCGTCACGCTGGGCGCCCTTGCCGCGGCGCTCGCGCTCCTCGTCCACCGCCTGCTGACCACCGCACCCTGAAACGCCCCGCACCGAAGGAGAGTTCCATGTCCCCCGCCTCCGGCCCCACGGACGGCCCGGCCGTCGCCCTCGACGACGTACACAAGCACTACGGCAGCACCCGGGCCGTCGACGGTGTGTCCCTGACCGTGGAGCGCGGGGAGTTCTTCGGCCTCCTCGGCCCCAACGGCGCGGGCAAGACCACCCTCGTGGAGATCATGGAGGGCCAGCGGCGGCCCGACGCCGGCACGGTCACCGTCCTCGGCCACCACCCCTGGCCCCGCAACCCCGGGCTCCTGCCGCTGATAGGCGTCCAGACCCAGTCGTCCGCCTTCTTCGTACGGCTCACCGCCGCAGAGCACCTGCACACCATGGCCGCCCTCTACCGCACGGACCGCGCCGCCGCCGAACGCGCCCTGGCCATGGTGGGCCTGACCGAGCAGGGCGAGGTCCGGGTGGACGACCTCTCCGGAGGCCAGCGCCAGCGCCTCGCCATCGCGTCCGCCCTCGTCCACGAACCGGAGCTGATCTTCCTGGACGAGCCGACCGCCGCGCTGGACCCGCAGGCGCGCAGGGCCTTGTGGCAGGTCCTGCGCGACCTCAAGGGCAAAGGCCGCACCATCATCTACACCACGCACCACCTCGACGAGGCCGAGGCGCTGTGCGACCGGGTCGCCATCCTCGTCGACGGGCGGATCGCCGCCCTGGACAGCCCCAGCCGGCTGATCGCCCAGGGCAGTCCCACCACCCGCCTGGTCGTGCCGGCCGAGCGGCTGACCCTGGAAGCGGCCCGCGCCCTCCAGGGCGTCGACCGGGCCACGCGGGACGGCGACACGATCGTCCTGGAGACCCTCGACGCCGGCCACGTACTCGCCGCCCTGGAACCCGTCGCGGGGCTGCAGGGCGTGCAGACCCGCACCGCGAACCTCGAGGACGTCTACCTCGCCCTCACGGGTGCCGCCCGACCGCAGGCACAGCCGTAGCCCCTGAGCCCCGGCCTTCACACTCGCCCTCGCCCCCGTCCCCGCCCCGCCATCGTCCTCGACACACGGAGACTTGCGACCATGAGCGCCTACGCCGCGCTGACCCAGGCCGGATACCGGGCCTACACGCGCGACAGGACCACCCTCTTCTTCACCTTCGCCTTCCCCCTGCTCTTCCTCGTCGTCTTCGGCCTGATCTTCCACGGCCAGAACGTCGAGGAGAGCGGCAGGCCCTACATCTCCTACATCGCTCCCGGAGTGCTGTCCTGGGGCGTCGGCAACGCCGCGGTCTTCGGCGTCGCCTTCGTCCTCATGCAGTGGCGGCGCGACGACATCCTGCGCCTGATCCGGATGACACCGACGCCCGTGTCGGCGGTCGTCGCCTCCCGCTACGTCCTCGCCCTCGTCATCGGCGCCGTGCAGAGCGCGCTGTTCGTCGCCGTCGCGATGCTGCCCTTCTTCGGGCTCAGCGTCGCCGGCAGCTGGCCGTGGGCGCTGCCGGTCCTCGTGCTCGGCATCACGGCCTTCCTCATGATGGGCGTGATCGTCGGCTCCTTCACGAAGACGCCGGAAGCCGTAGCGGCCGTAGCGAACTGCCTGATGATCCCGATGGCGTTCCTGTCGGGCTCGTTCTTTCCGCTGGACATGATGCCGGGCTGGATGCAGGCCCTGTCCCGGGCCCTGCCGCTGCGCTACCTGAACGACGGCATCTCGGCCGCCCTCACCGGCGGCCCGACGCGCGACATCGCCGTCGCCTGCGCCGTACTCGCCGGCTTCGCCCTCGTCCTCGGGGCGATCGCGATGAAGACGTTCCGCTGGAGCGACAAGTCATGACGACCGCCGTGGCCCCGCCGGCCGGCCGCGCCGACGCTCCCTTCGAACGCGCCCGCACCCGGCTCCAGGCCGAACTCGCCGCACGGCATGAGGCGTTCGCCGACGAAGCCGTGCCCGTGCCCGTGCCGCGGGTCGTCCCGCTGGGCGCTGCCGACGTCCTCGGCTTCGGTCACCCGGACCCGTACTCCGCCGTGCGGTCCGCGGCCGATGTCCATCTGACCTCCCGCGCGGTGCTCATCGGCCCGTGGGGCGGCGACCGTCCCGCAGGCGACGACGGGGCCCGGGACGGCGGCGCGGCGTGCGGCCAGTGCCTGGCCATGCGATGGCAGCGGCTGCGCAGCCGCTCGGAGCGCGAGGCGCTGGAGCTCGGCGGAGAACCGCACGGCGCCGACCGGTGGCCGCTGCTCACGCCGTACGCCGTCGACGCCGTCTGGGCCCTCTACCGGGCCGTGTTCACCGGCCGGCCCACCCCGCCGGCCGACGCCGCGGCCGACCGGGCGATGCCGCAGGTCACCCGCGTCGACCTCGTCACCCTGGCCACCGCGACCTTCCCGCTGCTGCCGGAGCCGCTGTGCCCCTCGTGCGTACGACCGGTCCATGAGAGCGCCGACGCGGCGCGCCTGCGGCTCGTCCCCTCGCCCAAGCCGGCCCCCGACAGCTACCGGTTGCGGCCCATCGGCTCGTACGACCTGCCGCAGGCGGCGCTGGCCAACCCGGTGTGCGGGGCACTGGGCTCCGGCACCTGGACCAACCCGGCGTCCACCACCACCGCGCCGGTCGCCGGCACCGCCTTCGTGCGCGGTTACGCCGGCCTCAACGACGTCACGTTCAGCGGCCAGGCCAACAGCTACGCCACCAGCCGTACCCTGGCCCATCTGGAGGGCCTGGAGCGCTACGCCGGCACGCACCGCCGCCGCGGCACGAGTCCGGTCACCGCCTCCTACGACGCCCTCGTGGCGGACGGCGTGCCCGTGCTCGACCCGGCCGGGTGCGGTTTCTACTCCCCCGAGACCTATGCGAGCGACCCGCTGGTCAGCCCCTTCGACCCGGCCCGGGAGATCCCGTGGGTGTGGGGCCACTCGCTGCGCGACGACCGGCCGCTGCTGGTCCCGGCGCGGATCGCGCACTACAGCGCCGGGGTGCGGGCGGACAACTTCGTCTTCGAGTGCTCCAACGGATGTGCGACCGGGGGCAGTCCGTCGGAGGCGGTGCTCTTCGCCCTGCTCGAACTGGTCGAGCGGGACGCGTTCCTGCTGGCCTGGTACGGCCGGGCGCGGCTGACCGAGATCGATCTGGACAGCTGCGGCACGGCGGTGCGCGCCATGGTCGACCGGGCCGCGCTGCACGGCTACGACGTCCATGCCTACGACACCCGCATGGACCTGGCCGTACCGGTGGTCACCGCGCTCGCGGCCCGCCGTGACGGCGGCCCGGGCACGCTGTCCTTCAGCGCCGCGGCCGGCTTCGGTCCGCGCGAGACCGTCGAGTCGGCGCTGTCGGAGGTCCTCACGTACCTCCCGCATCTTCCCTACCAGGTCGCGGAGCGTCATGCCGAGCTGCGGGCGATGGCGCGCGACTACACGAAGGTGCGGCATCTCAAGGACCATGCCCAGCTCTTCGGACTCCCCGAAATGGCCGAGCACGCGAGCGAGTTCCTCGATCCGACCGATGTCCTGCCGCTCGACGAGGTGTTCGGCGACTGGGCGCAGCTGCGGCCGAGGACCGACGACCTGCTGGACGACCTGGGTTTCCTGCGCGACCGGCTGGTGGCCGCCGGGTACGACGTCATCGCCGTCGACCAGACGACGCCGGAGCAGCGGGGCATGGGGCTGCACACGGTCAGCATGACCGTGCCCGGCATCCTGCCGCTGGACTTCGGCTGGGCGCGGCAGCGGGCCCTGCGCATGCCGCGGCTGCGCACCGCGCTGCGCGACGCCGGCCGGCGCGCCGATGTCCTGCCGGGGTCGGCGGTCAAGGCGGTACCGCATCCGTTCCCGTGAACCGGCGCGGCGCCGGCACGGCCGGCGCCGCATGCGGAACATCCCCCTGTGCGACGGGGACGCACAAGGGGATGCGGTCCGGGCGGGCCCGGACTTCCTGGCGGATCAGACCTGCGGCAGGCCCGGATCGGACCTGCGGCGGGCCGGCATCAGGCCCGGATCAGGCTGGGACCAGCCCGGATCAGGTACGGATCAGGCGCTGCAGGAGGTGGTGCTGGTGGTGCTGGAGCAGGTGGACGTCGAGGAGCACGACGTCGAACCGGCCAGGACGACCTCGGCGGCGTCGGAGTAGTCCGAGATCTCGAAGGTCTCCGACTCCAGCTCCAGGATCTCGTCGGCCAGGGTGGCGAGTTCGGGCTTCGGGGCCATGGGCTTCTCCTTCGGGTTCCGGGACCCGCCGGCCGTTTCCGGCGAAGCTCCCTCGGCCCCATTGGAGCCGTACGCCCTCTCACATCACCGCGGCTTCCGCTGTCACCTCGCTGACACCCGCTGTCAGTGAAGCGCCGAAGGTCTGCCGCACCGGCCCCGCACGCTGGCAGGAGACACCGTCCGTGCCCCACCGCAGTCACAGGAAGAGGCTCGAACTCCGATGACGGCGACCGACGTACCACCCGGCGTGCTGCGTTCCGCGCTGGAGCTCTATCTCGACCTGCACGCCCATCCCGAGCTGTCCGGCGCCGAGGTGCGCACCGCGGCCGCGCTCGCCGAGCGGCTGCGGCGTGACGGCTGCACCGTGACCGGGGACGTCGGCGGCCACGGTGTGGTGGGCGTCCTGTCCAACGGATTCGGCCCGACGGTCATGGTGCGCACCGAACTCGACGCGCTTCCCGTGCACGAGCGCACCGGTCTCGCCTACGCGAGCCGAACGCCCGGGACCATGCACGCCTGCGGACACGACCTCCACACGGCGTCGGCCGCCGGCGCCCTCGCGCTGCTCGCCGGGGTCCGTGACAGCTGGAGCGGCACCGTCCTGGTGGTCGGCCAGCCCGCGGAGGAGGACCTCACCGGCGCCGCCGCGATGCTCGCGGACGGCCTGTACGAGCGCTTCGGCACACCGGACGCGGTGCTCGCCCAGCACTGCGCTCCGCTCCCGGCGGGCACGGTGGCCCACGGGCACGGGCCGCTGATGGCCGGCAGCGTCACGCTGGACGTGGTGATCCACGGCACCGGAGGCCACGCCGGTGCCCCGCAGTCGGCCGTCGACCCGGTGGTGACCGCCGCGGCCGCGGTGCTGCGGCTGCAGACCGTGGTGTCGAGGGAGACCGCGCCGGCCGAGCAGGTCGTCCTGACCGTCGGCTCCCTCCATGCGGGCGACCGGGCCAACGTCATCCCCGACGAGGCGCGCATGTCGCTGTCCGTCCGGGCGTTCACGGACGCCGCGCTCGGCCGGGTCGTGGCGGCGGCGGAACGTGTCGTACGGGCCGAGTGCGCCGCGTCCGACTGCCCCAGGGCGCCGGAGTTCACCGTCACTTCGCGGTCGGCACCGCTGGTGCAGCACGCGGCGACCGCACGGCTCGTCCGCCGGGCCCACGAGGACGCCTTCGGCGCGCACCGTGTGACGGGCTGGCCAGGGTCGACCGCCACGGAGGACTTCGGGCACTTCGCCGTGGACGGCGTGCCGATCGCGTACTGGATGCTGGGGGCCGCCGGCGCCCGGCAGTGGCGCGCGGCGAGAGAGGGTACCGCGCCCCTGCCGGCCAACCACTCGCCCGAGTTCGCGCCCGACGTCAGAAACGCCCTCCCGGCCGGCATCACCGCCATGGCCGCTGCCGCACTGCGCGTACTGCACGCACGCCCCGAGTGACGCGAAGGGAACCAACGACATGATGACGACCGGCCCGGCGGAGTACGTGGACGTCGTCGCGGTCCGCGACGACCGGTCCGCCCCGGCGGGAGAGACGACGGTGATCCGGCTGCTGGGACTGCTTCCGGGCCACTGGTCCTGCATTCCCGACGTCGCTCCCGACCGCATCCGTCTGCGGATCGGGTTGGACTCGGCGACCAACCGTACGGCGGTGAGCAGCGCCGTCAGCCGGGTCCTGGCCGACTCGGCGCTGCGCGGCTGGTCCCGCGACCAGGCCTGACCGGGCCTGACCGGACCGGCGCGACAGGCTCAACGGCTCGACCGGCCACGGGTCTCGACGAGCACCGGGGCTCGACGGGCCCGGCCGCTCAAGGAGTTCAGGGGTTCAGGGGTTCAGACCCAGCCTCGTTCGCGGGCGAGCAGCGCCGCGTGGGCCCTGTTGGCCGCGTCGAGTTTCTGCATGATGTCGGCGACGTGGCGCCGGTAGGTGCGTACGGAGACTCCGAGGTCCCGCGCGCCGGTCTCGTCCTTGCCGACCGAGCACATCGACAGCAGTACCCGCCGTTCGGTGCCGGTCAGTCCCTGCTCCCCGGCGTCGGGGCGGGTCTCGGCGCCCGTCACGGTGGGGAGTTCGTCGGCCTGGCTCCAGATCTTCTCGAACAGGGCGATGATGTTCGAGACGAGGCCGGTGCTGCGGGCGAGGAGCGCGCCGCGGGACGTGTTCTGCGGGTCGAGCGGCACGAGAGCGGTGCGGCCGTCGTAGACGAGGATGCGCTCCGAGATGTTCTCGGCCACCTTGATGACCGCTCCCTCGGCGGCGAGTTCGCGCAGATAGTCCGCCGTGGGCGCGTGGTCGAGCGCCGCGCGGAGAACCACGTTGCGTATCCGTATGCCCCGTCGCAGGCATCTCAGGTCCAGAGGCCGTGATCGTTCTATGTTCTCGGCCGACAGCCTGGTGTAGGGCTCGACGGAGAGGATCTCGTCGCGGGCGAAGAAGGCGAGGTCCTCGATCCGGTTGCGTATCTCCTCCAGACCGTGGAGCTGTTCGATGCCCTGCGGCGCCATCCAGGCCCCCTGCTCGGAGCGAAGGCTCTGGACGATGTGCCGGGACTGGGTGACCCGCTGCACCTCCTGCAGGAGCGCGTGGAGCCGGGCGTCGGTGAGCCTGGCGACGGCGACCTCGGGGTCGGCGGGGGTGATACGGCCCCCGGCTCCGGTGGGGTGGATCAGCCCGAGGTGGCGCAGCCTCTCCAGGCAGTGCTCGGCATCGCGCCCCGCGTCGTCGCCGCGCTTGCGGAGCTCATCGATCGCGGTGTCGGGATTGCGCAGGAAGTGCCGGTAGAGCTCTTCCTCCGCCGCGGAGACGCCGAATATGGACATCTCGTTCTCACGCAACGCGCCCTCAGTGTGTGAGTTCGGGTCGACCGGGATGGCGGGTGGCCTCCGGCGTGCTGATAAGAGGGAAGGTTAACCGCATACCAGGCTGGGAGTTGGATGTGGTGCGGGCGAGAACGCCGACTTGCCGGATCATGAAGACCAGGTTCAGGCAGACCGGCGGCCCGCGCTGCGCGTCCGCGACGGGGACCACCTCTCGCCGCGATGTGGTGGAACCGAGCCGGGACACCGAAGCCGGCGAGCCGGCGTAGCTCGCCGTGGGACGCGCATTCAGGTCGCCGGGCGCCCTCGCCCGCGACGCCGCACCCGCCCGGATTCGCCGCGAACGCCCGGGCCGGCCCCCGCGCCGCCGGCGCCGCCGGCCTGATCGAGGGCGTTCACGTGGCCGGCGAGCTTGCACAACGTCGCGCGGAACGTCTCGCGCGCGTCCTCGGACAGGACTTCGAGCAGTTGCCGCTCGGCAAGGCTCACCCGCTCGTGCAGCCGACGCCGGCGCTCCACTCCGTGCTCGGTGGCGACGACGTGCCGGTTCCTGCGATCCGCGGGATCGGGCCTGCGCTCCACCAGGCCCTCCCTCTCCAGGTCGTCCAGCAGGTAGGTCATGACCGTCCGGTCGACGCCGAGGCGTTCGGCGAGGGCCCGCTGACTGCCGGCCCCGCCCTGCACGGCGGCCGAGAGGACGAAGTAGCCGCGGGGTCCGCCGGGGATGTCTCCGACGGCCGCTTCGACCGCCTTAGCGTAGGCACGGAAGACCATTCCGATGGCGATTCCGAAGTCGTCCTCCAGCCGGGCGCTGCCCGGCTCCGGTGCACCGTTCGCACGCTGTGTCGTCACGATGGACACGGTAGTTCACCGTCGAGTTTCCATACGCTCTGCCTGACAGATGATTCACCGCGCACGCGGCCCTTTCGCCAGTCACGCACGGGCCCGGCCCACCGCAGCCTCCAGCGACGCGGGACCGGCGGCCACCCTCACGCACGAGAAGTCATTGAATCTTTGAAAGAAGATCGACATCAACAGCTCACCACTCCTCATTGTTCACGGGAGCCAATTCCAATGGTGAGGCGACCATCACATGAACCAAATCATTGACGTACTTCAATCATCTGCTAGCTTTGCCTTACTGCGAAGCCCGGAAAGCCCAAAGGCGGGCGTCAGAAGGAGACAGAGACATGAACAAGCTGATGCGACGCATAGCCGTGACCACGATCTCGGCGGCCCTGGCCGGCACCACCGTCGTGGGCACCACCGGCTCCGCGTCCGCGGCCCCCCGCGCCACCGCACAGGAGCAGCGGGACGTCAGCACCGTTGTCGCCGACCGGCACGGCGAGCGTCACGACCAGGACGGTCGTTGGCGCTGGGGCCCTGAGCGCTGGGACCGCGACCCTGCCGGCTTCTGGTACCAGCACGGCAACGACCGCCACCATTACCGGTACGACGGGCACCGCTACTTCCGCTGGATCGACGGCACGTGGATCGACTTCGTGCCGACCGGCCACCGTCACGGTGACGTCGACTGGCACGTCGACCAGGTCCTCGACAGCGAGAAGCACCACACGCCCAAGGGCTGAACCAGAGCTCGTCCGACACGGCCGACCACCGCGCGGATGTCGCGTCGAGGCCCTGCCTCCACGCGCCACCGACGCACGCCCGATGCACATCCCGGAGTACACGATGTTCACCACCACGCTCTTCATGGCCATCAACCACCTGCAGTCCCCGGCGAAGTCCGCCGGAACCGGCCGCCACCGCGGTCGGCGTGCCGACGAACCCTTCCTGGCCTCCCTCCACCTCCACGGCCACGGCCACGGCAGGCACCGGCGCATGCTGATGTCCGACCTGCACGAGAGCGCCGCAGGCAGCTGACCGGCGGACAACGGACGGAGCGCCGGGCCGTCGACGACGCCCGGCGCGCCGCGCGGGCCATCGCGGCACACAGTGCGCGGCAAGCCGACCGACCGAGCACGGAATCCGAACTCACCGGCCGCGGCCGGTGAGTTCGTCGCTGTCACAACGCGATCGGCTCCACCCAGACGATCTTGCCGTCGTCCGTGTAGCGGGTCCCCCACCGTTCGGAGCACCGCGCGACGAGGAGCAGCCCGCGACCACCCTCGTCGGTGGTACGGGCGTGCCGCAGCCGCGGGGACGTACTGCTGCCGTCGGACACCTCGCAGGTCAGGACGTCGTTGCGGACGAGCCGGAGCGTCACGGGCGGCTTACCGTGCCGGATGGCATTGGTGATGAGTTCACTGACGATGAGTTCCGTGGCGAACGCCGTGTCGCTCATGTCCCACGAAGCGAGCTGCCCGGTGACGAGCGACCGGGCCTCGGAGACGACGGCCGGATCGCTCGGCAGGTCCCAGGACGCCACGTGGTTCGGGCCGAGCGCGTGGGTGCGGGCGACCAGCACGGCGGCGTCGTCATGAGGCCGGGCGGGGACGAGTGTCTCGGTCACCACTCTGCACATCTCCTGAACGGAGCCGGAAGGCTGGGAAAGCAGGGCGGCCAGTCGCTGCCGGACCGGACCGCCCGGCCCTTGATCCAGGCCCCGCTTCCCGTCCTGGTCCTGGTGCTCGTCCTGGTCCTGGTCCTGGTGCTCGTCCTGTTGGAGGAGCCCTGGCGTGTAGAGCATGAGCGTCGAGTTCTCGGGCAGTTCGAAGTCCACCCTGCCGAACGGCGCGCCAGGGCAGCACAGTCCCCCGCCGACCGGCCGGTCCATGGTCCTCACCGTGCCGTCCGGGTGCACGACCACGGGCCAGGGATGACCGGCGCTGGAGACCGAGCAGCGCCGGGACACGGGGTCGTAGATCAGATAGAGACAGGTGGCACCGCACTCCGGGCCCTGGGCGGACGTTGCGCCGTCCGGTGCCGTCCGTGGCCCGCCGTTGCTCCCTCGGTTGTTCGGCGTGACCGGCCTGCGCACCACGTCGTCGAGCCGGGCGAGCAGTTCATCCGGTTCCAGGTCCAGGTCCGACAGCGTGTGCACAGCGGCGCGGAGGCGTCCCGCCGCGGCCGCCGGCTGGATGCCTCGGCCCGGCACGCGGCCGGCCGCGAGGGCCACGCGAGCGCCGGACAGCGGCAGGGCGTCGACCCAGTCGCCGCCGGACCCCGCGTGCACGTACGTGTGCGCGACGTCCATCGCCCGGTGCGAGGGAAGTCCGCCCGGACGCAGGACATGCTGCAGCGTCACCAGGGAGTTGTGCTCGCGCAGATGGCGACGGGCGTTGTCCAGGCAGGCGGCCGTGCGTCGGGCGAGCCCCGTGGCCAGGGTCAGATCGTCGGGCCCGAACCGCCTGCGCTCCCCCCAGCGGCAGAACGTGGCGAGTCCGAGGCAACGGTCCTGGGCGACCAGTGGCGCGACGATCAGCGAATGGACCTCTTCTCCCTCGGGGGTCCACAGGCCCAGCAACGCCCGCTGCCCTTCGGGGCCCAGCGGGTCGACCAGGCGCGGTGCGAGGTCGGCGAGCGCCTCGACGGTGGACGCCGGTGGGACGCCGCCGGCGGCGTCGCTGCCGGTGCCCGGGGCCTCGTCGCTCCGGATCCGGGTGGCGGCCCGGCGCAGCTGGGCGCCGGGCCGTACGGAGCCGCGGTCGACTTCCTCGCCCGCGAGCACCGCCTGCAGGACGTCGACCGCGATGCTGTCGGCCAGTACCGGCACCGAGACCTCCGCCAGCCCCCGGGCGGTGTCCAGCGCGTCGAGCGTCGACCCGATCCGGTCGCTGGCCTCGGCCAGTACGGTCAGCCGCTCCTGGGCCAGATAGCGGGCGGTGACGTCGACGGTGGCGTCCGCTATGCCCAGGATCCGGCCCTCGCCGTCCTCCAGACGGAAGATGGCGGTCGAGTAGACGTGCTCGTGCCGGGGATCGCCGGGCGGTCGCATGTGCTTCTCCACACCGATGGCCGGCTGCCCCGTGGCGAGCACCTCCTCCATCACCCGCTCCACCGTCTCCGCGGCGAAGCCCGGCCACACCTCGGTGGGTCGTCTGCCCGCGGCCTCCTCGACCGAGGTGCCCTGCATGCCTTCGGCCGCTGCGTTGAAGCGGATGAGCCGCAGCTGCGGGTCGAGGACGTACAGGCCCGTGGGAGAGAGCGTGAACAGCGTCTCGAGAACGGCACGCTCGAGCTCGTCCGGCCCGTGCGGTCGCGGGGACTCGGCGGCCGTGATCACCACGTCCCAGCCCGTGTCCGCCTCACCTGGCCGCTCGGGGCGGACGGTCAGCCGGCACCTCAGCAGGGTGCCGTCGCGGCGCCGCAGCACGACCTCGGCCTCGTTGCCCGCGGCGGCCGGCGAGTCCTTGGCGGGGGCCGTCACGGCCAGCAGGTCGGCTGCCGAACGCCCCAGCACCGCTTGGCCCTGGTGACCGAGGAGGGCCTCGGCCTCGGGGCTCCAGCCGATCAACATGCCCTGCCGGTCGACCACGACATGGGCCGGGTGCCCCGCCCCGGGCTCGCCGGGCGGACCGCTCCGGCCGGTGACATGGCATGCGCGCATGGTGATCAACCCTCACTCGCCCAGGGGCATCGCACGCATCCCAGTGTCCTCCACGCCGGCCGTCGTCGACATCGGAGCGGCTCTGCCGCACCACTGCTGCAGCCTGCGGTCAGGACAAGGGCCGAAGGGCGAAGTTGTGGTGGAACACGTCGTCAGGATCCCGTGCCGTCCTCGGGTCCCGCACCCGATGATCCGTGGTCCCGGAGTTCACAGGCGGCAGTCCAACTCTCGCCCCTCTCGGCCCCCTTGCGAGTCCGGCGATCCCGCCACCCCATGCCGACGCGAGACAATCAGTCCAACTCAACTATTTTCATAGCGTGATGATTATCGTCTTGATAACATCTGGGCGTGAATGCAGAAGCGAACGCGGCGAACGACGGGGAGCGCGACCCCTTGGACCGGCTGGGGTTCCTCCTGGCCCGGCATGGCGCCATCACGGACAGCCGAGTCCGCCACGCGTTCGAGACCTGCGGACTGGCCCCCCGGGAGGGCGGCACCCTGATCCTGCTGGGCAAGTCCGGTTTCATGAGCCAGCAGGCCCTCGCGGCGGCACTCGAAGTCGACCCCAGCGTGATGGTCGGGATCCTGAACGAACTGGAATCCGCCCGACTCCTGGAACGCCGGCGAGACCCGTCCGACCGCCGCCGGCACATCGTGACCCTCACCGAGGAGGGACGTCGCACCCTCACGAAGGCCCACGAAGCCGTGGCCGACGTGGAGCGGGAACTGTTCGGAGACCTCTCCCCGGAGGAGATCGCCACCCTGCGCGGCCTACTGGCCCGGATCCGGACGAGCCCCGGCGACGCCGCCTGCTCCGAGTAGCGGCAGCGAGACGATGGTCACAGCACCCAAATCCTTGATGCCCATAAATCATCCTGTACCTTAAATCTTGCAGTGCCGCTCCGGTGGGCGCCGCAGGGCGTCCAGGGGTTCGAGCGGAGCCGCCGGGAAGTACTCGCGGCGGGCGGACCGGCCGGGGCCGGCACTGCCAGAGGCCCGCAGAGGGCCGCAGGACCTGCGCCATGCAGGGGCATGGAGGCGCAGGCAGGCCGCATCCAAGGGACGGGGTGGCGGCCGTCGGGCACGGCACCCCGTGTCCGCAGGGGCGGTGTCCCCCGCGCTTTGGGAAGCGCCGGGAGCGGATGCCGCCCCTCGTACCGTCCGGACCCGCGATCACGGCCGAGCGCCGGCCACTGGGGGGCTCAGCGGTCGTGGGCCACTCGCGCCCGGCGGGACATCGCACCGAACGTGCCGGCGTGGAAGCCGACAGATCACCAGCGACCAACCGAGGTTCGCACCTCGCCGACGGGCACCCGGCTTCTGCGACAGACCCGTTGGAGCGGACATGACGCCGACGCCAACCGCCTTGCCGTCACTGCTCGGTACAGACCGGATCCCCCGGAGTGGTACGAACCTTGGCCAGCAGACCGCGGAGCGCCGTCAGCTCCTCGGGCGAGAGGTCGGCGAAGAGCCCGTGCTCAACTTCGGTCACCGCATCCTGGGCCTTGTTCAGCAGGTCGCGCCCCTCCTTCGTGATCGCCACGATGTGGCGGCGACGGTCGGCGGGGTCGCGGCGACGCTCCACGAGCCGTGCGGACTCCAGGTCGTTCAGGATCGCGACCATGATGCTGGGGTCCACTTCGAGCGTCGCGGCGAGGGCCTGCTGACCCATGGACCCCGCCTTGCCCAGCAGCATCAGCGTCGTGCCCTGCCGCAACGCCAAGCCGCACGACTCGAAGGCGTGGTGAACGCGGCTGTTCGCGATGGCGCCGTTTCGCGCCAGCAGGAATCCGAGCTGATCCAGCGGGTCGCTCTCGGCCGCACCGGCCGCGGCTTCGTTCACGGTCATGCCTCCATGCTATCAAAGACGCGATCATTCGGTACGTGCAATCATTGGGCCACTGAAATCATTCCGTCATCGCCGAGGCGCAGCCCTGGCCGGCCCGGTGCCGGCGAAACCGGGCCCCGGGCGGGACGGCGCTTCCGACACCGCGGCGACCACGAACGCCAGCCGGTCCGGCTCGGTGGACGTGTCACCCACGCGGTAGCGTGGCGGGGTGGGCGAGTCCGAGGAGTTGAGCGTGCGGGAGGCGTCCGCCGCCATCTGAATCGCCAATTACTCCGTGACTCCGGCCCGTCGGTGGCGGACTACGCCATTCCGAGCACGAAGAGGGCACCCGCGGCAGCCGCATCGCCCTCACCGACGCGGGACGTGAGGCCATCGCGTAGGCCATGCCGCCGCACCTGACGTACGTGCGGCGCCTCTTCCTCGACGTACTCGGACCTCGGCACTCGGCACCCGGCACTCGATGCGCCGGCCGCCGTGTCGGACTCCGTGCCGGAGAACGTGGTCGGCGGTCGCGGCCAGTGCGGCGCCTACCGCCTGACGTACCGCCCGCCCCACTCTCGGAAACCGCGTGAACAAAGGAAAGACCATGGAGCACGACCAGGGTGCCGGCCCCGTCACCTCGTCCACCGATGACACTCTGTTCGGAGAGGTTCATGTCTCACTGGACACCCGGGAAGGGGTCGTGACCGTCGACGGCGAGGGGATCCCGTCGATCGTCATCCGCCGGGCCGGCGGCACCGAGGCGGACGACCACACCCCGGTCGGCACACGGGACGGCTCACTGCTCTCCCTGGAGATCGCCGGCCGTGCCACCCCGCTCCGCCCGGCCAAGGGCCGGCTGACCCGCAAGTCCTTCCGGACGGACGTCATTCGGGACGACACCACCTATCGCCTGGTGCCGGACTCGATCCCGGGGAGCCGGCTGCTCCGGGACGGGCAGCACATCGGGGACTTCTCGTCGGACGGGGACGGCATCGTCCTGGCCGAGTGGAAGGAAGGCGCGGCGGTGCAGCCGGTGGAGGCCGCGGTCGGATACGCCCTCGCGGTGGCTTTCGGCACCGGGGCGCAGCCCATGTGGATGCTCCTGGTGGACGCCCTCGGCGACTTGTTGCCCGGCTGAACGACGTACGCAGGGGCGGTTCCGGGCTTCACCACCAACGGACGCTCCCGACGCCCTTGTTAGGATCCCCAACGACCAAAGGGGGCAGAATCGGCCTCGTGAGTGGCCGGATACGACATCTTCGATCGATCGCGTGGCATTGCCTCGACAGTCGAGCGGAGGGCGTGAACGCGGCGGGACCGCACGTGCCTCGTAGAGGTGCCTGTCGCCGCGGGAAGCCCCGATGGTCGCTTCGGGCACGACTGTCCTGTGCCGGGACAAGGGGGATGGGAGCCGCCGTGGTGTCCGTGGGAGAGAGACTGAGCAGTGCCCGAGGACGGGCCTTCATCGGCCGGGACGAGGAACTCGTACGCTTCGGGGAGGCTTTGGCCGGCGACCCACAGGCGCCCTTCGCGTTCTATGTGTTCGGGCCGGGCGGTCTCGGCAAGTCGACGCTGCTGCGGCGCCTGGCGGACGACGCTCGTGCGGCGGGCCGGCTGCTCATCGAACTCGACGGCCGCTTCGTCAGCCGGGACCCGGCCGATTTCGAGCACGCGGCCGGCCCTTTCCTGGACGTTCCCGGCACGGTCCTGGTCGTGGACTCCTTCGAGCACTGCCAGTGGCTGGAGAGCTGGCTGTGGCAGCACTTCCTGCCTCGCGCCGCGGACGACACCCTGGTCGTCCTTGCCGGCAGGCTCGCTCCGCAGCCGCAGTGGACCGCCGATCCCGCCTGGGACGGGCTCCTGCACGTGACCGAACTGGAGCCGTTCTCCGAGAAACAGGCCCGGAGCCTGCTGGCCGCGGCGCAGATCCGGCCCGAACTGCGTGAGCGGGTGCTCCGCTTCGCCGCGGGCAACCCGCTGGCGCTGTCCCTCGCGGCGGCCGCAGGGTCGACGGGCTGCGGCAGCGAGGAGATCTGGGCCCCGTCGGCCGACGTCCTGCGAACCCTGTTGGCGGGGTTGATCGGTGAGGTGCCCACGGCGGCACACCGCCGCGCCTTGGAGGTGGCGGCGCAGGCACACTCGACGTCCGAGGAACTGCTCACCGCGGTGCTGCCCGAGGAGGACACTCATCTCCTCTTCTCCTGGCTCAGGGACCTGCCCTTCATGGAGTCCACGCATCGAGGGCTCCATCCGCACGACGCGGCACGCGGAACTCTGGCCGCCGACCTGCGCTGGCGAGCGCCCAACGCCTTTGTGTCGATGCGCCGGCGATTGGCCGAGGAGTACCTGCGCCTGCTGCGCGAGGCGCCCGAGGAGCGGGTGTGGACCGTCACCGATGAGCTTTTCTACCTCTTTCGAGAGGTGGAGACCCTGGCGCGTCTGCGTACCTGGTCCCGCGAGGACGAGGTGCACGACCGTCCGCTGCACCCGGATGACCTCGATCTTGTGCTGCGGATGGCAGAGGAGACCGAGGGGTCCGCCTCCGCGGAACTGGTTCGCTACTGGGCGCAGCGCCAGCCGCAGGCCTTCAGCGTCTACCGGCTCGTGAGCACGGGCCGGATCGTGGCGTTCACGGCCCGACTCGCTCTGCCGGCCCCTCCCGATCCCGAGGACCTGGCCACCGATCCCGTCGTGGCTGCCGCCTGGGAGCACACCGAGGCCACCGCGCCGGTGAGCCCGGGCGAGCACATCGGCATCAGCCGCTTCTCGGTCTACCCCGAGCGGTACCAGGTCCCCTCGCGCGTCATCGACCTGAGCAGTTCCCGTGCCCAGGCGGAGTCCGCTCGTGCGCGCGGCCGAGCGTACGGCTTCGCCGTCTGGCGGGACGCCGATGCCTGGTCCGTGCGCGTCAAGGGCACCCTCGACGACACCGGGGCGCGACCGCGAGTCGGTGAACAGACCTACGGACTGTTCAGCGTCGACTGGCGCGAGGTACCCGTGGAGACCTGGCTCCGGCGCTTCATATCGACCACCGTCGAGCCTGTCCGGTCCGGACCCTCGCCCATCTCTCGTGCCGCGTTCGACCAGGCCGTACGTGAAGCGCTGACGCACTGGCGCGACGCGGGCGCCTTCGCCACCTGTGCCTTGATGCGCGCCCGCCTCGCCGCCGACTTCCCTGATCCCGTCGAGGAGTTGCGCGTCCTGCTGCGCCAGGCCGTCGACGACCTCGCCGGTGACCCGCGCGGAGCACGGGCCCGCGAAGCCCTGACGGCGGGCTACTTCTCCGGTGCGCCCACCCAGGAAGCCGCCGCCCGGCGCCTCGGCCTCCCGTACGGCACCTACCGTCGCCACGTCCGTCAGGGCCTGGACCTGCTCTGCGAAAGCCTGTGGCAGCAGGAGCTGCACGGCCCTCGGTAGCAGCCCTCTGACGCACGCGGATTCACGGCATGTCCACGCTCCAGTCCCAGACCGGCTCGTCCCCCGGCCGCGGGTCGTAGAGCGCCCGCCCGCCGGGCGTGAACCGGCTGAGTTCGGTCGGCAGCGCGGCCCCCGCCGCGATGTCCTGCGCGCTCCAGCCCGTGATGTCGAGCAGCAGGCCGTCAAGGGGACCGCCGACGAGCTCCACGTACGAGCGGCCGGCCACAGGCCCCTGCTCCCCATCATGATCGGCACCGTAGACCCGGCGCACGGCACGTTCCTCGTCCATGGAAACAGCCTCGCAGCCAGGTATGACAACGAACCGTCCCGGCAGCGGCGCAGCACGCGGTTCACACGGCCGACCACTGCTGCACGCCGCCGCGCGCCATCCCCGCTGTCCGCTGGAGCGGGACCGGCCTCAGCGACCGCTGTGCGCTCGCGACCGCCATCGGCGGCCGAGGATGACGACGGCCGAACCCGCGGTCACCGACACGGCGGCGATGCCGCCGAGGGTGATGGCCTGCCTGGTCTGGCGCCCGGAGCCGGTGTTCGCGAGCGTCGTGCCGGACGGATCGGCGGCGGTCGCCGCGGCGCTCCGGGCGGCCCGCTCGATCAGGCGGGTGACCGCACCCGGCTGGGACACCGAGACGGCGTGGGAGGCGTTGACCTCGACGGTGTGCGCGTGGGCGCGCCGGGCCATGAAGCGTTGCGCCGCCGGCGGGATGTTGCGGTCCTCGGTGGTGATCAGAGTCCAGGAAGGGATGGTCTTCCAGGCGGCCTTGGTGGCCTTCTCCTCCAGGGCCGATGCGGCCACGGGGCGCTGAGTGGCGGCCATCAGGTCGGTGACCGACGTGGGAACGTCGGCGGCGAACTGGTCATGGAACTTGTCGGCCTTGATGTACTGGTCGGTGCCGGTGCCACCGCCGGGAAGGGGGAAGGGCACCTTCTTGATGGTGGGCCCGAGCGTGCTCCCGGGGTACTTGGCGGACAGCCCCAGGGAACTCTCCCCCACCGCGGGGGCGAAGGCGGCGACGTAGACCAGCGCCTTGACCTGGGCGTCCCCGACGGCCGCTTCGCTGATCACGGAGCCGCCGTAGGAGTGACCGACCAGCACGACCGGTCCGTGCACGCTCTTCAGCACGCTGTGGATGTACTCCGCGTCACTGGCCAGCCCGCGCAGCGGGTTGGCTGGAGCGATGACCGGATACCCCGCCTGTTGCAGGCGCTGAACCACGCCGTTCCAGCTGGACCCGTCGGCGAAGGCACCGTGCACCAGCACGATGGTGGGTTTCGTGCCGCCGCCTGCGCCACCATCCGCCGCAGCCGGTGCCGCCGGGACCGCGCACAGGGCCGCGACGGCGATTCCTGCCGCCGCGCCGTGGAGACGCCGTGTGGGGCGTCGTATGCCATGGACCGGACTCATGGGGTTCTCGCCTTCCGTTGGCCTACGGCGTTCAGCTTCACTCGTCCGCGGCGGTGAGCCAGCTCGGCCGAGGCAATCGGGTGAAATCGCTACGGCAGTCGGTGCAACTGCTTCCGCGAGAGGCGTGGCGGGCGCTCGCGTCACACGAGCGGGAGCACTGCGTGTGTTCCGCAGGCGCATCGAGGTGGTGCCGGTGGCGCCACCCTGTGCCGTGCAGTCGGCGGCCTCGGCGGTGGAGCTGCCGCTGAAGGTACGCGCGCTCCGCCGCGGGGCCCGTCCGGCGCCGCGGGCAGATCCGGGCGCGACCGTCAGCGACACCGGCGGGCGTTGAGCCGGGCGGCCTGGCGCGTCAGATGGTCTCGCTCCGCGAGGTTGGGTGCCTGGTGGGCCGCCTCGGCGTACAGCCGTGCCGCCGTCGCCCGGTCGCCGTCGCGCTCGTGGAGGTACGCCGCCACCGCGGCGTGGCGGGGCAAGGGGTATCCCCTGCTCGAAGAGCTCGGGGAAGAGGCGTCCAGCGCCGCGAGCGCCGCCAGGCCGGCCCGCGGTCCGTCGGCCTCCCCGACGGCGACCGCGCGGTTGAGCCGGACGACCGGGCTGTCGGTCAGGCGGGTGAGTTCGTCGTACCACTCGACGATCTGCACCCAGTCGGTCTCCTCGGCGGTGGGCGCGTCAGCGTGGAGTGCCGCGATCGCGGCCTGGGCCTGGAACTCGCCCAGCCGGTCGCGGGCGAGCGCCGACTGGAGGATCCACACGCCCTCGGCGATCAGCGTGGTGTCCCATCGGCCGCGGTCCTGCTCGGCGAGCGGCACCAGGCTGCCGTCGGACGCGGTCCGGGCGGCACGCCGGGCGTGGTGGAGCAGCATGAGGGCGAGCAGCCCGGTCACTTCGGGGTGGTCGATGCGGGCCGCGAGCTGCCGGGTGAGCCGGATGGCCTCGGCGGCGAGGTCGACGTCGCCGGAGTAGCCCTCGTTGAACACGAGGTAGAGGACGCGCAGCACGGTGGCGACATCCCCGGGCCGCTCGAAGCGCACGCCGGAGACGGTGCGCTTGGCCCGGCTGATGCGCTGCGCCATGGTCGCCTCCGGCACCAGGTACGCCTCGGCGATCTGGCGAGTGGTGAGACCGCCGACGGCGCGCAGGGTGAGCGCGACCGCGGACGCCGGGGTCAGCGAGGGGTGGGCGCACAGGAAGTAGAGCTGCAGCGTGTCGTCCACCGCGGGCGCGGGCCCGGGTGCCGGTTCCTCGTCGACGAGGTCCTCGCGGCGGCGGCGGGCGGTGTCCGCCCGGGTCGCGTCGAGGAACCGGTGCCAGGCCACGGTGACCAGCCAGCCCTTCGCATCCCGCGGAGGGTCGGCCGGCCAGACGCGGACGGCCTGGAGCAACGCATCCTGCACGGCGTCCTCGGCCGCCGCGAAGTCGGCTCCGCGGCGGACGAGGATCGCGAGCACACCGGGGGTGAGGCTGCGCAGCAGTGCCTCGTCCATGGGTGAGGTCACTCGGTGACGGTGGGCGGCTCGGTCAGGAAGGGGCGCAGCTCCAGCCACTCGTGGATCGGCTCCCCGCCCGCACCCGGGGCGGCCGACAGCTCTCCGGCCAGTTCGAGGGCACGCTCGTAACTGTCGACATCGATCACCATCCACCCGGCGATGAGGTCCTTCGTCTCGGCGAACGGGCCGTCCGTGACCGGCGGGCGGCCCTCGCCGTCGTACCGGACGAACGTGCCGCCGGGGGCGAGCGCCTGGCCGTCGACGAACTCTCCGGTCCCTTCGAGCCGGGCGGCGAAGTCGCGCATGTACTGCACGTGGGCCGAGATCTCCTCCGGCGTCCACTTTTCCATCGGCACGTCGTTGACCGGAGCCGGGGCGCCGCGGTAGTGCTTGAGCAGCAAGTACTTGGCCATGGTGTTCCTCCTCGCCGGTGCGACCCATTGTGGTCGCTTTCACTGCGGGGACGGAGCCGGTCACGGGTTCTCGACATCGCCGCCGGACTTTTCTCGGACTTTCGTGGATCGGCCTGAGGTGAGCCCGCTGCCCAAAAGGATCCGGTCGCCGTGTGACCCTTCTGTAACAGCTCCCGAGAGGGGCTCCTTCGCAGGTCGGCGACCGAACGCGGCTGCTTACACTGTCGAAGTGCCACGAGTCCTCATTGTCGAAGACGACCCGGATGTCCGTAAGGCTGTCGAGCTGGGGATGCGACACCAGGGGCATGACGTCCTCGCCGCCGGAACGGGTGAAGAGGGACTGGAACAGCTCCACCCCTTCCATCCGGACGTCGTCGTCCTGGACCTCATGCTGCCCGGCATGTCCGGCCTCGACGTATGCCGACGGATCAGGGAACGCGACCAGGTGCCGATCATCATGGTGACTGCCAAGGGCGACGACATCGACGTGGTCGTGGGGCTGGAGGCCGGCGCGGACGACTACGTGGTCAAGCCCGTGCAGGCCCGGGTGCTCGACGCGCGAATACGGGCCGTGCTGCGCAGGCAGGACTCGTCGGTCTCCGACGCCGTCCGGCCCAGGGCGGAGTCGCACGGCCTGCTGGTCATCGACCGGGCCGGGCTCACGGTGACGCACCGTGGTGAACCCGTCGCGCTCGCGCCCTCCGAGCTGCGGCTGCTGCTGACCCTGTCGGCCTCGCCCGGCCAGGTGTTCAGCCGCCAGCAGCTGCTGGAAGCGGTCTGGGAGCACAGCTACTACGGCGACATACGGCTCGTGGACGCCTGTGTGAAGCGATTGCGCGGCAAACTCGGCGAACTGGGCGGGGATCCCCACTACATCCAGACCGTACGCGGCTTCGGATACCGCTTCGGTGCCGCGTGAGCGGCCGGACATCCGTACGGGCACGCATGCGCGTACGCGAGCACGAGACCGTCGCAGCCGGGCAGGGCTCCAGGACGGCGAGGTTCTCCCGCGCGATCCTGGCGAAGGTCCCGCTTCCGCTGCGGGGCCTGCGCTCGCGCCTGGTGGTGGCCTTCGTGCTGGTGGCCATGACGAGTGCGCTGAGCACGGGAGCCGTCGCCTTCCGGGAGGCGCGCACGGGGGTGCTGCAGCAGAGCCAGGACTCCGTCATCCGGCAGTTCCGTACGAGCGTCAACGCCGTGGCCGCCCAGCTTCCCCCGGCGCCGAGCCAGACGCACCTGGAGAAGGCGGTCACCCAGGTGCTCCAGGCCAACCCGTCGCAAGGACGGCGGGTACTGGCCACGTACGGCGGCCTCCGCGCCTACGCGGTGAGTGCCGACTTCGACAAGATCAGCCCGCAACTGCGCCGGTCCGTGCACACCCATCGCGCCGCGGTGTTCCAGCGGGTGAACGCCGACGGGCAGCCCTACCTCGTCGTCGGAATGCCGGTCACGTACAACAGCGGCGAAGGCACGGAGTCCAGGCTCTCGGGGACGGTGATGTACCTGGTGGTGCCGCAGAACACCGAACAGGCCTACGTCGAAGCGATCGTCGGCGCCATCAAGCAGGCCACCCTGGTGGCCCTGGGCCTCGCCGTGGTCCTGGCGCTGCTGGCCGCGAGCGGAGTGCTCCGTCCCGTACGGGCGTTGCGCCGGGCGACGCGTCGGATGGCCGAGGGGCATCTCGACGTCCGGCTGGTCGTCAACGGTTCCGACGAACTCGCCGACCTCTCACGGTCCTTCAACCACACGGCGGCAGCCCTGGAGCATTCGGTCGCGGAGCTGCGCCGCCTGGAGGCCCAGGCGCGCCGCTTCGTCGCGGACGTCTCCCACGAACTGCGGACGCCGCTGGCGGCGATGTCAGCGGTCACCGACGTGCTGGACGCGAACGCACGGGAACTCAACCGGGACACCGGCGAGGCGTTGCGGCTCATCAGTGACGGAACCAGTCGGCTGAGCGTGCTGGTGAACGATCTGATGGAGATCTCCCGTTTCGACGCGGGGGCGGCCGAACTCAGCATGGACGAGATCGACCTGGCCGAGTTCGTACAGCACACCCTCGCCGGTCGGGGATGGCAGGGCCGAGTCGAGACCCACCTGCCCTCACCGGGCGCGCTCCGGGCGCGCGTGGACCCGCGTCGGCTCGACGTGGTGATGGCCAATCTGGTGGGCAACGCGCTGCGGCACGGGGCGCCGCCGGTGCGGCTGACCCTGGGCGTGAGAGAGGAGCGGCCGGACGTGGCGTGGGCCGTCATCGAGGTGACCGACAACGGACCTGGCATCGCCGAGGAAGCCTTGCCCCACATCTTCGAGCGCTTCTACAAGGCGAGCACCACACGGACCAGAAGCGAGAGCAGCGGACTGGGTCTGGCCATCACGGCCGAGAACGTGCACCTGCACGGGGGACGTATCAGCGCCGTCAACCTTCCCGGGGGCGGAGCGATGTTCACGGTCGAGCTCCCCCTGCACCGCGCCCCCGCAGCGGCCGATGACGACTCCACCGCGGGTGCCCGGTGAAGGGCTCGCGACGGACGACGCTGCCGGCCGGACTCGCGGCCGCGCTGACGCTGACGCTGTCGGCGTGCGGAGTCCCCCCGTCCGACGTCATCGAGGCCGGCGAACCCGCGAGCGTCGTGCGGCACCCCACTCCGGAGCCCTCGGTGCCGGTCGTCGCCTCCCTCTACTTCCTGGACGACGGCGCTCTGACGGCGTATCCCCGCGACATCGGGGACCCTGCGGACCTCGGGTCCGTCGTGGCCCAGCTGTTCCGCGGACCGACGACAGGGGAGGCCGCGACGGCCATCACGGAACTGCCCCGCCTGACGGACACACCGGGCGTGACGGCCGACGGCGGCAACCGCGTGTCCATCAAGCTCCCCCAAGGTGTCGCTCCCCTCAGCCATCCGGCCATGCTGCAGCTGGCGTGCACGGTGGCTCACGCGAGTGGGCCGTTCGCCGCGCCGCCCGCGGACGCGCAACGGGACGCTGCGCCCACGGCTCCTCCCGTCGATGCGCAACGCTCCCCCGCACACACGAGCGTCCGTGTGCTCGGCGACGGATGGACGCTGACACAGTCGGCCGACTCGTGTCCCGACCTTGGGCAGCCGTAGGAGGAGCCGAGCCCCCGGCGAGCGTCACTCGGCCGGTGTGCCCACCCGCAAGCGGTTGCCGTCGGGATCGCGGAGCTCCACCTCACGCGCCCATGGCGCGGTGATCACCTGCAGCCCGAACTCGGTCGCGACGACGTCGACGTCGCGCACACTCAGATAGACGAGTGTGTCGGGACGGGCGTCGCCCGTGTGCTCGGACAGGAACAGTTTCACGCCGCCGCGCGCGATCTCGACGAAGGCCGGGTATCCGGGCTCGAACCGGTGCTCCCATTGCTTGGCGAACCCGAGGCGCTCGTACCAGGAGACCGCCGCGGCGGCGTCGGCGACCCGGAGGACGGGGATCGCCTCTTCCTCCCTCTGCCCAGCCGGCCGGGCGGGATCGGGCGCGGGATCGGGCACTGACGGCTTCTCCCCGGAGGACTGTGCCGCGAGAGCCGCGTCGGACAGACCGGCGGCGATCCCCGGCCCGTCGACGATGCGCAGCAGGTACGTGTCCATGATCCAGCCGTGCCGGGCGCGCGCTTCGGCGCGGACGCGTCTGATGCGTTCGGCGACCTCCGACAGCCGTCCGGAGACGAGGAGTTCGTCGGGTGTGCCGATGTAGGCGCCCCAGTAGATCCACACACCGTCGCCCTCGACCTCGGTGAAGGACTCCTGGGCGTCGAGCATCACGACGATGTCGCCGTCGTCGTTCAGGCCCACCTCCGGCAGCCTGCGGGCCGGCGTGATGTGGACGGGGCGGCCGACCTGGTTGAGGGTGATGCGGTGCCGTGCCGCGAGCGCGGAGACGCTGCTGATGCCGGGGATCACCTCGACGTCGAAACCGACGGTGCCCCGTCCTTCGATCTCGGCCAGGATGCCGAGGGTGCTGTCGTAGAGGGCGGGGTCGCCCCAGACCAGGAACGCACCGGTCTCCCCCGGGGCCAGCTCGTCCCGAACGAGGCGTTCGTAGACGTCCGCGCGCCGACCGCGCCAGTCCTGGACGGCGGCGGTGTACTCGCTGCGGACCTCCCGGGTGCGGTCGCGCCAGGGGTCGTCCGCTTCGACGACGCGGTACGGCTCGCGGGCGTGCTCGTCGAGCATGCGGTGGCGCAGATCGGTGAGCGAGGACTTCTCCGGACCTTTCCCGAGGACGAAGAAGACGTCGGCCCGGCGCATGGCCTTCACCGCCGCGAGCGTCAGATGGTCCGGGTCACCGGCACCGATGCCGATGACGAGGAGGTGGCGCTGGTCCATGGTCATGGGAGATGGCCTTCTGGGCGAGAGGTCGGGTGCGGCGGCCGGTCCGCCGGCGCTCTTCACGACGGCGGGCCGGCCGCGAACGCACAGGTCAGCGGTGGGTGAACTCGGGTGGCCGCTTGTCCGTGAAGGCGGTCATGCCTTCCTTCTGGTCGGCGGTCGCGAACACGGAGTGGAACAGGCGGCGTTCGAAGCGTACGCCTTCCGTGAGCGTGGTCTCGAAGGCGCGGTTCACGGCCTCCTTCGCCATCATCGCGACCGGGGCGGACATGCCGGCCACGCTCTCGGCGACGGCGAGTGCCTCGCCGAGCAGGTCCTCGGCCGGGACGATGCGGGAGACGAGCCCGGTCCGTTCGGCTTCGTAGGCGTCCATGGTGCGGCCCGTCAGGCGTCACCGCCGCTCACCCCGAACGCACCAGCAAGGTGGCCCGACGACCATCAATGGTCCACGGTTTCCTGAATTCAGGATCGGATGTACTGTCAAGGTGTGCTGACCGTTGCCTCCGACATCGACGTGCTGGCCCGCTTCGGGCGCGCGCTCGCCGACCCGATCCGCTGCCGAGTCCTTCTCGCGTTGCGCCAGGAACCGGCATACCCGGCCGACCTCGCCGACGCGCTCGGCGTCTCCCGGACCCGCCTGTCGAACCACCTGGCCTGCCTTCGGGACTGCGGCCTCGTGGTCACCGTGCCGGACGGGCGCCGCACCCGCTACGAACTCGCCGACGAACGCCTCGGCCGCGCCCTGGACCACCTCCTCGCCGCCGTGGTCGCGGTCGAGAACGACAACACCTGCCCGGATGCCGACGAGAAGGGATGCTGCTGATGGCCGCGACATCCCTCGGCCCCTCCCCGGCCCGCCGCGACGCCCTCGGGAAGCGCATACGACTCCTGGTCGCCGCCACGATCACGTACAACGTCATCGAGGCCGTCGTCGCGATCACCGCCGGAACGATCGCCTCCTCCACCGCGCTGATCGGCTTCGGCCTCGACTCGATCATCGAGGTCTCCTCCGCCGCGGCCGTCGCCTGGCAGTTCTCCGCCCGCGACCACGCACTCCGCGAGGCACGGGAGAAGACCACGCTGCGGATCATCGCCCTCTCCTTCTTCGCCCTCGCCGCCTACGTGAGCGTCGACGCCGTCCGGGCCCTGGCCGGCACCGGCGAGGCCGACCGCTCCGTGCCGGGCATCGTCATCGCCGCCCTGTCCCTGGCGATCATGCCGTTCCTGTCCGTCGCGCAGCGTCGCGCGGGCCGCGAACTCGGCTCCGCCTCCGCGGTCGCGGACTCCAAGCAGACCCTGCTGTGCACCTACCTGTCGGCCGTCCTGCTGGTAGGCCTGGTCCTCAACGCCACGCTCGGCTGGTCCTGGGCCGACCCCATCGCCGCCCTGGTGATTGCCGCTGTCGCGATCAAGGAAGGTCGCGACGCATGGCAGGGCAAGGGCTGCTGCGCACCCGCCGCCCACGCCCACACCCCGACCCCCGTCGGGGCGGTCACGGCCGAGGCGCACGGGTGCGACTGCAAGCCGGGATGCACCTGCTGCTCGTGAACACCGGCTACCGGCCCGTGTGTCGGTGTGTCCGGCGCGGTCTTGCTCCTCCCGGTCCAACTCGGCGTCCCCGATGTGCCCGGCCCGCGGTCACGCCGACGAATCTGCTGTTCAGCAAGCTTTCCGGGCAAGGCCCTCGAATGCGTCCTTGGTCATGGCGCCTTGACGGGTCAACACCTCGCCCGCCGGCACCTGGACCAGTCGATCGACGTCGACGACCTCGGCTACGCCGACGACGGAATCATCCACGTCACCGCCCGGTTCGGCTACATGGAGACGCTCGACGTGCCCCGGGCTCTGTCGATGCTGGACCCGGCCACGACCGGGGACCTCTGCACCTCGACGAGGTGTCCTGCTTCCTGTCCAGGATCGAGCTCCAGCGCGGCAAAGCACCGACCATGGCGCCCTGGCGCAAACGGCTGTTCATCGCCACCTCCTACGTCACCGCCGACGTCGCCGAGCATTTCGGCCTGCCCCGCGACCAAATGGTCATCATGGGCTCGCACATCGAGGTGTGAGCCCCGGAGGGAACGGCGTGAACCGGCCGCTGGGGTCCGGTTGTCGTGGCGACCGGCCTCGGCATGGTGGATGCCGCATGCCGTGAATCGACACTGATCACCGCCTGTCCGTGGTGGGACCCGGCCGGGATTCATGTCGCGATATAGCGCTAGTCTTCTCCTCGCGCCGCTGCCTGCGTCGCGCGGAGACGTTCGACAGGACCAGGACGGAAGCATGTCGGGAGAGATGTCGCCCACCGGGAAGCGCTCCGACTCCGGCTCGTCGCCCGAGCTGCGAGCCTCCCATGCGGACCGGGACCGGGTGGTGGATGTGCTGCGTATCGCGGCAGGGGACGGCCTGCTGACCGCGGACGAGCTGGACGAGCGCCTGGAAGCCGCCCTGTCGGCGCGGAATCTGAGCGAACTGGCTCCGCTCACCGCTGACCTGCCGCCCGTATCGGCTACGGGCGGCCTGACCGGAGCAGAGGTCAAGGACGTCGTCCGGATCGAACAGGTCCACAGCGGCGCGGTCGAGCGCGTGGGGCGCTGGGTGGTACCGCGGAGGCTGGAGCTCGCGGTGCAGTGGTGTGAGGTGACGCTCGACTTCACTGACGCCGTGATCACGCAGGACACCTTGCGGATCGACGTGGACATGGTGGGGAAGACCCTGAAGCTGGTCACGAGGCCGGGCATCGTGGTCGATACCGATGGCCTCCAGCTGGTACACAGCGGGGTCACGTACCGTCGGACTCCGACGAATCCCGGTACGCCGGTCATTCTTCGCGTGGAGCTGGTCGGTCTGAAGGCTCACGGACGCGTGGTCGTCCGGCCCGCGCGTCGGACGTTCGCGCAGTGGCTGCTGCGCAGGCCCACCACTCCTTCTGCGGGCGCTTGACTCCATCGTCGTGACCGTTCGGCGGGGCCGTCGCCGAATCTCCCGAACCCCCTGCCCTGAGCGCTCGACACCGGTGCCACTGACACACCTCTGGCGCCTCCCGTTTCCCCCGTCGGCTCCTTGAGGCGGGCGCTCGTGTCAAAGAGCCGTCAACAGCTCGCTCTCCCTCACCAGGTCACGGCGCCACTGCGGGCACGGCTCGTGGCGGTGACGCTCGCCGACCAGGCCGGGGCGGCCCTGGACACGGCGGGACCGCTCCTGGACGCATGACGACGCATGACGACGCGTGAGCGATCCCGCCCTCATGACGTGGTGGTGGCCGGCAGCTCCTGGCGGGCCGGCGTATGACCGGACGCGAGGCGGAGGGAGAGCACCATGGTCATGCCTCCGCCGGGTGTGTCCTCGGCGGTGAGAGTGCCGCCCATCGCCTCCGCGAATCCCCGGGCGACGGCGAGTCCGAGTCCGACTCCGTTGCCGCCCGGGGCGTCGCCGTATCGCTGGAACGCCGCGAAGATGCGTTCCTTCGCCTCGTCCGGCACGCCCGGGCCACGGTCCACCACCCGGACTTCGACGCGGTCGGCGATGGTACTGGCCGACACCAGTACCTGCGCGTCGTCGGGGCTGTACTTCACCGCGTTCTCGACGATGTTGACGACAGCCCGTTCCAGAAGACCTCGGTCGACCGCGACCATGGGCAGGGTCTCGGGGATGTCCAGCTCCACCGATGCGTCCGGGACGCCGACGAGGGCCATGGGCACGACCTCGTCGAGGTCGCTCTCCCGGATCACGGGCGTGACCGTGGCCGTGTCCAGCCGGGACATGTCGAGCAGATTGCCGACCAGGTTGTCGAGCCGGTCGGTACCGGCCTCTATGCCTTCCAGGAGTTCGGCCCGGTCCTCCTCGGACCACTCGACATCGTCCGAGCGCAGTGAAGTGACCGCGGCCTTTATGGCGGCGAGCGGTGTCCGCAGGTCGTGGCTGACCGCGGCGAGCAGCGACGTGCGGATCTTGTTGCCCTCGGCGAGTTTGCGGGCCACCTCGGCCTCGTCGACCAGGCGCTGGCGGTCGAGTACGACGACGGCCTGGGCGGCGAACGCGCCCAGTACCCGGCGGTCCTCGGCGCGCAGCACCCGGCCGGAGAGCGCCAGCGCCATGTGGTCGCCGATCGGCATGTCGACATCGGCGTGCTCGGGGCGGGCGACCGGCTCCCGCCCGACGCTGCCCGCGCAGGTCCACGGGTCAACGTCCTTCTCGCGCTCCAGCAGGGCGACGGAGTCCATCGAGAACGTCTCCCGGACCCGCTCCAGCAGCGCCTCCACGGTGGTCTCACCGCGCAGCACGCTGCCTGCCAGGAACGACAGCGTCTCCGACTCGGCACGTAGTCGCGCCGCCTGGTGCGTGCGGCGTGCGGCCAGATCCACCACCGACGCGACCGAGATCGCCACGCCGATGAAGATGACGAGCGCGACGAGGTTCCTCGGGTCGGCGATCGTCAGCTGATGGACCGGCGGCGTGAAGTAGTAGTTCAGCAGGAGCGATCCGACGCCCGCGGACGCGAGCGCCGGAACGAGCCCGCCGAGCAGCGCGGCCGCCACGGTCAGCGACAGGAAGAGAAGTACGTCGTTGGCGAGGCCCACATCGGGAGCCACGCTGTTCAGGAACAGTGTCAGCAGGGCCGGCCCCGCGATGCCCACCAGCCATCCCCAGAGGAGCCGCCATCTGCCGAGTCTCGCCCCGCGGGGGATGGGCAGACCACGGCCCTGTCCTGCCTCGCCGTGGGTGACGATGTGGACGTCTAGGTCGGGACCGGACTCCCGGGCCACGGTGGCACTGACTCCTGGTCCGAAGACGGTCTGCCACGAACGGCGACGGCTCACGCCGAGAACGATCTGGGTGGCGTTCACGCCGCGTGCGAAGTCGAGCAACGAGGACGGGACGTCGTCGCCGATGACATGGTGGAAGGAGCCTCCCAGGTCCTCGACGAGCGTCCGCTGGACCGCCAGCTCCTTGGGGGAGGCCGACGTCAAACCGTCGCTGCGGGCGATGTAGACGGCGAGCACCTCGCCGCCGGCGCCCTTCTCGGCGAGCCGGACGGCGCGACGGATCAGCGTGCGGCCCTCGGGGCCGCCGGTCAGGCCCACGACGATGCGCTCACGCGAGCCCCAGATCTTGGAGACCCGGTGCTCGGTCCGGTACTCCTGCAGATACTCGTCGACGCGGTCGGCGACCCAGAGCAGCGCCAGCTCGCGCAGAGCGGTGAGATTGCCGGGGCGGAAGTAGTTGGACAGGGCGGCGTCGACCTTGTCCGGCTTGTAGATGTTGCCGTGCGCCATACGGCGGCGCAGCGCCTGAGGCGACATGTCGACCAGTTCGATCTGGTCGGCCCGTCGGACCACCTCGTCGGGGACGGTCTCCCGCTGGCGTACTCCCGTTATGGACTCGACGACGTCACCGAGTGATTCCAGGTGCTGGATGTTGACGGTGGAGATGACGTCGATCCCGGCGGCGAGGAGTTCCTCGACGTCCTGCCAGCGCTTGGCGTTGCGCGAGCCCGGCACGTTCGTGTGTGCCAGCTCGTCCACCAGGGCGACGGAGGGCCGGCGCTCGAGGGCGGCATCGAGGTCCATCTCGGTGAAGACGGTGTCCCGGTACTCGATCTCGCAGCGCGGGAGCTGCTCCAGACCGTGGAGCATGACCTCGGTTCGCGGCCGGGCATGATGCTCCACGAACGCCACGACGCAGTCGGTGCCACGCTCCGTGCGGCGGTGTGCCTCGGACAGCATCGCGTACGTCTTGCCGACGCCGGGGGCCGCGCCGAGGTAGATCCGAAGTTTGCCGCGTCCCATGGTTCCGATCTTTGGCGTCGAGGGGCTTGTCGAAGGGCTGGTATCAGGGGCTCCGCGGCGACGGACTGCCGGACCGCGGGGATCTCATGTCTCGAAGCGATCGGAACCAACAGAGACAATCGCGTTTCAGCCACGGTTCGGATCGCGTTGACGCGTCCCTTACGGGGTGGGAGACCGTCTTAACGGATCCTCTACGCCTCGCCGGCCGGTCACAGAGGCCTGCGCCCCGTCAGACTTCCCGGTGGGCGTCCGTGCCCGTCCGTCCGGTGACGGCTTCGGCGAACGGCATGGACACGACCATGGTGAGACCCCCTCCTGGCGTGTCCTCGGGCGTGAGGGTGCCGCCCATGGCCTCGGTCAGGCCACGGGCGAGAGCGAGGCCGAGGCCGACTCCCGTGGTGTTGTCGTTGTCCCCCAGCCGCTGGAAGGGTTCGAAGATCCGCTCGCGGTCCGTGGGCGGCAGGCCGGGGCCTCGGTCGACGACGCGGACTTCGACGCGGCCGGCCAGCGCGCTCGCGGTCACCAGCACCGGGTGCTCGGGGGGCGCGTACCTGGCGGCGTTGCTGACCAGGTTGGCGATCACGCGTTCCAGCAGTGGCGGGTCCGCCAGGACGGGCGGGGTCTCCTCCAGTCCGAGGATCACGGGTTGCGCGGTGTCCGGGGGCAGCGAGTCCAGGGCGGAAGGCACGACCTCCTCCAACGGGGTGGGGCACAGGCTCAGCGTGAGCGCACCGGCCTGGAGCCGGCTCATGTCCAGCAGATTGTCGATGAGCCGGCTGAGCCGGGCCATGGACTCGTCGGCGGTGGCCAGCAGTTCGTCCCGTTCCCCGTCAGTGAAGTCCACGTCCGGGCTGCGCAGTGAGCCGACGGCCGCCCATCCGGCAGCCAGCGGGGTTCGCAGATCGTGGCTGACCGCCGCGAGCAGCGCGGTCCGCATCCGGTCGGCCGCCCTGACCGGTTCGACCGCCGCGGCGGCCTCGGCGAGCCGGGCCCGTTCCACGGCCGCGGCGACGTGGGCGGCGAAGGCGGCAAGGACTCTGCGCTCGGATGCGGGGAGCGTGCGGCCGCGCAGCAGGAGGAAGAGGCCGGGGCCCACGGAGATCTGCGTTGCCGCGGGGTCGTCCACCTGCTCCTCGACGAGCTCGGCGGAGTCCATCCCGAACGTCTCCTGGGTCCGGGTGAGCAGCGCCGGTATCGCGTCGTCACCGCGGACGATGGACCCGGCGAGCGAGGACAGGGTCTCCGCCTCGGCCGTGGCCCGGGCGGCGCGGCGGGACAGTTTCAGGGACCGGTCCACGGTCGCGGCCACCGTGCCTGCGACGACGGCGAAGACGCCGAGCGCGAGCATGTTGTCGGGATCGTTGAAGGTGAGCTCGCCGATGGGCGGTATGAACCAGTAGTTGAGCAGCAGGGACGCCGTCAGGGCGGCGACCAGCGCGGAGACGACCCCGCCGATGCAGGCCACACCCGTCACGGTCACGAGGAAGAGCAGTGCCTCGCTGGTCAGGTTGAAGGTGCCGCGGGCCCGGTCCA
The DNA here is from genome assembly GCF_044757085.1 of Streptomyces sp. NPDC091376. Classification (NCBI taxonomy): domain Bacteria; kingdom Bacillati; phylum Actinomycetota; class Actinomycetes; order Kitasatosporales; family Streptomycetaceae; genus Streptomyces; species Streptomyces sp. NPDC091376. The sequence goes on along the minus strand of NZ_JBIVUF010000008.1, from coordinate 202,074 downwards.
GGAGGAAGGTGAGCAGGACAGGCAGGAGCAGGCCAGCCACGGGTCCGGCGACCAGCCGTGAGGTGGGCAGCGTTCGTCGCCGGGAAGGCAGCATTCTGCCGTGCCCCGCGCGTTCGTGCGTGACCATGTGGACGTCGATGTCCGAGGAGAGGGCCACGGTCGTCTCGCCGATGCCGAGTCCGGTCAGGAAACGTTCGAGGCGGCCACGCCTGCTGGTGCCGAGGACGAGCTGGGTCGCGTTCTCCGCACGGGCGAACTCCACCAGCGCGCTGGGCACGTCGTCGCCGACGACCGAGTGGTAGCTGCCGCCGAGGGTCTCCACGAGATGCCGCTGGCGAGCCAGTGCGGAGTGCGAGGTGCCGCCGGCGAGGCCGTCGCTTCGTACGATGTGGACGGCGAGCAGTTCGCCGCGGGCCGAGCGGGCGGCGATACGGGCGGCACGACGTATCAGCGTCTCACCCTCCGGTCCGCCGGTCAGAGCGACGACGACCCGTTCGCGGGTCTCCCACACACCACCGATGCCGTGCTCCGAGCGGTAGTTCCGAAGAGCCTCGTCGACCCGGTCGGCGACCCAGAGGAGGGCGAGCTCGCGCAGCGCGGTGAGATTGCCGGTCTGGAAGGAGTTGGCGAGCGAGGCGTCGATCTTGTCGGGCGCGTAGATGTTTCCGTGAGCCATCCTGCGGCGCAGCGCCTCCGGCGGCATGTCCACGAGCTCGATCTGATCGGCGCGGCGTACGACGTCGTCGGGGACCGTCTCGTGCTGCGGCACTCTGGTGATCTTCTCGACCACGTCGTTGAGGGACTCGAGGTGCTGGATGTTGACGGCCGTGACGACGTCGATGCCGGCGGCGAGCAGTTCCTCGACGTCCTGCCAGCGCTTGGCGTTGCGGCAGCCGGGCACGTTGGAGTGGGCGAGTTCGTCGACGACCACCACCTGGGGGCGGCGCCGCAGAACCGCGTCGATGTCGAGAGCGGGGTACGTTCGGCCCCGGTAGTCCCGCTCGGCGCGGGGCAGCACCTCGAGCCCGGCGAGCATCTCCTCGGTGTGCTGACGGCCGTGGCACTCCGCATGGCCGACGACGACATCGGTGCCGCGTCCCGCCCTGCGCCGGGCTTCGTCGAGCATCCGGTACGTCTTGCCCACGCCGGGAGCGGCGCCCAGGAAGACCTTGAGCTTTCCCGGACGCGTCGTGGGCGCGGCGTCCGCCGGCACGTCGAGGTTCAGAACTTCTCCGGGTTGATCAGAGCGGCCACCAGGTAGCCGAGCAGACTGAAGGCGACGACCAGCCCGACGACATTCTCCACACCCATGCGCGATCAACTCTCCTCGTACGCAGACAGTTCGAGACAGCGGGTTGCGATATACGCAACCGCGCCCCGGCCTGGCCGCACACCCACCTTGACGGCTCTCTGGCGCCGCCTGTGGTGATGCTGACGCCGCCTTGATGCGTCCCGTGCGGACAGGATCCGGATTCCGAGGACGGGCAGAGGAGGCGCAGAGGACGAGCAGAGGACGAGCAGAGGACGAGCAGAGGACGAGCAGAGGGCCGTTCCGGTCGCGGACGCCCTCGTGTCCGCGGACCGGGACGGCCCTCTGGGGGAACGAACGGCCTTCCGTGGCCCGTGCACGGCAGCTGTCCGGGCCCCCGTTTCCGGACTGCGCGTACTTCCAGCGGTGACAGTCACTCGCCCTCCACGTCACGCCACGGACGGCCGTCCGCTCCTCCGTGTCGATCATTCTGCGACTGCCCCTGTCACGCGGGGCATCCGCTGACGCGCCCCTGACGCAGCTGCCATCGCGCTTGATGTGTTCCTGATGCGGCTCGCCGAAATGGCGTCAAGGACACGCAAGTTCGTCCCGCAACGGGCCGTTCGGGTCCGGTCGGTGGATTAGGTTCCATGACCGGCCGCCGGAAACCGGGGACGTCAGTGGCATGACGGGGATCCGGCCGAGTCCATCGGTCAGGTTTCCGGCGAACGACGAGCCACGGCGGTGCCTCGTCCCCTGCCGGCGCACCCGCGAACCGCCTTGTCGCCGCCGCAGCCCCGGCGACGGCAAGGCCCGGCGGCCACCCCGTTCAATCGGCCGGCCGAACCCGTCAGAAGGATTCCGCGATGCATCCCGCCGCGCCCGAGCAGGCGCCCACAGTCCCGGGCACTCCCCCAGCGGCCCCCGGTGCCGGACCGCACCGTCGCCGACGGCGATCCGGCCACGGCGGGCTCTTCGACCCCGTACAGCTGCTGACGTCGTTCCCCGAGGCGCTGCGCAAACTGCACCCGCGGGCGCTGGTCCGCAACCCCGTCCTCTTCGTCGTCGCCGTCGGCTCGGCGCTGACCACCCTGTCCGCGCTGATCCACCCGTCCGTCTTCACCTGGGTGGTCAGCGTCTGGCTCTGGCTGACGGTGATCTTCGCCAACCTCGCCGAGGCCGTCGCGGAGGGCCGTGGCAAGGCGCAGGCCGAGTCGCTGCGCCGCGCGCGTACGGACACCGTCGCGCTGCGGCTGCGCCACTGGCGGTACGGGACGGACCTGGACCGGGCCGAGACGGAGGCTGTCGCCGCGTCGGATCTCAAGCTCTTCGACTTCGTGCTCGTCGAGGCGGGCGAGCTGATCCCTGCCGACGGCGACGTCGTCGACGGCATCGCGGCCGTCGACGAGTCCGCCGTCACCGGCGAATCGGCCCCGGTCATCCGGGAGTCGGGAGGCGACAGATCCGGGGTGACGGGCGGTACGACCGTGCTGTCCGACCGGATCGTCGTACGGGTCACCTCCCGTCCCGGGCACTCCTTCCTGGACCGGATGATCGCCCTGGTCGAGGGCGCGGCCCGGCAGAAGACACCGAACGAGATCGCCCTCAACATCCTTCTCGCCGCCCTGACCGTCGTGTTCCTGCTGGTCGTCGTCACCCTCCAGCCGATGGCCGGTTACGCGGGTGCCGCGCAGTCCACCACCGTCCTGGTCGCCCTGCTCGTCACGCTCATCCCGACCACCATCGGCGCGCTGCTCTCCGCGATCGGCATCGCCGGCATGGACCGGCTCGTGCAGCGCAATGTGCTGGCGATGTCGGGACGGGCGGTGGAAGCGGCCGGTGACGTCAACACCCTGCTGCTCGACAAGACCGGCACCATCACCCTCGGCAACCGGGAGGCGGCCGCCCTCGTCCCGTTCCCCGGTGTCGACGAACTCGTCCTCGCGGACGCCGCCCAGCTCTCCTCGCTCGCCGACGAGACACCCGAAGGCCGTTCGGTGGTCGTCCTCGCCAAGCGGCAGTACGGCCTGCGCGCCCCGGCCGAAGGGGAGCTCTCGCACGCCTGCTTCGTGGAGTTCAGCGCCCGGACCCGGATGAGCGGTATCGATCTGAGCTGGGAGAACGGGGCCGCCTGCCACATCCGCAAGGGCGCCGCCGCGCAGGTGATCGGATGGGTGGAGGGGTACGGCGGGTCCGTGCCCGCCGAGGCCCGTTCCTGGTCCGACGCCGTCTCCGCGGGCGGTGGTACTCCGCTGGTGGTGGCCGTGCATGACTGGGACGGTCCCCGCGTGCTCGGCATCATCCATCTGAAGGACGTCGTCAAGGACGGGATCCGGGAACGCTTCGACGAGCTGCGCCGCATGGGCATCCGTACGGTGATGATCACCGGCGACAACCCGCTCACCGCGCGAGCCATCGCGACGGAGGCGGGCGTCGACGACTTCCTGGCGGAGGCCACGCCCGAGGACAAACTCGCCCTCCTCAAGCGGGAGCAGGCCGACGGCAAGCTCGTCGCGATGACGGGCGACGGCACCAACGACGCCCCGGCCCTGGCCCAGGCGGACGTCGGTGTGGCGATGAACACCGGTACCTCGGCCGCCAAGGAGGCCGGGAACATGGTGGACCTCGACTCCAACCCGACCAAGCTCATCGAGATCGTCGAGATCGGCAAGCAGCTCCTCATCACCCGGGGCGCGCTGACCACCTTCTCCATCACCAACGACGTGGCGAAGTACTTCGCGATCATCCCCGCGATGTTCGCGGGGAGTTACCCCGGTCTCGAAGCGCTCGACATCATGGGCCTGCACAGCCCGACCTCGGCCATCACGTCGGCGATCATCTTCAACGCCCTCATCATCGTGGTGCTGATTCCGCTGGCCCTGCGCGGTGTGCGCTACACCCCGGCCTCCGCCCACGATCTGCTGCGGCGGAACCTGGCCGTGTACGGCCTGGGCGGCCTGGTGCTGCCGTTCGTCGGGATCAAACTGATCGACCTGCTGGTCTCGGCGATTCCGGGGCTCGGCGGCTGAGCCGCGCGACCGTCAGAAGAGCGTCAGGGAAAGGCGCCAGGGCTTGGCCGGGCAGCCGGGGCAGGGTTCGATGGGCGTCGTGAACAGCGAGTGGCTCCTTCTCGACCGGCCGCCGAATACGGCGCCCCGTCGCGTGCCCCGCTGCCCGGAAACGTCCGCCTCCCGCTGACGCCCATTCCGTAGCCCTCGGGGCGCCGTGACTTCGTCCGGCGCCCCTTTTCGCATCCGCACGCCTCTCCCCGCCCTGCGCGGCTCCGAAGCATGCCCTTATCCATGGAAGATCCATGCCTGAATCAGACCTTTCCACCCGCACCGTCCTGGTGACGGGTGCCACCTCCGGCATCGGCTACGAGACCGCCCGGCTTCTCGCCGAGCGCGGCGCGACCGTCCTCGTGCACGGCCGCACCGCCGCCGAGGCGCAGGCCGCGGCCGACGCTCTCGTCGCCACCGCCGGCATCGACGCGGCACGCCTGTGCACGTTCGCCGCGGACTTCACCCGCCTCGAAGAGGTGGAGGCGATGGCGGCCCGGGTGGTCGTCGAGCACCCGCACCTGGACGTCCTCGTCAACAACGCCGCCATCGCCGCGCCCGAGCGCCACACCGTCACCGCCGACGGCAACGAACTCGCCTTCCAGGTCAACTTCCTGGCGCACTACCTGCTCACCAACCTCCTCGAGCGGGCGCTCACCAGCGACCCGGGGGGTCGCGTCGTCAACGTGTCCTCCTCACTGCACCGCACCGCTTCCATCCAGTGGAGCGACCCGAACCGGGCCCGCCGCTACTCCCGGCTGGCCGCCTACGCCCAGTCACAGCTGGCGCTGACCGTCTTCGCCGCCGACCCGCGCGTGACGGCCGTCTCCGTCCACCCCGGCATCTGCGCCACGGACCTGCTCCCCCTCTACGCCCACGACGGCGCGACACCCGCCAAGGGCGCCGCCAACATCGTGCGCCTGTGCGACCCGGCCGTCGAGATCGTCAACGGCGCCTACTACGACCGCGACCGGCGCGTCGAGCCGGCTCCGGGCGCCACCGAGGAACGCACCGTCAAGCGGCTCACCAAGCTCGCGGACGTCCTCGTCCACCAGAACACCTGAACGCCTGAACCGCCTGAACCGCCTGAAGGGAATCCCCACCTCCATGTCCAAGCGCGCACGCAAGAAGAGGGCTCGCCGCAAGAAGAAGGCGAACCACGGCCGCAAGGCCGGCCAGCGCTGACTTCCCACGGGGGCGGCCCACTTCCAGGGCCGCCCCCGTGTCCGAGCATGAGAGGAACGCTCGTGATCTCGCTCGCACCACACCAAGTCCCCTCGCTCACGGTGTGGTTTCCCCCCGGAGCTCCCGGACCCGCCGCGCTGCCCGAGCACGTACGGAGTACAGGTACGGGCAGTTGGTGGGCCGACCGCCCCGTGCGGCCGAGGGCTGTCGCCGTCAGCTGCGCGGACCACGTGCGCTTGGCAGGTGATCCACAGGCCCTCGCCGTGGCGGCCTTGGCGCCGTTCGCCGGCCACTACATCATGGCGCCCTGCCGGTTCCTGCCGCTCCTGGGTTCCTCATTCGACCAGCTGCATCCCTGGGAACGCATGGTCTACACGCACCAGGCTCCGGCACGCACGCCCCGTCCGCCGAGGGGCGTGACCATTCGCCGACTGACGCCCGCGGACACTCAGGCACTTGCCGCGCTGGGCCCGGAACTGGCCTGGATCCATGGCAGTTGGGGAGGTCCTTCGGGGCTCGCCGCCTCCGGACTCGGCTGGGCGGCCTTCCGTAAGGACCGCATCCTGGCCGTGGCCTGCACCTACTTCCTCGGCAGCGCGTACGAGGACATCGCCTGCGGCACCGTCCCCGGTCATCGCCGCAGCCATCTGTCGCTCGCCTGTGTCATCGCTCTCTGCGCGGACGTCAGGGCCCGTGGGCGTACGGCCAGCTGGACCTGCTCGCGGGACAATCGCCCCAGCCGTCTGCTGGCCTGGACCGCCGGATTCCGGCTCGTTCAGGAACACGTTCACTACGCCGCCAGAGTCGACACGGCCAGAATCGCGGCGTAGATCGCGGTGACACGCATGTCCAGGCAAGGGGAGCCTGCTTCGACTCCTTGGTGCGCCGGGTGGCGGCTACCTCCGGGCGAGGCCTCGCCGTCGCTCGCCCGGAGGCGGATCGAGGATCCTCGAAGTGAGCAAGGAGAGCGCCCCGGGCGGGGAGACGTCCGGGGCGTTTCGCCGACGCTATGCCGATGCCTCCCGTGGTTCCGGCACTCCATGACGGGACGCTGACGGCAATGGTCCCGACACTGACGGAACGCTGACGCACCGACCAGAACGTTCTCGCCACTGCGCGGCGCTCAACCAGGCGAGGAATGCGGCCGCCTGACCGGTCAGGCGGAGGAAGGCGTCGGCGGTCGGTGGAAGGCTTGCGCGAACGGTGGCTCCGGCACGAGAGTCACTGCGCCAGCTCGCGGGCGTCGAGAGGCATCCGCCACATGTTGCGGCGATGGACGGCGCCGAGTTCCCCCTGGAGCGGGCTGGGCGGCACCGCGAGGACCGGACAGGGCGCGTGGGCCAGGCAGTACCGGGCCACCGACGGCCGTAGGGCACGGAGCAAGGGGCCGCGCGAGCCCGTGCCGACCACGATGAGGTCTTCGGAGTCACGAGCCGCGTCCACCAGCGCGGCGCCCGGTGTGCCACGTACGGTGAGCCCGGTCGGCGTCACGCCGGCCCGGCTCTCGCCGAATACGGTGTCCAGGATCTCCCGCAATCGTTCGCAAGCCGCGGCTCGGCACTCGGCGAGCAACGACGTGTCGCAGCAGCGGCGGCTGCCGAGCCCGGTCCCGGGCGGCAGCCAGGCCAGCACGACCAACAGCTCCACGTCCCGCGTGCGGGCTTCGGCGGCTGCCCGGTGCAGTGCCGTCAGACTTCCCAGAGTCCCGTTCGTACCCACCACGACTCGTCCTCGCACGGTCCCGCCCTTTCTGCTCGTGGCCCCGTGAGTCCCAGGAGACGGCGGCGGCGCGGCGCCCTGCGCGTTGCTTACGGGCTTCTGACGCGGTGACCGCAGACCATGACAGATTCCTGATGCCGCGCCCCGTCGGTCTTCAGCATGCCGCGCCCCGTCGGCCTTCAACGACGCGTATCGACGGGGCCGACCGCCGTAGGGGTGACGTCAGGAACGGGCCCTCGCGTACGGGGCGCCACCAGCCAGTCCTGTCCATTCGGCCGGCGTCCACCACCTCGCTCCCTCACGGCGGGCCGGCCGTCGGCGGAGTCTCGTTGGCCGGCCGAGACGGCCGAACGATTCGGCCCCCTGCGTACGTCCTGGACGTGGGCGAGGTGCGCGAGCGCTGCGGGACGCACCGGGGCGCCTTCCCCGACGGTGAAGTGCTCCATGCGACCAAGCGTTCCTGTCGAGGGTGATGGTGCGCTGGGTCGAAGAAGAGTCGGTGCTGGAGCAGGGGCGCGGATCTTTGGTGGCGGCCATACCTGCAACCCAGGAGAGGGTTAGCTTTTCAAACTCACGAAGTTATGGTGGATCCGGATGTCCTACTCACCAGTAACGACGCCCCGGTATCACCGGGCAAGGAGGCCGCTACCATGCGTGACGCCGTGATCGTGGAAGCCGTACGGACCCCGGTGGGCAAGGGCAAGCCCAACGGCGCCCTGGCCCATGTCCACCCCGTGGAACTCCTCGCGCACACCCTGCGCACACCCTGCGCACCCTCGTCGAGCGCTCCGGCATCGACCCGGCGCTCATCGACGACGTCATCGGCGGCACCGTCGACCAGGTCGGCGAGCAGGCCATGAACACCACCCGGTACGCCGTGCTCTCCGCGGGCTTCCCCGAGGCCGTGCCCGCGACCACCGTGGACCGGCAGTGCGGCTCCTCCCAGCAGGCCGTGCACTTCGCCGCCCAGGGTGTGCTGTCGGGCGCGTACGACATCGTCGTGGCCTGCGGCGTGGAGTCCATGAGCCGTGTGCCCATGTGGTCGAACGTGCCCGCCGGCAAGGACCCCTTCGGACCCGGAGTCGCCGAGCGCTACCCGGAGGGCCTCGTCCCCCAGGGCATCAGTGCCGAGCTCATCGCGGCGAAGTGGTCACTCACCCGGGAGCAGATGGACGCCTTCGCCGTGTCCTCCCACCACAAGGCAGGGGCCGCGTGGGACGCCGGCCTGTTCGACGCCGAGACGGCCCCGCTGGAGGGCCTCACGCGCGACGAGTCCATGCGGCCGTCCAGCACCCCCGAGATCCTCGCCGGCCTCAAGCCCGCCTACTACGACCCCGGCTTCGCGGAGCGGTTCCCGCAGATCGGCTGGAACATCACCGCCGCCAACGCGAGCCCGATCAATGACGGCGCCTCGGCGGTGCTCATCACCAGCAGCGAGACCGCGGAGCGTCTCGGCCTGCGTCCGCTCGCCCGGCTGCACAGCTTCGCGGTCACGGGCTCCGACCCCATCCTCATGCTCACCGGAGTCATCCCCGCCACCGAGAAGGTGCTGCGCAAGGCAGGTCTGACGATCGACGACATCGACCTCTTCGAGGTGAACGAGGCCTTCTCCAGCGTCGTCCTGGCCTGGCAGCAGGAGACGGGCGCCGACCTCGCCAAGGTCAACGTGCACGGCGGTGCCATCGCCATCGGCCACCCGCTGGGCGCGAGCGGCACCCGGCTCACGACCACCCTGGTGCACGCGCTCCGCGCGCGGGGAGCACGGTACGGCCTGCAGACGATGTGCGAGGCGGGCGGACTCGCCAACGCGATGATCCTCGAGGCGGTCCAGTAGGGCTCCGTCAGGTTGCTCCGGCTCTTGGGGTTGGGCCGGTGGTGGCTGTCTTGGGCAGGGAACGGTGGCAGGTGGTACAGGTGCCGGTCCTACCGTTCAGCAGGCCCTGGCTGGTGTCGAGGATCCGCGAGGAAGGGCTACCGCGTCCGCTGCACGCTGGCCACGAAGCTGGTGAACGAGCTGGTCGAGGCCGCCGACGAGAAGCAGCTGAACAAGACCAGAGGTGCTGCCAGCCGTGCTGCATGCCGCTGTCCAGCTGGCAGTTGCCGACTTCGAGCTGTTCCAGAGCCGAACCGCCGCCGTACGCCGGCTCTGGGACGTCTGGTCCCACCGGCACCAGATCATGCAGACCTCACTCGCTCCGTCGCCTGCATGTAGCCAGCCATCTCCTTGTGCTAGGCGTTCCGGCAGGTCGCGCGAAGCAAATCTGGGTGGTCTACCACATTTCCTCGAGCACTTCCTCGAGCATGCGGTTCCATTCAGACTCGGGTCGTTCAGCGGAGTCGGATCGAATGCGTTGACTGCTTCACGGAACGCGTCGACCAGGTCATCGATATCGGGGGCGGGTTCCTTGTAAGTTTCTACGAGTTTCCGGAATTCGGTCAGGCAGTGTATGAGTGCGGCGATGTCTCGGTGCGCGAGCTGGTAGTAACGCCCGCTTTCCTGGAAGAAGTACACCGCTCCCGAAGAAGGGGGCAAGAGTCACGAGGGCTGCGGGCAGGTGGCCGAGGACCTGCCAACCCCGAGACTTCTCAATGCCGTTGTCAAGCCGCGCAGGTGCTGTGCAGACGGGGCTACGTCGCTGGTTCAACGCTCACCGTGATGGCTCGTCTCCGAAGGTGAACAGCCAGGATCTCCATCTCGACGAGCGTGCCGATGAGCCTTGTCTCGGCGAGTTCCGTTGCCTTCGCTCGTGCTTCGCCCAGGGACAGTTCCTGTGCACTGCGGAGGGCCTGCAGCACAGGAACAAGGCTCGGCACGTCTCCAGACAGGCGAAGCTGCGCCGGCCCGTGCGCTTGCAGCAGAGCCTGTCGAATGTGCTCGGGCGTGACGGGACCGCTGTCTTCCTCGCACCACCCATTCGGGCAGTCCGCGCATTGCCCTTCGGTGCCCCAACAGAGCATGCCGCGGTCGAAGAACTGACCGACATCGCAGGTGGTCGTGCCTCCGCAGGCACTGCACCGGCCTGTGACCTGCACTCCTTGTGTGATCACAGGGATCTCCTCAGCGTCATGGGTCAATGCTGATGGGATCCTCCCTGAGAAGTCGGCTTTGGTCGATCAAGTTCGCGATCGGCGAGAGGTCCTATTGGGCGATTGCTGCTGGTGGCGTGAGTTCGTAGTGCCGCTGGTCTCGGAGAAGTGCCCACACGACACGGGTGGTGATCCTCGGCAGTCCGGGAACGCCGGCTCACTCCGCGCATCGAGGGCATGCAGCAACCGCTGCCCACAAGAGTACTTGTGGGCAGCGGTTGCACTCACGCGTGGGAGGCCGATACCTACGGCTTTACAGGATCACCGTTCCCCAGTGCCAGCCACCACACATCGTCGTTCTGGGTGAGATCCACCATCTGTCGCTGCCCGTCGCGGAAGCGAAGTTCGACGGTAGCCAGACCCGGTGCAACGGGGTCCGATACGACTGCTTCGACCGGCTCATCGGCGTGCATGCCGTGCCTGGAGATCAGGCTCCGTGCCGCCCCCTCCTTGCCGGTGTACCACGGGGCTCCGATACGGGCGAGGTCCGAGGCGTCACCGGCTTGAAGGCGCTGGACGTACACCTTGACGAGCAGTTCGACCTCACGGGCGACCTCCTCCGCCTCGGGGTAGCGGGACTCCACGGGCCGGACCGTCACGTTCACAGCGGGCGCATCCCGCAGTGCGTAGGGGGCGGGCTCGCGGAGCAGCCACCAGGTGGCGCCGGCCAATCCGAGGCACAGGGACAGGACCGCCGCCATGACCCATCTACGTTCGGGAAGTCCGACCATCAGTACCACCCCGGCTTGACGTGGACGATGTCCGCCCATGTGCCCCTCTGGCTGTTGACGTAGACGTCAAGGCGCTGGTTCAGACGGTTGTTGTTGTGTGCGCTCACGTAGGCCTTTCCGTTGGCCATCTTGGTGACGACACCAGCGTGGTCCCATCCGCCTCTGCCGCCCCAGTTGAAGAAGACCACGTCACCGACCTTGGCGTACTTCTGCTTGGTCTCCGTGTTCACCGCACCGTTGCTGTGCCGGGCCAGGAACAGCCGCATCGTGTCGGCAACGGTCCAGGAATGGGAGTTGGTGTAGTAGAAGCCGCCGCCGGAGTGTGGCGGCGCCGCGTGCTTGAGCCGCCACCAGTTGTTCGCACTCTTCTTGTCCTTGTTCACACCCTTCATGCGCATGCCGCCGCCGTGGTAAAGCGCCTTGGAAACGAAGTTGGTGCAGTCCTGACCATACTCATGACGGGAGTTCCAGTGATCCCTCGCCCACTTTGCCGTGCCGCTGGCGTTGATGTTGGCGTACGGCGTGAACTGCCCCGCGTACGGAGAGGGCATGCCAGCCTCGAGAGTGACCGTGCGGCGAGCCACCGTGGCGGCGCTGTCGTCCTCCACGGTGCCGTAGGTCACCGAACCGAGGGCGTCGTCGTCCTTCGCCAGGTGCTGTTCGTACTGCCCGGCGTTCATCCTGCCGCGCAGCACGGGAGCGTCCCCGTCCGAGAAGGTGTAGAGGACGGTCGCCTCGCTCGTCTCCGGGTCAGACGGTGTGTCCGCGAGCGTCCGCTGCTCGCTCACCACGGCACGGACGGCCACCGATCCGTCGACGGCGGTCATCACCAGGGCCTCCGAGAGGGCGGACGTGATCGACGTGTAGGTGAGGCCGTCCGCCTTCAGGGCGTCCCGGGTGTCGACCAGCCAGGACTCTTCCGCCTTCAGCAGCCACGCGTACTTGGCAGCGTTCGGGCGTCCGTTCAACGCGGCCGTTGCACTGTTGTGCGTGCCGGTCGTCAAGGACGCGCCGGCTTCGAGGTATTCGCCGATGGTCTGCGTGTACGTGGCGCTGTCCATCGGGGCACTCAACGGCTGGACCGCCTCGCTCGTGACAGTGTCACTACTGCCGTACGCGTTCGACGCGCTGACCCGGAAGGTGTACGTCGCGGCATTGATGAGGCCGGTGATCACTATGTCCGTGCCGCTTGTCGTCCGCGTGGCCGCCACGGCACCGGAGGAGTCGACGGCCTTTACCTCGTAGCTGAGCACTGTGTCGTTGTACCCGCTGTCCTCGCTGGCACCCCATGTGATCAGGGCCCCCTTGTCCCCGGCGAGGGCGCGGACCGCGGTGGGCGGGGAGGGACGCGTGGGCGCCCCGTACTCGACCGCGAGCGTGGCCGAGGTGAAGCTGATGCCCGCCGTGCTCGGCGCGCTGTCGGGCTTGCGGAGCACCAGGCCATGATTGGCGTTCGCGCCGTCGGTCCAGCCGGTGACGAGGCCGGTGACGTCGATGGTCCACGGCGAGGTGGCCGTCAGGTTGGCCTCCGGGGCCGTGACGGCGTCCAGCTCGCTTCCTGTCCCGGTCGGGACCCAAGCCCCGTTGAGGGCGTGCAGGTCCAGGTCGGGGGTCGTCGCGCTCGACTGGAGCTTGAGCACGGCGTTGGTCACTCGCGCACCGGCCGGGATCTTCGACACGTCGGCCTTGAGGTAAGTGCGCCAGTCCTTGCCCGAGACACTTCCGGCCTTCAGCGCGGTGCTGGTCTCCCCGGCACAGCCCGAGCCGGTGCAGACGGTGGCCTTGGTGAGCGCTAGATCCGCCGAGGTACCGGCGGCCGTCGGGGTCGGCTCCGCACCGGAACCCGCGGCGATCGCGGCCTTCTCGGTCCACGGCGAGCACTTGCCGGCGTAACAGGCTCTCATCGACCAGTTGAACGGGCCGCCGGAAGTGAGACGGTCGGCGGGAACTTGGAAACCGGCGCGCTCGCCGTACGGTACGAGCTGGGTGCCGAGGGTCGTCTGGGTTCCGGCGGCATTGCCGAGCCGGAACTGGGCCTCGACCATGCCGCCGTTGGGCGAGGTGACAAGGCCCGTGACCAGGGGTGAGGAAGTGTCCGTCGCTCCGGCCTGTAGCTGCGTGGGAAGGTCGGCGGGCAGCACGTCGCTCGCGTCGGCCCGGAAGGTCGTCCAGCTGGACCAGGGGGATGTGTCGACACTGTCACTGGTGCGCGCACGCATGCGCAGATGACTGCCGTCCGGCAGTGCAGACGCGGTGGGAATCTGCGTCGTGGCCACAGCACCCGGAGCGAACTCCGCGGTCTTCCCGGTCCAGGTGTAGGTGGTGTCCGCGAAAGCGGGGTCCGGTTCGACCTGGAATTCCGTGATCAGAGCGGACTCGACGTCGCTGTCGTCGACCTTCGCCTGGAGCATGGGTGTCAGCGACCCTGCGGTCGTGAGCGTCGTGCCCGCCTTGAGCGGGCTGACGTTCAACGCCCCGGGAGCTGTCGGCGCGGAGTTGTAGGTGACGATGAGCGACGGCTCGGTCGTCGAGTCATGCGATCCGTCGACATAGTTGGCGGATCGGTATCGGCGCCAGGTGAGAGGGTCGGACTCATTCACGGCTGCCCTGGATGCTCGGTGCAGGGAGAGGCTCGTCCCAGCCGATGCCGAGGGTCCGGTCCCCCTCGTTGACCTCGGCGAGGGGACCCGAACCGCCCCCGGAGAAGCGGATGTCGGCCGCGGCCTGCTTGGGCCGTACGCCCCCGTCGCGGTGGACGAGCGTGGTGTCCACGTCCCGCCAAGCGCCGTCCCCGTCCTTGACTCTCGTCGGCCCAGTGGTGGACTCCTCGGTCACGGAGCCATCGGGGTTGACGTAGGTGGTCGAGCTCTCCGTACGCAGCGCGGTAACCTCCACGCGCTCCCCGAACATGGCCGCGCGCAGGCGCGCCGCGCCGATCGCCGCATGGCCAGAGTCATCCGGCCCTGCCGCCGCCGACGCCACCGGATGAGCGGCAACAGCGGTGGCGGTCCCCGCAGGCGTACCGAGCCCGATGGCCAGGACACCGGCCATTACATAGGCGCCGTACACCAATGTACGGGAAGTGGCAGGTCTATAACGTTTTCTCATGTGTGAGGCCCCCCTCGCGTATGACAGCGTGGGGATCTTCACAGCCTGAGGCGGTAATGTCCACTACAAATCCAGATGCAAGCCACCTGTAGATATGGCGTGAAGGTGCACGTCGCCACGGGTGTCGTTGTCCGTAGTGTGTCTCACCGCAGGATCTCTCGGGTCAGGGCATGCTGGCGCCTTCGTTGGACTGAGTTTGTGGTGTGGGTGACTGTCAGGTTGTGGGGGCGATGGTCACGTCGTGGCCGAGGGCACGCTGGAGGCCAAGTTCCCCAAGGCAGCGGCCCACTTGGACGCCGCCCAGCACGACCTGCTGGCCTTCACCGCGTTCCCGCGTGAAATCTGGCGACAGATCTGGTCGAACAACCCGGAGGAACGACTGAACAAGGAGATCCGGCGTCGCACCGACGTCGTCGGGTTCTTCCCCGACCGCACCGCCGTGATCCGACTCGTCGGCGCGGTCCTGGCCGAGCAGAACGACGAGTGGACCGAGGCCCGCCGCTACATGGGCCGCGAACTCCTCGACAAGGTCCGCCTCCACCCGACCGAGTCAGAAACCGACAACCCGACACTCCCCACCGAACTCACCGCATAGCCTCAGGAAGAGATCACCGCGTGGCCGTCGATACACCATTCCAACGGACGTGACCTCATCCCCAAGATGTCCGAGTTCAACGCAGCGTAGTCAGCACCAAGTCAGCACGGGAGCGGCCCCATTGGAGATCCCACTACCGGCTCCATGGTGGGCGCATGCACTCCGAGGCCCGGAACTATGGTGTCCCACCACATGTGACCCTGACCTGCGGCTTCCTACGGTGTGGCGACACACAAACGTCCCCGCCAACTGTCCGGAAGTGGTGTCCATGGCCGCCCCCGCAACCGCTCCACCAGCTCCCAGCTCGCTCAAGCGCATCGTCGCCGCGAGCCTCATCGGCACCACCATCGAGTGGTACGACTTCTTCCTGTACGGATCAGCCGCGGCGCTGGTCTTCAACAAGCTGTTCTTTCCCGGGTCCGATCCGCTCGTGGGCACCCTGCTGTCGTTCCTGACGTATGCCGTCGGGTTCGCCGCGCGGCCGCTCGGGGCGTTGGTGTTCGGGCACTACGGGGACCGGCTCGGGCGCAAGAAGTTGTTGGTGCTGAGCCTGCTGCTCATGGGCGGGGCGACGTTCGCGATCGGGCTGCTGCCGACGCATGCGACGATCGGCACCGCCGCTCCCGTGCTGCTGACGGTCCTGCGGCTGGTCCAGGGGTTCGCGCTCGGCGGGGAGTGGGGCGGAGCCGTCCTGCTGGTGTCGGAGCACGGGGATGCCCGCCGGCGCGGGTTCTGGGCGTCGTGGCCGCAGACCGGGGCGCCGGCGGGGCAGTTGCTGGCGACCGGTGTGCTGTCGGCGCTGACCGCGCTCCTGTCGGACGCCGCGTTCACCTCATGGGGCTGGCGCATACCGTTCCTGCTGTCCGGTGTGCTGGTGATCGTCGGTTTGTGGATTCGTCTCTCTGTCGATGAGTCGCCGGTGTTCAAGGCAGCGCTGGCGCAGGCCGAGGAGCGCAAAGCGGCCTCCGACCAGGTGGAGAAGATGCCGCTGGTCGCGGTGCTGCGGCATCACTGGCGGGACGTCCTGGTGGCCATGGGCGCGCGTATGGCGGAGAACATCAGCTACTACGTGATCACCGCGTTCATCCTCGTCTACGCGACCACCTCGGCGGGTCTGAGCAAGCAGACCGCGCTCAACGCGGTCCTCATCGCCTCCGCGGTGCACTTCGCCGTGATTCCTCTCTGGGGTGCGCTGTCGGACCGGATCGGGCGGCGGCCGGTGTATCTGATCGGCGCGGTCGGCGTGGGCCTGTGGATGTTCCCGTTCTTCGCGCTCATCGACAGCAAGTCGTTCGGCAGTCTGCTGCTCGCCGTCACGGTCGGGCTGATTCTGCACGGCGCCATGTACGCGCCGCAGGCGGCCTTCTTCTCGGAGATGTTCGCGACGCGCATGCGGTACTCGGGTGCGTCCATCGGGGCCCAGTTCGCGTCGGTCGCGGCCGGGGCGCCCGCGCCGCTGATCGCGACGGCGCTCCTCGCCGACTACGGCAACTCCACGCCGATCGCGCTCTACGTCATCGCCGCCGCTCTGCTGACGGTCGTGGCCATCGCCTGCGCGCGGGAGACGCGCGACCGGGACCTGGCCGACGTGACGGCCGGGCAGAGCGGAGACCGGGATGCCGGGGGCGCGGTGACCGCCGCCGACGCACCGACATCCGCCTGACGGACCGGGACGGCTCCGGGGCCGCGTGGACCGTACGCAACGGTCCACGTGGCCCTGCCGCGTTTCCCGTCAGCGCGCGACAGCCGCGGATATCGCGTGCAGCCGCAGCGCCAGCTGGATCTCCAGGGCGCGGGACGGCGACTGCCAGTCCTCGCCGAGGAGCCTGCCTATGCGCTCCAGACGCTGGGCCACCGTGTTGACGTGGACGTGCAGTTCGTCCTTCGTACGGGCCGGGCTCATGCCGCTCGCGAAGTACGCGTCGAGCGTGCGCACCAGATCCGTGCCGCGCCGCTCGTCGTAGTCGGCGACCGGTCCGATCGTCCGGTGGACGAAGCCCTCGATGTCGCCGGTGTCGGCGAGCAGCAGTCCCAGGAAGCCGAGGTCCTGCGCCGCCGCTCCCTCTCCGGACCGGCGCAGCAGGCGCAAGGCCTCGACACAGCGCAGCGCCTCGGCGTAGGCCGCCGCCACCGATCCCTGGGTACCGGCGGGCGCGCCGACCGGGGCGGAGGCGCCGACGGTGACCGGCTCGCGCAGGGTGCCGCCGAGCTGCTTGGCGGTCTGGCGCGCCAGGTCGGTGGCACTGTCCCCGCGGCCGAGGGGCAGCAGCAGGACCGTGCCGCCGTCGCGGGCCGCGGCGAGGCCGTGACGGGTGGCCGCGAGATGCGAGGCCGCGGACCACAGACGCTGGCGGTCGGCGGTGGCCCGGTCCGTGCCACCGGCGTCGGGCGTGGCGTCGATCCGGGCGGCGAGCACGACATGCGGTGCGTCGAGGTCGGCGTGGAGCCGGGCCGCGCGCTCACGCAGCAGGTGCGGGTCGCGTCCCGGTGCGTCGAGCAGGTCGTCCAGCAGCTCTCCGCGCACGCGCTGTTCCGCCTCGCCCGCCGAGCGACGGGCCAGCAGCAGGAGCGAGGTGACCAGCGCGGCCCGCTCCAGCGTGCGCCGGTCGACGGGGTCGAGGGCGGGGTGGCCGCGCAGCACGAGCGCGCCCAGCAGCTCCCCGCCGGCCGACACGGCGGCGACCCAGTCGTCCCCGTTTCGTACGGCGTGGCCGTCGGCGTCGCCGAGTTCCAGGGCGGCGAGCGCGGGGGTGCCTGGGTCGGCGAACTCGACGGTTCCGTCGAGGACTTCGGACACGGCGGCGGCGACGTCATGGACTCCGCCGCCGCGCAGGACCAGTTCGGTGAGCCGGTCGTGCACGTCCGAGGCCCGCTCGATGACGGCGCTGTGGTCGCGGATGATCGCGTTGGCCCGCTCCAGCTCGGCCAGCGCGGTCCGGGTCTCGGCGAGCAGATTGGCGGTGTCGATGGCGACCGCGGCGTGGGCGGCGAACGAGGCGAGCAGCGCGACCTGTTCCCGCTCGAAGACCCGGGCGCGGCGGTCGGCGGCGAAGAGGACGCCGATGACCTGGCTGCCGAGCATCAGCGGCACACCGAGGATGGCGACGAGGCCTTCGTCCCGAACGCCCGAGTCGATGGTGCGGGTGTGCTGGAAGCGTTCGTCGTCGAAGTAGCTGTCGGTCACATACGGTCGTGCCGTCTGGGCGACGAGTCCGCCGAGCCCCTCCCCCATGCCGAGCCGCAGCTGCTGGAAGCGGGCCGACACCGAGCCCTCGGTGACCCGCATGTACGTGTCTCCGGCCGCCGGGTCGTTGAGGCTGAGGTAGGCGACCTCGGTGCCGAGGAGGGACCGGGCGCGCTGGACTATGGCCCGCAGCACGGCGTCGAGGTCGCGCAGGCCGGACAGGTCGTGCGCGGTCTCGAACAGCGCGGACAGCTCCGCCTCCCGGCGGCGTCTGCCCTCCAGCTCGGCCCGCACGCGCAGCGCGAGCTGTTTGGCCTGCTCCAGGCCGGACAGCGTCTCGGGGCCCGCGCCGCTCGCACGGGCGAGCAGCACGGGCCTGTCGTACGCCTCCGCGGCGGCGCCGCGTGCGAGGAGCTCCAGGTAGGAGAGCTGATCGTGGGACATGGTCAAAGGGATACCTGCCGTGCCGGGGGTCCCGCCAGCCCCTGTGGACGACGCGGCCCATGTGGACAACTCCGTCACCCGCCCCCGGGCGGAACCTGCCTTCCGCGGACCTCTTCGCGGGCCTCGCGGACCGCATCGCCGGACCGCATCGCCGGACCGCATCGCCGGACCGCGTCCGCCCGGAACCGGCTCAGTGCGCGGTCCAGCCGCCGTCCAGAACGAATGAGGTGCCGGTGACGAACGACGCCTGCGGCGTACAGAGGTACGCGACCGCCTCGGCGACCTCCTCCGGCTCGATGAGCCGCTTCAGCGCGGAGTCCTTCAGCAGCACCTCGGTGAGGACCCGCTCCTGCGGAATGTCATGGGCCGCCGCCTGGTCGGCGATCTGCTTCTCGACCAGTGGGGTGCGGACATAGCCCGGATTGACACAGTTGGAGGTGACCCCATGGGCGGCTCCCTCCAAGGCGGCGGTCTTGGAGAGGCCTTCCAGCCCATGTTTGGCAGCCACATAAGCGGACTTGAAGGCCGAGGCGCGCAGCCCATGCACGGACGACACATTGACAATTCGGCCCCACCTCTGTGCGTACATCTGCGGGAGTGCGCCTCTGATCAGCCGGAAGGGAGCTTCGAGCATCACGGTCAGAACGGTGTGGAAGACCTCCGGCGGGAACTCCTCAATGGGGCGGACGAGTTGCAGCCCCGCGTTGTTGACGAGTACATCGGTCCCCGCGGCGGCGTCCTCGGCCGCGTCGAGGTCGGTCAGGTCGAGGACATGGGGTTCGACGGCGCCCGCCAGTCCCATGCCGAGGGCCTGCTCGACGAGCGTGTCGAGCCCGGCCGGCTCCCGGTCGACCGCCCTGACCTTGGCCCCCGCGGCCGCGAGCCGCAGCGCACAGGCTCGGCCGATCCCGCCTGCCGCCCCCGTGACGAGGGCGGTGCGGCCGCCCAGGTCGAGAGCGACGGACGGCCGGCCGGCGGAGGGGACGGGGTGAGGGGCGGGACCCGGGTTCATGGTCATGTTCCGCACCCTAGGGACACCGCAGACGCCGACCGATGTGGTCAGCGCCCATAGTTCAGTCAGTCGCCGTGGAGTCGAACCACGTCGGGCCATCGGATAGTGCCTGCTTGATCCGGAACAGGGCGAACTCCTGGAGTTCGGGCAGCGCGTCCACGGAGAACCAGCCCACCTCCAGGGACTCCTCGTCGTTGACGCGCGCCTCGCCTCCCACGGCCCGGCAGCGCAGGCACACGTCCATGAACTGACACTGGTCGCCGTTGGGGTACGTCACCGGCTTCGCGAAGGTCTCGACCAGCACGATCCGCTCGGGGACACAGCGCACGGCGGTCTCCTCGTACACCTCCCGCACGGCCGCCGCCGCCGGCTGCTCGCCCGGCTCCGGGATACCGCCGATGATCGACCAGTTACCGGTGTCGGCGCGTCTTCCCAGAAGCACCCGTCCGTCGTCGTCGAGGACGACGGCGCTGACTCCCGGCAGAAAGAGCAGTTGGTGGCCGGCGGTGGCCCGGATCTCGCGGATGAAATCGGGAGTACCCATGCACCGACCCTAACCGGCGCAGGCCCGGCGCTCTCGGGCACGGGCGTAGCCGGCCGTTCCCAGGGCGCCGAGGGCGAGCGCCACGAGGAGGCCCTCGGGCAGCGTGCCCATCCGTGTCGCGGGGGTCAGGGAGGAGCGCAGCGGCACCTCGGCGACCAGCGCGTCCGGGGTGAACATCCTCGTCTGCTGGACGATTTTCCCGTCCGGCCGGATGATCGCGCTGACACCGCTGGTGACGGGCACGACGACGGCCCTGCTGTGCTCGACGGCCCGTACGCGTGACATCGCCAGCTGCTGGTAGGTCATCTCGCTGCGCCCGAAGGTCGCGTTGTTGCTGGGTACGGAGATGAGCTGGGCACCGTGGGTGACGGTGTCCCGCACCGCCCAGTCGAAGGCCGCCTCGTAGCAGGTCGCGAGTCCGACCTTGGTACCGGCGAGATCGAAGACGCCCACCTTGTTCCCGGGGCCGAAGTCCCGGCGCACCCGGTCGACGTCCGAGCTGAAGAGGCGGACGAAGGACCGCATCGGGATGTACTCGCCGAAGGGCTGGACATGGCGCTTGTCGTACGTCGCGACCGGTCCTCGCTCCGGGTCCCAGGTGATCAGCGTGTTGCGGAGCGGACCGGTCTCGGGCGTCAGCACGGCCCCGATCACGGTCGGTACGCCGATCGCCCGCACGGCCTGGTCGATCACCAGCCGAGCGTCGCCGTTGCGGTACGGGTCGAGGTCCGAGGAGTTCTCCGGCCACAGCACGAAGTCCGGCTGGGCCACCTTGCCCGCCGCGACGTCCCTGGCGAGCTGCTCGGTGCGGTGTGCGTGGTTGTCGAGGACCGCACGGCGCTGCGAGTTGAAGTCCAGGCCGAGGCGCGGCACGTTGCCCTGGACCGCCGCGACGGTCGCCGTGCCGTCCTCGGCGGAGTCGTCGACGAGGGGCAGTGCGGCGAGCGCGGCGGTGACGGGGACGAACACGGTGAGCAGGGCGGCCGCGAGCGGTCCGCGGGGCAGTTCGCCGCTCCTGCGCTGGTCACGGACACGGCGCGTGGTCTCGTACAGACCGAACCCGCAGAGGACGACCGCGAAGCCGAGGACCGGAGTCCCTCCCACCGCGGCGAGCGGCAGGAACAGGCTGTCCGCCTGGCCGAAGGCGATCTTGCCCCAGGGGAACCCGCCGAACGGCACCCGCGCGCGGACCGCCTCGCCCAGGATCCATACGGCCGCGCCCCACACCGGCCACAGAGGGAGCCGCGACACGAGCGCGATGCCCACACAGAAGACCGCGACGAACAAGGCCTCGACGGCGGCGAGTGCGAGCCACGGAACGGCGCCCACCTCCTCGCCCGTCCAGATCAGCAGGGGCAGCAGGAAGCCCAGGCCCGAGAGGTACCCGAGCCCCAGCGCGGCCCGCGGTCGCCGGCCGTGGAGACACCAGCCGAGCAGCGCGAAGCCGGGCAGTACCAGCCACCACAAGGGGCGCGGGGGGAAGCTCAGATAGAGCAGCACGCCGGAGAGCACGGCAGCGGCGGGCCGTGCGAGCCGCCGAAGCAGCCGCCCGGCCCGGTCGCGCGCAGGAGGGACGGGCTGCTTGGTCTCGGCGGGGGTGATGGTGGCGCTCACCTGGCGGAGTCTACGGCGGAACGGAGCTGTCCCGTCAGCCCGGCCGGGCCGCCCGGGAGCGCTCGGACGTCCTCCCACCAGCACACGGCCGCACGATTGCTGTGCAATCCATCCACAAAACACCGCTCTGCCGTTACGGTGTGCGCCAGTGTGGTGGGTGGGGCACGCCACGGGTCGGGGGACGGTATGGCAGCACCGGCGGACCGGTCGGCCGCGCGGGAACGTTCGATCACGGCAGGCCTCGGGCACCGTGACGAGCCAGGGGATCTCCGGGAGCACGGGGGCGCACCGGATACGGCCGGCGTGATCCTGCTCGGCTGCTGTGCGGCATGGGCACTGATCAGCGCGGCGGGCCGGGAGGCACGCCCCGAGGGGGTGCTGCTTGCCGTGCTGGCCGTCGCGGCCGGCTACGCGTGCGGACGGATCTGCGGATCGCTGCTCCCTGTGGCGGGCACGGTGGTCGCCGCGGCCGGAGCGCTCGCGCTGGCCGTCGCCGAGCAGCACGGCGCGGTGACCGGTCTGGGGCCGGCGCCTTCCGGACACGCTGGGTCGGCGGCGGCGCTGTTGGTGCTGTCGGCAGGAGCGGCCTGCTGCGCCGCCACCGCCGTACGCCCACCGGCGGCACGCCTGCTGCTGTGGCTTACGGCCGTCGCGGCGGCCGGCACGGCCCTCGCCTGGGGGTCGGCATCGGGCTGCGTGGCGGCGACCGCAGTGGTCCTGTGCGCGCTGGCAGCGGGCCGCACGCACCGACGGCTGCCGGCGCTCGCCGGTTTCGCGATGGCGGCCGCGCTGGTGGCCGGGGCCTGCTGGGCGATGGCCGAGGACGCGCTGCCCCGATGGTTCACCGGCCCGTTCGAGGACCGACTGGGCGCGGACCGGATGCTGCTGTGGCAGGACGCGGCCGACCTCGCGAGGGCGCACCCGGTGCTGGGCGCGGGCCCTGACCGGTTCGGCGAACTGAGCCCCGCCGCGCAGTTGTCGCTGGTTCCCGACGGCACCCCGCATTCGGCCGCGCTCCAGCAGGCGGCGGAGCAGGGCCTCGTCGGAGTGCTGCTGCTGGGCGCGCTGTACTGCTGGATGCTGTACGGGCTGTGGCGCTCGCCCAGGCCCACCCCGGTGGTGCTGAGTGCGGGTGCCGCGCTGACGGCACTGGCGGCCCTCGCGACCCTGGGCGACGCGCTGAGCCTCACTCCGGTCACGGCGGGGGCGGGGCTGCTGGCGGGCCTGGCCATGGCGCGTCCGGCGCCGGAGTCGTCCGCGCCGGCCACCGGCATGACGTCCGGCAGTGGCACCCGATGACGACGCCGGTGGCGCCGGCCCCGGCCACGCGGGTCACGGGCGCGGATCGCGGGTCACGGGTCGTGGGCACGGGTCACGGGCACGGGTCACGGATCGCGTGGGCTGCGAGCCCTCCTCGGACCCGCCTCCTCAGACCTCACCCTCCTCGGACCCCGCCCTGCTCATATCCCGGCCGTCGTCGTCCCCGCCGAAGCCCCGGGCCGCATGTGGTCGCGAATCACCCGGACCGCCGTCTCGGCGTCGTCCACCGTGACCGTGAAGGTGCGGCCGTCGCCGAGAGTGAGCACCATGCCCTCGCCCTTGCGCACGATGACGGCGGTGCCCTTCTCCGGGCGCCAGCGGCAGCCCCAGCCACCCCAGTGGCACGGCGTCACCTTGGGTACGAACTCGGCGCCCACGACCTGAGTGAGCGGAATTCTGCGACGGGGCACTCCCATGTGGCCGCAGCGCACTTCCATGGCGTCCCTGTCGACCCGTACCGCCACATGGACGAAGGCGAGTGTCCCGAAGAGCATCAGCAGCCCGGCCGCGACACAGCCGATGACCGACATCAGCAGGGCGATGACGCCCGACGTCCAGGGTGAGTCGACGGCCAGCTCGATGCCGAGCGCCATGCAGGCCGCGCCGGCCACGGCGAGCACCCACTGGAGGCGGTTCGTCGCACGACCGGTCCAGAGTGCGGGCAGTGGCTCTACGGCCTGCCCCTTGCCACGGGGGTGGTCCGTCATGCTCGCAGCGTACTCACGTTCCGCTCCGTGGGCACTGCCTCGTCCGGGTCCGCCGAGGATGCGGAGAGCGGCTCCCGATCACCGCGCTCGGCCTGGTGGGCACGGGCATGGACGGCTCCGGGGACCGGTCCTGTCGGCGGGCGCCTCAGCGCGTGGGCGTGACTGGATTCACCGCGCCCAGCGATCGGCCCTCCGCATACGCCTTGGCGGCCGCGGGAAGCTCCGACTCCCGCCCGCTGAGCAGCACCGTCAGCAGGCCGCTCGACGTGGCGGCAGGCGCGGGAGCTGCGCCGATACGGCGCAGCGCCTGCGCCGCGACGGCACCGGCGGAGCCGTGCAGCACGAGAGGTGCGAGCCCTTCGGGACGGCCCTCGCAGACGGCGGCGCGGATGCGCTCGGCGACCAGTTCGTAGTGGGTGCAGCCGAGGACGACCGCGCATGCGTCCGAAGGAGTGAGTGCGGCCGCGGCGGCCACGGTCCGGTCGATGGCGGTCTCGTCCGCCTCCTCCACGGCGTCGGCGAGCCCGGGGCAGGGCACCTCGGTGACCTCGGCTCCGTCGGCGAAGTCACGGATGAGCCCGCGCTGGTAGGGGCTGCCGGTGGTGGCGGGGGTGGCCCAGATGGCGACGCGGCCGCCGCCCGCCGCCGCGGGCTTGATGGCGGGCACGGTGCCGATGACGGGCAGCGCGGGCTCCAGTTCGGCACGCAGTGCGGGCAGCGCGTGGACGGAGGCGGTGTTGCAGGCGACGATCAGTGCGTCGGGGCGGTGTGCGGCCGCGGCCCTGGCCACGGTGAGGGCCCGCTCGGTGACTTCTTCCGGGGTCCGCGGGCCCCATGGCATCCCGTCGGGGTCGCAGGAGAGGACGAGATCCGCGTCCGGCCGAAGCCGGCGCACCGCCGCGGCCGCCGCGAGGAGGCCGATTCCGGAGTCCATGAGCGCGATCTTCACCCGGTTACCCTAGCCGACGGCCCTTGCGGTCCCGCCCGTGTGGGGCACACTGCGGCGAATGAGCACCCTTGCGTGGATCGCCCTGGGTTCCCTGGCCGCCTGGCTGTGGCTGCTCCTCGGGCAGGGCTTCTTCTGGCGTACGGACCAGCGGCTGCCCCGGCGTACGGCGCCGGACAGCTGGCCGTCCGTCGTGATCGTCGTACCGGCCAGGGACGAGGCGGCCGTGCTGCCCGAGAGTCTGCCGTCGCTGCTGCGGCAGTCCTATCCGGGTGAGGCCGAGGTGGTCCTCGTCGACGACGGCAGCAAGGACGGTACGGGCGATCTGGCGCGCAAACTGGGCGAGCAGTACGCGGGGCTGCCGCTGACCGTGACCTCGCCGGGTGAACCGGAGCCGGGCTGGACGGGCAAGCTCTGGGCGCTGCGGCACGGCATCGAGTTCGCGCGCACCCGCCGTCCCGAGTATCTGCTGCTGACGGATGCCGATATCGCTCATGAGCCGGACAGCCTGTGCGAGCTGGTCGCGGCCGCGAAGACGCAAGGCCTCGATCTGGTGTCGCAGATGGCGCGGTTGCGGGTGGCCACGGGCTGGGAGCGCCTGGTCGTGCCCGCCTTCGTGTACTTCTTCGCCCAGCTCTACCCGTTCCGCTGGATCAACAAGGAGCGGGCATGGGCGACGGCGGCGGCGGGCGGGTGTGTGCTGCTGCGTACGGACACGGCCGAGCGGGCGGCGATTCCGGACTCGGTGCGCCAGTCGGTGATCGACGACGTGGCGGTCGCGCGGGCGGTGCGCCGGGCCGGCGGCCGGGTCTGGCTGGGCCTCGCGGAGCGGGTGGACAGCGTGCGTCCGTACCCCCGGTTCGCCGATCTGTGGCGGATGGTGTCGCGATGCGCGTACGCCCAGCTCCGGCACAGTCCGCTGCTGCTGGCCGGGACGGTGGCGGGGCTGGCGGTCGTGTATCTCGCGCCGCCCTTCGCGGTGTACGTCGCGGTGAGGGCGGATGCGCCGGGGGACGCGGTGGCGGGCTGGGTGGGGCTGCTGGCGTGGGCGGTGATGGCCGGGACGTACATCCCGATGCTGCGCTACTACCGGCAGACCCTGTGGCTCGCTCCGCTCCTCCCGTTCACTGCTCTCCTCTATCTGCTCATGACAGTCGACTCGGCGGTGCAGCACTACCGAGGGCGTGGTGCGGCCTGGAAGGGACGTACGTACGCCCGTCCCGAAGCCGCACCCGATCGCTGACGCCCGGCGTAGGTCATTTCCTGCCAGGTGTCCAGTTCATGCCCCACCCATAGGCGTAATCGATGGTGCGCTGGGGGCTCACTCCGCGCTCCGGTACCAGATAGCGCGCCTCGCGCTGGACGATGAGGTCCCCGTTCTGGTTGGTGATCAGGGCGAGGGCACAGACCGTGGAGGGGACGGTGCACTCGTCCAGGGAGAACTCGATGGGCGCGCCGTGCTGCGGTGTGAGGGTGACCGTGGCGTGGAGATCGGCGAAGCTGCGGGCTCCTTCGTAGACGGTGACGAAGATGACGACGCGGCGGAGCTCGTCCTTGCGGTCGAGGTTGATGGTGAGGTTCTCGCCGGTGGCCACGGCTCCGGTGCGGTCGTCGCCGTCGAGATGGATGTACGGGGGCTGGTGGAGCGAGCCGTAGGCGTTGCCGAGGGCCTGGACGACTCCCTTGCGGCCGTCCGTGAGTTCGAAGAGGGCGCACAGGTCGAGGTCGAGATCGGCGTGCATGGCCACAGCCCGGCCCAGCTTGGCGCCCCAGCCCTTGAACTGCTTGCGCACCTCCCAGTTGAGATTGACCCGCATCGCGCCGGACGTGCCGCCCTGCTTGCTGAGCGAGACGGTCGGCGACTCCTTCGTCAGGGTGACCTTGGTCAGGCGTACGGGCGCGGAGGGAGGCGCGGTGGGAGGCGCGGACGGGGTCACGGGCGCCGGGGCAGCCGTGTGCGCCGGGGTGTACGCCGGAGCCGCCGCAGCGGGAGGCGTCATGGGAGCGGGCGGAGCCACGGGTGCCTGGGACGCCGCCTGCTGGGGTTCGTCGACCGTGATGCCGAAGTCGCTCGCGAGGCCTTCGAGTCCGCTGCCGTATCCCTGTCCGACGGCACGGAACTTCCACGCCCCCTGGCGCCGGTAGAGCTCGCCGAGGATGAAGGCGGTCTCGACCGTCGCGTCCTCGCTGTCGTAGCGCGCGATCTCCGTGCCCGCGGCGGCGTCGAGGACGCGTACGTACAGTCCCGGCACCTGACCGAAGCTGCCGCCGTCCGCGGAGGCGGCGACGACGATCCGCTCGATGGCGGGTTCGACGCTCCCCAGGTCGACCGTGAGCCGGTCGGTCGTCCCGTCGCCGGTGGCGCTCTTGCCCTCGTGGCGCACCGCGCCCGAGGCGTGGTCCGGCTGGTTGTAGAAGACGAAGTCCGCATCGGAGCGGACCTTTCCCGATCCCGAGTCGAGCAGCAGCGCCGACGCGTCGACGTCCGGCACCCCGCTTCCGGAACGCCACCCCAACTCGACATGAACGTTCAGCGCGGGTACTGGAACATTGGATCCTTTGAGCATGGACATCCTCGCCCCCATCGCGGGTCCTCGTGCCCGGTGACATGTGTGCGGACAACCTAGCCCCGGCGCCGCCCGAACACCTCGGGCGACCCGTGGGTAACCCCTTCTCAGCTTGCCCTTTACACGATCTAGACGACTTGGGACGACCGTTTTTCCCGGGTTCGCTCGGATTGGGGAATCCCAGTCACAAGTAACACGTCAAACAACCCTCTTATCGGGCTCCCCAACCAGCACATCGTGGGCTTAACTTATGTGCCATGACCTCCCCCCGCTCCACCTACGGTGGCGGTTACTACTCCGCGCCGTACTTCCCCGACACCCCGATCTACGACTCCCTCGTCGCTGAGCGGGGCACGCCTCAGATCGCACCGATCCGAGTGCCTTCCGCGTACGAGACCGGCAACAGCTATCTGCCGGCTCTGCCCGCGGCCCTGCCCGCTCTCCCGGCGGCCCCTTCGCACCCCAGCCCTTCCTACGGTTACCCGCAGCCGATGCAGCAGCCCGTTCCGCTGCAGCAGGCCGCGCCGCCGTACATCCCCCAGCAGCCGACCGGCCCGCGCGGCTACCCGGGCGCCCAGCCGCAGCCCATGCCCCGCCCGGGCGCAACCGGGTACGAGGCGATGCGGCCGGCCGCGGCACCGCGTCCGATGCCCACGCCCGCCCCGTACGAGGACCCCTACAACCGTCCGTACCAGGGCGGCGGCTACTGAGCGGCCACTGAGCAGGCACCGACCCGGGCGGGACCGGCCGGAGGTACGAAGCACCTGGCAGGATGGCCGTATGGCGACTCCCGTGCTCCGTTCCCTCCATATCCACCCGGTCAAATCGGTCGGCGGCCACAGCCTCGCCGAGGCCGCCGTGGAGCCGTGGGGGCTCGCCGGTGACCGTCGGTGGATGCTGGTCGACGCCGCGGGCCGGGCCGTCACGCAACGCCAGCAGGCGCGGCTGGCGTTGGCGGCCGCCGAACCGCTGCCGGACGGCGCCGTCCGGCTGTCCGCGCCCGGGCTCGCACCGCTGACCGTGGCCGTGCCCGAGCCGTCGGGCACGACAACGGTGGAGATCTTCGGGGACAAGGTGGAGGCGGTGCCCGCCGGCGCCGCACCCGCCGACTGGTTCAGCGCGTTCCTGGACGTCCCGGTCCGCCTCGTGCACCTCGACGACCCGGCGTACCGCCGCCCCGTCGATCCGGCCTACGCGCTGCCCGGCGAGACCGTTTCCTTCGCGGACGGCTATCCGCTGCTCGTCACCTCCGCATCCTCGCTCGACGCGCTGAACTCGCTGATCGCGCAGGGCGACCACCCCGACGAGGGCCCGCTGCCCATGAACCGCTTCCGCCCGAATCTCGTCGTGGACGGCACCGCTCCCTGGGCCGAGGACGACTGGACGCGCATCGCGGTGGGCGAGGTGAGCTTCCGGGTGACCAAACCGTGCGGCCGCTGCGTCATCACCACCACCGACCAGACCACGGCCGAGCGCGGCAAGGAGCCCCTGCGCACACTCGCGCGGCACCGCCGCTTCGGGGACCGGCTGGTCTTCGGCCAGAACCTCGTGCCCGAGCACACCGGGACCGTCCGCGTCGGCGACCCGGTGCGCATTCTGGGCTGACGGCCCCGGCCACCCCCGGCCATCCGTTCCACGCCTGCGCCCGCGCCCGCGCCCGTATGCGTATACGCATACGGATACGCATCAATCGACTCCATCGGGGAACCCGCCGCGCAGGCCCACTCGTTGGGAGAGCGATCACGTGTGATTGCTCTCTCTTCGCGGAACATGCGCGTGAGCCGTGCCGTAGGAGGCTACGACGGACACGGAAGGGGGTGCGAAGCGATGCGAGCGATCTCAGGGCTCTGGCGTTGGCGGCACAATCCTCTGCGCCGTGCGACCGATCTCGTCGAGGCATGGGTGGCCTGCGCCGCCATGCTGCTGATGACCCTCGCCGTGCCGACCACCGGCTGGATCTGCGGGGCGCTGACCGACGACGCGCTACGGGAGTCGGCGCGGAAGCAGGCCGTCCAACGCCAGCCGGCGAAGGCTCGCGTGCTGCGCGCGGCACCCGCGCGACAGAGCTCCGCCGGCGATCCGGAAGGCGCGGTGGAGAACAGGGTCCGACGAACGGTGGTCGCCGAGTGGACGGCCCCTGACGGCAGCAGCCGAAGCGGCACTCTGGCCACCGGGGTACGCACGGCCGACCCCGGGGACACCTTCCGGATCTGGACGGACGAACGCGGCAATCCCGTGTCCCGCCCGATCGACCGGGACACCGCACGGGCGCATGCGGTGGTGGCGGGGCTCGGCGCGGCCGTCCTGGCGGCAGGCCTGATCGAGGGCGGCAGACGGCTGATCGTATGGCGGCTGATGCGGCGACGGTACGCCGACCTCGACCGTGCGTGGGCGAAATCCGGTCCCGACTGGGGGCGTACGGGCGCGGGCAGCTGACCGGTCAACTCGCGCTCGCCGCGCGCGCTACGGTGGTGCGACGCGCGGCACAGCACGCGACCGACGCACGAGGTGGGGGCAGAGCAGCACCATGGCACAGGGCACGGTCCAGGTGACGCACACCGGCACGTCGCGGTGGCGGCGCCGCACGGGCGAGTACGCCTCCCTCGCCGCTGCCCTGGAGGCCGCGGGCGACGGTGACATCCTCACCGTCGCACCCGGGACGTACCGGGAGAACCTGGTGGTGCGGCGTGCCGTGACCCTGCGCGGGACCGAAGGATCGGCCGGTTCGGTGCGGATCGCGCCCGCCGAGGGCGTGCCGCTGACGGTGCGTGCCTCGGCGACCGTGCAGGACCTGCAGATCGAGGGGCAGGACACGACGGCGCCCGCGCTGCTCGTGGAGGACGGTTCGCCGGAGCTGGCCGATCTGCGGATCGTCACGCGCTCGGCGGCGGGTGTCGAGGTCCGCGGTGCGGCCCGGCCGACCGTGCGGCGCTGCACCGTGGACAATCCGGCCGGCGTCGGGATCGGTGTACTGGACGGCGCGGGCGGTGTGTTCGAGGACTGCGAGGTGGTCGCGGCCGGACAGTCCGGAGTGTCGGTGCGCGGCGGCGCCCATCCACGGCTGGAGCGCTGCCGGGTGCACCACACGTCGGGCTCCGGACTGAGCGTCACCGGCGAGGGCAGCTCCCTGGAGGCGCTCGGCTGCGAGGTGTACGAGATCAAGGACGCGGGCATGCAGATCGCGTCGCGGGCGACGGCCCATCTGACGGACTCGCGAGTGCACCGCACCTCCTCCGACGGCATCACGCTCGACACGGACGCGGTCCTCACGCTCGCCGACTGCGACATCCATGACGTTCCCGAGAACGCGGTGGATCTGCGCTCGCGTTCGGTGCTCACCCTCACGCGCTCCACGGTGCGGCGGTTCGGTCGCAACGGACTGTCGGTGTGGGATCCGGGCACCCGGGTGGACGCCAACCAGTGCGAGATCCACGAGAGTACGGGTGACTATCCGGCGGTGTGGGTCAGCGACGGGGCGACCGCCGTGCTCGACTCCTGCCGGGTGCACAACGTCCCGGACGCCCTGTTCGTCCTGGACCGCGGATCGCGGGCCGATGTCGTCGACAGCGACCTGTCGCAGGTGCGCAACACGGCCGTGTCGGTCAGCGACGGCGCCACCGCCCAGCTCGACGACTGCCGTATCCGGGAGGCCTCCACGGGTGCCTGGTTCCGTGACCACGGCAGCGGAGGGACGCTCAACAACTGCACGATCGACGGCGCCCAGACGGGTGTCATCGTCACCAAGGGCGCCGATCCGGCGATCGAACGGTGCACGGTGAGCTCGCCCGCGGAAGCCGGCTTCTACGTGTCGGCCGAGGGGCGCGGCTCCTTCCACGGCTGCCAGGTGACGGGCAGCGGCGGCTACGGCTTCCACGTGATGGACGGCTGCCGTACGACGCTGACGCGCTGCCGCACCGAGCGGTGCGCGCGCGGGGGTTACGAGTATCCCGAGGACGGCACCGTCGTGGAGGACTGCACCAGCGACGAGAGCGGTGTGCGCGCCGTGCCCACGCAGAGTCCGGCCGTGGTCACCGCCGCCCAGACACCCGGACTGCTGTCCATGATCCCGGGCCAGCGCACCGCCGGGCCCGAACCCGGCGACCTGCCCGCGGCCCCACCGGCCGCGCCGGCTCCGGCTGCCCGGACGTCGGACGCGGTCCTCGGTGAACTGGACGCGCTGGTGGGCCTGGAGAGCGTCAAGCGCGAGGTGCGCACGCTCACGAACATGATCGAGGTCGGCAGGCGCCGCCAGGAGGCGGGCCTCAAGGCGGCGTCAGTCCGGCGCCATCTGGTCTTCACCGGCTCACCCGGCACCGGCAAGACGACGGTGGCGCGGCTGTACGGCGAGATCCTGGCGTCGCTCGGGGTGCTGGAGCGCGGGCACCTGGTCGAGGTGTCCCGGGTCGACCTCGTCGGCGAGCACATCGGCTCGACCGCGATCCGTACGCAGGAGGCGTTCGACCGGGCACGCGGCGGGGTGCTGTTCATCGACGAGGCCTACGCCCTCTCCCCCGAGGACTCGGGGCGTGACTTCGGCCGTGAGGCCATAGACACCCTGGTGAAGCTGATGGAGGACCACCGGGACGCGGTGGTGGTCATCGTCGCGGGGTACACGGCGGAGATGGAACGGTTCCTGTCGGTCAACCCCGGTGTGGCGTCCCGCTTCTCACGGACCATCACCTTCAGTGACTATGTGCCGGACGAGCTGCTGCGGATCGTGGAGCAGCAGGCGGAGGAGCACGAGTACCGGCTGGGCGAGGGCACGGCCGAGGCGCTGCTGAAGTACTTCACGGCGCTCCCCAAGGGGCCGGCGTTCGGCAACGGCCGGACCGCGCGCCAGACCTTCGAGTCGATGGTCGAGCGGCACGCGGGCCGGGTCGCCGAGCTCGCCGAGGTGAACACGGACGATCTGACGCTGCTCTACCCGGACGACCTGCCCGAACTGCCCTGAGGCGTGGCGGACTCGTCCCGCTGGCGTGGCAGCGCGGGCGGCAGCCGGTCGAGGAGTTCCTCGCGCTCTTCGGCGAACACCGGGTCGGCCTGGTAGTCGGAGTGGCCGAGGACGGGCTCCGGCAGCGGATGGGTGTCCGTACGCCCGTACACCATGGGGTCCTTGAGCGCTTCCCGGTCGACCTGGGGCTTTCCGTCCTCGGCGGGGACGCGTACGGGACCGCCGATCGGGTCGGTGTGCCGCCACAGATTGCGCCAGCAGTGCAGCTCCCCGTCGAGAGCGCGCAGTTGGGCGGGCCCAAAGTAGGCGGGGAACCACCGGCCGTACAGCCGCTCCAGCGGTGAGCCGTAGGTGAGCAGTGCGACACGGCGGCGGGTGGCGGCCGGGAGCTGCCAGACCGCGGCGGCGGCCAGCACACTGCCCTGGGAGTGACCGGAGATGACGAGTCGTCCGCCGGTGTTCGCGGTCCATGACGCCATGCGCCAGGTGAGGTCGGGGACGGCGCGCTCGGCGTAGCAGGGCGGTGCGAAGGGGTGCGCGGCACGGGGCCAGAACGTGCCGACGTCCCAGAGGATGCCGATGGTGCGCCGGGCGGACGCGTCGCGGTACGCACGCCGGCCCCAGGTGACGAAGAGGATGAAGCCGAGTCCGATCAGCCATGAGCCGAGTGTCTGCGCGACGTCGACGGCGGCCTCCACGACCGGGTGGGCCTTGTCGAAGGCCACCACGGGCACCTCGCCGCTGGCCCGGGCGCCGGCCACGGCTCCGGCCCCGAGCAGCAGGGTGGCCGCGCAGAGGATGCCGAGGAGGGCGGGTGCGGCGTCGGTGAGGCCGGCCCGCGCGCGGGTCCCGGCGATCCGGCGGGTACGCACCGGGTCGGGCCGTTCCTCGGGATAGTCCGCCTCGACACGGCCCGCGAGGTCCTGGGCGGTGCGCCAGGTCCGTACGCCGAGGACGCCGAGCGGTACGAGGAGCAGAAGCAGCAGCACGGGGATGACGGACGCCTGCCAGCTGAGGAGCACCGGCGGGCCGGTGATCGGCCCCTCCCCCACACCGGGGGTGCCGGGCCCGTCCAGCCAGTCGGCTACGCGCTGGGCGACTCCGCCCGTCATGACGCCACCGAGAGCGCAGGCGAGCAGGGCGACGGCGGGACCGCCCATGCCGTACAGGGCGGTACGGGCGTGCCGCGCACGGCGGTGGAGGAGGTGCGCGGCGACGGCGAGCACGACGACGAGGGCGCCCTGGGCGAGGGTGAGGACCTGGAAGGCGGTGTCGCCGGGGAGCGTGCCGTGGGAGAGCCAGCCGGGCCGTGACCAGGACGCGTACAGCATCGAGAGGGCGAGCAGGACGAGGGAGCCGCCGGGGAGCCAGGTGATGACGGCGCGGTCGACCCGGTTGTCGAGGACGTTCTCGCTGCGTCCGCGACGGAACACGACGGCGACGACGAACACGCCCATGACGGCGAGGACCGACTCCAGGGCCCAGCCGGCGACTTCGAGGGCAGGCACGTCGGCGCCGCGGTCGTGACGCGCGGCCGCACCGGCCACGGCGGCCGCGATGACGAGGAATCCGGCGGCGGTGTGCGCGGCACGCAGCCGGGCGACCAGACGGCGGCCGTACCAGAACCCGGGCCGCCCGAGCGCGGGGCGGAGCGTCTCCTGCTGCTCCGGCTCCCCGGCGGCGCCGGGCTGTGCGGTCGTCGTGACGTTCGGCGGCCGCTGGGCCTCGTAGGCGCTCCAGGTGCGGTTGGACAGGTACCAGAGCAGGCCCATCAGCGCGGCAGGCAGCAGCGCCGCGAGCGAGAGGCGCCGGCCGGGCTGGGACCACCAGCCGTCGTTCGCTGCGGAGAGGAACCCGATCCAGGAACTGTCCCCGGAGCAGCGGGCCGAGCCCGCGCACTGCCAGGCCGTCAGATCGAGGGCGACCTCGCAGGCGGCCGCGACGAGCAGGGCCGTCAGGCTGAGCGCGATGAGGCGGACCAGCATCCCGTACAGCCGTACCGTCCGGGACCGGCCCCGGGCCGTGGGACGCATCCAGTGGGCCAGGTTGACGACCATGAAGGGCAGGAGCAGCAGCCACAGCGCGCGGGCGCCGTTGCCGGAGGTCAGGTTGGACCAGCAGTACGCCTCGGGGACGGGTCCGTCCTCGTAGCGCTCGGGGTGCTGTTCGGCATCGGCGTCGTCGGTGCGCCGGTACACGGCGGCGGTCGTGTCCCCGGTGATCCGGACCGTACGGGGATCGCCGAGCATGTCCTGCGGGGTGGCTCCGCCGACGCCGTGAACCAGCAGTTCCAGCGCGGCGCCGCCGCGCCGGGGCGCGGGGTCCGGGGTGGCAGGGGGCACCTCTGCGACTCGCTCTCTGATGGGAGGATCTACGGCGCGTGACCAGAATCCCGGACAGAATCCCGGATCACGGCCGCCGCCGCAGGGCTCTCACGTAATCTCCCCCCTGCTCGGGTGAAGCCACCGTGGGAGGATGAGAATCCTCGGTGAACAGCGGTGACATGGCGACAGCGAAACGGAAGGACCGGCCCCGGCGGTGAGCGACAATCACAACCTCCTCGCGGAGCAGCGGCGTGCCCTGATCCTCGACGAGGTGCGGCGGCGTGGTGGGGTGCGCGTCAATGAACTCACGCGCAGGCTGAACGTCTCCGACATGACGGTGCGCCGGGATCTGGACGCACTCGCCCGGCAGGGCGTCGTCGAGAAGGTGCACGGCGGTGCGGTGCCGGTGGCCGAGGCGAGTACGCACGAGCCGGGCTTCGAGGCCAAGTCGTCGCTGGAGCTGAACGCCAAGGAGGACATCGCGCGGGCGGCCGCCGCGATGGCCGTTCCGGGGAGCGCGATCGCCCTGTCGGGTGGTACGACGACGTACGCGCTGGCGCACCATCTCGTCGACGTGCCCGATCTGACGGTGGTCACCAACTCGGTGCGGGTCGCCGATGTGTTCCACACGGAACAGCGGGCGACCTCGACGGCCGGTCAGCGTCCGGGCGCCGCGACGGTGGTCCTCACGGGCGGCGTTCGCACCCCGTCCGACTCGCTCGTCGGCCCGGTCGCCGACCAGGCGATCCGCTCCCTGCACTTCGATGTGCTGTTCCTCGGAGTGCACGGCATCTCGGTAGAGGCGGGCCTGTCGACACCGAATCTGGCGGAGGCGGAGACGAACAGGCGGTTCGTCCGCTCGGCCCGACGGGTCGTGGTGGTGGCCGACCACACCAAGTGGGGGACGGTCGGGCTGAGTTCGTTCGCCCGGCTCGACGAGGTGGACACGCTGGTGACGGACGCGGGGCTGCCGGCGGAGGCACGCGAGGAGATCGCGGAGTACCTGCCGCATCTGGTGGTCGCCGGGGAGACGGGCGAGGCGGCCGAGGCGGGCGAGGCGGCCGCGCCCCGGCGATGACGGTCTTCCGGGTGGTGCGTACGACGCCGTTGCCGGCCGCGGAGGCATGGCGGCGGCTCACCGACTGGTCCGCACACTCGGGACAGGTGCCGCTGACCCGGATCTCGGTGCCGGCGCCGGGGCCCACGGGCGAGGGCACCCGGTTCGTGGCCCGTACGGGTGTGGGGCGCCTGGGTTTCGACGATCCGATGGAGGTCGTCCGCTGGGAGCCGCCGCGCGCCGGGCGGCCGGGACACTGCCGGCTGGAGAAGCGCGGCACGGTCGTGCGGGGCTGGGCGGAGATCGAGGTGCGGCAGGCGCCCGACGGGACCCGGGTGGTCTGGACGGAGGATCTGCGGGTGCGGGGGCTGCCGCGCGTGGCGGGTCCGGCACTGGCGAGGGTCGCCCGGCGGGTGTTCGGCCGGGTGGTGGACGGTCTGCTCACCGGAGCTGCGCCGGCCGCACGGTAGTGCCCGTCGGGACCCGCACGGAGGTCCCCATCCGATGGCCCGCCGGTTATCGTGTGCGGGCCCCTGCCCGGCTGTCCCCGGAGGTACAGGTCATGACGCACCGACTCA
Organism: Streptomyces sp. NPDC091376; assembly: GCF_044757085.1. Classification (NCBI taxonomy): domain Bacteria; kingdom Bacillati; phylum Actinomycetota; class Actinomycetes; order Kitasatosporales; family Streptomycetaceae; genus Streptomyces; species Streptomyces sp. NPDC091376. The sequence goes on along the minus strand of NZ_JBIVUF010000008.1, from coordinate 166,093 downwards.
GGCCCGTGGAGCTCGACTTCGCCGAGTCCGCCCCGCTTCGACTCGTCTTCACCGCGGAGGTGCGCGCCAGCCCCGAGGCCGTGTACGGCGCGCTCGCGGAGGACGTCGAGGGCTGGCCCGGCTGGTTCACGGCCATCACCTCGGCCCGGCCGACCAGAGGCGGCGCGGGCAGGGAGGTCCGGCTGCGCGGCGGCACGCGCTTCGTGGAGACGATCATGAGCAGGGAGCCCGGTGTGCGGTACGCGTACCGCGTGGACGAGACCAACGCCCCGGGCGTCCGGGCCATGCTGGAGGAGTGGCGTCTCACGCCGGCGGAGTCCGGTACCCGGGTGCGGTGGACGATGGCGGTCGACGGGCCCGCACCGCTGCGGTTCGTCATGGGGCTGGCACGGCCCGGTCTGGGCCGTGCGTTCCGTGACGCCGTCCGCAGACTCGACCGCCGTCTCGCCTCGGCCACGGCCTGAGTCAGTCCGGCCAGACGCCGGTGCGCAGGAACTCCTCGAGCGTGGCGGCGTACGGGGCGATGTCGAGGCCCTGTCCGGCGAGCCAGTCGTCGGAGTAGTACTTGTCCAGGTAGCGGTCGCCCGGGTCGCAGATGAGGGTGACGACGCTGCCCTGCTCGCCCGCCGCCACCATCTCCGCGACGATCTTCAGCGCGCTCCACAGCCCTGTGCCGGTGGAACCGCCGGCCTTGCGGCCGATGGCCTGCTCCAGGGCCCGGACGGCGGCGACGGTCGCCGCGTCGGGCACCTTCATCATGCGGTCGATGGCCCCGGTCACGAAGCTCGGCTCCATCCGCGGCCGCCCGATGCCCTCGATCCGCGAGCCGCAGTCGCTGGTGGCCAGCGGATCACCCTGCGTCCAGCCCTCGAAGAAGCAGGAGTTCTCGGGGTCGGGGACACACACCCTGGTGTCGTACTGCATGTAGTGGACGTACCGGGCGATGGTCGCCGACGTACCGCCCGTGCCCGCCGTGGCGACGATCCACGCGGGCTCCGGGTAGCGCTCCAGCCTCAGCTGCTGGTAGATCGATTCGGCGATGTTGTTGTTGCCGCGCCAGTCGGTGGCCCGCTCGGCGTAGGTGAACTGGTCCATGTAGTGGCCGCCGGTCCGTGCGGCGAGCGTGGCGGACTCCTCGTACATCTTCCGCGAGTCGTCCACGAAGTGGCAGCTGCCGCCGTGGAATTCGATGAGGCGGCACTTCTCCGCGCTGGTGGTGCGCGGCATCACGGCGATGAAGGGCACGCCGATGAGCTTGGCGAAGTACGCCTCGGAGACGGCGGTCGAGCCGCTGGAGGCCTCGATGACCGGCTTGCCGGGGCGGATCCAGCCGTTGCAGAGCCCGTAGAGGAACAGCGAACGCGCGAGCCGGTGCTTGAGGCTGCCCGTGGGGTGGGTGGACTCGTCCTTGAGATAGAGATCGATCCCCCACGGCTCGGGCAGCGGGAAGCGCAGCAGATGCGTGTCGGCCGAGCGGTTCGCGTCGGCCTGCACCTTGCGTACGGCCTCTTTCAGCCATGCTCGGTACTGAGGATCGCTCCGGTCCACATCAATGGTGTCCCTCGCCTCGTACGTGCTCATCCGCCCCGCTCCTCACTGTGGAAGTCACCGCACCCCACTGCCCACCATAAGCCCCTCACCTGCACAAACGTTCACTTTGGGATTCCATAGCGATGGCTTGTGGAGGAGTTCCGGGATACGTCGGGATGCACCCTGGTGCCCATGCGGTTCCCTGGGCAGACTGAGGTGCACAAGCAGGTGAGAAGGGGGCGGCGGCCATGTCAGAGCCGGAGTTCAGCGCCATGGGCGTGCGGATCGAGCGGTGGCCCCGCTCGCTCACGACGGCCGGGCAGGTCCTGATCGAGGACGGCAGGCTCGCGCTCCTCACCAGCTACGGGCGGGTGATCGACAGCGCTCCGGTGCGCGCGGTCCGGGCGGGCAAGCCCTGGTTCGCGGGCGGCGACAGCGCGGTCGCGACGGTCAACGGCACCCGCTACCGGCTCACCATGAGCCGGCCGGGACACGGACTCGACGGTACGGCGCTGACGGGCCGGTTCCTGGAGGCACTCCGCAAGGCCGGGGCCGGCCGGGGCTGACCGTGCGCGGGCCCGCGGTGTCACCAGTGCGGTGTGTGCGCGGAGTTGCGACGGGGTGTGCGCGGAGTTGCGAAGGCGTCACGCCTGGTTCACGCTTGACCTACATCACTCTGGGTTGACCGGCGGTGACACTGTGATCCAGCCCGCCGGCGCATACAGCAGGCAGCCGACTGCTGGATCCGATCCTTCGTCTTCTTCCGGACCTATTCGGGGAGTCGCAGCCGTGATCAGCGAGGCAAGCAGGCATTGCACGGTGGAGCTCCAGGCTCTGCCTTCGCGGATCGGTCAGGTCCGCAGAATAGTGTCGGCGCAATTGCGCTACTGGCAGCTCGACCGCCTGATCGACCAGGCGGCGCTCGGCGTCACCGAGCTGCTGACCAATGTCCACCGGCACGCACAGCCGGACAAGCTGTGCACCGTGGAGATGGAGCTGCTGCTCGACCGGCTCACCGTCTCGGTGCACGACCATGATCCCCGGATCCCGATGCTGGGCTCCGCGGGACCGCTCGAGACCACCGGGCGCGGACTCGCGCTGATCGATGCGGTGAGCGAGAGCTGGGGGGTACTGCCGAAGGGCGACGCCGGGAAGATCGTGTGGTTCACGCTCCCCACGTCACCGACGGCCACCGCGCCGGTGCCGTACACGGTCGCGTCCGTGTACGGGGCGGCACCGGTCGAGACCTCCTTCGCGGTCGTCGAGGCGGAGCCACGCGAACGTGCGGCGGTCCGGTCGGTCGTCACGACCTGACCGGGCCGGGCCGGGGTGTAGTGGACGGGGTCGAGGCTGGGGCCGGCAGCGCGCCGGGAGGCACCGGGAGGCGCCGGGTGAGAAACCGCCGGCGCCTCTGGTCGATGACGAACACCCCGTACCGTCGCCGCATCCGTCACTACGTGGCGATCGCCCGCGGGACGTCGAGACGTGGCGGCCGGCGCGCGCACGAGCGCGACCACCGCGAGGCGCTCCGGCGCCAGGGCGAAGAGGTCGTGACCGCCGGGGTCATCGCGGTCGTCATGCCGCCCCGCCCTTGGAGTGCGGTCCGAACTGCTCGTCCAGGACGGAGAGTCGGCGCCAGTACTCGTCCTCGTCGATCTCTCCGGCGGCGAACCGCCTGCCGAGCACGGCGATCGGCGACTGCTCGCCGCCGTGCATCCCGCTGTGCGTCCCTCCGTGCATCGGTCGGGGCTGCCACGGTCCGCGGTGGCCGCGCAGGCCGGTGCGCCTGAGCAGTGTGATGCCGCCGAAGACGACGGCCGCCCAGATCAGCGGGAAGAACAGGATCCACGGGCCGGGCCCGTCGTACGCGAGGGTGTTCATTCCGGTCAGCTCCTCGGTGGTGGTCCGGTGGTGTCGTCTCGTGCGATACGAGCGTCACGCCGGGAGGGGCTCCGGGTCGTCGTACGGCCAGCGGCACTGCACGTACCACGCAGGGAGTACGCAAGGCCCGCACGGCTGCTCCGGTGCCGTCCGGAGCGGCCGTGTGCGCACCGGCACCGAGACGATCAGGCAACGGGCGACATCCTCGACCGACTCCGAGAGCGACTCCGAGAGCGGCTCGGAGGTCGCCGAGGAGGGGCAGACGCGCACGAGTTCAGCGCCTCGCGACCGTCGTGGGCGGAAGCGAGGCGCTGATCGTCGGGGCCGTCGCGGGCGGTTGCGCGTTCGCGCGTGCCGTCCGGTCGGCCGCGGGTGTCGTCAGTCGACCGGGATCAGCGTGAGGTAGACGAGGCCCAGCACCCCGCGGTAGCCACGGAGCCAGCTCGCACGGTGGCGGTCCACCCGGTCCCGGGTCTCGGCGGCGAGGGGGTGGCCGGCGTTCGCGGCGAGCCACTCCTCCGTACCGGCGAGATAGCCGGATTCGAAGTGCTCCCACTCCGCCTCGGTCGCCGTCTCGAGCGATTCGACGCGGAATCCCGCGGCGGTCGCGGCCTCGACGATCCCGGCGAGGGACTGGTGGTCATCGGCGCGGGCCCCCGGCCACATCGCGGCCAACTCGTCCGGGGCCGGGGTGCGCTGCCAGAAGCCCTCGCCGAAGAGCAGCCGTCCACCCGGCGCCACCAGCGAACGCAGCGCACCGAGCGCGGCCCTGGTCGGGTCGCCGGTCACCGTGTCCGGACCGAGGAGTGCCTGTCCCGAACCCACGCACAGCACGACATCGGCCGGCCCGCGCGTCGTGCCGGTGGCCGACTCCTCGACGAACTCGACCCGCCCGTCGATACCGCGCGCCGCGGCGTTGTGCCGTCCCCGCGCGAGATCCTCGCCGTTGAGATCGATACCCACGCCCTTCGAGCCCGGCGCCGCTTCGAGCACCCGGAGCATCAACTCGCCCCAGCCACAACCGATGTCGAGCACGGTCGCGGGCGCGCGACGTGCGAGCCTCGCGACGAGCCCCTCGGCGCGGACTTCGGAGAGGGGTCCGTGGAAGGTGAGGCGGGTGAGGCGCGGCGGCAGCTCGGTGTCGGTCATGGGGCGGAACGGTACGACCACAGGGCCCTGACACGCACCTGAATTCCTCGCCCCCGGCGGGACGAGGGACTCTTTGAAATATTTCGACCGGTCGTCTACTTTGTACTAGCCGACCGGTCGGCTAATCACAGAACCCCATCTTGTCGAAGAAGGTCATCATGAACACCACGCACGTTCGAAAGGTCGCGGTCGTCACCGGCGCGTCGCAGGGCATCGGAGCCGGGATCGTGAGCGCCTACCGCAGGCTGGGCTACGGCGTCGTCGCCACCTCGCGCAACATCGCCGCGTCGGACGATCCCGACGTCGTCACCGTCCAGGGCGACATCGCCGACCGTGCGACCGCGGAACGCGTCATCGCCGCGGGCGTCGAGCGGTTCGGCCGCATCGACACACTGGTCAACAACGCGGGGATCTTCATCGCGAAGCCCTTCACCGACTACACCGAGGACGACTACGACGCGGTGCTCGGCGTGAACGTGGACGGCTTCTTCCGCATCACCCAGCTCGCGGTCGAGCGCATGCTCGAGCAGGGCGGAGGGTCACGTCGTCCAGATCACGAGCACGCTCGCCGACCAGGCCAGCTCCAGCGTGACGTCCGTACTCGCCTCGCTGACCAAGGGCGGTCTGCAGTCCGCCACCAAGGCGCTGGCCATCGAGTACGCCGGCCGCGGGATCCGGAGCAATGCCGTGTCACTGGGCACGATCAAGACGCCCATGCACCCCGAGGAGCATCACGCGGCTCTCGCGGCCCTGCACCCGGTCGGACGCATGGGAGAGGTGAGCGACATCGTCGACGCGGTGGTCTACCTCGAGAACGCACCGTTCGTCACGGGCGAGATCCTCCACGTCGACGGCGGCCAGAGCGCCGGGTCCTGAGCACGGACGGACACGGCCGGCCCCGTCGGGGCGCGGGCCCCGAGGCGGGGGCGCGCCCCGCGCCCTGCCGACCGCCGCCCCTGAACCGGCTGCCGGCGATCCGCCCGGCACCGAGGCGAGCGAACCGATCGGCACCAGCCCACCGACCGGCACCAGCCCGCTCAGGGACCGCCCAGAGCGAGCCGGTGCCCCGTTCCGGATCAGGCCCTTCACCCGCCTCACGAGGAAGGCACTCCATGGCTTCACCACTCGACGCGCTCGGCGTGGACAACCCGGTTCTGGTCGCGCCGATGGCCGGTGGCCCCAGCACCCCCGCCCTGGTCGCGGCAGCCGCCGGGGCGAACGGACTGGGGTTCCTGGCCGGCGGATACAAGACCGCCGACGCCCTGGCCGAGCAGATCACCGAGGTCCGCGACCAGGGCGTCACCTTCGGGGTCAACCTCTTCGCACCCAACCCCCTGCCGGTCGATCCGGAGGCCTTCCGGCGCTACGCCGCCGAGATCGCACCCGAGGCCCGGGCCTACGGACTGGACGCCCGGGCAGCGGGAATCGTCGAGGACGACGACCACTGGACGGACAAGATCGACTTGCTGCTGGCCGAACCCGTACCGGTCGCCAGCTTCACCTTCGGCATCCCGGACGCATCCGTCATAGCCGCGTTGCGCGCCGCCGGAACGCTCGTCGTCCTGACTGTCACTTCGCCGGCCGAGGCACGCCTGGCCGCGGACGCGGGAGCCGATGTGCTGGCCGTGCAGGCGTCGGCCGCGGGAGGGCACTCCGGCACACTCGACCCGCAGCACGTCCCGGCACCTGTTCCACTGACCGATCTGTTGCGGCGGATCCGGAAGACGGCGCCGCTGCCGCTCTTCGCGGCGGGCGGACTGGCCACGCCGGCAGGCGTGGCCGGGGCACTGCGCGCCGGCGCCGAGGCGGTGATGGTGGGCACGGTCCTGCTGCGGGCGGACGAAGCCGGTACGTCGCGTCCCCACAGGGCGGCCCTGGCCGATCCCGCGCGCCACCGGACCGTGGTGACCAGGGCGTTCACCGGCAGGCCCGCACGCGCCCTGTCCAACCGGTTCACCGACCACTACGGCGGGCTCGCGCCTTCCGGCTATCCGGCGCTGCACCATCTGACCAGGCCTATCCGCCAAGCCGCTGCCTCGGCCGGCGACGCCGAGCGAATCAATCTGTGGGCCGGGACCGGGTACCGCCACGCCATCGCGGAACCGGCAGCCCGGATCCTGCGGAGGCTGGCCTCCCACGTCTGAACGACCTCGGCGCCCGGCGCACGCCGGGCGTCCCGGCCCCAGGCCCCGGGCGCCGGGTCGGCATGACTGCGGCCCTGCACCACTGGACCACTGCACGACTGCACGACTGCACGACTGCACGAGTGCACGACTACGGGACTCGTGGCTGCCGACACGCCCCACCCACCGCCCCACCCACCGGCCGGCGGGGACCGTAGCTCAGGCCTCGGCCGCCGCCTCCTGCGGCGCCCGAGCACCCAGGAGTGCCAGGCAGTTCGCCCAGAGCACGCTCAGCTGGGAGGTGCTGTTGTAGAGCTTCGCGAACAGCACCTGCCCTTCGAGTTGCGCGACGACCGATCGTGCGGCCTCACGTGGGTCGGCGACAGCGACCTCTCCGCGCTCACGCGCCTCGGCGACGACCGACTCGACCATGCCGACCTGGGCGTCGAAGATCCCCTGCAGGCGTTCGCGGATCGCTTCGGTCTGATTGCTCAACTCCAGCGTCAGGTTCCCGAACAGGCAGCCGGAGACGGTGCCACAGCTCTGCTGTCCCGCGCGCTGACTCGCCTCCGTCTCCTCGAAGAGCTGCCGCAGCCGCTCCAGAGGGGCGGCGTCGCCACCGAGGACTCGGGTCCATTCGCGCCGCTGGGCGGCCCAGTGCTCGTCGAGCACGGTCAGCGCCAGGGCCTCCTTGGACTCGAAGAAGTAGTAGAAGCTCCCCTTGGGCACCCCGGCCGTCTTGCAGATCTCGGCCACACCCAACGCCGAGTAACCACGCAGCTCGATGAGCGACTGCGCGGCGTTGATGATCTTCTCCCTGGCGTCACTGGTCCGTCCCATGGTGGCAAGTATACGACCGCTCGACTAGTTTGTAATAGACCGGTCGGCTAGCCCGGGGGCTACTCGGCTGCGATGGCCGATCGCCCTCGCGGCCGGGAGCACCGCCCGCACGCACAGATGAGAGCTGACGCGATGAGACATCCCATGCACGAAGTCCTGCGGCGCTGGAAGGCCGCTTTCGACGGCCATCAGCCCGACGCGATGGCCGGCCTGTTCACCCCGGACGCCCTCTTCCAGGGCTTCGGACCCGCCGTCCTCACGGGCCAGGACGCCGTGCGCGGCTACTACGAAGCCGTCCCGCCCGGCCGGAGCGCGGAGGTGGCGGTCCTGCACACGTACACGGTCGGCGAGCAGGTCGCGGGAGGCTTCGCGGCCGTCACGTTCGGCGACGCGCACGGCTGGGAGGCCCGTGTGCACCTGTCGCTGGTACTCCGCCGCGACGACGGCGACTGGCGGATCCGGCAGTACCACGTGTCCCGGGTGGACGCCGAACATTAGGACCTGCCCTCGGACGCGGCCTGGATCTGCTGGAGCAGACGCTCCCACATCCCGTCGCCGGACCACGGCCGGTGCCGTTCGTCGACCGTCTTCCACGGCGCGCACCCCTCGGGCAGGTCATGCCACTGCACCCCGCACCCGGTGCGGAATCCCGTCCATCACCTGCCGGTGACCCGCAGCCGTCGCCACGGGACATCAGTCAGTTCCTGGCGTGTCCGACTGATCCCGACTGACGCGCGACGCCCCGCACTTCCCCGGAGCTTGTGCCTGGGAGTGCCCCTGCGCGGTTGGTCAGCGGCCGATCGGAAGTCGGCCGCCCGGTCGGTCCTCAGGACACGGGCTGCGGCAGGGCACTCAGGGGATCGTCCAGGACCGGCTGCCAGGCCAACTCCGCCGCGCCCACCAGGCTGTTGTGGTCGAGCGTGCACGGCAGGATCGGCACGCTGCCGCTGCGGCCCCACAGGCTGCGGTCGGCGACGACTGCGCGGAGGCGTTCCGGGTCGGCGTCGAGGAGTTCACGATGGAGGCCGCCGAGGATGATGCGGTCGGGGTTGAGGATGTTCACGAGACCGGCGAGGCCGAGGCCGAGACGGTCGATGAGTTCTTCGGCGGCCGCACGCACCGACGGGTCGCCGTACTCCGTGCTGAGCAGGTCCCGGGACTGCTGGAGCAGGGAGACTTCGGGGCCCGGGTCGCGGCCGGCGGCCGTGAGGAAGGCGAGCGGGTCGGCCTCGACGTCGAGGCAGCCGCGACTGCCGCAGTGACAGGGGCGCCCCTCGGGGTTGACGGTGAGGTGGCCGACCTCCAGGGCGAGGCCTGAACTGCCGGTGTGCAGACGTCCGTCGAGGACGAGAGCGCCACCGACACCACGATGGCCGGTGGCCACGCAGAGCAGGTGCTGGGCCCCGCGACCGGCACCGTGCCGGTGCTCGGCGAGGGCGGCGAGATTGACGTCGTTGCCGGTGAAGGCCGGTCCCATGACTCCGGCCGCACGGACGCGTTCGGCGAAGATGTCGCGGACCGGGGCACCGGCGGGCCAGGCGAGATGGAGGGGATTCAGCGCGGTTCCCTCGGGCTCGGCCACGGCGGAGGGGACGGCGAGGCCGGCGCCCACACATCGTCGGCCGGTGGCGCGCAGCAGTGCCGCGCCGGCGTCGACGACCTCGCCCAGTACCTGCGCCGGGTCGGCGGAGACCGTGACACAGCCGGGAGCGGTCGCGACGATGGTGCCGCCAAGGCCGACCAGCGCGGCGCGGAATCCGTCGGCGTGCACCTGGGCGGCGAGGGCGACGGGCCCCGCGTCGTCGACGGCGAGGCGATGCGAGGGACGCCCCTGGGAACCGGCGGCCGCGCCGGGCCTGGAGTCGACCCGGATGAGGCCGAGCGCTTCGAGTTCGGCGGCGACGGCACCGGCGGTGGCGCGGGTGACGCCCAGTTCGGCGGTCAGGACGGCCCGGGTGGGCGCGCGGCCCGTGTGGACCAGTTCCAACGCGGGCCCGAGTGCGCTGCGGCCTCTCTCCAGCTTCGTCCGGGTGCTCGTCACCTTGCCGTTCATGGGCGAAGTCTCCCATGATCCCGCAGGCCCGGTGGGCGATCCGGCGCCCGGTGGCCGGTTGCCGGGTGGCCGGTTGCCGGTTCCCCTCGCGTCCGCCCCGGACATCGCGCCTCGCCCGGACTTCACGACGCTCGACGGTGGCGGGAGGGCGCGCACCTCCAGAAGCCTGTGACGGCTCGCGCACTTCCAGGAGCCGGTGGTGAGAGGCCCGTACACCGGAGCCTCGGTTGTGCGGGAGCCGCGCCGGGCCCTATCCTGACTTTGTGCCGCCACTAAACAAACTCGACGCCCCTCACTCCCTCACCCGCCTTCGCGCCGCGCTCACCGTCTTCTTCGCCCTCGACGGCTTCCTCTTCGCCGGCTGGGTCGTCCGTATCCCCGCCATCAAGCAGCAGACCGGTGCCTCCGCGAGCGATCTGGGGCTCGCGCTCCTCGGTGTGTCGGCCGGGGCCGTGGTGACGATGACACTGACGGGGCGGCTGTGCCGTCGCTTCGGGAGCCATCCGCTGACCGTCGCGGCCGCGGTCCTGCTGTGCCTGAGCATCGCGCTGCCCGCACAGACGCATTCCTCGCTCACCCTGGGGCTGGTGCTGCTCGTGTTCGGCGCCGCGTACGGCGGCATCAACGTGGCCATGAACAGCGCAGCCGTCGATCTGGTCGCGGCCTTGCGACGGCCCGTGATGCCCAGTTTCCACGCCGCCTTCAGCCTGGGCGGCATGATCGGCGCGGGGCTCGGCGGGCTGGTGGCCGCGGGCCTGTCGCCCGCCGCGCACCTGTTCGCCCTCACGGGCATCGGGCTGCTGGTCACCGCCGCGGCCGGACCTGTGCTGCTGCGTCACCCCTCCCCCGAGCCCCCCGGGCGGTCGGCCTCGACGGCGGATGCTCCGGCGGCCGGCCCGGCCCGCCTCTCCGGCCGTACGCGCCGGCTCGTCGCGCTCTTCGGTGTCATCGCCCTGTGCACGGCGTACGGCGAAGGCGCGCTGGCCGACTGGGGCGCGCTGCACCTGGAACAGGACCTCGGCGCGCACGCGGGTGTCGCGGCCGCCGGGTACTCGCTGTTCGCGCTGGCCATGACGGCGGGACGGCTTTCCGGTACGACCCTGCTGGAGCGGCTCGGCCAGACCCGGACGCTGGTCGCGGGTGGTGCGACCGCCACAGTGGGCATGCTGCTCGGCGCGCTGGCGCCGACGGTGTGGCTCGCACTGCTCGGGTTCGCCGTGACCGGCCTCGGGCTGGCGAACATCTTCCCGGTGGCGGTGGCACGCGCCGGCGCACTGGCGGGTCCCGGTGGGGTGGCGGCGGCCTCCACGCTCGGCTACGGCGGCATGCTCCTCGGCCCGCCCGCGATCGGGTTCCTCGCCGACTGGTTCTCGCTGCCCGTGGCCTTGACCACGGTGGCGATGCTCGCTGCCGCGGCCGCGCTGATCGGGTACGCGGCCCGGAAGGCACCGGCCGGTCCTGTCACACCGGCCGGTCCCTCCCCGTCCGCACCGGCCGAAACCGGACAGACGCCGATCCAGCAGTCACAGGCCAGGCAGGACCGTTCCGGACAGGCACCCCGCCGCGAGCACGCGCACTGACCGTACGCCCCCGACCGGCGGTCCTTCCGGCGTACTGAGTACGGGCGGCCTGAGTAGCCGTACTCAGGCACAGCGCTTCCCTGGCGCGCACCATGGACGCATCGACCTCAGGGGGCATCCGCCATGACATCCCGCATGACATCCCGGTCCTCGAAGTCCCGGTTCACGAACTCCCGGTTCACGAACTCCCGGCGTCGCCTGTCGGGCCTTGTCCGTCTGACCTTCGGGAATCCCGCGTCGCTCGCCTATCTCGCCGTCGTCGTCGCCACAGCGGTGTTCGTCGCCGTGGACAGCCTGTTCGTGCGTCACGAGGACGCCTCGCTCGCCGGTGCCTGGCTGTTCCTGCTCGCCGCGCCTACGGTCTTCGTCTTCCTCATGGCGGGCTCGCTGTTCGGGGACGCCGTCATCGGCTCGGTCTGGTTCCTCTACCCCGCGCTGGTCCTCTCGGTGCTGATCCAGTCCCTCGCCCTCGGCCTGTTCGTACGGCTGCTGCGCGGTGGCCGGCACTCCGCCCACCCTCAAGGCGCCTGACGCCTGACGCCGACGTCTCGCACTTGGCAGAATGCCCGGCATGGAGACCGCCGAGCTGATCAAGTCCCTGGTCCGGGAGGGCCAGTTGCTGGCCGGTGCCGCCGACGAGGCGGGCCCCGACGCCGCGGTGCCGACGTGCCCGGGCTGGCGGGTCAGGGACCTGCTGCGGCACACCGGCATGGTCCACCGCTGGGCGACCGCGTTCGTGGCCGAGGGGCACACGGAGTACCGCCCGGACTCGGGCGAGCCCGACCTGGACGGCGACGAGCTGCTGGAGTGGTTCCGGGAGGGACACGGCCTGCTGGTCGCGGCGCTCGCCGAGGCCCCGGACGATCTGAAGTGCTGGAGTTTCCTTCCGGCGCCCTCCCCGCTTGCGTTCTGGGCACGGCGCCAGGCCCATGAGACCGCCGTGCACCGGGTGGACGCCGAGTCGGCGCTCGGCGAGCCCGGTCCCGTGGCGGCCCGCTTCGCGGCCGACGGTGTCGACGAACTGCTGTGCGCGTTCCACGCCCGCCGGAGCAGCCGGGTGCGGACGGCCGGGCCACGGGTCCTGCGGGTGAGGGCCACGGACACGGACGACGTCTGGACCGTGCGGCTGTCCGACGAGCCCGCGCGTGCCGACCGTACGGGAGAAGGGCCCGCGGACTGTGAGCTGAGCGGGCCCGCGGGCCGGCTCTACCTCGCCCTGTGGAACCGGCTGCCCCTCGCGGCCGTGACCGTGAGCGGAGACGAGGAACTCGCCCGCCTGTGGCGCGAGACGTCCGCGATCACCTGGTCCTGAGGACACGGCAGCGACGCGGTCCACACCTCACGATCCGCATCTCCGGGCCCCGTCCGGGGTCAGCGGTCAACCGTCAACAGCCCGCGTCGGCCGTCGCCGGTCGGCCCTCCGGCAATCCGCCGTCGACCCTCCGCCCATCCGCCGTCGGCTGTCCGTCGTCTCCGTCGGCTCTCGGCCGTCCGTGTCACCGTCAGCCGTCAGCCGTCAGCGAGTCGGCCGCACCAGCATCCTGGACAGCACCGCCCGCTGCAGCGGCTGCACCTCGGCATGGCGCTCGCGCCCCGCGTCCGTCAGCGCGACCCGCACTCCGCGGCGGTCCTCGCTGCACATCACGCGGTTCACCAGCCCGTCCTTCTCCAGCCGCGCGACCAGGCGTGACAAGGCGCTCTGGCTCAGGTGCACTCGGGAGGCCAGCTCCTGCACCCGGTACGAGCAGCCGCCGTCCTCCGCGGCTCCTTCGGCCAGCACGTCGAGGACCTCGAAGTCGCTCGCGCCCAGCCCGTGCTGATGCAGCTCCCGGTCGAGCTCGCACATCGTGCGCGCGTGCAGCGCGAGCACGTCACGCCATTCGTCCACGAGCGCACGCTCGGACTTCTTCGCCGCCATGACCACACGTTAGCAGAAAACCGGCACATTGTTGCATCGGAATTAAATGCGCTTGCATTCAATGCATGCGCATGTAGTGTGCTGCGCATGACCTCTCCGCTCAACGTCCCCGCATCGCAGGAACGCTGGACACCGCGGCTGTGGGGCACCCTGCTCGTGCTCTGCGCCGCGATGTTCCTCGACGCCCTCGATGTCTCGATGGTCGGCGTCGCCCTGCCCTCCATCGCCACCGACCTCGGCCTGTCCACCTCGTCCCTCCAGTGGATCGTCAGCGGCTACATCCTGGGCTACGGCGGACTGCTGCTCCTCGGTGGCCGCGCGGCCGATCTGCTCGGCAGGCGCCGGGTCTTCCTCATCGCGCTCGCCGTCTTCGCGCTCGCCTCCCTGCTGGGCGGGCTCGTCGACTCCGGGCCGCTGCTGATCGCGAGCCGCTTCATCAAGGGCCTGAGCGCCGCGTTCACCGCGCCCGCCGGCCTCTCCATCATCACCACGACCTTCAAGGAGGGCCCACAGCGCAACCGTGCCCTGTCGATCTACACCACCTGCGCCGCCACCGGCTTCTCCATGGGCCTGGTGCTGTCCGGGCTCCTCACCGAGGTGAGCTGGCGGCTCACGATGCTGCTGCCCGCGCCGATCGCCCTGATCGCGCTGCTCGTGGGCATCAGGTTGATCCCGCGGAGCAGCCGTGAGGACTCCGGCAAGGGCTACGACGTCCCGGGCGCCGTCACGGGTACGGCCGCGATGCTCCTGCTGGTCTTCACCGTCGTCCAGGCTCCCGAGGCGGGCTGGGCCTCGGCCCGTACGCTGCTGTCGTTCCTCGCCTCGGCCGCGCTGCTCACGGCCTTCGTGACGATCGAACGCCGCAGCACGCACCCGCTGATCCGGCTGGGCGTGCTGCGCTCTGGCAGCCGGATCCGGGCCAATCTGGGTGCCGCGTTCTTCTTCGGCTCCTACGTCGGCTTCCAGTTCCTCGTCACGCAGTACATGCAGTCGCTGCTCGGCTGGTCGGCGCTGCAGACGGCGCTGGCCTTCCTCCCCGCGGGTGCGCTGGTGGCGCTCTCCTCGACGAAGATCGGCTCGGTGGTGGACCGGTTCGGCACGCCCAGGGTGATCGCCACCGGGTTCTCGCTGCTCGTGATCGCCTACGCGCTCTTCCTCCGGATCGACCTGTCGCCTGCCTACGCCACGGTGATCCTGCCCTCGATGCTGCTGCTCGGCGCGGCGTGCGCCCTCGTCTTCCCCTCGCTCAACATCCAGGCCACCAACGGGGTGGAGGACCACGAGCAGGGCATGGTCTCCGGGCTGCTGAACACGTCGATCCAGGTCGGCGGGGCGATCTTCCTCGCCGTCGTCACCGCGGTGATCACGGCGGGAGGCGACGCGGGCAGCTCACCGCAGCAGGTGCTGGACAGCTTCCGTCCCGGCCTCGTGGTGGTCACCGTCATCGCGGCGGCGGGTCTGCTCATCACCCTCGCGGGACTGCGTTCGCGGCGCGCCGCACAGAGCGGAAGGACGGTCCTGGTCGCGAGGTCCGCACCGGACCACGAGTCCGGGCTCCGGACCCGGCACGAGCCCCGGTCGGAGGAGGTATCGGTCGGCGACTGACCCAGGGCGACTGACACAGGGCGCCCGACACGGGCGCTCAGGATGACGACGACACGGTGGCGGTGCGGGGACGGTTGCCCGTGCCGCCACCGTCCTGTGACACTCGCGGTCATGGGGGAACGCACGCAGGCGGACCGGGACGCGATCACCGTCGAAACCGGGTACGCGCTGCTGAGCGCGGCGTTCGCGGCCGCGGTGGTCTTCGGCGTGATCGCCGGGCCCAAGCTGATGTTCGTGATGCCGTACGCCGTCGAACGCGGTCTGCTGGTCGCGGGGGCGGCCGCCGCCGCCCTGGTCTTCCCGGTGCGGGTGGTGACCGTGCTGCGCCGCTTCTCACGCACACGGGGCCGGCCGGATCAGCCGGATCAGCCGAGCCACCCGGGCCGGACCAGCCCGGACTCATAGGCCAGCACGACCAGTTGGGCCCGGTCGCGCGCGCCCAGCTTCACCATCGTCCTGCTGACGTGCGTCTTCGCGGTGAGCGGGCTGACCACGAGCCGGCGGGCGATCTCCTCGTTCGACAGCCCGATCCCCACCAGGGCCATCACCTCCCGCTCGCGCTCGGTGAGTTCGGCGAGAGCCTCGGCCCCGGCGGGTTCCTTGGAGCGGGCGGCGAACTCGGCGATGAGCCGGCGCGTCACCCCGGGCGAAAGGAGCGCGTCGCCGTCCACCACCGCCCGTACCGCGCGGAGCAGTTCCTCGGGCTCGGTGTCCTTCACCAGGAACCCGGAGGCTCCCGAGCGGATGGCCTCGAAGACGTACTCGTCCAGCTCGAAGGTGGTCAGCATGACGACCTTCACGCCGTCCAGCGTCGCGTCCTCGGTGATGCGCCGGGTGGCGGCGAGTCCGTCGAGCCGGGGCATGCGGATGTCCATCAGCACGACGTCCGGCCTGAGTTCGGCGACGTTGCGCACCGCCTCCTCGCCGTCCGCGGCCTCGCCGGCGACCTCGATGTCCGGCTGGGCGTCGAGCAGCGCCCGGAAGCCGGCCCGTACGAGCGACTGGTCGTCGGCGAGCAGTACCCGGATCACGGTGTCTCCCTCGATGCCTTCGATGCCCTCGATGCCTGAAGTGCGTTCGCTGCCCTCGCCACCTTCGACGCCTCGTTCATCGGCTGCGGTCGACCGGCAGACCGGCGTGGACCTGGAAGCCCCCGTCCGGGCGCGGGCCCGCCTCGATCGTGCCACCGAGCGCGGCGGCACGCTCCCGCATCCCGACGAGTCCACGGCCGCTGCCGCCCTGGTGCCCTCCGGTGGCGGGCCCGTCGTCGTCGATCCTGAGATCGACGCGGCCGGACGCGTACGCGATCCGGACCCGGGCCGTGCGGGCGCCCGAGTGGCGTACCACGTTGGTGAGCGCCTCCTGAATGATGCGGAAGGCGGCGAGGTCCACGCCTGGCGGGAGCGCGGTCCGGGTTCCCTCGGTGCCGACCTCGACCGTGAGCCCGGCCCTGGCGGCCTGCTCGACGAGTTCGGGAAGCCGATCCAGACCGGGTGCGGGTGCCCGGGGCGCGTCGCCGGGCGTGCGGAGGGTGTCCAGGACCTGCCGGACCTCGCCGAGTGCCTCCTTGCTGGCCGTCTTGATGGTGGTGAGGGCGGTACGGGCCTGCTCGGGATCGGAGTCGAGCAGCGCGAGCCCGACCCCGGCCTGCACATTGATGACGGAGATGGAGTGGGCGAGAACGTCATGGAGCTCTCGGGCGATGCGGAGCCGTTCCTCGTCCGTGCGGCGCTTCTCCGCCGCCGCCCGTTCGGCGCGTTCGCGGGCCCACTGCTCCCTGCGTACGCGCGTCAGCTCGGCGGCCGCGACGATCGCGGCGACCCACGCCGCACCCACCAGCTCTCCGCCCCACGGAGCGGCCCGGTCGTCGCCCGGCGGCAGATACGCGTAGAGCCAGTGCGCGATGAGGAGATGCCCCGCCCAGAGCAGGCCGACGGCGCCCCAGGCCGCGTAGCGGTGCCCTGCCACGAGGGCGGCGAACACGCCGACCGCGAAGGTGACGAAGACCGGCCCGTACGGATATCCCGCGCCGATGTAGACGAGCGTGATCACCGCGAGCGCGTACACCACGGCGACGGGGTGTCTGCGGCGCATCAGCAGGATCGCGGGCCCGGCGAGCAGCAGCGTGCGGGCCAAGGCGTCGAGGGGCTCGCGGTCGGGCTGGTTCTCGGCCGCGAAGCCCGTACCCACCATCACGAAGACGGCGACGAGGAGGCTGGACAGCCAGGGCACTCGCGTTCCGCCCCACCGGTCCGTTCCGTTCCGGCGGCCGGGTCCGTGACGCCACCACGGCGGTTCGCCGTGCGCCCACGGCGGACCACCCTGCGTCCAGGGCGGACCGCCGTGAGGGCGGGTGCGCTGCTCGTCCATACCGGTCACGCTAGACCCGGCCGGCGCCGGCGGGCGTCAGCCGTGCGCGGTGATCACGCGTACTCCCTGTGGAGTACGCCGGCGGAGCCGGCGGGAGCGAGACCCGCGTCGCGGCCGATGCGGGCGACGGAGTACGCGAAGAAGGCGTCCCGGTCCTCCACGATCTTGGTGAACTGCCCGAACAGTTCGAAGGAGATCAGCCCGAAGACCTGGGACCAGGCCGCCACCAGGGACGCGACGAGCGCCGGGGGCAGATCGGCCGCGAGTCCGGCCGCCATCCGCTCCGCCTCGGCGCGCAGTTCGGCGGCCAGCGGTGGCGGTGCGACGCCGGGACCGCGGTGGGCGTCCCGGGCGACGGTGATGAGGGTGAGCCCGACGCGGGAGGCGGGCTCGATGGTCGTCTGCGGGGCGGCGTAACCGGGCACGGGCGAGCCGTAGATGAGGGCGTACTCGTGGGGGTGGGCGAGCGCCCAGGCCCGCACGGCGGTACAGACGGCGGTCCAGCGCTCGACCGGGTCGGCGTCGGCCGGGCCCGCGGCTCCTTCGGCGGCGGCGCCCACGGAGTCGTAGGCGTCGACGATGAGCGCGGTGAGCAGCTCGTCGCGGCTCGGGAAGTAGCGGTAGAGCGCCGAGGAGACCATGCCGAGCTCGCGCGCGACGGCGCGCAGGGAGAGCTTGGCGGCGCCCTCGGCGGCGAGCTGCGTGCGCGCCTCGTCCTTGATGGCCGCGGTGATCTCGCTGCGGGCCCGCTCCCGGGCGCCTCGCAGGGTGCCGCTGATGCCGCCGCCCGTAGGGCTCCCGTCGTTCGCGCTGTTCATGGAGCCAGTCTGGCACGTTTCGGAGCACCGACCAATAACGAGAGCACTGCTCTTGCCTTGGATGGCTCCCCTCATGCACACTGCTCTCAACGGAGAGCAGTGCTCTCGCCCCGGTTCGCGGTCTCATCCATGGAGGTCACCATGTCGTCGTCGCCGCACTACCTCGAGGCCGGACCGATCGCTCTCCGCTTCAACCGCGTCGTGGGCTGGCTGGCCCGGCACGGCGTCAGCCTGCTGGGCTCCGCCGAGCTCTCCGTACGCGGGCGCAAGAGCGGCCGGATGCAGCGCATCCCCGTCAATCCGCACAGCCACGGCGCGCAGCGGTATCTGATCTCGGCCCGCGGCCACTCCCAGTGGGTGCGCAACATGCGCGTCGCGGGCGGCGGCGAGCTGCGCGTCGGCCGCAAGGTCCGCGGCTTCACAGCCACCGAGATGACGGACGCCCACGAGAAGCTGCCGGTGTTGCGCACCTACCTGGAGCGGTGGGGCTGGGAGGTCAACCAGTACTTCCAGGGCGTGACCGCCAAATCCTCCGACGAGGAGATCCTGGCGGCCGCACCCGACCATCCGGTGTTCCTGATCAACGTCAAGGAGTGACGCGCGCCCCGTCCGACTCCGGCTCGCCACTGCCTCCCGGCTCCTCGGCCGCCTCGTGCTCCCGCGCCACCGTGACGGGCCGGCTGCGGTCCATCGCCTCCAGGGCCCGACGGGCCAGCGGGTGGGTGCGTACGAGACCGGCCAACGACGTCGCACCGCGCGTGATGTCGGCGAACGCCTTCCAGGCGGGCCGGAAGCCCGTGATCGCCGCGTGCAGCAGGCCCGGGCGCCGCTCGAACACCGCGAGCATCCGCCGGCCGACGCCCATCTCCACGCCCAGCCCGGCCTTGATGGCGAACGCGTAGTTCAGCGCCTGGCGGCGCGCGTCGACCGCGTCGTTCGCCTCCGCGACACGGACCGCCCACTCCCCCGCGAGCCGGCCGGAGCGCAGGGCGAACGAGATGCCCTCGCGGGTCCACGGCTCCAGCAGCCCCGCCGCGTCACCGCACACCAGCACCCGTCCGCGCGACAGCGGCGAATCGTCGGCGCGGCAGCGGGTCAGATGCCCGGACGAGACGGCCGGCTCGAAACCGGCGAGCCCCAGCCGGGCGATGAAGTCCTCCAGATAGCGCTTCGTCGCGGCCCCTTCGCCGCGTGCCGAGATCACCCCGACGGTCAGCACGTCACCCTTGGGGAACACCCAGCCGTAACTCCCCGGCATCGGGCCCCAGTCGATGAGCACCCGCCCCGCCCAGTCCTCCGCGACGGTCGCCGGCACCGGGATCTCGGCCTCCAGGCCCAGATCCACCTGGTCCATCCTGACCCCGACATGGGCTCCTATCCGGCTGGCGCTGCCGTCCGCGCCGACGACGGCCCGCGCGAGCACCGTCTCCCCGTCCGCGAGGACGACCGCGACCGTACGGCGGTCGGGAACCGCCGGTCCGTGCTGCTCGACCCGGGAGACGGTCGCTCCCGTGCGCAGCACCGCGCCCGCCTTCTCCGCGTGCTCCACCAGGCTCGCGTCGAACTCGGGACGGTTGATGAGCCCGAAGAGCATCCGGCGCGAGCGGCGCGTACGCGTCAGCCGGCCGTTCATCGAGAACGTGACCGCGTGCACCCGGTCCCGCAGGGGCAGTTCGAAACCGGGCGGCAGAGCGTCCCGTGAGGGACCGATGATCCCGCCGCCGCAGGTCTTGTAGCGGGGCAGCTCGGCCTTCTCCAGAAGGAGCACCCGACGGCCCGCGACCGCGGCGGCATAGGCCGCCGATGCTCCCGCGGGCCCTGCGCCGACCACGACGACATCCCACACCGGCTCGCCCTGGCCGCTGACGGCATCTGCGTTCTCGCTGCTCACGATGTGCTTCTGCTCCCGATCCGACTCGTCGCTGGGGCTCTCCACGGCATCCTACGGCGCGACCCGCGGGCGCCCGGCTATGGGAGGATCGCCGTACCTTCGCATTACACACAACGTCGCACCCACAAGGAGCGTGCCCATGACCGCGAATCCGATCGCCGAGACCGTCGCATCCCTGATGCCCCGTGCGAAGGCGGAGCTCACGGAACTGGTGGCGTTCGAATCGGTGGCGGATCCGGCCGTGGCGCCCAGGAGCGAGTGCGAGGCCGCCGCGAACTGGGTCGCGGGCGCGCTGCGCGCCGAGGGCTTCCAGGACGTGGAGCTGCTCGACACCCCCGACGGCTCCCAGTCGGTCTACGGTCTGCTGCCCGGCCCCGAGGGCGCGCCGACCGTGCTGCTGTACGCGCACTACGACGTGCAGCCGAAGCTCGACGAGTCGGCGTGGATCACACCCCCGTTCGAGCTGACCGAGCGGAACGGCCGTTGGTACGGGCGCGGCGCCGCCGACTGCAAGGGCGGCTTCATCATGCACCTGCTCGCGCTGCGCGCCCTCAAGGCGAACGGCGGCGTGCCGGTCTCGGTCAAGGTCATCGTCGAGGGCTCGGAGGAACAGGGCACCGGCGGTCTCGAGCGGTACGCCGAGGCCCACCCCCAGCTGCTCACGGCCGACGCGATCGTGATCGGTGACACCGGCAACTTCCGGGTGGGACTGCCGACCGTGACGGCGACGCTGCGCGGCATGACGATGATCCGCCTCACGATCGACACCCTTGAGGGCAATCTGCACTCCGGGCAGTTCGGCGGCGCGGCCCCCGACGCGCTGGCCGCGCTGATCCGCGTCCTCGACTCACTGCGCGCCGAGGACGGCTCGACGGTGATCGAAGGACTCACCGCGGACAGCGTCTGGGAGGGGCTCCAGTACCCGGACGCCGACTTCCGCAAGGACGCGAAGGTCCTGGAGGGCGTGGACCTGATCGGGCACGGCACGGTCGCCGACCGTGTCTGGGCGCGCCCCGCCGTCACGGTGATCGGCATCGACTGCTCCCCGGTCGCCGGTGCGACCCCGTCCGTTCCGGCCAGTGCCCGCGCCCAGATCAGCCTGCGGGTGCCGCCGGGCCAGGACGCGGCCGAGGCGACGAAGCTGCTGTTCGCGCACATCGAGAAGCACACGCCGTGGAACGCGCGGGTGAGCCTGGAGCAGGTCGGCCAGGGCCAGCCGTTCCTCGCGGACGTGAACAGCCCGGCGTACACGTCGATGGCCGACGCCATGCGAATCGCCTACCCGGGCGAGGAGATGCAGAGCGCCGGCATGGGCGGCTCGATCCCGCTGTGCAACACGCTCGCCGAGCTCTACCCGCGGGCGGAGATCCTGCTGATCGGGCTGAGCGAGCCGGAGGCGCAGATCCACGCCGTCAACGAGAGCGTCTCGCCCGAGGAGCTGGAGCGGCTGTCGGTCGCCGAGGCGCACTTCCTGGTGAACTACGCGCGCTCGAAGCAGGGTTAGGCGTCCTCGGGGGTCCCCGGTCTCCTGACGCGCTGGTCGAAGCTCGCGGAGAGCGGAGAGCGGAGAGCGGTGCGGCGGACGTGCGCGGCTGCCTACGTCCGCCGTACGCATGTCATCGAGGCAGTGCCCCGGCTGCACATGCTGCGTTTCGGATCGGCCAGGCGTATCTGTGGCGCGAGGGTGCGGAGTTCACCCTGATCGGTTCCGGGGACGTCGACGCGGCCGCGGGGATCGAGGGGGCGGTTCGCGCTCTCGGTGCCGATCCGGCGTCCGTCCGCCGGATCGTCCTCGCGCACGGACACCGCGACCACACCGGCTCGGCGCGGGAGCTCGCGGACCGGTACGGGGCCGAGGTCCTGGCGCACCGGCTGGACGCGTCGGTGATCCGCGGTACGGCGCGCGTCCCCCAACCGGTCCTGCTGGACTGGGAGATCCCGCTGTACGAGCACGCCCGCACGGTGCCGCGGCGCCGCCGGCCCCGGTGGACCGGGAGCTGGAGGACGGCGACGAGCCGGGGTTCGGCGGCGGAGACCCGGGTGGTGCACGTCCCGGGCCACACCGACGGCTCGATCGCGGTCCATCTCCCGCGCCACGGTGCGCTGTTCACCGGGGACGCGGTCGCGGGCGTGGGGCAGGTGATGCCGGGTGTGTTCACCGTAGACCGGGCAGCGGCTCTCGCGTCGATGCGCCGACTGGCCTCCCTCGCGCCGTCCACGGTCTGCTTCGGACACGGCGACCCGGTCACACGGGACGCGGCGGCGGCGCTGAGCGCCGCGGCCGACGCCGCGTCATGACCCGGCGGCTCATGCCGGGCCGACGGGCACACCGGCCTCCAGGTTGAGCACCGTGCCGCGCTCCTTGGCCCGCAGGGCCCAGCGCAGCCGCTCGTAGCGGGCGGCAGGCAGCATCCCGGCGGCCTCCTCCTCGGAGGCGAAGCGCCAGTCCCGCAGCTCGGGGCCCGGCAGGGTCACGCGGGCGGCCGCGTCGTCGCCGGTGAGCCGTCCGCCGTCGAAGAGGAGCCGCAGCCCCCCGTAGCCGGGTGGCCGCCGCGGCTCCCAGTCGACCACCAACAGCCGCGGTACGGCGTCGAGTCGGATCCCCAGCTCCTCGGCGACCTCCCGGATCCCCGCGCGTGCCGGGGCCTCGCCAGACTCGACCACACCACCGGGGAACTCCCAGCCCGGCTTGTAGGTGGGGTCGACGAGGAGCACCCGGTCGCGTTCGTCGAAGAGGAGCACACCGGCGGCGAGGGTCTCGGCGGTCGGTTCGGGTGTCTGCACGATTTCGCTGACCGGGGCCGCGCCGGTGCGTATCGCCTCGGCGACGGCCTCCGCGGTCTCGCGCGGGGTGAGGTGCGAGCTGTCCACGGCGTGGGCGTCGGCGGTGAGCCAGCCGAGGGCGCTGCGGTAGTGCTCGATGTGGTCGTACGCCCCTTGTCCCACGCGCTGTTCCCGGTCGGGACGGTCCGGCTCCTCGCGGGCGGCAGTCCGTGCCCGCAGGATCGTTTCCTCCGGGCGGAGGAGCAGATGCCGGACCGGAATGCGACGGGCCGCCAGGCCGCCGAAGATCTCGTCGCGGTACTCCTGTCTGAGCAAGGTCATCGGCACCACGAGGACACCGCCCACCTCGGCGAGCAGCGCGGCCATGGTGTCCACGACCAGCCGGCGCCATATTGGCAGGTCCTGTTGGTCGGTCACTTCGGCGAGACGTTTCTGCGGCAACAGGGACCGCAACGCGCCGCCGATCACCTCGGGGTCGTACAACGTGCTGTTCGGGATCAGATCGATCAGTTCGCGGGCGGTGGTCGTCTTCCCCGCGCTGAAAGCACCGTTGATCCAGACGATCACGGTTCCCCCTCCTCCGTAGCCCCCTGTGGACTGCCCGCAACACCCTGCCACGGAAACGTCGCAACCGGCTGGCCCGCGGAAGCACCGGGCCGTAACACATCCGGACGGCGCCTCGTTGGGGTTCACGATGAGCAAGGGGGTGCGGAGATGCGCCGTACGGTGCTGGAGCAGTTTCCCGCCGGGGATCCGCGAGGGAGCTGGCCGGCCGAGGAGTTCGCCCGGGCGCGCCGGGACGAGGGCGTGCCGGCGGAGGTCGTGATGGACCTGGAGTCGGACGCGTTCCTCGTGGTGATTCCGCAGCAGGCGGGCGAGTTCCGCCACTGAGAACCCGCCCGCGGGTGGGTCACAGGGCCCAGTACGGGCCCGTGGCGACGCGGTGGAGCAGCCGGACCGCCGAGCCGTCCGGTGTCGTGACGCGGACCTCGAAGCGCAGATGGCGCCCCTTGGGAACGTCGGCGGAGCACAGGAACTGATGGCCGCCGGGACCCTCCCCCGTGACCGTGAGGTAGGGGGACGGGTTGTTGCCTGCCGTGTCGGTCAGATAGAAGCGGCCTTCGATCCGGGCGTCCTTGTGGATGTTGTCGGCGAACAGCAGGTGCACCAGGGTCGAGTGGCGGCGCGGACCCGAGTGCAGGACGGCGTCGGTGAACGCCAGTCCCGTCCAGACGCCCGAGCGGAGTGCGACATCCACGGCGTTCGACTCGTTCAGCATCGACGGCATGTCGAGGTCCTCCTGGGGCGGGGCGGGGCTCTGTCCGGTCGCGCGGGCGACGATTCCGGGAAAGACGACGTTCTTGAACTGGCGGACACGGGCGTCTCCGGGGCAGGCCGTACCGGACACGGCCCAGTCCGCGTGGAGCCGGTGGTAGCCGTAGCCGGGGTCGGCGGCGGAGCGGCAGACACGCAGCGGTATGCCGTGCCGCTCGTGCAGCCAGGCGCCGAGCGCGATGAGCTTCTCGGTCTGCCGGTCCGTCCATGGGTCGGTGTGCTGCAGGTTGGACGCGGTCTCGATGCTGACGGCGCCGGTGCCGTCGGGGCGCAGGTTCGCCCTGTAGTTGGCGTCGGCCCGGGTCTCGGTGCCGATGTACTGGCCGAGGTCGCCCTCGTAACCGAGTCCGAAGTGCGACTCGAGGTTGGTGCTCTCGTTCCAGTACTCGTAGATCCGCCGGGCGGTCCACGGTGCGGCGATGCTGTGCAGGATGAACTGCGTGGGGCGGATGGCGGGTTGGGCGTCCGACTCGGGTTGCAGCTCGTACTTGGTGGCGCCTGGGTACCAGGCCATGCGTGGGGTCCCCTTCTGTCGTGCTCATGATCCTGATGCCGCAGGACCGCGTCCGGGAAACCCCGGGCGCCGCTCTTTCGGGCGAGGAAGGGGGCGAGAACAAGCCCTGGGAATGGGCGGCGGACACCGGCCATCTGTGGCGCACGACCGGTGACATCAGCGACAACTCGGGCTCCATGTTGTCGATCACGAAGCAGAATCCGCCGCTCGCGCCGTACGCCGGTCCCGGCCGGTGGAACGACCCCGACATGCTGGAGGGCGGCAACGGCGGGATGACGGACGTCGAGTACCGGAGCCACTTCTCGATGTGGTCGATCATGGCGGCGCCCCTGCTCATCGGATCCGACCTGCGCAAGGCGACCCCGGCGACGTTCGAGATGCTCGGCAACCGTGAGGTCATCGGCGATCTCGCCGGCTGAGCGAGGTGAACGGCTGGGGGCCGGTGCCGCCGCAGATTACCGGGGTCGGTCCGGGACGGGACGGGTCGGGTCGGTCCCGGTCGGGTCGGGTCGGGTCGCGACGGATCGGGTCAGGTCGGATCGGTCGCTGGGAGCGGCGCTGTCGGTGCGGTGCCCCGGTCGGCCGGACAGCGCTTGCCGCTCAAGCGGCTCGTGTCCCTCACTTGGCGCAGCAGGTGACGCCTTATGGGTCATTTCATCAAGCCATACGGTGATTTACATGCTTATCGTCGGCGTGTTGACGCCTCATCGGATGGGGGCGTCCGAAGAGATCTCGGAGATCTAATGCGTGCAGCAGTAATCGCCCTCGCCCTCGCAGCCTCGATCGCCACGGCCGCGCCGGCGACCGCCGTAGGAATGGATGACGGAGGCGACGGAAGCGGCGGGAACAGTTTGAAGGTGATCGGCCTCACCAGTGACCAGCGACTGGTCTCGTTCCGCGAGAACAAGCCCGGCGACGTCCGGTCGATCGGCGCCGTGACGGGGCTGACCGTGGACACCACGCTCGTGGGCATCGACTACCGGGTACAGAACGGCCTGCTGTACGGGGTCGGCAACCAGGGCGGCGTCTACACCGTGAACCCTCAGACCGCACAGGCGACCAAGGTCCACCAGCTCACGGTCGCCCTGGCCGGCACACAGTTCAGCGTGGACTTCAACCCCGCCGCGAACCGCCTTCGGATCACCAGCGACACCGGTCAGAACCTCCGTCACAACATCGACGACCCGTCTGACCCGCTGACCACCGTCGTGGACACCCCGCTGACCAACACGACGCCGCCCGGAGCGGCGCTCGGGGTCACCGGCGCGGCCTACACCAACAACGACCTGGACGCCTCGACGGGCACGACGCTGTTCGTCATCGACACGGTCAACAACCGGGTCTCCATCCAGTCCCCGGCGAACGCGGGCACCCTCGTTCCCACCGGTGACCTCGGTGTCGACGCGGGCCTGCCGGCCGGCTTCGACATCTACTCCTCGGCCAAGAACGGCACCAACCAGGGCTTCGCCGCTCTCACGGTCGGTGGCGTCGCCGGCTTCTACAAGGTCAACCTGCTGACCGGAGACGCCACGAACAAGGGCGACTTCCCGGACGACGACCAGGTCGTCGACATCGCGCTGGCGCTGAGCCAGCAGCACAAGGACTGACCCACACGGTCGGTCCGGGTCCTGGGACACACGTGCTGTGCCGGAGTGATGGCTCCGGCACAGCACGGCCGTGTGCGTACCGGGTGAGGGCTCCGACGAGGCACGAAGGTCGAGCGTCGCACCGTGCCGTCCGGCCTTGCCCGAGTCGCGCAGAGCTCAAAGCCCTTCAGGCCTTCAGCCGTTCAGCCCTTCAGCGTCGCCGCCGTCTCCCCGCGCAGGCCGGGCGACGCCGCGGCGGCCGCTCCCAGGAGGCCCGCGTCCGTGCCCGTGAGGGCCGGTGCCACGATGAGCCCCTGGACGAAGGAGAGTGTGGCGTAGTCGCGCAGCGCGCGGCGCAGCGGAGCGAAGAGGATCTCACCCGCGCCCGCAACTCCCCCGCCGATGACGGCGATACGGATCTCCACCAGCGTGGCGGTGGCCGCGATTCCGGCGGCGAGCGCCTGCGCGGCACGCTCGAAGGAGGCGATCGCGACCGGGTCGCCGGCGGCTGCCGACGCGGCCACCGCCGCCGCGGACGCGTCGCCGTCCGGACCGGGGCGCCAGCCGCGCTCGATCGCCCGGCGCGCGATGTTGGGACCACTGGCGATCCGCTCCACACAGCCACGGGCTCCGCACGGGCACAGATCGCCGTCGAGGTCCACGCTGATGTGGCCGATGTGGCCGGCGTTTCCGGTGGGTCCCGGGTGCAGCTTGCCGCCGAGGACGAGCCCGCCGCCGACTCCCGTGGAGACGACCATGCACAGCGCGTCGTCGTAGCCGCGCGCGGCACCCTGCCAGTGCTCGGCCGCGGTCATCGCGACACCGTCGCCGACCAGTTCGACGGGAAGGCCGCCGGTGGCCGCCCGCACCCGGTCCACCAGCGGAAACCCGCGCCAGCCAGGGACGTTGACCGGACTGACCGTACCGGCGGAGGCGTCCACCGGACCCGCGCTGCCGATGCCGACCGCCGTGACGTGCAGCCACAGCGGTGAGCCGGCGAGCTCGCCGATGACCGACGCGACGGCGCGCATCACGGTCTCCCCGTCCTCGCGCGCCGGAGTCGGCCGCTGTGCCCGGAGGAGAATGCTGCCGCTGCCGTCCACCAGCGCTCCGGCGATCTTGGTACCGCCGATGTCGAGAGCGGCGACGAGGTCGTTATGCATCGGTGTGCGATCTCCCGGGGACTGGGGGTCCCCCCGCACCTGGGGGTGCGGGGGGAGGACCTGCGGCTTCGGTGACCAGTCTCCATTCCCCTGACAACGTTGTCCAGGGCCTATGCTCGACGCCACAGCCTCGCACAGCGCCCGAAGCGCCCGCAGGCGACACCCGACATGTGCCCGAACGGGCGCCCCCGACGACGACAGGACAGCGCATCGTGGCCGAGTTCGCCCGCCGCCCCGAAACCCGCTACGGCAACCGGCCCACCATGAAGGACGTGGCCGCGCGTGCCGGAGTGGGGCTCAAGACGGTCTCGCGGGTGGTGAACGGCGAGGCGGGCGTCACCCCCGACACCGAGCGCCGGGTGCAGGAGGCCATCGAGGCACTGGGCTTCCGGCGCAACGACAGCGCGCGGGTGCTCCGCAAGGGCCGTACCGCCTCGATCGGGCTGGTCCTGGAAGATCTCGCCGACCCGTTCTACGGCCCGCTGAGCCGCGCGGTCGAGGAGGTCGCCCGGGCGCACGGTGCGCTGCTCATCAACGGTTCCAGCGCCGAGGACCCGGACCGCGAGCAGGAGCTTGTCCTCGCGCTGTGTGCCCGCCGGGTGGACGGGCTGATCGTGATCCCCGCAGGGCACGACCACCGCTATCTGGAACCGGAGATCAAGGCGGGCATCGCGACCGTGTTCGTGGACCGGCCCGCCGGCCGCATCGACGCGGACGTCGTGCTGTCGGACAGCTTCGGCGGTGCGCGGGAGGGGGTCGCCCATCTGATCGCGCACGGGCACCGGCGGATCGCGTTCATCGGTGACCAGCCGCGCATCCACACCGCCGTGGAGCGGCTGCGGGGCTACCGGGCGGCGATGGAGGACGCCGGGCTTCCGGTGGACGAGCGCTGGGTGTCCCTCGGATCGACCGACCCGGCACGGGTCACCGCGGCGACGGAGGCGGTACTCTCCGGCCCCGATCCGGTCACCGCCGTCTTCGCCGGCAACAACCGGGTGACCGTGACCGCGGTACGACTGCTGGCGGGCCGCGAGACACCGGTCGCCCTGGTCGGGTTCGACGACATCGAGCTCGCCGATCTGCTCGGCATCACGGTCATCGCCCAGGACGCGGCCGCGCTCGGCCGTACGGCGGCCGAGCGGCTGTTCCGCCGACTCGACGGGGTGTCGGACGAACCGGCGGGCGTGGAACTGACGACCAGGCTGATCGCCCGCGGCTCCGGCGAGATCCCTCCGCCCGGCCACTGACGGGGGCGGGCGCCGGCAACCGCGGACCGTACGGCCTCGCCCTCTGCGCGCGAACACCGCTGCCCCGTTCCTCCGCCCGCCTGTGATGTGACGAACAGCCAACGGGGCAGCGCCGGTTGCCCCGTCCGGTGTTACGGGGCCGTGGCCGTGAGGTCGCCCCGGCGCGGCCGCGCGAAGGCGTCGAGCTCGGAGCGGTCGAGCCCGGTGAGACGGGTGACCTCCTCGTCGTCGAGGGCGCCACAGTCCAGCCCGCGCAGCAGATAGCCGCTGAGCGCCTTCGCGGTGGCGGGCTCGTCCATGATGTCGCCCTCCGTCCTGGCGACGTAGGCGGCGAGCCGGGCGGCGGCGGCCTCCATGCCCTCGCGGTAGAAGGCGAAGACGGCGGCGTAGCGGGTCGGGAGGTGGCCGGGGTGCATGTCCCAGCCCTGGTAGTACGCGCGGGCCAACGCCCGCCGCGTGAGCCCGTAGTGGAGCCGCCACGCCTCGTGGACGTGGTCCGTGCCGCCGACCGGCAGGACGTTGGTGGAGCCGTCCGAGACCCGGACGCCCGTACCGGCGGCGGCGACCTGCATGATCGCCTTGGCGTGGTCGGCGGCCGGGTGGTCGCTCGCCTGGTGGGCGGCGCTGACGCCGAGGCAGGCGCTGTAGTCGAAGGTGCCGTAGTGCAGTCCGGTGGCGCGGCCGTCGGCGGCGTCGATCATCCGGGCGACGGTGGCGGTGCCGTCGGCGGCGAGGATGGCCTGGCTGGTCTCGATCTGGATCTCGAAGCCGATCCGGCCGGCGTCCTGCCCGTGGGTCTTCTCGAAGGCTTCGAGGAGCCGGACGAAAGCCGTGACCTGCTCGGGATAGGTGACCTTGGGGAGGGTGAGGACGAGGCCGTTCGGCAGGCCGCCGTGCTCGATGAGGCCGGTGAGGAAGACGTCGGTGGTGCGGATGCCGCGGGCGCGTACGGCGGCCTCCATGCACTTCGTGCGGATGCCCATGTACGGGGCGGCGGTTCCCTTCGCGTACGCCTCGGAGATCAGCCGGGCGGCGCGGGCGGCGTCCGTGTCCTCGTCGCGGCCGTGGTAGCCGTCCTCGAAGTCGACCCGGAGGTCCTCGACGGGCTCGCGCTCCAGTTTGGCGCGTACCCGCGTGTACACGGGCTCGGCGAGTTCGTCGGAGAGGCCGAGGACGCGGGCCAGGGTCGTGGGGTCCGGAGCGTGCTCGTCGAGCGCGGCGAGGGCCTGGTCGCCCCAGGAGCGGATCGTTCCGGCGTCGAACGCGTCGCCCGGTACGTAGACGGTGTGCACGGGCTGGCGGGTGCCGGGGTCTCCCGGGTAGCGGCGGGCGAGTTCGGCGTCCACCGGTGCGAGGGAGGCGCTGATGTCCTCGCTGACCGCGCCGGCGAGGCTCGTCGCCACCTTCTCCTGCTGACCCATCGCTGCTCACCCTCCTGTTTTCCGCTGCACGGAATCAGTAATCCGTATGGTGAAGCTATCTGGGTGACTGACCTGCGTCAATGGTCCCCTGCAACGCCGCGGGGCCGCACGGTGAGGATCACCGCGCGGCCCCGTACGGATGCCTGTCGAGCTCAGCCCTTGCGGGTCTTGATCTCCTCGGTCAGCTGGGGGACGACCTCGAAGAGGTCGCCGACGACGCCGTAGTCGACGAGGTCGAAGATCGGGGCCTCGGCGTCCTTGTTGATGGCCACGATGGTCTTCGAGGTCTGCATGCCGGCCCGGTGCTGGATCGCGCCGGAGATGCCGGAGGCGATGTACAGCTGCGGGGACACGCTCTTGCCGGTCTGGCCGACCTGGTTGGAGTGCGGGTACCAGCCGGCGTCGACGGCGGCGCGGGAGGCGCCGACGGCGGCACCGAGGGAGTCGGCGAGCGCCTCGATCACCGAGAAGTTCTCGGCGCCGTTGACGCCACGGCCACCGGAGACCACGATCGCGGCCTCGGTCAGCTCGGGGCGGCCGGTCGACTCGCGCGGAGTGCGGGAGACGATCTTGGTGCCGGTGGCGGCGCTCCCGAAGGTGACCGCGAGGGCCTCGACGGCGCCGGCGGCCGGGGCGGCCTCGACCGGGGCGGAGTTCGGCTTCACGGTGATGACCGGGGTGCCCTTGGAGACGCGGGACTTGGTGGTGAACGCGGCGGCGAACACGGACTGCGTGGCCACCGGACCCTCGTCGCCGGCCTCCAGGTCGATCGCGTCGGTGATGATGCCCGAGCCGATGCGGACCGCGAGGCGCGCCGCGATCTCCTTGCCCTCGGCGGAGGACGGCACCAGCACGGCGGCGGGCGAGGTGGCCTCGTACGCGGCCTGCAGCGCGTCCACCTTCGGGACCACGAGGTACTCGGAGAACTCGGGGGCGTCGGCGGTGAGCACCCTGACCGCGCCGTGCTCGGCGAGCGTGGCGGCGGTGGCCTCGGCGCCGGAGCCGAGCGCGACGGCGACCGGCTCGCCGATGCGGCGGGCCAGCGTCAGCAGCTCCAGGGTGGGCTTGCGGACGGCACCGTCCACGTGGTCGACGTAGACGAGAACTTCAGCCATGGGACGTCTTCTCTCCTGCTTGCGAAGTATGCGGGGCGGTAGGGGTGATGACCGAAGCTCAGATGAACTTCTGGCCGGCCAGGAACTCGGCCAGCTGCTTGCCGCCCTCGCCCTCGTCCTTGACGATGGTGCCCGCGGTACGGGCCGGACGCTCGGCCGCGGAGTCCACCGCGGTCCAGGAACCCTCCAGACCGACCTCGTCCGCCTCGATGTCGAGGTCGGACAGGTCCAGGGACTCCACCGGCTTCTTCTTGGCGGCCATGATGCCCTTGAAGGACGGGTAGCGGGCCTCGCCCGACTGGTCCGTCACGGACACGACGGCCGGCAGCGACGCCTCCAGCTGCTCGGACGCGGTGTCGCCGTCACGGCGGCCCTTGACGGTGCCGTCCTCGACGGAGACCTCGGAGAGCAGGGTGACCTGCGGAACACCCAGCCGCTCGGCCAGGACCGCCGGCAGCACGCCCATGGTGCCGTCGGTCGAGGCCATACCGCAGATGACCAGGTCGTAGCCGGTCTTCTCGATCGCCTTCGCGAGCACCAGCGAGGTGCCCATGACGTCGGTGCCGTGCAGATCGTCGTCCTCGACGTGAACGGCCTTGTCGGCGCCCATGGACAGCGCCTTGCGCAGCGCGTCCTTGGCGTCCTCCGGGCCGACGGTCAGCACGGTGATCTCCGCGTCGTCCGCCTCGTCGGCGATCTGCAGCGCCTGCTCGACCGCGTACTCGTCGAGCTCCGACAGCAGGCCGTCGACATCGTCGCGGTCGACGGTCAGGTCATCGGCGAAGTGCCGGTCGCCGGTGGCGTCGGGCACGTACTTCACACAGACAACGATCCTCAAGCTCACGCCGGCTCTCCTACTGCATCGTCATTACTGAGCTGCCTTGTGCAGGCAGCATAGGCGCCTGAAGGCGGGGTTTCCGGTCAGGGCGACCGGGGTTCCGAACGTCATATTACTCGCCAGTACAACCAGATCTTTCCCACTGAGCAAGCGCTTGGAACTGTGACCTTGCCAACGCCGCGGCCCTTCGTCGGCGCCGTTCGCCGCGCCCTGGATCCTCAGTCCCTGAGCGCATTGAAGCGGCCCTGATGGTAGAGGAGGGGGCGGCCGGCTCCCGCCGGGTCACCGGCGACGACCTCGGCGAGGACCACGCGATGGTCCCCGGCGGGCACCCGGGCGACCACCCGGCAGACCAGCCAGGCCAGCACACCGTCGAGAAGCGGAACGCCTTCCGGGCCGATACGCCAACGGGTGGGCGGGCCGAAGCGGTCGGCGCCGCTGCGGGCGAACGTGGCGGCCAGCTCGCGCTGGTGCTCGCCGAGTATGTGGACCCCGACATGTTCGGTCTCGGAGACGACCTGCCAGCTGGACGAGGCGGTGCCGATGCCGAACGAGATCAGCGGAGGCTCGGCGGCCACGGAGCTGAGTGACGTCGCGGTGAACCCGACGGGACGGTCACCGTGTGCGGTGACGACCGCGACGCCCGCCGCGTGCTGCCGGAAGACGGAACGCAGGAGATCGGGAGAAGCCTGCCGATGGGCGGCGAGGTCGGGCGTGGCCGTCAAGGAGTTGTCCTTCTGCGAGAGGTGCGATCGGGTCCGTGGTTGCTCAGACACCCGGACAACACGCGCTCGCGTCACGGGCCGGATCCAGACGGGTCCGGCCGACAAGAAGGATTTCCGTTGGCACATCGTCAGACTGACGATTGTCGGCAGGCGCAGTCAAGTCGACCTGAACAGATGGGAGCTGTGTCACGGCGGCGCAGGCGCCTCAGACCGCCTCGCCGAGGGCCGCGATCACATCGGCCTTGCGCGGCTGGCCCGACGCCCTCCGTACGATTCGGCCCCGCGCGTCGAGCACCAGTACGGTCGGGGTGCGCAGGATGTCCAGTTCGCGCACCAGCGAAAGCTTTTCCTCCGCGTCGACCTCGACATGGGCGACGCCGTCGACCATGTCCGCGACCTCGATGAGGGTCCGCCGGGTCGCCCGGCACGGCTGGCAGAAGGCGCTGGAGAACTGCACGAGCGTCGCCCGCTCCCCCAAACGCGCGCCCAACTCGGCCTCCCCGAGCCTGCGCTCCACGTCCCGCCCGCGCACCTTCATCCTCCCGCTGGTCCGCCGGTGCAGCAGGCCGAACACCCCCGCCACCGCGAGGACCGCCGCGCACACCACCACTCCCGTCATCTTCCCCTCCAGCGTTCACAGGACCGCAATGATTCCCGCCCCCGCTCTCCGCGCGCCCCGGGGGATGCTGGGCCGCATGGACATCGACGTCAGAGGACCGCGTTTCGGCGCGGCCGTCACCACGGCCGTGCTGGCCATCGTCCTCGTCACCTCCAGCGAGGTGCTGCTCGCCTGGCAGACCCTGTGCTTCGCCGTGGGTGCCACGGCGGGGGCGCAGCACCCACCGTACGGCCTGCTGTTCCGCACCGTGGTGCGGCCGAGGATCGGTCCTGCCACACAGGTCGAGTCTCCCGCCCCGCCGCGTTTCGCTCAGGGGGTGGGGCTCGTCTTCGCGCTGGTCGGGCTGGTCGGCTACGGCTGGGGGCCCGAGTGGCTGGGAATGGCGGCCACCGGCTGCGCACTTGCCGCGGCGTTCCTGAACGCGGTCTTCTCGTACTGCCTCGGCTGCGAGGCCTATCTGCTGCTGCGCCGGGTCGCGCCGGCGCGCCGATGAGCCGGAGGACCGCCATCGGCACCGCGCCCCGTGACTCGACGTGATGAGAATCTCGCCGTGCGATGCCCCCAGGACTGGCCGTTACGCCGCACATGGGGCACGATCTGCCCAATGCCGAAAACCTACGGCTGCGTAACTTCCGCCGGGAGAACCCTCCCCGGGACAGAGAAGGAAGGGTCTCCCCCCAGATGGCAGAGCTCGTCTACCGGCCGGTCGTCGGCGCCGCACTCACCATGTTCAAGGCGCTCGACCTGAAGATCGACACCCAGGGGTCGGAGAACATTCCGCGCACGGGGGGTGCGGTGCTGGTGAGCAATCACATCAGCTACCTCGACTTCATCTTCTCCGGCCTGGCGGCGCTGCCGCAGAAGCGTCTGGTGCGCTTCATGGCGAAGGACTCGGTGTTCCGGCACCGGATCTCGGGTCCGCTGATGCGGGGCATGAAGCACATCCCGGTGGACCGCACCCAGGGCGAGGCGGCGTACGCGCACGCGCTGGACTCGCTGCGCTCCGGCGAGGTGATCGGTGTCTTCCCGGAGGCGACGATCTCCCAGTCGTTCACGCTGAAGGGCTTCAAGTCCGGCGCGGCGCGCCTGGCTCAGGAGGCCGGGGTGCCGCTGGTCCCGATGGCGCTGTGGGGTACGCAGCGGCTGTGGACCAAGGGCCGGCAGAAGAACTTCAGGCGCAGCCACATCCCGGTGACGATCCGGGTCGGCGAGCCGGTGGAGGCGCCGACGGACCAGTACGCCGGGGCGATCACGCGTCGGCTGCGCGAGCGCGTGCAGGAGCTGCTCGAAGCGGCGCAGCGTGCCTACCCCGTGCGTCCCAAGGACGCCAACGACACCTGGTGGGTGCCCGCGCACCTCGGGGGCACCGCTCCGACTCCGGCCGAGGTCCGCGAGGCCGGCTGAGGCCACGGGGCAGGGCCCGGCGGGATCGTCACTCCGGGGTACGGACGGTGATCCGTGCCCCGGGGCTGAGCTTCTCCAGTGACACGGCGAGTTCGGCGCCGGCGTCCTGGAGTTGACCGGTCGTCATGGGCGCCAGCGACTCCAGCAGGAAGATCGCGTTCACCGATTCCTCGGTGAGCCGGGTGCGTGGACCCTGGCGCCAGTTCCAGCGCCGGCAGGTGACGCCCGCGTCGTCGCACCAGACGATCTCGCCCGCCTCCGGGTGCTCGACGGTCTCCTCACCGCCCGCGACGGTGACGAACGGCTCCTCACCGGTGGCCCGCACCAGGCGCATCCCGCCCTGGATGCGGTCCAGGTCCTCGCCGCCGACCGGGATCAGATGCGCCGCGCTGATCGCGTTGTAGGCGTCGACCAGCAGATTGATCCGGGGCAGCCCCACGCCGGTCAGCGCTCGCCGGGCGAGCGCCTCGGCGGAGTTGCGGGTACGGGAGGGCTTGGCGCCGAAGGCGCCGTACGCCTCGCGCCAGGCGGCCATATGAGGGTCCTCGTGCGGCGCCCGGTCACCGAGCCGCTCCGCGAGGCGGTGCGCCGCCTCGTCGAGCAGCGCCGAACTCACCTCGTCGCTCGGTCCGTTGACCAGGCCATGGGCCTCGACGGCGAGATGGGTGAAGCCGGGGACGAGTTCGCGGACCTCGTCGGACACGGTGAGTGTGAGGGACATGGGCATCCTTGCCTCAGAGTGCGGCGGGGAGGTTCTCCCAGAGGGCGGGCCGGTCCTGTGCCGACCGCAGGGCCTGCAGAACCGCCGAATGAGGTACAGTGTACAGGACTGGATAGTCCATCTCATTGGACTCCGGATCGGGAGTGAAAGCCAGCCGCTCCTCGCCCAGCGAGAACTGGGCATCCACCCCGGGCTTGTTGCCTCGCGGGTCCTGGCGGTGCCAGGTGCCCGCGCCGGGCATCCGGACCGCGACCAGGCCGTGCACGACATCGAGCTTCTGGTAGCACAGCGCAGCGGGAAGGCGCCCGGCGCGCAGCAGTGCCGCTAGCGCGTGCGCCTTGGCGTAGCAGATGCCGGTGCGCTGCTCCAGCACGTCGGAGGCGCGCCAGGTGACCCGCGGATCGCCTGCGTCGTACGAGTGCGCGATGGCGTCACGGACGAACTCGAACGCCGCCCGGGCGTATCCATATGCGCCATCCGTCTCGGCGCGAAGCCGCGCCGAGACCTCCCGGACCAGCGGGTGCTCATGGTCGATCACCTCGTCGGAGGCGAGATACGCGGAGAGTTCGGGAACCTGCTGAATCATCTCCATGACGGCCGAGGATAGAAATGCGGCCGGCCGACAGTCAATTGACTTTCGGCCGACCGCATAGTCATGCACATCTCGGAGCTAGCGGGCCATCTCTTCCTTCAGCGCCAGCACGAACGAGTCCACGTCGTCCTCGGTGGTGTCGAAGGAGCACATCCAGCGGACGTCACCGGCCGTCTCGTCCCAGAAATAGAACCGGAAGCGCTTCTGCAACCGCCTGGTCACATGCTGCGGAAGCCGCGCGAAGACCGCGTTCGCCTGGACCGGGTAGAGGATCTCGACGCCGTGCACCGCCCGCACGCCCTCGGCGAGCCGCTGGGCCATGGCGTTGGAGTGCCGGGCGTTGCGCAGCCACAGATCCTTGGCGAGCAGCGCCTCCAGCTGCACGGAGACGAAGCGCATCTTGGAGGCGAGCTGCATGGACAGCTTGCGCAGATGCTTCATATGGCTCACGGCGTCAGGGTTGAGGACGACGACCGCCTCGCCGAAGAGCATCCCGTTCTTGGTGCCGCCGTACGACAGGACGTCCACGCCGACCGCATTGGTGAACGCGCGCATGGGCACGTTCAGCGACGCGGCGGCGTTGGCTATCCGGGCACCGTCGAGGTGGACCTTCATGCCGAGGCCGTGTGCGTGATCGACGATCGCGCGGATCTCGTCGACGGTGTAGACGGTGCCCAGCTCGGTGTTCTGGGTGATCGAGACGACCTGCGGCATGGCGCGGTGCTCGTCGTCCCAGCCCCACGCCTGCCGGTCGATCAGCTCCGGGGTGAGCTTGCCGTCCGGTGTCGGTACGGTCAGCAGCTTCAGCCCGCCCATCCGCTCGGGCGCACCGCCCTCGTCCACGTTGATGTGCGCGGACTCGGCGCAGATCACCGCACCCCAGCGGTCGGTCAGCGCCTGGAGCGCGGTGACATTGGCTCCCGTGCCGTTGAAGACGGGGAACGCCTCGGCGGAGGAGCCGAAGTGGCTGTGCATGATCCGCTGGAGGTGGTCCGTGTACGCGTCCTCGCCGTAGGAGACCTGGTGGCCGCCGTTGGCCAGGGCGAGGGCGGCCAGCACCTCCGGGTGCGCACCCGCGTAGTTGTCGCTGGCGAAGCCCCGGACGTCGGGGTCGTGGTGCCGGCGGGCATCCGTGCGGGCGGTCTTCGACGAGATCACGGCTTGGGGGTCAGCCACAGACGCTGTCCATTCACTTCCGGGGCGGGCCGGTCCCAGACTCCGGCAATGGCCTCGGCCAGTTCCTTGACGTCGGTGAAGCCCGCGAACTTCGAGTTCGGGCGCTCGGCGCGCATGGCGTCGTGCACCAGTGCCTTGATGATCAGGATGACAGCCGCGGTCTGCGGGCCCTCCTCACCCCCCGCCTTGCGGAACGCGTCGGCGAGCGCCAGGGTCCAGGCCTCGGCGGCCGCCTTGGACGCCGCGTACGCCGCGTTCCCCTCGGTCGGCCTGGCGGCGCCGGACTGGCTGACCAGCACGAAGCGGCCCCTGTCGCTGCGCTTGAGCGGCTCGTGGAACGCGAGGGAGGTGTGCTGGACCGTGCGGATCAGCAGCTTCTCCAGAAGCTGCCAGTCGGCCAGCTCGGTCTCGGCGAAGGTGGCACTGCCGCGCCAGCCGCCGACGAGATGCACCAGCCCGTCGATCCGACCGAACTCCTTCTCGGTCTGGGCGGCCCAGCTGCGGGTGGCGTCCGCGTCGAGCAGATCGACGGTGTCGCCGGTGACGGTCGCACCGCCGTGCGCGTACCGGGCCTCGTCGACCGCCTGGGCCAGCCGCTCGGTGTCCGCGTCCGAGGCTACGACGATCGCGCCGGCCTCCGCGAGGCGGAGCAGAGTGGCGCGGCCGGCCGGGCCCGCCGCTCCCGCCACCGCGATCACGGCACCGTCCAGCGTTCCGTTGCCGTTCGAGGTCATGGTGGTGGTCTCCTCCGTACGAGAACTCACGCGGCGACTCGCTCAGCGGTCTCGGCCGTGATGCCCTTGGTGGACGCGATCACGCCCTTCAGCTTCTTGGAGAGCGCCTCATAGAACATGCTGAGCGGAAACTCGTCAGGAAGCACGTCGTCCACGAGCTTGCGGGGCGGCTGGGTCAGGTCCAGGGCGTCCGGGCCCTTGGCCCAGCGGGAGCCCGGGTGGGGGGCCAGGTACTCCGAGACGAGTTCGTACGCCTTGAACCAGTGGACGAGCTTCGGGCGGTCGATGCCGTCGCGGTACAGCTTCTCGATCTCGGCGCAGAGCTGGTTGGTGACCTGCGGGGCCCGGTCCCAGTCGATCTTCAGCGTGTTGTCCGTCCAGCGCACGACGTCGTGCTTGTGGAGGTACGCGAAGAGCAGCTGGCCGCCGAGGCCGTCGTAGTTGCGCACCCGGTCACCGGTGACCGGGAAGCGGAACATGCGGTCGAACAGCACCGCGTACTGGACGTCACGGCCGTGCTCGTTGCCCTCGGCCTCCAGCTTCACGGCCTCCTTGAAGGCGGTGAGGTCGCAGCGCAGCTCCTCCAGGCCGTACATCCAGAAGGGCTGACGCTGCTTGATCATGAAGGGGTCGAAGGGCAGGTCGCCGTGGCTGTGGGTGCGGTCGTGGACCATGTCCCAGAGGACGAAGGCCTTCTCGCAGCGCTCCTGGTCGTGGACCATCGAGGCGACGCTCTCGGGCAGGTCGATGCCGAGGATGTCCACGGCGGCCTCGGTGACCCGGCGGAAGCGGGCGGCCTCGCGGTCGCAGAAGATGCCGCCCCAGCTGAACCGCTCGGGGGCCTCGCGCACGGCTATGGTCTCGGGGAAGAGCACGGCCGAGTTGGTGTCGTACCCGGCGGTGAAGTCCTCGAACGTGATGCCGCAGAAGAGCGGGTTGTCGTAGCGGGTCGCCTCGAGCTCAGCGAGCCACTCCGGCCACACCATGCGCAGGACGACCGCTTCGAGGTTGCGGTCCGGATTGCCGTTCTGCGTGTACATGGGGAAGACAACCAGGTGCTGGAGGCCGTCCCGACGGTTCGCGGCGGGCTGGAAGGCCAGCAGCGAGTCCAGGAAGTCCGGCACGTCGAAGGCGCTGTCCGCCCACTTCTGCAGATCCGCGACGAGCGCGCGGTGGTACTCGGCGTCGTGCGGGAGCAGCGGGGAGAGCTCCAGGACCGCGGCGGTCAGACGCTCGATCGCGTACTCCGCTGCCGCGCGCACCGGTGCGCCGTCGGCATCGAAGTCGATCGAGCCGTCCTTGGACTGCCAGGGCCTGATCTCCTCGACGGCATCCTTGAGCGTCCGCCATGCCGGATGCTCGACCACACGTGGGGCCGTAGCGGGGTCCGCACCGGCAGCGTTCTGCACAAGAATTTCCGTCATGTCACTTCCTCCACGGGAGAACCTCGCGTCAAGACACCGTATCCATGCACGGTTCTCCCGTACAAGTGGCGCCGTGGGAAATTATTCTGCCTGACCCCCATGGTCACCGCAGATTCTTCTGTGACATACGCCATCCGAGGCGATGGCTTCGGCGAACCGGCATGGACAGGGGTACGTCAAGGAGCGCGGGACTCGCCCACTCGTGGGTGAGCCCGACGTACGGGACAGCGCCGGAACAGCGCCTTCCCCCATGCCCGGAGCCTTATGCACGACCGGGTCCGACACAGTCCCCGGCCACTAGGCTGCGGCAGTGCCGCGCGGATCACCACCGGTGTCGCGCGTGGGAGCCGCACAAGAACGACCCGAGCCCGAAAAATCGACGGAAGCGAGAAGATCTTGAGTTTCCTGACCATCGGTCATCGCGGGGTCATGGGTGTCGAACCGGAGAACACCCTGCGTTCCTTCGTCCGGGCGGAGCGGGCGGGCATGGACGCCATCGAGCTGGATCTCCATCTCAGCAAGGACGGTTCGCTCGTCGTCATGCACGACGCCGACGTGGGCAGGACGACCGACGGCACGGGGCCGATCACGGAGATGACCCTGGCCGAGCTGCGGGAGCTCGACGCCGGCCAGGGCGAGCGCATCCCGGTGTTCGAGGAGGTCCTGGAGGCCGTGAGCGCACCGCTCCAGGCCGAGATCAAGGATGTCGCGGCGGCCCGGGTGCTCGCCGATGTGATGATCAAGCGGGATCTGGTGGACCGGGTCGAGGTGACGTCGTTCCGGGACGAGGCGGTCGCGGAGATCGCCTCGCTGGTGCCCGGCGTACGCACGGGGCTGATCGCCAGCCGCTGGGGCAGCGACATCGTGGAGCGCGCGCAGGCGGTGGGTGCAGCGACGCTCGCGCTGAACATCCGCCGGCTGACCCTGGAGACCGTGGAGCACGCGCACGGCGAGGGCCTGAAGGTCATCGGCTGGGTCGTCAACACCCAGGACCACCTGCGGCTGGTGCGCGCCCTCGAACTCGACGGCGCGACCACCGACTTCCCCGAGATCCGCCGCACCGGCCGCTTCACGGCCTGACGGCTCACCCGCCGGCCGCGCCTCCCAGGGGCTTCACCAGCAGCTCGAACTGCAGGTCGTCGCGCTGGGGCACGCCGAAGCGCTCGTCGCCGTACGGGAACGGGGTCATCCGTCCCGTACGGCGGTAGCCGCGCCGTTCGTACCAGGCGATGAGCTCCTCGCGCACCGAGATCACGGTCATGTGCATCTCGCCGACGCCCCACGCCTCCCGCGCGGTGCGCTCGGCCTCGGCGAGGATCTGCTTGCCCAGGCCACCGCCCTGGAGCCCGGGACGGACGGCGAACATGCCGAAGTACGCGGCGTCACCTCGGTGTTCGAGCTGGCAGCAGGCGACGAGTTCGTCGTCGCGCTGCACCACGAGGAGCCGGCTGCCGGGCGAGCTGATGACCTGGAGCACCCCGTCGGGATCGGTCCGCTGCCCGTCCAGGATGTCCGCCTCCGTGGTCCAGCCGGACCGGCTGGTGTCCCCTCGGTAGGCCGACTCGACCAGCTCCACGAGCGCGGGCACGTCGGCCTCGGTCGCATCGCGGTAGGACAGGCTGGTGGGGTCCTGGGGCGGGGCCGTCTCCATGGTGCGGTTCTCCGTTCTCCTCGTGCACGCGTCTCCTCGCGTACGCGCGCGGACGCGCCGTACACACGTGGACGCGCGGGTCCGACGAGCCTAGCGCGGGCGCGTCGGAGGTCTACCGTGATGACCATGATGCATGTGCTGAGCAGCCGCATCCTGCTGCGGCCGACCGATCCCGAGCGGTCCCGGCGGTTCTACAAGGACATCCTGAATCTGCAGATCTACCGCGAGTTCGGCACCGGGCCCGATCGCGGCACGGTCTACTTCCTGGGCGGCGGCTTCCTGGAGCTCTCCGGACGGTCGGAGACACCGCCGGCGCCCGGGATCTCGCTGTGGCTCCAGGTGTCGGACGCGAAGGCGGCGTACGGACACGTGGTGGCGCGGGGCGCGACGGTGGACAGGCCGCCGCAGCTGGAGCCCTGGGGGCTCGTCGAGATGTGGCTGACCGATCCGGACGGAGTGCGGATCGCGGTCGTCGAGGTGCCCGAGGACCATCCGCTGCGCCACCGGCCCTGACCGCCTGCGGCGGCGGCCGCGAGCGCCCCGTGTACACCCGTGCGCTCGTATGTGCCGGGCCGTACCGGGGCATCACCTGCCCGACACCGTCGAGCGGGGAGGTGTGCCGTGCACGGACCGGCGGTGCCTGGCTGGCTGCTCGTCGCGCTGTGCGCGGCGTCCGGGGCGTACTGCCTGGTGCGGATGCGCAGCTTTGCCGGCGAGGCGCGCAGGGCGGCGGGCGGGGAGGCGGTGATGGGGTTCGGGATGGCCGCGATGGCCGTGCCCGCGGCCGTCGTGGCGCCACCGGCGTGGGCGTGGCTGGTGTACGCGGCGGTGTTCGGCGCTGCGGGGCTGCGTGCCCTGTGGGCCGCCCGTGCCTCGCCGGGCGGTGCCCATCACCTGCACCATCTGATCGGCTCGGTGGCCATGGTGTACATGGCGTGGGCGATGTCCCGGCCGGCGCCGGGCGGGCACGGCGCACACTCCGGCGGGGGCGGAGTGCCACTGCTGACGGGGGTGTTGCTCGTGTACTTCGCGGTGTTCGTGCTGCGCACGGGCTCCCGGCTGGTGCCGGTCCCGGCGGCCGCGGGCGGGCCCGCGGTGGCGTGGGGCGCGCGCCCGGAACTGGCCCTGGCCTGCCGGGTCTCGATGGGGGTGGCCATGCTGGCCATGCTCGTCAGCGTCTGAGACCCGTGGAGAGGCGGTGGCGTCGACCGTGTCGTACGTCACTTGGCGCACGAGGCCATACCCGTGGGTAGTGCCGCGCTCCTAGGCT
This sequence comes from Streptomyces sp. NPDC091376, assembly GCF_044757085.1. NCBI lineage: Bacteria > Bacillati > Actinomycetota > Actinomycetes > Kitasatosporales > Streptomycetaceae > Streptomyces > Streptomyces sp. NPDC091376. The sequence goes on along the minus strand of NZ_JBIVUF010000008.1, from coordinate 124,016 downwards.
GGGCCCCATGTTGGTCTCCCTCGCGCTGCTGTCGCTCGGCGCACTGGCCGCCGTCGTGGCTCCGCGGCTGATGTCGCGGGCCGAGTGGCCGGAGCGCGAGCCGGTGGTGGCGTTGTGGGTGTGGCAGTGCGTGGTCTCGGCGGTGCTGCTGAGCTTCGCGCTCTCGATGACCTTCAGTGCGGCCACCGCCTGGCAGGCGGTACAGGGCCAGGTGTTCGCGCCCGCTCCGAGCGCCGTGGTCGAGGCGTACGCCCTGGGCGCGGGCGGCCCGTGGTCCGCGGTGCTGGCCGTCCTGCTGGCGTGCGGGGGCCTGTGGACCGGCGCGATGCTCACCCGTGAGATCCACCGTGCGCATGCGCGACGCACCCGGCGCAGGGCCGAACTCCTCGTGCGCGCACCCCTGTTGCCCGGGGAGGACCCGGGCAGTGATCCGCTGGTCCTGCTGGAGGGCGAGCGGCCCGACGCATGGTGGCTGCCCGGCGCCGCGCCCCAGCTGGTCATCACCACGGCCGCCCTGCGCCGCCTGAAGGGCCGTCAGCTCGATGCGGTACTGGCCCATGAGCAGGGGCACGCGCGGGCTCGCCACGACTGGCTGCTGCACTGCTCGGGAGCGCTGGCGAACGGCTTTCCGCAGGTCCCGGTGTTCGCCGCGTTCCGTGACGAGATGCACCGGCTGGTCGAACTGGCCGCGGACGACGTGGCCTCCCGCCGGTTCGGCCGGCTCACCATCGCCCTGGCGCTGGTCGAACTGAACGAGCACCGGGGTGTGTTCGGCCCGTGCCCGGCTCCGGACGCACAGCTGCCGCAGCGGGTGAACCGGCTGCTGGCGCCGGTCCCCCGGCTCACCGCGGGTCGTAGGCTGCGGCTCACCGCGGCGGCGGCGCTGGTCCCGGTCGTACCGCTGGTCGTGGCATTCGTGCCCGGTCTGAGCGCGCTCGGATAGCACTCGACCCTGATCGTGGGCAGGATCGTGACCATGCGTACCCTCGCCCCTCCTCCGGAACCGCGCACGTCACTCCCCCTCCCCGGCGCCCGCACCGCCTCACTGACCGCAGTTCTCGTCGTTCTGCTGCTGGTGACGGTGGCCGTGGGCTGGGCCCCACTGCTGTCCTTCGACCACACGGTCGCGGTCGAACTGCATCGATCCGCGCGGTCCGAGCCGGGATTCACGCAGGTCAACCGGGTCTTCAGCGATTGGGTGTGGGACCCGTGGACGATGCGGATCCTGGTGGCCGTGGCCGTCGTCGTGCTGCTGTGGCACGGGAGGCGGCTGCTGGCACTGTGGGTGGCGGCGGCGAGCGTGCTGGGCTCGGGCCTTCAGCAGGCGCTGAAGTCGATGGTGGACCGGGCACGGCCGGTCTGGGCGGAACCGTTGGACACGGCGCAGTACGCCGCCTTTCCCTCGGGCCACGCGATGACGGCCACGGTCACCTGCGGGCTGCTGCTCTGGCTCCTGGCACGGACCGGGGCGGGACCCGGCATCACACGGGCGGCGGCGCTGCTGGCCGCCGTGTCGGTGCTGGGTGTGGGCTTCACCCGGCTCTACCTCGGGGTGCACTGGTTCACGGACGTGATGGCCGGCTGGCTGCTGGGGATCTGCCTGGTGGCTCTCACCGCGTGGTCGTACGACCGGCTGGCCTTGAACCGGGAGCCCTGAGCCCGCGAGGATCTCCGCATGGCGATCAAAGGCGTGCTCTTCGACTTCTCAGGAACGCTCTTCCGGATCGAACCCGTCACCTCCTGGCTGCGTGCCGCCCTCGACGAGACGGGCGTCTCGGTCGGCGAGGACGCGTTCCAGCGCTACGCCCGTGAGCTGGACGCGGCCGGGGCGCTGCCCGGCGGCTCGGTCCCGGACCGGATCCCCGAGGCGCTGGCCGACCTGTGGTCCACCCGTGACCAGGACGCCCGTCGGCACCGGGACGCCTATGTGGGGCTCGCCCGCCGGGTCGAACTGCCGGACCCGCGGCTGTACGACGTGCTCTACGAGCGGCACAAGGCACCGACGGCGTGGCGTCCGTACCCGGACGCGGCCGAGGTGCTCGGCGAGCTGAGGCGGCGCGGAGCCGGGGTCGCGGTGGTCAGCAACATCGGCTGGGATCCACGACCGGTGTTCCGGGCCCACGGGCTGGACGGGTTCGTGGACGCGTACGTGCTGTCGTACCGCCATGGTGTGCAGAAGCCGGACGCCCGGCTGTTCCGGGCGGGCTGCGAGGCGCTGGGGCAGGACCCGCGGGACGTGCTGATGGTCGGGGACGACCGGCACGCGGACGGCGGCGCGGCACGGCTGGGCTGTGCCGTGCACTTCGTGGATCACCTGCCCGTCGAGGAACGGCCGACGGGCCTTCGTCCGGTACTCGGACTCGTGGACGTGTGAACCGGACCCGGGTCGCGGGAACCGCACCCGGAACATGGGAATCGGGGGCACGGAATCGGACAATGGAGACCAAGCCGCGGAATACGCTCGTCCGGATCCGGCCGGAGGCATGACGGAACCGACCGGGCCGGGCGATCCCCCGCGTCGCCCGGTCCGTCCGGCCAACCCCGCTGACCAGGCACGCAAGCGCCGCACAACGGGTCGCGCTGAGTATATTGGCTCGGAGCCAGTCAACGCAGGAGTTAAGCATGTCCCCGCGGAGCGCATCGGTCAATGAAGAGCTCCGTCGGCGTTCCCGGGATCGCCTGCTCCAGGCGACCGTGGACCTCGTCGGGGAGCGCGGTTACGAGGCGACGACCCTCGGGGACATCGCCGACCGGGCAGGATCGGCCCGCGGCCTGGTCTCGTACTACTTCTCGGGCAAGCGTCAGCTGTTCCAGTCGGCCGTGCACCGGCTGATGCACCTGACGCTGGAGGAGGCGCTGGAGCGTGCCCCCCGGACCACCGACGGGCGGGAACGGCTGGCCCGCGCGATCGACGCGATCCTGGGGCTCGCGGTGGACCGGCCGGTGCTGATGCGGGCGCACATGGCGGGCATCCTGCAGGCCGAGGGTTTCGTCCAGTGTCCGGAGCAGCAGCGGCTGGCGTTCCTGCTGCGTGACACGGTGGAGCGCTACGGCTCACAGGACGTCGACGCCGACTATCCGCTGCTGCGCGCGCTGCTGATGGGCGCCGTCTTCGCGGTGGCGCTGCCCGGCGTGCCGATGCCACTGGCACGGCTGCGGGCGGAGCTGTTCCAGCGGTACGGGCTGGACTGGGGGCTGGGCTTCCCGCCGGGCCGGGAACAGCCCGGCGGGAAGTCAGACAACGGAACGGATCAGTCGTCCCAGCCGGTGGAGCGGTCGAAGTAGTCCGGCTGGGTCTGCACATTGAGCTCGTGCATCCGGACCCGCTTGGCCGCGTCCGTGCGACGGTCGTCGAGCTTCAGGACGTCGAAGCCCTTGGCGATGTCGTTCGAGTAGATGTAGCCGTTGTAGTAGTACGCCGACCACGAGCCGCCCGTGGCGAGGGTGGTGGTGGACAGCGGCCCGCGCTCGAAGTAGGCGATCTCCCGGGGCTTGCGGGAGTCGGTGAACTCCCATACCGAGACGCCGCCCTGGTACCAGGCCTGGACCATGATGTCGCGGCCCTTGACCGGGATCAGCGAGCCGTTGTGGGCGACGCAGTTCTCGGTGTCCGCCTGGTGACGGTCGATCTTGTAGTAGCTGCGGAAGACCAGCTTGCGCTTGCTTCCCTTGCCGACGATGTCGTAGATGCCGTCGGCACCGCGGTCGGGGCCGACGGCCGCGTTGCAGGTGGCCGCGCCGCCGCCGCCGAGCTCGTCGGTGAACACGACCTTGTTGGCACTCTGGTTGAAGGTCGCCGAGTGCCAGAACGCGAAGTTCACGTTGTCCTGGACCTGGTCGATGACCTTCGGGCGCTCGGGGTCCTTGATGTCGAAGAGGATCCCGTCGCCCATGCAGGCACCGGCGGCGAGGTCCTTGGACGGCAGCACGGTGATGTCGTGGCAACCGGTCGTCTTGGAGACACCCGGGTTCGTCGGAGAACCCGGGTTGCCGCCGCCGTCCGGGCCCTCACCCGGGAACAGCACCGGGAAGTTGACGATCGCGGCCTTCTGCGGGGCGTACCGCGGCACCTTGATGACGGAGATCCCGTCGTGCGGCGGCTGGCAGTCGGGGAACGTCGTGTTCGGCGAGTACGAGGAGACGTACACGTAGACGTTGCGGCGCTCGGGCACCAGCGTGTGGGTGTGCGAGCCGCACGCGGTCTCGACGGAGGCGACGTACTTCGGGTTGCGCTTGTCGCTGATGTCGAAGACCTTGATGCCCTCCCAGGAGGACTTCTCCGTGGCCGGCTGCGTGGCGCTGGCACAGGAGTTGTCGCTGCGCGAGGAGTCGGTGGACAGGAAGAGCAGGTTCCCGGAGACCGAGATGTCGTTCTGCGATCCGGGGCACAGGACCTGCGCGACGGTCTTCGGGGCCCGCGGGTTGCTGATGTCGAAGATGCGGAAGCCGTCGTAGTTGCCGGAGAAGGCGTACTTGCCCTGGAAGGCGAGGTCGGAGTTGGTGCCCGGCAGCGCTTCCTTGGGGACGTTGACGAGATGCTGGATGTTGTCGCTGTGGACGACCTCGTCCACACCGGGTATCTCGCCGCTGTTGGTGAGGGCTCTGGCGGCGGCCGCCTGCTCCGAGGAGACCTTCCCCTGGATCGGGGCGTCTCCGGGATCGGGCGTGGCGGTCGCGGGTCCGGCCGCCAGCAGTGTGGCCAACAGGCCTGCTGCGGCTGCCGCCACGGCGAGGCGTCTGCGCCGCACGCGGGTGGTGGGCAACGGGATCACCGTTTTCCTCCCCTGGTTTCCATCCGTAGTTGATCCATGGACTGACCACGGCAGTATCGTCCTCGCCATGCCCATATCAACAGATGGCAACAGGGACGTAATGAAAGTCTTCGTGGCGGTCGTGGCGGCCGTACTCGCCCTGGGCGCCTGCGAGTCGGGGTCCGACGGCAGGGACGAGGCCCGGCAGGAACGGGGCCCCGGCGTGGTGGCACCCGGAAAGCCGGGCGAGCCCGCGAGGACGCTCTCGCCCGAGGAGGCCGCGAAGGCGCTCCCCGACGGAAGCCCCAACTCCGCGGACGTCGAGTACGCGCAGATGATGATCACCCACCACAGCCAGGCCCTGGAGATGACCGCACTCGTAGCGGACCGGGCCGGGGGCGAACCGGTGAAACGGCTCGCCGCGCGGATCAGCGCCGCCCAGGAACCGGAGATCGGCGCCATGCGCGGATGGCTCAAGACCCACGGCAAGGACGAGCGGACGGACGGTCATGGCGCGCACGACCACGGCGCGATGCCCGGCATGGCCACCGAGGAGCAGCTGGCGCAGTTGCGCGCCGCGAAGGGCAAAGCCTTCGACGAGCTGTTCCTCAAGCTGATGATCACTCACCACCAGGGGGCGGTGACGATGGCGACCACCGCGCTCTCCGACGGGAACAACGTCCAGGTGGAGGAAATGGCAAATGATGTGATCGCGCAGCAGACGGCGGAGATCCACCGTATGCGCACGATGTGAGACTCCCCGGGCGGGCCTCCTGGTGCAATGCTGGAAGCACCCTGCGGGAAGGAGCGCAGCCGTGCTTCGAGTCGCCGTCGTCGGTTCAGGCCCGAGCGGGGTGTACACCGCTCAGGCCCTTGTCCAGCAGTCCCTCGTGCCGGACGTCCATGTGGACGTCCTGGACCGCCTCCCCGCCCCCTACGGGCTGGTGCGGTACGGGGTCGCGCCCGACCACGAGAAGATCAAGTCCTTGCAGAACAACCTTCGGGCGGTTCTGGAGGACGAGCGGATCGGCTTCATCGGCAACGTCGAGATCGGCGTGCGCGGCATCGCTCCGGCACGGCTCCTGGAGCTGTACCACGCGGTCGTCTACTGCGTGGGGGCGGCGAAGGACCGCAGGCTCGGGCTGCCGGGAGAGGATCTTCCCGGCAGCTTCTCGGCCACCGACTTCGTCTCCTGGTACAGCGCCCACCCGGACGCCAGGGCCGGTGGCTTCGTGGTCGGCGCCCGGTCGGCGGTGGTCATCGGGGTCGGCAATGTCGCCGTCGACGTCACCCGGATCCTCGCCCGCGGCGCGGCGGAGCTGCGTCCGACCGACGTGCCGGACGACGTGCTCGGCGCCCTCGCCCGGAGCCGGGTGCGCGAGGTGCACATGGTGGGCCGGCGCGGCCCGTCCCAGGCGAAGTTCACCACGAAGGAGCTGCGCGAGCTGGGCTCCCTGCCGGACGCCGGGATCGAGGTCGAACCGTCCGACCTCGTCCTGGACCCCGGCTACGCGGACCCGTCGGGACTGCCCGCGGTGCACCGGCGCAACGTCGAGGTCGTACGCGGCTGGGCCGCCGCCGGTGAGGACGCCTCACGGGCGCGGGCGCGCGGCATCCGGCTGCGGTTCTTCCTGCGCCCGGTGGAACTGCTCGCCGAGGACGGCAGGGTGGCGGCAGTGCGCTTCGAGCGGACCGCGCCCGACGGCTCGGGAGGCGTGCGCGGCACCGGGTCGTACGAGGAGATCGAGGCGCAGCTGGTGCTGCGGGCGGTCGGCTATCGCGGAGTGCCCCTGGAGGGGCTGCCGTTCGACGCCGACCGGGGCACGGTGCCGCACGAGGCCGGAAGGGTGCTGCGGGAGGGCTCGCCGTCGCCCGGGGAGTACGTCGCGGGCTGGATCAAGCGCGGTCCCACAGGGGTCATCGGGACCAACAGGCCCTGCGCCAAGGAGACCGTGACCTCGCTCCTGGCGGACGCCGCCGCGCTGTCGGCGCGCCCGGTCATCGGCGAACCCCTCGCCGTGCTGCGGGAGTCGAGGCTCCGGCCGGTTCAGTGGCCGGGGTGGCTGTCGATCGAGGAGGCCGAAGCGGCGCTGGGGCGCTCGCTGGGGCGTCGCTCGGTGAAGATCCACGACTGGGCGGGACTGCTGCGGGCGGCGGGCGCCGACGACGCACCACGGGTTCCCGCCGCATAGCCCGTGCCGCCGGGCGGCGCGCCCGGGAGGTCCGGCCGGCGGCGGTCCGGCCGGATCAGGCGGTACCGAGGCGGGACTCCTCGGCGGCAGCGGCTGTGAGAACGCTGTCGAGGAGTCCGGGGAACAGGGCGTCCAGGTCCTTGCGGCGCAGCCCGTTCATCTTCGCCGTGCCCCGGTAGACCTGCTGGATCACACCGCTCTCGCGCAGGACCCGGAAGTGGTGCGTGGACGTCGACTTGGTGACGGGCAGATCGAAGTACGAACAGGACAGCTCGTCCTCGGCCGTCGCGAGATCACGCACCACGCGCAGGCGCACCGGGTCCGAGAGCGCGTGCAGTACACCCTCCAGCCGGATCTCGTCGCACGCGGGATGGGCGAGTTCACGGGCGCTGGTCGCGGCGGTCACGGAGGCTCCACTTCGTCCGGGTTCATCCGGGGCTTCCATCGTACGAGAGTCATCGTAGTTTGACACATGCCGTACGACGGCCCACGGCCCCGGCGCGCAGGGCGAGGCGATGTGCGGCGCGGGAGAGTCGGCCGTGGCTCCCGGTACGGGAAGACGCGTGGCCGTGGCGCCCGGCAGCGGGCACCACGGCCTGTCTCGCCCCGGAACCGCCGACTACTCGACGATCAGCTCGACCGGGATGTTGCCACGGGTCGCCTTGGAGTAGGGGCAGACCTGGTGGGCCTGCTTGACGAGCAGCTCGCCGGTCTCCCCCTCGAGCGCGGCCGGCAGCTCGACACGGAGCACCACCGCCAGGGAGAAGCCGCCGTCCTCGTCCTTGCCGATGCCGACCTCGGCGGTCACGGAGATCTCGCCGGTGTCCACCTTCGCCTGGCGGCCGACGAGGCCGAGGGCGCTCGCGAAGCACGCCGCGTAGCCCGCCGCGAAGAGCTGCTCCGGGTTGGTGCCCTCGCCGCTGCCACCGAGGGCGGCGGGGGCGGCGAGCGGCAGGTCCAGGCGGCCGTCGGAGCTGACGGCGCGACCCTCGCGGCCGTTGGCGGTCGCTACGGCGGTGTACAGCGCGTTCATGGAAACCATCCCTTGGTCGTTGGGCCGGACCCCGTCGGGCGGCCGGACATGCACAACTACAGCACACAACTTAGTTGTGCACAACTCAGTTGCCTGAGAGATAGGTACCCTGGAGCGATGAAGACGACACCGGACGCCATGCGGGACGCGGAGATCCTCCGCCTCGACCATCAGATCTGCTTTTCGCTGCACGCGGCCTCGCGCGCCTTCAACGGCGTCTACCGGGCGATCCTGAAGGACCTGGGGCTCACCTACCCCCAGTACCTGGTGATGCTGGTGCTCTGGGAGCACGGCGAGCTGCCCGTGAAGACGATCGGCAGCCGCCTCCGGCTGGATTCCGGCACACTCTCGCCGCTGCTCAAGCGGCTGGAGGCACTCGGCTGCGTCGAGCGCCGGCGCAGCTCCGAGGACGAGCGCTCGGTCACCGTGTGCGCGACGGAGAAGGGCACGGCACTCCGGGAGCAGGCCGTCCTCGTCCCCCACAGGATCGCCACGGCCACCGGGCTGTCACTGGACGAGATCGGCGACCTGCAGCAGCGACTGACGGCACTGACCGCCAAGCTCGACGGCGCCGACCTGGAGTACGACCCGACGGCGGACTGCGCCGGCGCCACGGACTGACCGCGGCGTCACACACCGACGCGGCGTCACACACCGACGCGGCGTCACGCACCGACCGCGGCGTCACGCACCGACCGCGGCGGGGCTTTGTACGAGAGGCTTCGTAGTTTGACAAGCGCCGTACTACGATGAGTATCGTACGAGCATCGCCTTCGGCCCCGCCGTGAATGGAGTCCCCCGTGAGCGCACTGTTCGAGCCGTACACCCTTCGGTCGCTGACCATTCCCAACCGCGTCTGGATGGCTCCGATGTGCCAGTACAGCGCCGAGGTCTTCGGGCCGAACGCCGGTGTCGCGAACGACTGGCACTTCACGCACTACGCAGCCCGCGCGGCCGGTGGCACCGGCCTGATCCTCGTCGAGGCCACCGCGGTCGCCCCCGAGGGCCGGATCAGTACGCACGACCTCGGCATCTGGAACGACACCCAGGTCGAGGCGTTCCGCCGGATCACCCGCTTCCTCACGTCCCAGGGAACCGTCCCCGGCATCCAGATCGGCCACGCCGGACGCAAGGCCTCGACCGACCGGCCCTGGAAGGGCGGCGGACCGGTGGGTCCCGACGCGCACGGCTGGCAGCCTCTCGCGCCCAGCCCCGTCGCGTTCGACGAGGGACATCCCGTGCCCGACGAGCTGACCACCCTTCAGATCGCCGAGATCACAGGCATGTTCGCCGACGCGGCGCGGCGTGCCCTGGACGCCGGCTTCAAGGTTGTCGAGGTGCACGGCGCGCACGGCTACCTGATCGGTGAGTTCCTCTCCCCGCACAGCAACCACCGCGCCGACGAGTACGGCGGCTCGTTCGAGAACCGCACCCGGTTCGCCCTCGAAGTCGTCGACGCCGTACGGGCGGTGTGGCCGGAGGAACTGCCGCTCTTCTTCCGGATCTCGGCCACCGACTGGCTCGAGGAGAACGGCTGGACCGCCGACGACACCGTGCGCTTCGCCGCCCTGCTGAAGGAGCACGGCGTGGACCTCCTCGACGTCTCCTCCGGCGGCAACGCCGTGCGGGCGCGCATCCCCGTCGGACCCGGCTACCAGGTACCGTTCGCCGCCCGGGTCAAGGCGGAGACCGGGCTGCCGGTGGCGGCCGTGGGACTGATCACCGAACCGGCACAGGCCGAGAAGGTCCTCTCCAACGGAGAGGCCGACGCCGTGCTCCTCGGCCGCGAGCTGCTGCGCAACCCTTCGTGGGCCCGCCGGGCAGTCCGCGAACTCGGCGGCGAGGTGCGGGTGCCCGACCAGTACCACCGCTCCGTCTGACGCCCTCCCCGGGCGGGCTCTGCCCGCCCGGCGGGTTCGCGGCAGGCCGCGCCGACCTGCGGGAAGGGACGCTCCGGGCGCCACTGTCGGTGGACGGGTGCAGACTGGCCCGTATCCGCGACAACGGCGTCCTGGAGGTGTCGGTGATGACCGAGGTGCTGCTGGCAGTGGGCACACGCAAAGGGCTCTTCATGGGCCGCAGGCGCGGCGGCCGCTGGGAGTTCGACGGCCCCCACTTCAACGCGCAGGCGGTGTATTCGATCGGGATCGACACGCGCCGTGGCACACCGCGGCTGCTCGCCGGCGGCGACAGCGCGCACTGGGGTCCCTCGGTGTTCCACTCCGACGACCTGGGCGCGACCTGGACCGAACCGGCACAGCCCGCCGTGAAGTTCCCCAAGGACACAAGCGCCTCCCTGGAGCGGGTCTGGCAGCTCCATCCCGCGGGCCCCGCCGCCCCGGACGTCGTGTACGCGGGTACGGAGCCGGCCGCCTTGTTCCGCTCCGAGGACGCCGGAGAGACGTTCGAGCTGGTCCGGCCGCTCTGGGAGCACCCCACACGGTCCAGGTGGGTACCGGGCGGCGGCGGTGAGGCCGTGCACACGGTGGTCACGGACCGCCGCGACGCGAACGCCGTGACCGTCGCCGTCTCCACGGCCGGCGTGTTCCGCAGCCTCGACGGCGGCGCCGGCTGGAATCCGTCCAACCAGGGTGTGTCGGCGGTGTTCCTGCCCGATCCGCACCCCGAGTTCGGCCAGTGCGTCCACAAGATCGCACAGGATGCGGGCGATCCGGACCGGCTCTACCTCCAGAACCACTGGGGCGTGTACCGGAGCGATGACGCGGGCGCCGAGTGGACGGACATCGGGGAGGGCCTTCCGTCCGACTTCGGCTTCGCCGTCGCCGCGCATCCGCACCGCGCCGACGTGGCCTATGTCTTCCCCATCAACGCCGACGCGGACCGCGTCCCGGCCGGCCGCCGCTGCCGGGTCTACCGGACGAGCGACGCGGGCAGGACCTGGGAGCCCCTGGCGTACGGCCTTCCCGAGGGCGACCACTACGGCACGGTGCTGCGCGACGCGATGTGCACCGACGACGCCGACCCCGCCGGGGTCTACTTCGGCAACCGGAACGGGGAGTTGTACGCGAGCGCGGACGACGGGGACAGCTGGCAGCAGCTCGCCTCCCACCTGCCGGACGTGCTCTGCGTCCGGGCGGCGACGATCGGCTGACAGCCAGGCCGTGTCCGACGAATGAGGCACCCCGCCTGCGGGGGGACGGCACCATGTGTCAGACATGTCCTAGGGCAGTCGCCAGTCCACCGGCTGGGCACCCTGGTGAACCAGCAGGTCGTTCGTGCGGCTGAACGGCCGGGAGCCGAAGAAGCCGCGGTCCGCCGACATCGGTGAGGGATGCGCGGACTCGACCGCGGGCAGGTCGCCGAGGTACGGCCGCAGATTGCGCGCGTCACGCCCCCAGAGCACCGACACGAGCGGCTTGCCACGGGTCGCCAGTGCCCGGATGGCCTGCTCCGTGACCTCTTCCCAGCCCTTGCCACGATGCGCCCCCGGCTTGCGCGGCGCCGTGGTCAGCGCCCTGTTCAGCAGCAGCACCCCCTGGCGGGTCCATGGGGTCAGATCACCGTTGGAGGGCCGGGGCAGCCCGAGGTCCGTGTGCAGCTCCCGGAAGATGTTCTCCAGACTGCCGGGCAGCTGACGAACCTCCGGTGCGACCGCGAAGCTGTGCCCGACGGCCATCCCCGGAGTCGGATAGGGATCCTGACCGACGATCAGCACCCGCACCTCGTCGAAGGGTTGCTGAAAAGCCCGCAGGACGTTCTGCCCCGCGGGCAGATAGGTACGGCCCGCCGCGATCTCCTCGCGCAGGAAGTCCCCCATCGCCGCGATGCGCCCGGCCACGGGACGCAGCGCCTCGGCCCAGCCGGGCTCCACCAGTTCACTCAACGGTCGTGCTGCCACAGTCCGTCACCCTACCGGCCCACACGGAGGCTCCCGGACGGCCGGGGCGCTAGGCTCCTGCCGTCGACTTGCCCGTACGCCACTCCCCTTCCTCCTGGAGCCGGTCCATGACGTCACGCAGGCGTTCGTCCGTGACGCCCGCCGAGGCCTCGGGAGGACCGGGCCGACCGGACGAACCGGGCGGACGGGTGCTGGGGATCGACTCGGGCGGCTCCGGGCTGCGGGTCGCCCTCGCCCCGGCCGCCGACCCGTCGTCCGCCGTGACGACCTCTTCCCGCGAGCCGGTCCGCACCGGGCCCGACGGCATCGACGCCGCCCATCTGCTGGAGCAGCTGATGCCGATGGCGCGAGAACTGCTGGAGCGGGCGCCCGGTCCCGCACCCGCCGCCGTCGCGATCGGGGCCGCCGGGATGGCGACCCTCGGGGACGGGCTGCGGGCCGTGCTGCCCGGGGCGCTCGAGGAGTCCCTCGGCGTGCGCAGGACGGCGCTCGCCGCCGATGCGGTCACCGCCTACGCCGGGGCGCTCGGCCAGCACCCGGGCGCCGTCGTCGCGGCCGGTACGGGCATGATCGCGCTGGGCACGGACCTGAACAGCTGGCGCCGCGCGGACGGCTGGGGGCACCTCCTCGGCGACTGCGGCGGAGGCGCGTGGATCGGCCGTGCCGGCCTGGAGGCGGCGATGCGCGCCCACGACGGGCGCACGGGCGGCTCCGCGGCGCTGCTCGCCCGGCTGGAGGCGGTGTTCGGCCCGGCGGACGAACTGCCGGGGCTGCTCTACCCGCGCTCCGACCGGCCGGCCGTCCTGGCCTCGTTCGCCCCCGAGGTCGCCGGCTGCGCGGCGGACGATCCGGTCGCCGAGGGCATCCTCGTCACGGCGGCGGACCACATCGCGGCGTCCGCCGCCGCGGTCTGCCCGCCACCTTCGGCCGGCGACTGCCAAATCGCCCTGACCGGGGGCCTGTTGAAGATGGGCGACCCGCTCCTCGTACCCTTGCGGGACGCTCTCGCCAGACAACTGCCGTACGCCCGGCCGGTGTCCGCGGCGGGCGATCCGCTCGCCGGTTCACTGACCGTGGCCGCCGCGCTCGCCACCGGCACGCTGAGCCTGCCGCACGATCCGCGGCTGCTCACTGTCACCACCGAAGCCGCGGATCAGACCGGGACAGGCGGCTGTTAACGAACTCATCGGATAAAAGCGGACAGAGGGAACTTCGTCGCACCCTCCCCGAACAGCCACGACGACAAAACCAGTAGCATGCGGCGCCATGAGCTCCCCCACTGGGCCCGCATCCGGCCTGCCCGTACGAATGCCGCGACCCCGCCAGTCCGGTCGGCACCGCCGTCCGGAACCCGTGGCGGCTCCCGAGGGCGCGCCGACCCTCGTCCTCGCGGTGCCCGGCACGCCTTCCTCCGCGATACGCAGTCTGGCCGAGGAAGTCGTCAGCATTGCCCGTTCCGAGCTGCCCGGCCTCGAGGCCGCGATCGGTTATCTCGACGGCGACGACGCCGAGTACCCCACGCTGGGGAGCGTGCTGGTGCAGGCGGCCGCGCTGCGGTCCGAGCGGTACGAGCTGGCCAAGGCCGCGGGCCGTGAGGTCGCCGAGCCCGAGGGTCCGGCGTCCGTCGTCGTGCCGCTGCTGGCCGGCCCGGACAGCGCCCTGACCCGGCGGATCCGCCAGGCGGTCATGGACAGCCGGACGACCGCGGAGCTGACCGACGTGCTCGGCCCGCACCCCCTGCTCGCCGAGGCCCTGCACGTGCGGCTGTCCGAGGCAGGCCTGGCGCGCGCCGACCGCGCCCGGCTGTTCACGGTCGCCACGGCCGCCGACGGCATCGTCCTGGCGACGGTGGGCGGCGAGGAGGCCGTCCAGGCCGCCGGTATCACCGGAATGCTGCTGGCCGCGCGGCTCGCCGTGCCGGTCATGGCCGCGGCCCTGGACCAGGACGGCGCGATCGCCGCGACGGCCGACGAGCTGCGCGCTTCCGGCTCGGGCCAGCTCGCGCTCGCTCCGTACCTGGTCGGCCCTGAGCTGCCGGAGGGTCTGCTGGAGGCCGCCGCCGCGGAGGCCGGCTGCGCCGCGGCCGAGCCGCTGGGCGCGTACCCGGCGATCGGCAAGCTGGTGCTGTCCCAGTACACGACCGCGCTGGGCATCACCACGCTGCCGCAGAGCGCGCAGTCCCACTGACGCCGCCCGGTCGTCACGCACGTTCGGGAGGGCCCGCGCCGATTCGGCGCGGGCCTCCCGATTGCTCTGTCCGATCGTCAGGCGAACACGACGCAGGACGCCGCGCGGACCGCTAGCGAGCCCGCGCGGCGCGGCACCCCGGTCTCCGTGTCGACGTCGAACCAGGTGACGTCCCCGGATCGCTCGTTGGCCACGTAGAGCCGCGTCCCCGTGGGGTCGAGGGCGAGATCGCGCGGCCAGTGCCCGCCGCACGGCACGGTGGTCACGAGTTCGGCCTTCTCGCCGCCGCCGTCGAGCCGGAAGACCGCGAGGGAGTCATGGCCCCGGTTGGCGGCCCACAGGAAGCGTCCGTCGTGGGCCGTGACGACCGCCGAGGCGTAGCTGGGCCCGTCGTGTCCGTCGTCCGGCAGCACGGGTACCTCGGCGAGCGGTTCGAGCCGCCCCGCCGTGGCGTCCCACCGGCAGACGGTGAGCACCGGCCGCAGCTCCCCCAGCACATACGCATGGCCTCCCGCCGGGTGGAAGGCGAGGTGCCGCGGCCCCGTGCCGGGGCCGACCGCGGTCTCCGTGTGCGGTGCCGGCACCCCGGTGGCCGGATCGAGGGCGTACACCCGTACGGAGTCGGTGCCCAGGTCGACACTGACGACCCAGCGCCCGGTGGGGTCCGCAAGCACCTGGTGGGCGTGGGGCTCGCTTTGACGCTCCGGGTCCGGACCCCGGCCCTCGTGCCGCAGGACGCCGGACGCGGAGCGCGGCTCGCCACCGGGTCCGACCGGGAGCGCGCTGATGCTGCCGGAGCCGTAGTTGGCCGTCAGCAGATGGCCGGAGGCCAGGGAGAGATGGGTGGGTCCCGATCCGCTCACCGGGACCGGCGCGCCCATGAGTCGGGGCTGCTCACCGCTGATGTCGAAGGCGGCGACGGCGCCGTCCGCCGTCTCGGAGACCGCGTAGAGGACCGGTCCGTCCTCCCCCGTGCCGACGGTCAGATACGACGGGTCCGGCACGGCGTCTGTCGCCCCGGTCCAGGTGAGGGCCCCCGTCGCCGCGTCCACGTCGGCCGTGACGATCCCGGGACCGCCCGCCGAGGTGAACGATCCGACGAACGCCCGTGCGGAGCTCCTGTCGCCCACTGCGCCCCTCCTGTTCCGCGGTCCGGCGCCACCGCCGGCCGCTCGTGTGCCCTGCCCGGCCGACGGTAGCAGGCGGTCTAGACCAACCCGGGGCTCTGCGCGGGCTCCTCCCCCCGGGCGCGGGCGAGTGCCTCCGTGTGGTGCACGAACGTCGGCCGCAACTCGATCGTGTCGTAGGTGCGGTGGAACACGGGTGTGGCGGCGCCGGACAGCGGCGGCACGATCCAGGACCAGTCGGCGCCCACCCGGCGCCCCCGGCCCTCCTCCTGCTCCAGGTGGGCGAGGAACCGGCGTGCCTCGGTGTGGTGGTCGGCGATGGTCACCCCGGCGCGGTCGAAGGAGTGCAGGACGGCCCGGTTGAGTTCGACGAGCGCGCGGTCCTTCCAGAGGGTGCGGTCATTGGTCGCGTCCAGGCCCAGGCGTTCGGCGACGACCGGCAGCAGGTCGTAGCGGTCCGTGTCGGCGAGGTTGCGGGCGCCGATCTCGGTGCCCATGTACCAGCCGTTGAACGGGGCGGCCGGGTAGCAGATCCCCCCGATCTCCAGGCACATGTTGGCGATGGCGGGTACGGCGTGCCAGCGCAGACCGAGGCAGGCGTGCCAGTCGTCGTCGGGGTGGCGCAGCGGGACCTCGAGGACGGCGCCGTCGGGCAGTGCGAACCAGCGGGGCTTGTCGTCACTGCCCTGGATCACCAACGGAAGTACGTCGAACGGCGTACCGGGTCCGCCGGGCCAGCCCAGGCCCATGGCGTAGGTTGTGAGCCCGGCGTTGCGCGGATCGCCGGTGCACCGGCCGTCGCTTTCGGCGTAGCCCGCGTACCGCACGAGCTGTTCGTTCCAGATGCGCGGTCCGGGGCGGCCGGGGGCGTCGGGCGCGAAGACGGTGATCACCGGTCGGATCCGGCCGCCGTTGGTCGCCTCGCGCAGATGGGCGGCGGCCTCGACGGCGATGGTGTCGGCGTCGCGGACGTCACGCCGGTCACGGACCCGCAGCGAGCGCCAGTAGAGGCGGCCGATGCAGCGGTTGCTGTTGCGCCAGGCGACGCGCGCCCCATGGGCGAGTTCGTCGGCGGTGTGCCGGTACGTCCCGGTCGCGTCGATCTCGGCGTGCACGGCCGCTATCCGGGCGGCGGGGTCGCCGTCTCCGCGCTCCTCGCGGTGGTAGAGCCGCAGGAACTCCTCGGCCTCCCGGCGCAGTCGTGCCGGGTCTGCAGGTCCGCCGTGGGGTGCGGGGTGCCCGACGGCGTCCGAGTGCCCGGCCGGGCACTGCCCGGGCGCGGCGGGCTGCTCCGCCCGGCTGCGCGGCGCGCCTGTGGACTCGGGACGTGACGAACTGGACTTGCGGACGGCGGCTCTACGACGGAACTTCCGCATGGTGCGCACCCCGGGTGGTGAAGGCGACGATTGATGCCGCCCGACCTACCCCGATCGCGGACTGATCCACCCTGTAAGTGCCAGATGCACGTGCCCAGTTGGGAGCAGCGCCGGCAGCGAACGCACGGTGCCTCGCGACGGCCGCCGCGGCTGCTCGGGGAGCCGACGGGACCTCCCCCGGGAGCCTGCGGGTCGTCCCCGGGAGCCGCGGAAGCGGAAGGAGTCAGACGGTCGCGAGCGGGGCGCGCGGAGAGGTGCGCAACGGAGTCGCGAGGCCCGCGAGCGCCCTCTCCAGTCCGTGCAGATGCGCCAGCGCGGCCTCGACCCCCGGATGGTGGTGGGCGGCGGCCGCGGCATCACCGTCGGCCGGCGCGTGGGCGGGCCCGGTGCCGGGCTCCAGGGCGTGCACGGCAGCCTCGACCCGCCAGCAGGCGGCGGCGAGCCGTGCGTCGTGCGAGGCGTACGGGTCCGCGGCGACGGCCGCCAGCCCCCGTACCTCACGGGCGCAGTCGTCCAGCAGGACCAGCACCTGACGGGCACGTGCCTTGCGGGCGCGCAGCGGGCTCAGCGGGTGCACGAGGGGCGCGAGGGACATCCGTACCCGCGCGAGAAGCGGCTCCAGTTCGGCGGCGTGCGGTGCCGGGTCGGCGTCCTCGTCCCCGGCCAGCCTGCGCATCGCCACCGTGGTGCACTCGTGCACCGAGCGCACGGCCAGCCGGATCCAGGCGTTGGTCGCCGCGTGCGTCGTGACGGGCAGCACGAGCGTCACCGCCAGCGCCGCGCCGACGGCGCCGACGGCGGTCTCCGCGAGGCGCAGGGCGAGCAGAGCCGGTCCCAGCGCGCCGAGCAGCCCGTACAGCAGCGAGACCATCAGCGTCACGGCGAACATCATCCAGCTGTACGAGACGGGGGCGGTGAAGAAGATCGCGAAGACGCACAGCATGACGAGGGCGGCGGTCGGGCCCGTCGCGCCCTGCACGGGCAGGGCGACGAGCAGCCCGGCGGCGATGCCCGTCATCGTGCCGAGGACCCGGCGGAAGCCGCGGACGAGGGTCTCGCCGCGCGCGTTGGTGTTGACGAAGATCCACCAGGCCGCGCCGACGGCCCAGTACCAGCGCTCGTGCGAGAGCAGCTGGCCGGCGGCGAGGGCGAAGGCACCGGCGGCGGTCACCTGGATCGCCTGGCGGGTCGTCGTCCGGGCGAGTCCCGAGCCGGCGGGCAGCGAAGGAACCGGGGACGGGGGCAGCCGGCGCTCGAAGCACCAGACGCCGAAGCGGACCACCGAGGAGGCGAGGATGCCGAGCACGACGGCGGAGTACAGCTCGGGCAGCTGCGCCGGAACCGTGCGCAGGAACTGGGTCACGAAGAACGTCATGAAGGCGAAGACCCCAAGTGCGTGCCCGCGAGGCCCCCAGCGGCGCGCGTACACGGCCGCGCCGGCGACGGCGACGAAGGCCACGTCGCGCGCCCCCGGGGTGTCGTGCAGCACGGCCGCGAGGGCCAGCACGGGGAAGCCCACCGCGGGCAGCAGCGCGGTGGTGGCGGCCTGGCCGCGAACCGTGGGGTCGACGACCGTGAAGAGGGCCAGGAGCGCGGCGAGCCCGCCGGTGATGACCGCGGTGAGCGCGTGGCCCGTCAGCGCGCACACGACCACGGCCAGGCCGACGCCGAGGACGGACCGCGTGGCGCTGCGCAGCCGCAGCAGCCCCGGATCCGGAGCCACGAACACCCTCTTCAGCACTGCTTCTCGCCCCTCGACGTCCTGGCATGAAAAAGGCGCCGCGGAATCCGCAGCGCCATCGACACCTCAATGAGACCATCTCGTGCCCCACTGGCTCAAGGCGGCCCCGTGGAGGTGAGCCGTTGGTACAGCTCTGAGTCGGAGTGAGACCGGCCGGCAGGACCAACGGACCACCCCGGGCGGGGTCAGTGCCCGCGGCTCGGGTCCGGGTCAGCGCCCGCCGCCGGGGGCCGGCCTCGACGTCGGCCTGGTGTCCGGCTCCGACGAGGACTCGTCGTCCCCGGTGATGTGCCGGTCCATGATCCAGGGCAGGAAACCCCACAGCCCGGCGCAGACGAGCAGGGTCGCCGCGCCGGCGACGATCCCCTCGGGTGTGCCGTGGACGACGTCGACGACCAGCAGGACGGCGGAGGTCAGGGCCAGCGAGAGCACCGCCATGCCGATCCCGGAGAGACGGGAGGAGACGGCGACGATCTCCTTCTTGGCGCCCTTGCGGAAGAGGCCGCGGTGCACGGCCGCCGGGGCCGTGAACAGAGCTGCGGCGATCACGGCGAGCATCAGCGTCGTCACGTAGGTGCCGCGCTGGAACGAGTCGAGGGTCGGGAAGCGCGCTTGGAACGCGAGCGTCAGCAGGAAGGCGAAGAGGATCTGCACGCCCGTCTGGATGACGCGCAGCTCCTGGAGGAGTTCGGCGAAATTGCGGTCCGCCCGCTCCAGCTCTGTCTCGTCCCGTGCGGCACGGGGGTCGTCGTCGGACATGGATGACGAGTAACCCGCACCGGACGACGAGTAACCCGCGCCGTGGGGAAACCAACCCAACGGGTTGCGGCACCCCTCGGCCATGCTGTGCTGAGTGCCTCGGCCATGCTGGGCCGAGTGATGACGGCGGCAAGGAAGGCGGCACGGACGATGGCCATTCAGCACCCCGCGGACCGCGGTGGCGACGGGCGAGGGCACTTCGAACGATTCGCGGAGGGAACCTCGCGCTTCACCAGCTCACCGGCGTTCTTCGGGCTCTGCCTGCTGCTGGTCGCCGGGGCCGTCTCCGTGCATTTCGTCGGGCTGGACCTGAAGTGGCAGGTGCTCGCCGGGGACTGCATGACCGCGGTGACGCTGCTCCTCCTCGCCCTGCTGAAGAACTCGGAGCTTCGCTCCGAACGGGCGATCCAGCGCAAGCTGGATGCCATCGCCGCGGCCATGCTCGAAGCCCGGGAGGGCGGGCCCGGCAAGGCCCACGACGACCTCAGGGCCGCGATCCGCATGGAGGAGGAGACCTGATCCCACCACCACCCGAGGGGCGACGGGGGCCTCACGCCTCATGTGTGCACGGATGTCCGTCGCAGCGGCGGCTCACTGGGCCATTGGTACAGTCGTCGACGGGATCAACCGGCTGCGAGGAGGCCGACGGGCCATGGCGGTGGACGAGCTCGACACCCGCATCCTGAGGCTGCTGATCGAGCAGCCGCGCACCAGCGTGCGGGAGTACGCGCGCATCCTCGGCATCGCGCGGGGCACGCTCCAGGCGAGGATCGACCGGCTGGAGCGCGACGGCGTGATCACCGGCACCGGCCCGGTGCTGTCCCCGGCCGCGCTCGGTCATCCGGTGCTCGCGTTCGTCCACATCGAGGTCACGCAGGGGCATCTGGACGAGGTGGGCGACGAACTGGCGGAGGTGCCGGAGATCGTCGAGGCGTTCTCGATCACCGGCGGCGGGGATCTGCTGACCAGGGTGGTCGCCCGCGACAACGGCCATCTGGAGGACGTGATCCAGCGCCTGATCAATCTGCCGGGCGTGGTCCGTACCCGGACGGAGATGGCACTGCGCGAGCGCGTCCCGCACCGGATGCTGCCGCTGGTGGAGTCGGTCGGCAGGGGCACACGCGCGGCGCGGTGACCACGGCCCCGGGGCCCGGTTGGCATCCTGGAGGGCATGAGCACTGCCTATCCTTCGGTCATCTTCGATCTCGACGGGACGCTCGTGGACAGCGAGCCGAACTACTACGAAGCGGGGCGTCAGGTCCTCGCCGGCTACGGCGTCACCGATTTCAGCTGGGAGCACCACACGCGCTTCATCGGCATCGGCACCCGCGAGACGCTGGAGCGGCTGAGCGAGGAGTACGGGCTCGACGCCCCGATCGAGGATCTGCTGGCCGGCAAGAACCGGACCTATCTGGAGCTGGCCCGTGCCGGGACCGAGGTCTACCCGGAGATGCGGAAGTTCGTGGAGTTGCTGCACGCGGCGGGCGTGCCGATGGCGGTGGCGTCGGGCTCCTCCCGCGCGGCCATCGAGGCGGTGCTCGCCGGCACCGGGCTCGACGCGTTCCTCACCACGCTCGTGTCGGCCGAGGAGGTCGCGCACGGCAAACCGCGGCCCGATGTCTTCCTGGAGGCGGCCCGCCGGCTGGGCGCGGACCCGGCCGACTGTGTCGTGCTGGAGGACGCTCCACCCGGAGCGGCGGCGGCGCATGCCGCGGGGATGCGCTGCATCGCCGTTCCCTATGTGGCAGAGACGGCCACCGACGAGGCGTTCCGCACGGCCGGGCTGATCTTCCCGGGCGGGCAGGCGGAGTTCACGGCGCAGGCGGCGTACGACTGGATCGGGCGGTCGGCTCCGTCCTTGTGAGCGCGCTCCCGCGGGTCCGGTGGGCGGCCGCTTCGAGTAGGACCCGGACGCCGAACGGACCGCGACCGTACGCCACTTCGCCCGCCTCTTCGTCGCGGCCCTGAACGCGGTGCTGCACGCGCCATACGTACGGCGAGCTCTGCCCGAGGCTGCTGAAGGACATCCGGGCGCCTTGCGCCGGCGTCGTGTCGCGGTTCCCGGTGCACCCGTAGTGCCTCGGGGCGCCTGGAGGGGGTCGCAAACGGATGCCGGGCGGAAGGCTACGTGCATCGGTCAGAGCCGGAACAGCTTTCCGCGCCAGGTCCAGCCCGCGTCAAGGACGACGTGGCGCAGGGGGTCCTTCATCTCCCGGGTCTCGAAGCGGAAGGTCTCGACCCGGCGCTCGCGGCCGTCCGGCCCCTTCTGTTTCTCCCACACCCGGTACACCGCGTTCGCGGGACCGCGGGAGTGCTGACCGCGGGTGTGATCGCTCAGCGAGACTTCCCACTGCTCGTCGAGCGCCCGTACCTCGCGCTTGGCCGCGTCCAGGCGCATCCGGGTCCTGAGCCGTACGCGCAGCTGAGGGAGCCGGCACTCGGCGACCAGGTCCCCCTTCTTCCCGGTGCCGTTGCGTACGACGAAGAGGACGCCCGGACCGTTGAGCGCGAGCAGCGCCGAGCGGACCTCCTGAGCCGTACGGGCCGGCATCCCCGCGTCCGGGTGCCGAGTGCCGAGGTAGCTGTCCAGGATGCCCATGGTCAGGCCCCCGTCCCTGCTCCGGGGCCCGTGTCCGCTCCCGTGCCGGTGTCCGGGCGTACCGTGGGCACGAAGTCCTGGAACTCTTCCAGGACTTCGTCGTACTGGGCCGCCGTGGCGGTCAGGGTCAATCGGATCACCGCCCGCCTGTGCGGGTCCAACACGTCCGCGAAGGTCAGGAACACCTGGGACTGCACGAGGTCGTGAAGCGTGTGGCCGACGACGCCCGAAAAGGTCTCCCGTCCACCAACTCCGCACACCAGGTGGCGAGTCGTCCGAGGACGTCCAAGCCCGCTACGTGCGCCTGTGGGCTGAAGTCTGCGCCGGACCACACCGCACGACCGTCCTCATCGGGCACGGTGGGGGAATCTGCCCGCACCGCCCGATGAGGACGCGGGCGGTACGGGTGCGAGAAAGACGGTCAGGCGGTCTCAGCACCGCCGAAGCGTTCACGGTAGGACTCCAGGTCCTCCTCCGTGATCTTCGCGAAGAGCACCGGCGGGACGGTGAACGCCGTGCCGACCGGAACCGCGTCCAGGGCCTTGGCCTGCTCTGCGGTCACCCAGGTCGCCGTGTCACCCTCCAGCGCGAAGGCGCCGCGCATGGCAGCGGCCGTAGCCGGAATGAACGGCTCGGAGACGACCGCGTACAGGTGGATCAGGTTCATCGCCGTACGCAGGGTCAGCGCGGCGCCGTCCGGGTCGGTCTTGATCTCCAACCAGGGGGCCTTCTCTTCCAGGTAGGAGTTGCCCGCGGACCACAGGGCGCGCAGCGCGGCCGCGGCCTTGCGGAACTGGAGGACCTCCATCTGCTCCTCGTACTCGGCGAGCAGCCGTGCGATCTCCTCGCCCAGCTTGACCTCTGCCGCGCCGGCGGTGGCGCCCGCCGGGACCTCGTCGCCGAACCGCTTCCGGGAGAAGGACAGCACGCGGTTGACGAAGTTGCCGAGGGTGTCGGCCAGGTCCTTGTTGACCGTGGCGGTGAAGTGCTCCCAGGTGAAGGACGAGTCGTCGGACTCGGGGGCGTTGGCGATCAGGAAGTAGCGCCAGTAGTCGGCGGGCAGGATCTCCAGGGCGGCGTCCGTGAAGACGCCTCGCTTCTGGGAGGTCGAGAACTTGCCGCCGTAGTAGGTCAGCCAGTTGAAGCCCTTGACGAGGTCGACCTTCTTCCACGGTTCGCGCACGCCGAGCTCGGTGGCCGGGAACATCACCGTGTGGAAGGGGACGTTGTCCTTGGCCATGAACTGGGTGTAGCGGACGGTGTCATCGGCCTCGTACCACCACGACTTCCAGTCGCGACTCTCGCCGTCCGCGGCGGCGTCCGCCCACTCCTTCGTCGCGCCGATGTACTCGATCGGGGCATCGAACCAGACGTAGAAGACCTTGCCGTCGGCCGCGAGCTCCGGCCAGGTGTCGGCCGGGACCGGGACACCCCAGTCCAGGTCGCGGGTGATCGCACGGTCGTGCAGGCCCTCGGTCAACCACTTGCGAGCGATGGCCGTGGACAGGTGCGGCCACTCCTCGCTGACCGCGTCGATCCATGCTTCGACCTCGTGCTGAAGCTTGGACTGCAGCAGGAAGAGGTGCTTGGTCTCGCGGACCTCCAGCTCCGTGGAACCGCTGATCGCCGAGCGCGGGTTGATCAGGTCGGTCGGATCGAGGACGCGGGTGCAGTTCTCGCACTGGTCGCCGCGGGCCTTGTCGTAGCCGCAGTGCGGGCAGGTGCCCTCGACGTACCGGTCCGGAAGGAAGCGACCGTCAGCAGGCGAGTACACCTGGCGGATCGCGCGCTCCTCGACGAAGCCGTTGTCGTTCAGCTTGCGCGCGAAGTGCTGAGTGATCTCGACGTTCTGCTGCGACGAGCTGCGCCCGAAGAAGTCGAACCCCAGCTCGAACCCGTCGTACACCGCCTTCTGCGCATCGTGCGCCTGCGCGCAGAACTCGGCGACCGTCAGCCCGGACTCCTTGGCGGCCAGCTCCGCCGGCGTGCCGTGCTCGTCGGTGGCGCAGATGTAGAGGACGTCGTGACCGCGCTGGCGGAGGTACCGGGAGTACACATCCGCCGGAAGCATCGACCCGACCATGTTGCCCAGGTGCTTGATCCCGTTGATGTAGGGAAGCGCGCTGGTGATCAGGTGTCGAGCCATCCTTGGATGCTCCATTTCGTACGTACGGCGCCGATGACGGTGTCGCGGCGGGCCCAAGTCGGGAGGCTGCAGCCGACGCGATCACTCGAGTCACACGTGGGCATATCGCACGGTGACAGGTCAGGTCTGCAAGCCAGATCCATCGTATCGAACCTGGGGAACGCCCTTCCCGCGAATTCTCGGGCCCTGCTGCGCTGAGCCCAAAAAGCACTCGGCCGTCCGAGACAGGCGGCCAAGCGAGTCTCGTACGGCCGAGGCAGTCGCCATCTTAAAGCCACCGCGCTGCCGCATATCCGCACGCACGGCCCTCACCGCATTCCAACGACGAGGTGGACGGCGTGATCAACAGAATCCCGATCTCAGCAGATTCGCGTGTCGTAGGAGGCCCGGCGTACGGACGCATCCGACTGCGCGGAACTCGACGAGCGATCGTCACTGTCCCCTGCGGCATCGACACCGGCTCCATAGAAGCTACGGACAATGGGCGGCAACACCCAGGACGATCTTGATCGGCTCGGTCACCCCAGGAAGCTGAGCCGCACCTGACGCTCCGGGTTGTCCTTGTTGGTGTCCGCCGACCTCCGTAAGGACAACCCCGATGTTACTCCCGGAGCACATGCGTTCAGCTCCAGAGAAGGCCCGGCGCTGGAGGATCGCCCTCGTACCAGGCCCACGTCGAACGGACGACCCAGGAGTGGGTCGAAGTCACCAGCCCTGACCGCGATCCACACCAGGAGCACGAGCGCGCCGACGATCACGAACGGCGCAGCCCAGTTCTCGGAGCAGCGCAGGGTCTCCATACCGAGGTGGGGACCTCGGAGCCGTACGCGTGACGGGTGGGCCTCACGATGGTTCCGCACATCGTCGAGCGCGAACCGGTCCACGCCGAGGGCCCTGCGCCTGCCTGGGGCCTGTCCGGCGGCGGGCCGGTGAAGATCCTAGGAGGTCATCTCCTTCCAGGAGAAGACCGGCATCGACGTCCTGGTGCACGGCGAACCCGAACGCAACGACATGGTCCAGTACTTCGCCGAACAGCTCACCGGCTACCTCGCCACCCAACACGGCTGGGTCCAGTCCTACGGCACCCGTTACGTCCGCCCGCCGATCCTCGCCGGCGACATCTCGCGTCCCGAGCCGATGACGGTGCGCTGGACGGCGTACGCGCAGTCCCTCACGGCCCTTCCGGTCAAGGGCATGCTCACCGGGCCGGTCACCATGCTCGCCTGGTCCTTCGTCCGCGACGACCAGCCCCTGGGCGACACCGCACGGCAGGTCGCCCTCGCCCTGCGCGACGAGGTCGGCGACCTGGAGGCCGCCGGCACCTCCGTCATCCAGGTCGACGAACCCGCCCTGCGCGAGACACTGCCCCTGCGGACCGCCGGCCGCGCCGCCTATCTCGACTGGGCGACCGAGGCGTTCCGGCTCACCACCGGCGGGGTACGTCCGGACACCCAGATCCACACCCACATGTGCTACGCCGAGTTCGGCGACATCGCCCAGGCCATCGACGACCTCGACGCCGACGTCATCAGCCTGGAGGCCGCCCGCTCCCACATGCAGGTCGCCCGCGAACTGGCCGCCCACGGCTACCCGCGCGAAGCCGGCCCCGGCGTGTACGACATCCACTCCCCGCGTGCCCCGAGCACCGACGAGGCCGCGGACCTGCTGCGCACCGGACTGAAGGCCATCCCCGCCGAACGGCTGTGGGTCAACCCCGACTGCGGCCTGAAGACCCGCGCCTCCCTGGAGAACCTGGTCGCCGCCGCCCGCACCGTCCGGAGTGAGCTACCCACCTCCTGACCGAGGAACCCAGTGGCCCGGGACGCCACAAGCGTCCCGGCCCGTCCCACAGCACCGCCAAAACCAAGGCAAGAAGGGGGCCAATGGTGCGCGGCAAACCGCGAGAGGTCGTCGTGGACGGCAGGCCCGTGATCGCCATGTCCGAGAAGCAGTTCGAGAGCCTGCTGGCCATGCGCAGACAACTCGGCAGCCAGACCGCCAAGATGCGGACGCTACGTGACACGCTGGCCGACCTCGGCGAGTTCCTGGACTCCGTGGCCGAGACGCTCGACGCCGACGCGTCACCCGAGCCGCAGGAGATCACGTCGCCCCCTTCCGACCCCTCGCGTCCCCGGCCGGAACTGGTCACGGAGATACGCCGACGAGCACAACAGGCACGCGCCATCACCGGGGCAGGACGCACTCCCAGGGGCCGGCACTCGTCCGACCGCAGCCCGACTTAGGTATACCTAACTTTTACGTGCGACACAACATCTGGGATGCATGCACCCGCCGTGTTCTAGATGTAGTGTTGGCGGTGCTGGTGGTTCGCCGGGCAGCTGTGTTCGGCGTCGCAAGAGGGAACCCGGTGCAAGACCGGGACTGCCCCGCAGCGGTGAGCGGGAACGACCGCCGTCATACGCACTGGGCCCGGTGTACCGGGCCTGGGAAGCGACGGCCAGTAGGGGTCTCGTACGACACGAGACACGCCCGCGAGTCCGAAGACCTGCCACCGGTGCGTACGCCGGACAGCGGTGTGCGCGCTCCGAGGCCCCGAGGGAGGGCCAGGTGGCAGACGCACGGTCGTGGGTGAGGCGTATCGGTTCTCCGCCGCCCCGTACCTCGCCGCACCTGCCGCGCCGCTCCTCCCCTCCCGGTCCTTGGGCGAAGACGGGAACGAGCGAGAGGAGACGGCGACCGATGAGCGGTCTCGTGTATTTCTCCAGCGTCTCGGAGAACACCAGGCGCTTCGTGGAGAAGCTGGACCTGCCTGCCACGCGCATCCCCCTGCACCCACGCCGTGAGGGCATGCCGCCGGTGACCGAGCCGTATGTGCTGATCACGCCGACGTACGGCGGCGGCGCCCGCGCCGGCGCGGTCCCCAAACAGGTGATCCGCTTTCTGAACATCGAGGCCAACCGGATGCTGCTGCGGGGGGTCATCGCCTCCGGCAACACCAACTTCGGCGCCGACTACTGCCTGGCCGGCCGGGTGATCTCGGCGAAGTGCCAGGTCCCGGAGCTGTACCGATTCGAACTGCTGGGCACGGACCGCGATGTCCGCGCCGTGAGGGAAGGGCTGCAGGAATTTTGGACACGACACTCGTCGACCAGGCGGACGACGGAGCGACAGGCAGCATGAACACCGTCACCACGGCGATCACGGTCCCCGCGGCCCCGCGCGAATCGGTCGGCACGCGCAAGGACTACCACGCGCTCAACGCCATGCTGAACATGTACGACTGCGACGGCCGCATCCAGTTCGACAAGGACCGAGAGGCCGTGCGGCAGTACTTCCTCCAGCACGTGAACCCCAACACGATGGAGTTCGGATCGCTGAAGGAGAAGATCGACTACCTCGTCGGACACGACTATTACGAGGATGCGCCGATCCGGCGCTACCGGTGGGAGTTCCTGGAGGACCTGTACCGGCAGGCGTACGCGCACGAGCACCGCTTCCGCACGTTCCTCGGCGCGTTCAAGTACTACACCTCGTACACGCTCAAGACCTTCGACGGCTCCCGCTACCTGGAGCGCTACGAGGACCGGGTCGTCGCCACCGCCCTGTTCCTGGGTGCCGGCGACGAGACCCTCGCCTCCCGCCTGGTCGACGAGATGATGACCGGCCGCTTCCAGCCCGCCACCCCCACCTTCCTCAACGCGGGCAAGGCGCAGCGCGGCGAGCTGGTCTCCTGCTTCCTGCTGCGCGTCGAAGACAACCTGGAGTCCATCGGACGCGGTATCAACTCCGCGCTCCAGCTGTCCAAGCGGGGCGGCGGCGTGGCACTGCTGCTGACCAACCTGCGGGAACAGGGCGCCCCGATCAAGAAGATCGAGAACCAGTCGTCCGGCGTCGTCCCGGTCATGAAGCTCCTGGAGGACTCCTTCTCCTACGCCAACCAGCTCGGCGCCCGCCAGGGCGCAGGCGCGGTGTATCTGCACGCGCACCACCCGGACATCATGCGGTTCCTGGACACCAAGCGGGAGAACGCGGACGAGAAGATCCGCATCAAGACCCTCTCTCTCGGCGTCGTCGTCCCCGACATCACGTTCGAACTGGCCAAGCGCAACGAGGACATGCACCTGTTCTCGCCTTACGACGTCGAGCGCGAGTACGGCAAGCCGCTCGCCGACCTGTCGGTCAGCGAGCACTACGAGGAGATGGTCGCCAACCCGCGCATCCGCAAGACGACGCTCAGCGCCCGCGAGTTCTTCAAGACGATCGCGGAGCTGCAGTTCGAGTCCGGCTACCCCTACTTGCTGTTCGAAGACACGGTGAACCGGTCCAACCCGATCCCGGGCTGGATCAACATGTCCAACCTGTGCTCGGAGATCCTCCAGGTCAACACCCCCAGCACGTACGACGCCTCGCTCGGCTACGAGACGGTCGGCCGGGACATCTTTTGCAACCTGGGCTCGCTGAACATCGCCGCCGCGATGGCCTCCCCCGACCTCGGCGTGACGGTCGAGACGGCGGTGCGCGGTCTGACATCCGTGTCCGACCAATCCCACATCGACGCGGTGCCGTCCGTGGCACGCGGCAATGACCTGTCGCACTCCATCGGCCTCGGCCAGATGAACCTGCACGGGTATCTCGCCTCGCAGCATGTGCACTACGGCAGCGAGGAGGGTGTCGACTTCACGAACATGTACTTCTACGCGGTCGCCTTCCACGCGCTGCGTGCCTCGAACCGGATCGCGATGGAGCGCGGCACGGCCTTCGATGGCTTCGAGAGGACGGCGTACGCCGACGGGTCGTACTTCGACAAGTACACCGAGCAGGTGTGGGAGCCGGCCACCGAGCGGGTGCGTGCCCTGTTCGCCGATGCCGGGATCGTGCTGCCCACCCAGGAGGACTGGCGTGAGCTGAAGCGTTCGGTCCAGGAGCACGGCATCTACAACCAGTACCTCCAGGCAGTGCCGCCCACCGGTTCGATCAGCTACATCAACGACTCCACCGCCTCCATCCACCCCATCGCCTCCAAGGTGGAGATCCGCAAGGAGGGCAAGCTCGGCCGCGTCTACTACCCGGCGCCGGGCATGGACAACGACAACCTGGAGTTCTTCCAGGACGCGTACGAGATCGGCTACGAGAAGATCATCGACACGTACGCGGCGGCCACCCAGCACGTCGATCAGGGCCTGAGCTGCACGCTGTTCTTCAGGGACACGGCCACCACCCGCGACCTGAACAAGGCGCAGATCCACGCCTGGCGCAAGGGCATCAAGACGCTGTACTACATCCGGCTGCGCCAGGAGGCCCTGAAGGGCACCGAGATCGAGAACTGCCTGTCCTGCACCCTGTGACCACCTCCCGTACGCGATCTCCGAGGCATCAGCGATGACCACCACCCCCGTGACCGAGACCTCGGTCACCCCTCCCTCCTACCGCCACGACCCGGCCGCCCGGCTCCGCCCGGTCAACTGGAACCGCGTCACCGACGAGAAGGACCTGGAGGTCTGGAACCGTCTCACCGCCAACTTCTGGCTGCCCGAGAAGGTCCCGCTGTCCAACGACGTGAACGCCTGGCAGCAGCGGCTCACCGCCGAGGAACGCACCCTGACGATGCGGGTGTTCACCGGCCTGACCATGCTCGACACAGTCCAGGCCACGGTCGGCGAGATCGTGCAGATCCAGGACGCGCGCACCGAGCACGAGGAGGCCGTCTACACGAACATCGCCTTCATGCAGGCCGTGCACGCCCGCAGCTACTCCTCCGTGTTCTCCACCCTCTCCAATACGCCCGAGATCGACGACGCCTACCGCTGGGCCGTGGACAACGACGTCCTCCAGCAGCGCTGCAAGACGGTCCTGGGGTACTACTACGGCGACAACCCGCTCAAGCGGAAGGTCGCCTCCACCCTCCTGTCGTCACTGCTCCTGTACGCCGGCTTCTACCTCCCGCTGCACTTCTCCACCCACGCCCTGCTCACCAACACCGCCGACATGATCCGCCTGATCCTGCGCGACAAGGCGGTACACGGCTACTACTCCGGCTACAAGTACCAGCGCGGTCTGGAGAAGCTCGACGCGGCCGGGCAGGAGGAGATGCGGACGTTCACATACGACCTGCTGGAGGAGCTGTACCAGCTGGAACTCCAGTACTCGGGCGAACTCTACGAGCCGCTCGGGCTGATGGACGACGTGGCCGTCTTCGTCCGGTACAACGCCAACAAGGCACTGATGAACCTCGGCTACCCGGCCCGCTTCGGCGCGGACGAGACCGAGGTCAACCCGGAGATCCTGGCGGCGCTGTCACCGGGCGCGGACGAGAACCACGACTTCTTCTCCGGCTCCGGATCGTCGTACGTCATGGGCAAGGCGGAGGACACCGCCGACGACGACTGGGACTTCTGAGAGGCTGACATGTCCGGCAAACCCAGCGTGCCCGCTCCCCGTACGGCGTCCGTCCCGCACGGCCCGTGCGTGCTGCTCAAGCACGGCGAAATCTTCCTCAAGGGCCGCAACCGGCACCTCTTCACCGAGCGACTGCATGACAACCTGCGTCTCGCGCTGCGCGGGATCGGCGGCTCCACGTGGATCAAGACCGCCCAGAACGTGACCGTACTGGGCGGGCAGGTGCCCCAGGAGGCCCTGCTGGAGCGGGCCCGCAGGGTCGTCGGCTTCACTTCGGTGGAGCCGGCCGTGCGGGTGCCCAGTGAACTGGACGCCATCACCTCGGCGGCCCTCGAAGCGTTGCACGGCACCCGGAGCGGCGTCACGTTCGCTGTGCGGACCAAGCGGCGGGACAAGCAGTTCCCGCTGACCTCGTCCCGGCTGGACGCGTACATCGGCGCCCGGATCCTGGCACGGTTCCCGGGGCTGCGCGTGGACCTGGCCCGGCCGGACGTCACGCTGGCGGTGGAGATCGACCGCAAGGAGACCTACCTGTCCCGCGAACGCCTCCCCGGTCTGACCGGGCTCCCCGTAGGCTCCAGCGGCCGGGCCCTGGTCCTGCTGTCCGGCGGTTACGACTCCCCCGTCGCCGCCCACCGGGCCATGAGGCGCGGGCTGGCCTGCGACTTCGTGCACTTCAACGGGGCTCCGTACACCAACCCGTCGTCCGTGTACAAGGCGTACGCCCTGGCGCGGGAGCTGAACCGCTACCAGCCACCCGGCCGACTGCACGTCATCGCGCTCGGCAAGGCGCAGAAGCAGCTCGCCGTGGCCGGGGCCGGACGGCTCCAGGTCGTCGCCCAACGGCGGCTGATGGTGCGTACCGCCTCAGCGCTGGCCGCCCGCACCGGTGCGCAGGCGCTGGTGACGGGCGACAGTCTGGGGCAGGTGGCCAGCCAGACGCTGGCCAACCTGGTCGCCGTGGACGAGGCGGCGGCACTGCCTGTGCTGAACTACGCTGCGCCCGGCACGGCCCGCTGGCCCGGACCGTCGTAGGAGGCCAGCGGGCGGATCAGGGCGTTGTGAGCCAGTTGCTCGGTGATGTGGGCGGTCCATCCGGTGATACGGCTCATCACGAAGATCGGGGTGAAGGCGGGGATGTCGAAGCCCATGAGGTGGTAGGCGAGTCCGGCCGGGTAGTCCAGGTTGGGGTGAATCCCCTTGCGGTTGATCATGGCGTGCCGCAGGGAGGCGTGCAGGACGGCGAGCCGGGTCACCTCGGGGTCGGCGGCCCGCGCCACCAGCCGGTCGAGTGCTTCCTGCATGATCGGGACCCGGGAGTCACCGTGCTTGTAGACGCGGTGCCCGAAACCCATGATCTTCCGCTTGGACGCCAGTGCATGGTCCAGCCACTTCTCGGCGCGCTGCGGGTCGCCGATCTCCAGCAGCATGTGCATCACGGCCTCGTTGGCGCCGCCGTGCAGCGGGCCCTTGAGCGCGCCGATGGCGGCGGTGACCGCGCTGTAGAGGTCGGAGAGGGTGGAGGTGACCACGCGGGCGGTGAACGTCGAGGCGTTGAAGCTGTGTTCTGCGTACAGCGTGAGGGAGATCTCGAAGCAGCGGACGACGTCCGGGTCGGGCACTCTGCCGAAGCACATGTGGAAGAAGTTCTCCGCGTACCCGAGGGATGGGTCGGGCTGGATCGGGGCCAGGCCCCGGCGGCGGCGCTGGTCAGCCGCCACGACGGTGGGCAGCTTCGCCAGCAGGGTGAGGGACTTGGCGCGGTTGGCGGCGAGACTGCCGTCGTCCTCGGTGGGGTCCTCGGCGCCGAAGAAGCTGACGGCGGTGCGCAGGACGTCCATGGGGTGGCAGGTCTCGGGCAGCCGGGTGAGCAGCTCCAGTGTGGTGCGGTC
The DNA here is from genome assembly GCF_044757085.1 of Streptomyces sp. NPDC091376. NCBI lineage: Bacteria > Bacillati > Actinomycetota > Actinomycetes > Kitasatosporales > Streptomycetaceae > Streptomyces > Streptomyces sp. NPDC091376. The sequence goes on along the minus strand of NZ_JBIVUF010000008.1, from coordinate 91,997 downwards.
GAGGGGGCGCAGGGCGCGTTCACGGGCCTGGAAGTCGCGGAGCTGCCCCTCATCGGGGAGTTCGCCGTGCCAGAGCAGGTAGGCGACCTCTTCGAATGAGCGGCGGGCGGCGAGGTCCTGAACCGGGTAGCCGCGGTAGGTGAGGGAGTTGGTCTCCTGGATGACGGTGGAGATCTCGGTGGTGTCGACGACTACGCCGGCCAGGCCGCGGTGGATCCCGGGTGCGGTGGTGGTCATGGGTTGCCTGCCTTCGTGGGTCAGGTGCCGGATCAGTTTCCGGGCGGGAGGGTGAAGTCGAAGACGGTCCCGTCGAAGGCCGAGTACTCCTCGTAGCCGAGGAGTTCGTACAGGCGGGAGCGGGTTTGCATCCGCGGCAGCAGGGACTCCTGTGTGCCCTCGGCGGCGATCGTGCGCAGGCCGTCCTCGATCGCGCCCATGGCGATGCGCAGCAGCGTCACCGGGTAGAGGGCGATGTTGTAGCCGAGGTTCTCCAGGGTGGCGGTGTCGAGGAGGGGGGTCTTGCCGAACTCGGTGAGATTGGCGAGCAGCGGAACATCGATGGCCTCGCGGAACGCCTCGTACTCGGCGACGTCCGCGAGCGCTTCGGGGAAGATCGCGTCCGCGCCGGCGTCGACATACGCCTTGGCGCGGTCGATCGCCGCCTCCAGTCTCTCCACGGAACGGGCATCCGTGCGGGCCATGAGCACGAAGTCCGGGTCCCGGCGGGCGTCGACGGCGGCCCGGACGCGCCGGACCATCTCCTCACGGGGAGTGACGGCCTTGCCGTCGAGGTGGCCGCAGCGCTTGGGGTTGACCTGATCCTCCAGGTGCAGCCCCGCCAGTCCGGCGTCCTCCATGAGCTGGACGGTGCGCGCCGCGTTCATCGGTTCGCCGAAGCCGGTGTCGGCGTCGATGAGGACGGGCAGGTCGGTGACTCGGGTCGTCTGCTGGGCGCGGGCCGCGATCTCGGTGGAGGTGGTCAGGCCGATGTCGGGCAGGCCCAGATCCGCGGCGAGCACCGCGCCCGACAGGTAGACGGCGTCGAAGCCGGTGTCCTGGATCAGCCGGGCGGACAGCGGGTTGATCGCGCCGGGGATACGCAGCAGGCGTCCCGAGGCGAGTTGCTCGCGGAAGGTCCGGCGGCGCTCGGCGGGCGTGGTCCGCGTGTGCAGCAACATCAGAACAAGCCCTTCGGCAGGCTCGCGTCGTAGGCGGCGACCGCGTCGGTGTCGACAGCCGGGAACAGACCGCCCAGGTCGGCCGCCGTCAGCTCGGCGAGGCGGGCGGCGGTGTCCAGGAACGCCTCCTGCGCGGACTCGGTGACGACGCCCTCGGCGAGCGTGCGGAACTTGCCGACGTATCCGGCGCGGTCGAAGGGGCGGGCGCCGGCCGGGTGGGCGTCGGCGACGGCCAGTTCGTCTTCGATCACCGAACCGTCGTCGAGGGTGATGACCGCGCGCCCGCCGAAGGCCCGCCGGTCCGGGTCGGGGTCGTGGTAGCGGCGGGTCCACTCCGGGTTCTCGACCGTCGTGATCTTCCGCCACAGTTCGACCGTCTCCGGGCGGGCGGCGCGCTCGGGAGCGTAGGAGCGCTCGTGGTGCCAGATCCCGTCCTCCAGCGCGACGGCGAGGATGTACGGCACCGAGTGGTCGAGGGTCTCGCGGCTGGCCGAGGGGTCGTACTTCTGCGGATCGTTCGCACCCGAGCCGATCACGTGGTGGGTGTGGTGGCTGGTGTGCAGGACGACGGAGCGCACGCGGTCCAGGGGGCCGGTCTTCTCCCGCAGGCGCCGGGCCAGGTCGATGATCGCCTGGGCCTGGTACTCGGCGGAATGCTCCTTGGTGTAGGTGTCGAGGATCGCGCGGCGCGGCTCGGCCGGCTCCGGGAGCAGGACGGTGTAGTCGGAATCCGGGCCGTTCAGCATCCAGGCGAGGAAGCCGTCCTCGCCCTCGTAGATCGGTGACGGGGACGTCTCGCCACGCATCGCCCGGTCGACGGCCTCGATGGCTGCCTTGCCGGCGAAGGCGGGGGCGTACGCCTTCCAGCTGGAGATCTCGCCCTTGCGGGACTGGCGGGTGGCGGTGGTGGTGTGCACGGCCTGCTGGATCGCCTGGTACACCGTCTCGGTCGGCAGCCGCAGCATCGCCCCAAGGCCGCCCGCGGTCGCGGCGCTGAGGTGGGCCACGTGGTCGATACGGTGCTCGTGCAGGCAGATGCCCTTGACCAGCGCGACGTGGATCTCGTACGCGGCGATCACTCCGCGCAGCAGGTCGGCGCCGGGTCGGCCGGTGTGCTGGGCGACGGCGAGCAGGGGCGGGATGTTGTCGCCGGGGTGGGAGTAGTCGGCGGCGAGGTAGGTGTCGTGGAAGTCCAGCTCGCGGACCGCCGTGCCGTTCGCCCAGGCGGCCCACTCGGGGGTGACCCGGACGGGCGTGCCGAAGACCGAGGCGCCGGGGGTAGTGGCGCGGTGGCCGGTGGCCTGGGCGCGGGCGACGGCGACGGGGCGGCGCAGCAGGGAGGCGACGGCGACCGAGGCGTTGTCGATCACCCGGTTGACGACCATGGCGGCGCTGTCGGGGTCCGATTCCTCGGGGCCGGTGGCCACCGCGGCCAGCTTCCAGGCGAGCTGGTCCTCGCGCGGAAGCCGGTCGGCGCTGGCGTGGACACGGACGTGGTGCTCGATCACGGGACTCCTCGCGGGGTGCGGACGATCCTTGTCAGTGCTGACGTGATCGACAGTGCCCGGTACGAATGGGCACGGCCACCTCTCCAATCTGCGGAATCCCTACATCCCGGAGCTGCGAATCTGCGAATTCTGCGAAGAACGCGGATGCTATGTTCGCAAGCAGTCCCTACCGGAATGTCCCCCTTCCCGGTTCACGACAAGGAGGTGCGCCGTGCCGCGAGGAGCAGCCGACCGAAAGGTCTACGCCCACGCCAAGCTGCGACGGCTCCGGCGTGAGCACGGAATGAACCAGGTCGACATGGCCCGCGCGCTCGGCATCTCCACCAGCTACGCCAACCAGATCGAACAGAGCCAGCGCCCGCTGACCGCCTCCGTGCTGCTGCGCATCGCGGAGGTCTTCGGGGTCGACGCGGAGTTCTTCTCCGAGGCCGACGAGGACCGGCTCGCCGCCGATCTACGGGCCGCGGTCGCGGACGAGGCGTGTGGCGTGGCGCCCCTCGCACCCGAGGAGATCACCGAGGCGGCGCGGGATCACCCGGAGGTGGCGCGCGCCCTGGTCGCCCTGCACCGGCGCTATCGCGACACGGTGGAGCAGGCCGCCGCCCTCGGCTCCCCCGGACCCGTCGGCGGTCTGCTGCCCGCTGCCGAGCCGCACGACGAGGTACGGGACTTCTTCTACACGCACCACAACCACTTCGAGTTGCTCGACACCGAGGCCGAACGCGTCGCCGAGGCCATGCGCCTGCGCCCGGGCCGCATCTCCGACGCACTCATCGCTCGTCTCACCGAGGATTACGGGATCAAGGTCGTACAGGCCGCTCCCGGGCGCTCCGGTGACGCCCGCAGATTCGACCCCGATACCGGACTGCTGTTCCTCTCGCCCTGGCTCAGCGAAGGCCAGCGCGCCTTCCAGCTCGCCACCCAGCTCGCCCTGCTGGAACACGGGCCGCTCCTCGACCAACTGGCGGACAGCGCCGCGCAGCTGACCTCGCCGGAGTCGCCGGCGCTGGCCCGTATCGGGCTGGCGAACTACTTCGCGGGCGCGCTCCTGATGCCGTACACCGCCTTCCACACGGTCGCCGAGGAGGTGCGCTACGACATCGAACTGCTGTCCGCCCGCTTCGGCGTCGGCTTCGAGACCGTCTGCCACCGCCTGAGCACCCTCCAGCGCACCGGACGGCGGGGCGTTCCGTTCTCCTTCCTGCGCGTCGACCGGGCCGGCAACATCTCCAAGCGGCAGTCGGCGACCGATTTCCACTTCTCCCGGCTCGGCGGCACCTGTCCCCTGTGGACGGTGTACGAGGCGTTCTCCGCGCCCGGCAGGATCCTCACCCAGGTCGCCGAAATGCCCGACGGCAAGCGGTACTTCTGGGTCGCACGCACCATCACGCGAGGGGGCTTCGGCCATCACGCCCCGCGCACCGAGTTCGCCGTGGCCCTCGGCTGCGAACTGCGCCACGCCCACCGGCTCGTCTACGCCGAAGGGGTCGCCCTGGACGATCCCCGCGCCGCCACTCCGATCGGTCTCGGCTGCCGGATCTGCGAGCGCCGTGACTGCGCGCAACGGGCCCGTCCTCCGGCGGGCGGACGGCTGGCCGTCGATCCCGACCGGCGGACGTATGTGCCGTATCCGGTGGAGAGCACCGTGCGGTGACGGCGCCGGCTCTTTCAGACGGACTTCCCCCGGTGCCGGCGCAGCAGCTCGGCGACGGCTCCACGCAGGCGGTCGGTGTCGCCGCTCTCAGCCGCCGTACCACTCAGGGCGCCCGCCTGTCCGCTCGCCACGCGACCCTCGCCGCCCCGATGGGCGCGCGGAGAGGATCCCGCGTCCTCGATCAGTCCTTCCAGGTCGCTGAGCAGCTGCTCGGTCCGTCGCAGCCGCTCGCTCAGGGCCCGGAGGCGGGCGCTCTGGCCACCGACCTGCCGTCGGCTCGCGAGGAGTTGCTCGTACTCCGCCACTGGCAGGGCGACCGCTTCCACTCCTCCTACGGTGATGCGTGACGGCTGTGGACGTCTGGGCATCATGCCCCCGTTCCCCGTTCTCGTGGTCGTACGGTCGAACGCGAGTGGCCCCGAAACAGTTCCGGGGCCACTCGCGTTCCGCGTCGTTCAGCGGTTCCGGAAGGCGGGTGACCGCTTCTCGGTGAAGGCGGCCATGCCCTCCTTCTGGTCTTCGGTGGCGAACACCGCGTGGAACAGGCGGCGTTCGAATCGGACGCCCTCGGTGAGCGTGGTCTCGAAGGCGCGGCCGACGGCCTCCTTCGCCATCATGGCTACGGGCAGTGACATCCCGGCGACGGTCTCAGCGACCGCCAGCGCCTCCCCGACCAGTTCGTCGGCGGGCACGATCCGTGAGACTAACCCGGCCCGCTCCGCCTCGGCGGCGTCCATGGTGCGCCCGGTCAGGCAGAGCTCCATGGCCTTGGCCTTGCCGACCGCCCGAGTCAGCCGCTGGGAGCCGCCGATGCCGGGGATCACCCCGAGTTTGATCTCCGGCTGGCCGAAGACGGCGGTGTCGGCGGCGAGCAGGATGTCGCAGAGCATGGCCAGTTCGCAGCCGCCACCGAGGGCATATCCGGCGACAGCGGCGACGGTCGGGGTCCGCAGCTGTCCGAGCCGGTCCCAGGCGGTGAACCAGTCGCTGAGGTACATGTCCATGTACCCCTGCGGCTGCATCTCCTTGATGTCGGCGCCTGCCGCGAACGCCTTCTCCGAGCCGGTGATGACGATGCAGCCACAGTCCGGGTCCCGGTCGAGGGCCTCGCCGGCGGCGACGACCTCGTTCATCACCTGGAGGTTCAGCGCGTTGAGCGCCTTCGGCCGGTTGAGAGTGAGCAGGGCGGTGCGGCCCTTGCGTTCGACCAGGATGGTTTCGTACTCGGTGGTCACGTGGCTTCTCCGCTCTGTTCCCTGATGGTTCGTACGATGCCGGAGAAGTCCTCCGAGCCACCGACTCGTTCGGCATAGGCGGCATACAACTCGGCCGCTCGGAGGCCGAGTTCCGCGTGCACGCCGCCCTCGCGAAGGGCGTTGGCGGCCAGGCCCAGGTCCTTGGCCATCAGGGAGGCGGCGAACCCGGGCCGGTAGTCGCGATTGGCGGGGCTGGTCGGAACGGGGCCGGGGACGGGGCAGTTCACGCTGAGGGCCCAGCACTGACCGGACGCGGTGGACGCCACGTCGTAGAGCGCCTGGTGGGACAGGCCGAGGCTCTCACCGAGGACGAACGCCTCACTGACGGCGATCATGGACACGCCGAGGATCATGTTGTTGCAGATCTTGGCGGCCTGCCCGGCTCCCGGACCACCGCAGTGCACGGCCTTCTTGCCCATGGTCTCCAGCAGCGGGCGGGCCTCGGCGAACTCCCCCTCACCCCCACCTGCCATGAAGGTCAGCGTGGCGGCCTCGGCCCCGACCACCCCGCCGGACACGGGCGCGTCCAGGGCGCGCATTCCGGCGGCGAGGGCCCGATCATGGGCAGTGCGCGCGTCGGCCACGTCGATGGTGGAGCAGTCGACGAAGAGGGTGCCGGGGCGAGCGGTGGTGAGGATGTCGTCGTAGAGCCCGAGGACGTGGCGTCCGGCGGGCAGCATGCTGATGACCACGTCGGCGGCGGCGACGGCCTCGGTCACGGACGCGACGGACTCCACACCGGCCTGGGCGGCGGCCTCCACGGCCGCGGGGACGAGGTCGTGGCCGAGTACCCGATGACCGGCCTTGGCCAGGTTGACGGCCATCGGGCCGCCCATGTGTCCCAGGCCGATGAACACGACGGTCCGGCTCACCAAACCACCTCCTCGGTGGTGTCGGATGCGGCGGCGAGGCCGAGTTCGCGCTCGCCGAGGGGGGCGAAGAAGCGCTCGACGTCCGCGTCGGTGACCTCGACGAGGGTCGCGGGCGACCAGCTGGGGTTGCGGTCCTTGTCGATGACCTGGGCGCGGATGCCCTCCACCAGGTCCGGGCCGCGCAGACAGGCGCAGGAGATGCGGTACTCCTGGTCGAGGACCCGCTCCAGCGCGCCGAGCCCGCGGGCGCGACGCAGAGCCGCCAGGGTGACCTTGAGCGCGGTCGGGGACTTGGCGAGCAGGGTGTCGGCGGTCTCCTTCGCGGCCGGGTCGTCGTGGGCGAGGAGCCGCTGAATGCTCTCCTCGACGGTGTCCGCGGAGAAGCAGGCGTCGATCCAGCCCTTGCGGGCGGCCAGTTCCCCCGGCGGCGGGTCCTGGACATGACGCCCGAGGGCCTCGCGTACCGGCCGCTCGGCGAGGTCGTCCACGAAGGATCGCAGCAAGCCCGAGGGCATGTAGTGGTCGGCGAGCCCGCACAGCAGGGCGTCCGAGGCACCGATCGGCGCGCCCGTCAGTGCGAGATGGGCACCCAGCTCTCCGGGGGCGAGGGCGAGCAGATAGGTGCCGCCGACGTCGGGTACGAAGCCGATGCCGGTCTCGGGCATGGCGATCCTGGACCGCTCAGTGACGACGCGGACGCTGCCATGCGCGGAGATGCCGACACCGCCGCCCATCACAATCCCGTCCATCACGGCGACGTACGGCTTCGGGTAGCGGGCGATCCGGGCGTTGAGGCGGTACTCGTCGCGCCAGAAGGCGGCCGAGGCGCTGCCGTCGCCGTCGCGGGCGTCGTCGTGAATGGCCCGGATGTCACCTCCGGCGCACAGACCGCGCTCCCCCGCACCGGTGACGACGACCACCTCGACAGCCGGGTCGTGCTCCCACTTCGTGAGCGCCTCGTCGATGCGCAGCACCATCTCGTGGGTGAGGGAGTTCAGGGCCCTGGGGCGGTTGAGGGTGATGTGAGCGGCGTAGCCGCTCCTTCGGAACAGGACGTCGTCGCTCATCCGAACGCCTCCGTCAGACCGCGGGCCACGATGACGCGCATGATCTCGTTGGTTCCTTCCAGGATCTGATGGACCCGCAGATCGCGGACGATCTTCTCGATGCCGTACTCGCTCAGGTAGCCGTAACCGCCGTGCAGCTGGAGCGCGCGGTCGGCGACCGAGTAGCCGGTGTCAGTGGCGAACCGCTTCGCCATCGCGCACAGGTACGGCGCCTGCGGATCGCCCCGGTCGAGTGCCTGGGCGGCCTGCTGGACCAAGGCGCGTGCGGCGGCGAGTTCGGTCGCCATGTCGGCGAGCCGGAAGCGCAACGCCTGGGCATCGAGGAGCCGGGCGCCGAACGCCTCCCGGTCGGCGAGGTGGGCCAGGCTGCGGTCGAGGGCGCTGCGGGCGCCGCCGAGTGAGCAGGCCGCGATGCCGAGCCGGCCGCCGTTGAGACCGTTCATCGCGATACGGAAGCCCTCACCCTCACGGCCGAGGAGCCGGTCGGCGGGCAGGCGTACACCGTCCATGGCCACCTGGCGGGTGGGCTGGGCGTTCCAGCCCATCTTCCGCTCGTTCGGCCCGAAGGAGAGACCGGGATCGTCCTTGTCGACCACGAACGCGGAGATCCCGTCGACGCCCTCGCCGCCCGTGCGGGCCATCACGACGTACAACTGGGAAGCCCCCGCGCCGGAGATGAACTGCTTCACGCCCGTGAGCACCCAGTCGTCACCGTCTCGTACGGCACGACTCGCCAGGGCCGCCGCGTCCGAACCGGCGCCCGGCTCGGTCAGACAGTAGCTGGCAAGGTCCTCCATGGCGCAAAGACGCGGCAGCCACCGCTCGCGCTGGGCGTCGTCGCCGTAACGGTCGATCATCCAGGCGACCATGTTGTGGATCGAGAGGTAGCCCGCGATGGACGGGCAGCCGGAGGCAAGGGTCTCGAAGACGAGGACGCCATCGGAACGGGTGAGGCCGCTTCCCCCGGACTCCTCACGGACGTAGACGCCGCCGAGGCCGAGGCCGGCCGCCTTGCGCAGTACGTCGACGGGGAAGTGCTTGTCGCGGTCCCAGTCCAGGGCGTGCGGGGCGAGGTGGTCCTGGGCGAAGTCGAGCGTGGTCTCCACGAGGGCCTGCTGGTCCTCGGTGAGCAGAGTGCTGGTCATGTCGCTCAACCCATCGTGGGAATCGTGAAGCTCGCGCCTTCGCGGAGACCGGCGGGCCAGCGCGAGGTGACCGTCTTCGTCCGGGTGTAGAAGCGGATGGCGTCAGGACCGTGCTGGTTGAGGTCGCCGAATCCGGAGCGCTTCCAGCCACCGAAGGTGTGATAGGCGACCGGCACCGGGATGGGCACGTTGACGCCGACCATGCCGGTGTTCACGCGCCGGGTGAAATCACGGGCGGTGTCGCCGTCCCGGGTGAAGATGGCGACGCCGTTGCCGAAGGTGTGCTCGCTGGGCAGGCGCAACGCTTCCTCGTAGTCGGCGGCGCGCGCGACGCACAGCACCGGCCCGAAGATCTCCTCCTGGTAGATGCGCATCGCGGGCGTGACCCGGTCGAAGAGAGAGGCACCGGCGAAGAAGCCGTTCTCATGGCCGGGGAGGACGAAGTCCCTTCCGTCCACGACAAGTTCGGCGCCTTCCTCGACTCCGAGGTCGACGTAGGAGCGGACCCGGTCGACGGCGTCGCGGCCGACCAGGGGACCGAAGTCGGCCTCGGGGTCGTCGCTGCGGCCGATCCTCAGCGAGCCGATGCGCTCCTTCAGCCGGGCCACGAGCGCGTCGGCGGTGTCCTCGCCCACCGGGACGGCGACGGAGATCGCCATGCAGCGCTCCCCCGCCGAGCCGTACCCGGCACCGATCAAGGCGTCCACGGCCTGGTCGAGGTCGGCGTCCGGCATCACGATCATGTGGTTCTTCGCGCCGCCGAAGCACTGGGCGCGCTTGCCGTTGGCGGCGGCGGTCGCGTAGACGTGCGCGGCGATCGGCGTCGAGCCGACGAAGCCGAGAGCCGCCACGCGCGGGTCTTCGAGGAGGGTCTCGACGGACTCTCGGGCGCCGTTGACGACGTTCAGGACCCCGGGCGGGAGGCCGGCCTCCAGGAACAGCTCCGCGAGCCGCAGCGGAACGGACGGATCCCGCTCGGACGGCTTGAGGATGAAGGCGTTTCCGCAGGCCAGGGCCGGAGCGGCCTTCCACAGGGGGATCATCGCGGGGAAGTTGAACGGTGTGATCCCGGCGACCACGCCGAGCGGGGCGCGCAGCGAGTGGACGTCGATGCCGGTGCCGGCGTTGTCGGTGAACTCGCCCTTGAGCAGATGCGGGATGCCGGCGGCGAACTCCACGACCTCCAGGCCGCGCTGGATGTCGCCGTGCGCGTCGGCGATCGTCTTGCCGTGCTCGGCGGACAGCAGCCGGGCCAGATCGTCCTTCTCCTGCTCCACAAGTTGCAGGAACCGCATCAGAACGCGGGCGCGGCGCTGTGGATTCCACTCCCCCCACGCACCCTGCGCCTGGGCGGCGTCGGCGATCACCGCCTCGGTCTCGGCCCGGCTCGCCAGCGGCACCAGGGCCTGGACCTCGCCGGTGTTGGGGTCGTACACCTCGCCGTAGGACCCCGATGTTCCCGGGGTGTGCTTGCCGCCGACGAAGTGCGTCAACTCGCGCACGGGGGCGCGTTCATGCTCGCGGACCATGACTGCCTGCTCTCGTCAGGAGGGATCCGAGGATGGCGCGCCGGCCTCGCACACGCACGCGGGTGGCGTACGGGTGCCGGGGGCGCGAGATCGCGTATGGCCGGAGCCCCGTCAGACGACAGGCTCACCAGGGTCGTGGGTACACACCGGTGCCATGCGTGTCAGCTCCATCCTCGTGGACAACACGGAACACCCCACGGCCGGTATCCTGACTCCCGGATCAGCGCGCGCCGTCCGCCTTCCCGACATCCAGCTCGTCAGTGGCGTATCGCTCGACGACGTACTCCCCGGTCACAGTGGCGGGACCGTCCCGGATTCACACCGGCTTCCCTGCACCGCGGGCTTACCTCTCGAATATATAGTTGGACGTCCTAGTAAATCCAGTGCTGGGGGGTCATCCGCCAGAAGTCGGCTGGTCAGCGTGATTCGGAATCCGCCGTCCGAGGGTCAGCGAAGCGCACCGGCGCACGGAAGCGGGCCTTGCGCGCGGCCCGGCGGAAGGTGGTCAGCACCGCCGGCCCGGCGAGCAGGCCCCACTGCCCTTGGGCCAGCTCGTTCACGATGCGCAGGCCCCGTCCACGCTCGACGAGCAACCCGCCTGCCTCCTCGACCGGTTCGGGATCCGACGACGTGTCACCGCGGTAGAGGCCCGCGGGGAGCAGAGGGTCCCTGTCATGAATCTCATGTATCTGCCGGCGGCCGAGCGGACATGCACCTCGTACGGGCCGCACGCGTGCTCGTACGCGTTCGCCACGAGCTCCGAGACGGCCAGGGCGCCGTCACTGACGACGTCCCCGGACAGCCGTGGGTCTCGCGGCGCACCCCGGCGATCCGGCTCCCGATCGACCAGCTCGGGCGCACGGAGCGCGACAGGCATCCCGTATCTCGCGCCCGAGGTCCAGCTCTTCTACAAGGCGAAGGCGACCCGGGACAAGGACGAGACCGACTTCGAGGCGGTACTGCCGCTGCTCGACGCTCCGGCACGCGCCTGGCTGGCGGATGCGATCAAGGTGATCGCGCCCACCCACCACTGGCTCCGGCGGCTCCTGCCGCTCAGCCGAACGTGAGCAGCGGCACGTCGTAGAGGTCGGGGTTCCGGGGCCAGGTCATCGTGGGCGACGTGACCTCCACGATCAGCAGCTCGCCGAGGAACTGGACCTTGGCGCTGAGGAGGTGGCTCGTCCTGCCGTCGGCGGACTGAGCCCTCAGGCCGGCGGAGACGTGGATGTGCGGAAGTATCCCGCCGGTGGCGGGGTCATGGGCGAGAGTGCCGGCGCCGAACGCCTCGACGTTGGTGACGTACGTCTTCGCCCAGCTCCCTCGGTCCGTACCCGTGAGGCGATGACAGCCCGGCGCCCGGGAGAGGGCGAAACCGTCGGTGTGGGCGAAGCCTCCGTCGCCGGTGACCCAGGTGCGGATGCCGACGGACTCCATGAGGGCGATGGCGAGGAAAAGCAGAACGCGCTCGTACGCCGGCGAGGAGGCGACCGCCGTCTCGGGGACGCAGAACCCCCGGCCGCTGGTACCGCCTGGACGCCGGGGCGCCATTCGTTCGAGGTAGCGGTACTTGTGCCGGAAGAACAGCCAGGTGGCGGCCTCCTCACCGCGCGGTTCCCTGGTCCAGAAGACGGGTGCGTCGCCCAGGTGGTCACGGTGGCCCAGGATGTACCGGGCCGCGGTCTCCGAGCCGATCAGCATCGTGGACACTTCGGTCAGGCCGTGGTCGGAGGCGAGCGGCGAGCCTGGGGAAGCGGTGAGCGAAGCCAGCGAGGTGTGCAGGACCTGGTCGTCGCCGAGCAGGGCCGCCTCGAATCCCGACATGGCCCACAGGATGCCGTAAGTCAGGTCGTCCAGTTCGTACGCGGCCGGGACGTCGACCGGGTCGGAGGCGGTGCCGCGTACGCCGCTCGGCCTGGCGTCGACGACGAACTGCCGGACTGCCCCGTCCACCGTGCGGTTCGCGACGACGAGCGCGCGCATCGGCATGGTGCGCCAGGCGTCCAGCTCCGGGCGGAAGTCGAGTCGCAGGATGTCCTCGAGGAAGGAGGCTGCGATCAGCCCAGGAAGCTCAACCGCACTTGACGGTTGCCTTTGTCTTTATTGGTGTCGACCAGACAGACCGACTGCCAGGTGCCGAGCTCCAGCCGGCCGCCGATGACCGGCAGCGTCGCGTGCGGCGGCACGAGCGCGGGCAGGACGTGGTCGCGGCCGTGGCCCGGGCTGCCGTGGCGGTGCTGGTAGCGGTCGTCGGCGGGGAGCAGGACGTGCAGTGCGGCCAGCAGATCGTCGTCGCTGCCCGCGCCGGTCTCGATGACCGCGATCCCCGCGGTGGCGTGGGGCACGAACACATGGAGCAGGCCGTCGCGACCGTCGGCGGTCTCGTCGAGGAATTCCGCGCACTCGCGCGTCAGATCCGTCACGGCCTCCGCCGTGCCGGTGGCCACGTTCAGAACTCGGGTGGTGAAGGCGTCGGGCATACCTCCATCCTCTCGCCCATCCCGCAGGATCGCGCGTCCGCAGTACGAGACGGCGTTGACCGGTGGCGGAACCGGTCGCTACGTTCTGCGCCATGTTGCGTACAGCCCTGCTCACCACGCGCGGTCACATCGACCTGCTGCGGGTGGCTTCCGCCGCGTGTCGTCGCGGCTGCTGACGCCTTCTCAGTGCCTGAAGCGCGCCCGGTGCGCGCCGCGTTCCTCGTCGTAGCGCCCATGACGCCGCGGCCCGCATCCACTCGTCGCGCCCTGAGTGCCTGCGTTCGCCGAGCGCCGTCGACGCGCGCCGGACGCTGACCCGCCCTTCTCCTCCCTCCCGCCCCGCCCGTCCTGCCGTCCACGGCCATGCCGTGGCGCCGCAGCCTGCGCCGGGGTTTGCCCTCCCCTGCCCAGGAGCCTCCATGACCGTCGATCACGCCCCACCGGACATCTCCGCCGTATCCAAGAACGCTCCGGCCGAGGTGCCGGTCGACTCCGTCGAGCCCGCACTCGAAGCCGTCACCCCGGCCGGAGCACGCGGCGGCCGCGCCGGCCTGCGCTCCGTACCTCGCTGGCTGCGGCGCACCGTGGGCCCGGTGCTCCTGCTCGTGCTGTGGCAGGTGTCCAGCTCCACCGGGTTCCTGAGCCCGGACACGCTCGCCTCGCCCGGGACCATCGCCCGCGCCGCCGGGGACCTGGTCGCCGACGGCACCCTGCCGAACGCCATGGGTGTCTCACTGCGGCGGGTCGCCGCGGGGCTGCTCCTCGGTGGCGCGATCGGCATCGCCCTGGCCCTGGTCTCCGGTCTGTCCCGGCTCGGCGAGGACCTCGTCGACGCGACCGTGCAGATGCTGCGTACGGTCCCCTGGGTCGGGCTGATCCCGCTGTTCATCATCTGGCTGGGCATCGGCGAGGCGCCGAAGGTCGCGCTCATCGCCCTCGGTGTCGCCTTCCATCTCTATCTCAACGTCTACGCCGGCATCCGAGGCGTCGACGAGCAGCTCGTCGAGGCCGGGCATTCACTGGGTCTCGGCCGCTGGGGGCTGATCCGCCATGTCGTCCTGCCGGGAGCGCTGCCCGGCGCCATGACGGGACTGCGCTACTCGCTCGCCACCGCCTGGCTGGCGCTCGTCTTCGGCGAGTCCATCAACGCGGACGCCGGGATCGGCTTCCTGATGAACCAGGCCCGGGAGTTCTTCCGGACCGATGTCATCGTCGTCTGCCTCGTCGTCTACGCCTTCCTCGGCCTGCTGGCCGACGCCCTCGTCCGCACTCTCGAAAGGCTGCTGCTGCAATGGCGACCGACGTTCAAGGGACAGTGAACACAGCGGCGGGCAGGACGGCCGCCGTCCGGGTCGAAGGGCTGACCCGTTCCTTCGACGGCCGTCCGGTGATCGACGGCCTCGATCTGACGCTCCGCCCCGGGGAGTTCACCGCGCTGCTCGGACACAGCGGCTGCGGGAAGTCGACACTGCTACGGGTCCTCGCGGGTCTCGACCGGGACATCGAGGGAACGGTCCTCGTGCCCGAGCGGCGGGCCGTGGCGTTCCAGGCGCCCCGGCTGATGCCCTGGAAGCGGGTGTGGCGCAATGTGCTGCTGGGCCTGCCGGGCAAGCCCGACCGGGCGGTCGCGGAGCGCGCGTTGGCGGAGGTCGGCCTCGGCGATCGCTCCGGAGCCTGGCCGAAGACGCTGTCCGGCGGCGAGGCGCAGCGGGCCTCCCTCGCCCGTGCCCTCGTACGCGAACCCGATCTGCTGCTGCTCGACGAGCCGTTCGGCGCGCTGGACGCGCTGACCCGGCTCACGGCGCAGCAGTTGGTGGCCGAGTTGTGGCAGCGGCGCGGCTGCGCCGTGCTGCTGGTCACGCACGACGTGGACGAAGCCCTGCTGCTCGCCGACCGGGCCCTGGTGATGCGGGACGGCGTCATCGCGTACGACACGGCCGTCACTCCGGACCGTCCTCGAACCGCCGGTGATCCGCGGCTCGCCGCGCTCCGCACCCGGCTGCTGACCGAACTCGGCGTCGACGGCCCCGCCACCCGGACCGCCCGCACCGCCGCCTGAACCACCCTCACGAGAAAGTCACCCGTCATGAAACGCTTCCTTCCCGCCGCCCTGCTCCCCCTCGCCCTGCTGCTGTCCGCCTGCTCCGGCAGCTCCGCCGCCGACGACTCCTCGGGCGGAGCCGGCCGCAGTGTCGACGGAAAGGGCTCGCTCACGCTCAACGTCGGGGACCAGAAGGGCGGTTCCGAAGCCGTCCTGCGGGCCGCCGGCGAACTCGACGATCTCCCCTACAGGATCAAGTGGTCCACGTTCACGTCCGGACCGCCGCTGCTGGAGGCCGTCAACGCCAAGGCCGTGGACGTCGGCTCGGTCGGCAACACCCCGCCCGTCTTCGCCGCGGGCTCCGGTTCGCGGATCACCATCGTGGCCGCCACCCACGGCGATTCGGCGGGCGAGGCGATCCTCGTGCCCAAGGACTCGCCGTTGCGGACCCCCGCGGATCTGAAGGGGAAGTCGGTCGCTGTCGCACAGGGCAGTTCGGCGCACTACCAGCTGATCGCCTCCCTGCGTAAGGCCGGTCTCGGGCCCGAGGACATCAAGATCAGTCTGCTCCAGCCCGCCGACGCGCTCGCCGCGTTCACCAGCGGCCGGGTCGACGCATGGGCGGTGTGGGACCCGTACACCTCCCAGGTGCTGCGGGGCGGCAAGAGCCGGGTCCTCACCGACGGAAACGGGCTGGTGAACGGACTCGGCTTCCAGGTCGCCGCGCCCTCGGCACTCGCCGACAAGCAGAAGGCCGCCGCCATCGGTGACCTCATCGAGCGGCTGCGGCGCGCCCAGGACTGGGTGTTCAAGCACCCGCAGGAGTGGGCGAAGGTCTGGGCGAAGGACACCGGGCTGCCCTACGAGGTCGCGCTCGACGCGGTGAAGCGGTCGTACGGGACCAGGGTGCCGGTCGCCGTCGACGCCGCGGCGATCGCGTCCGAACAGCGGATCGCCGACACCTTCGCCGAACTGAAGCTCGTTCCGCGCCGCTTCGACTTCGCCGACTACGTCGACGACCGCTTCAACAAGGACCTGCCGCCGTCGACCTCCCCGGCGCGCAGCTATGGAAAGGCCACATCCTGATGAGCGTTCATCTGCACTGGTTCCTGCCGACCGGCGGCGACGGCCGCACCCTCGTCGACCGGCACGCCTACACCGACGGCGGTGTCAAACGCTCCCGGATCACCCCGGTGAGCGGGGTCCGGGCACCGGACATCGAGTATCTGGCACAGATCGCGAAGGCCGCCGAGCAGCTGGGCTTCGAGGCCGTACTGACGCCCACCGGGACATGGTGCGAGGACGCCTGGCTGACGACGGTGGCGCTGTCGCAGCACACCGAGCGGCTGAAGTTCCTCGTCGCGTTCCGGCCCGGGGTGATCTCGCCGGTGCTGGCGGCGCAGATGGCGGCGACGTACCAGCGCATCACTCGTGGCCGGCTGCTGTTGAACGTGGTGACGGGTGGCGACTCGACCGAACAGCGGCGCTTCGGCGACCGTCTCGACCACGACCGGCGGTACGCGCGGACGGCGGAGTTCCTGTCGGTCGTGCGGGGTGTGTGGGGCGGCGGCCCGTTCGACTTCGAGGGCGCGCACTTCCAGGTGGAGGGCGGGCTCACGGCGCTTCCGCCGGACCCGCTGCCGGAGATCTTCTTCGGCGGCTCGTCGGCCGCCGCGGGGCCGGTGGCCGCGGACCACGCCGACGTCTACCTCACCTGGGGCGAACCGCCGCAGCAGGTGAAGGAGAAGATCGACTGGATCCGCGCGCTCGCGGAGGAACGAGGCCGCCGGGTGCGCTTCGGGATCCGGCTCCACACCATCTCGCGCGACTCGGCGCGCGAGGCGTGGGCTACGGCGGACCGGCTGCTGGACGATCTCGACCCGGAGACGATCGCCGCGGCGCAGCAGGCACTCGGCCGGAGCGAATCGGTGGGCCAGCAGCGGATGCTCGCCCTCCACGGTGGCAGGCGGGAGTCGTTGGAGATCTCGCCGAATCTGTGGGCCGGCGTGGGGCTGGTGCGCGGCGGGGCGGGGACGGCTCTGGTGGGAAGCCACGCGGACGTCGCGGACCGTATCGAGGAATACCACGAGCTGGGCATCGAGCACTTCGTCCTGTCCGGCTACCCGCATCTGGAGGAGGCCTACTGGTTCGGGGAGGGCGTCACCCCCGAACTGGCGGCGCGCGGTCTCCTCCACCGGATCCCGCCCTCCCCGCTCCTCGGCGTCCCCGCGGCGAACGGCCGTCCCGCCTCGGCCCCGGGCGGCGCGCCCCTCCTGGTGGCGGGCGGACGGTAGTCCCCTGCGGGCTCTCCGCCCGCGACCGGGTTCGGGCGCCTGTCCCCGGCCGGCGACCGGGCTCCATCGGAGTCCGACCGCCGGGCCGGACACGGGGCCGGCCCCCGGACGGGACGCCGGGGATCGGTCGAGAGGGCCCCGGACTCTCCCGCCCGGGACCGGGTACGGACGCCCGTCCCCGGCCGGCGACCGGGCTCCATCGGAGTCCGACCGCCGGACCGGACACGGGGCCGGCCCCCGGACGGGACACCCGGGACCGTCGAGAGGCCGGGGACCGGTCGAGAGGACCGGACAAGACGCGGGGCCGGTCGGGAGGGCCGGGCGGGACGCGGAGACCGTCCCGGGTGGGGCTCGTTCACGGGGCCCGGCGCGGCACCGGCTGTGGGAAGCCGGAGGTGCGCCGTGCCGGGGACGCCCTTCGAGGCGTCGTGGACGGCGGCGGGGGAGGGCGTCACCATGGCCTCATGGCCCACGGGACAGCTCACAAGGCCCCGCCCTCCGCAGCCGGAGTCGTCATCATCGGCGGCGGCGTCATCGGGGCCGGCATCGCGTTCCATCT
Organism: Streptomyces sp. NPDC091376; assembly: GCF_044757085.1. Classification (NCBI taxonomy): domain Bacteria; kingdom Bacillati; phylum Actinomycetota; class Actinomycetes; order Kitasatosporales; family Streptomycetaceae; genus Streptomyces; species Streptomyces sp. NPDC091376. The sequence continues at coordinate 74,417 of NZ_JBIVUF010000008.1, read as the reverse complement.
CGCCGAGGCAGGCGTCCGCGACGTCCTCGTGCTGGAGCGGGACACTCCCGCCTCCGGCTCGTCGGGCAAGCCGATCGGCGGCGTACGCGCCCAGTTCTCCGATCCGCTCAACATCCGTCTCGGGCAGCACAGTCTCCGGGCCTGGCGCGAGTTCGGCAGGCGGCCCGGTACGGACGTGGGGCTGGAGCAGGTCGGCTATCTCTTCCTGCTGAACCGCGACGAGGATGTGGCGGCGTTCGGCGAGGCGTCGGCCCTGCAGCGGGAACTGGGCGTGGACAGCCGTCTCGTCGGCCCCCGGGAGGCCCAGGCGCTGTGCCCGTACGTCGACCCGTCCGGGTTCGTGGCCGCCGCCCACTCCCCCGGTGACGGATACGCCCTGCCCGAGGCGGCCGTGCTCGGCTATCTGCGGGCCGCCCGCGCTCTCGGTGCGACCGTGCTCAGCCACTGCCCCGTCACCGGTATCGACCGCGACGGCGACGTGCTGCGTGCCGTCCGTACGCCGTACGGGACGGTCCGCACCACCACCGTGATCTGCGCGGCGGGCGCCTGGTCGGCCGGTATCGCCGAGATGGCCGGGCTGCGGCTGCCCGTCACGCCGCTGCGCCGCCAGATCGCGCTCACCGGACCGCTCGCGCCCCGCCCGCCCCGTATCCCCTTCACCCTCGACTTCGACTCGACCCTGTACTTCCACAACGACAACGCCGGCGGCCTGGTCCTCGGGCTGTCCGACGCCCGCCAGGAGCCGGGCTTCGGGCGGGAATTCAGCGAGGAGTGGCTGGAGCCGTTCCGCGAGGCCGCCGCCCGCGTCGCGCCGGCCCTCGCGGGCATGGCGCCGGCGGGCGGCGGCTGGGCGGGGCTCTACGAGATGACGCCTGACCGCAACGCCCTCATCGGCGAGGCGTCCGGCGTCTCCCGCTTCCTGTACGCCACGGGGTTCTCCGGGCACGGCTTCCTCCAGGCGCCCGCGGTGGGCGAGATCATGCGTGATCTGTTCCTGGGGCGGGAGCCGTTCCTCGATGTGGGCCCACTGTCCGCTACGCGGTTCGAGGCGGCGCCGTCCGCCACCGCGGCCCGGCCGGAGGCCCACATCATCTGATCGCCCGGACAGCCGCCCTGACGACCGCCCCGACAACCGCTCCCTCTACCGCACGACCGACCACCCCGTCCGGCTCAGGAGGTCCCATGGCGTCCACCGTCCTCCCCACCTGGCGGCTGCGTGCCGCGTTCGCCCGCCGCCTCTCCGCCATGTACGGCACCGAGGTCCCCGCCTACACGACCCTGGTCGAGGTCGCCGGGCAGGTGAACGACACCGTGATGCGGGCGGGCGGCGAGCGGGCCCAGCGGCTCGGCAGCATCGCGCGGGTGACGGCGGAGCGGCACGGCGCGATCCGCGTCGGCACTCCGCGCGAACTGTGCCAAGCCGCCCAGATCTTCGCCGCGCTCGGCATGGAGCCGGTCGGCTTCTACGATCTGCGGGACGCGTCGGCGAGCGCCGTCCCGGTCGTCTCCACCGCGTTCCGGCCGGTACTCCCCGAGGAACTGGACCGCAATCCCTTCCGTGTCTTCACCTCCATGCTGACTCCCGCGGACCGCCGCTTCTTCGACGCGGACCTGGAGAAGCGGCTGGGGACGTTCCTGGAGCGCCGCGAGCTGTTCCCACCGGAGCTGCTGGAGCTTGCGGCGCGCGCCGAACGCGAGGCAGGGCTCGACGAGGAGCGGGCGGAGCGTTTCCTCACCCTCGCGGTCGCGGCCTTCGAACTCTCCCCGGAGCCGGTGGACCGGGCCTGGTACGCCGAGCTGGAGAAGGTCTCCGCGGTCGCCGCCGACATCGGCGGTGTGACCAGCACCCACATCAACCACCTCACCCCGCGCGTGCTGGACATCGACGACCTCTACCGGCGGATGGAGGAGCGGGGCATCACGATGATCGACCGCATCCAGGGGCCGCCGCGCTGGGACGGTCCCGATGTGCTGCTGCGTCAGACGTCGTTCCGGGCGCTGGCGGAGCCTCGCACGTTCCGCGAGGAGGACGGCGGCCTGGTCACCGGCTCGCTGCGGGTGCGGTTCGGTGAGGTCGAGGCGCGCGGGATCGCGCTCAGCCGTGCGGGACGCGCGCTGTACGACCGGCTCGTCGACGGCCCGGCCGGGGAGTGGGCGGCGCACTTTCCCCGTACGGAGCGTCAACTGGCCGTGGACGGACTGGGGTTCTTCACGTACGAGGCGGCGCACGACCGGCCGCGGGACGGCCGGCGGCCCCCGGACGAGCCGGCCGGGCTGCTCGACGGCGGCTGGCTCACCGCCCGGCCGATCGTCTACGAGGACTTCCTGCCGCGCTCGGCGGCGGGGATCTTCCAGTCGAACCTCACCGACCCGGGCGCCCGCGACTCCGCGCAGACGGGCACGCACTACGACCAGCACTGGATGTCAGGGGCGATCGGGCGCACGGTGCACGACCCCTTCGACCTCTACGCCGTACAGCAGGGCGACTCGCTGGCGCGGGCCGGACGGGCCCTTGGACTCACCGAGGAGAGCGACGCATGACCACCACCGCACTGCCCGACACCGACGCGCTGCGGGCGCGGGCCGAACAAGCGCTGCGCCGGTGCGGTGCACGGCTGCCCGCCGGAGGGGCTGCCGGGCACCTCGCCGCCCGTACGCCACTGACCGGCGGAACGCTCCTCACGCTGCCCATGACCACGCCCGAGGACGCCGACGCGATGATCGCTCAGGCGCGGGCCGCCTTCCTGGAGTGGCGCACGGTCCCGGCGCCGCGCCGAGGCGCACTGGTCAAACGGCTCGGCGAGCTGCTCACCGAGCACAGGGAGGATCTGGCCGGGCTGGTCACCATCGAGGCAGGCAAGATCCACTCCGAGGCACTGGGCGAGGTCCAGGAGATGATCGACATCTGCGAGTTCGCGGTCGGTCTCTCCCGGCAGCTGTACGGGCGGACCATGGCGTCCGAGCGGCCCGGCCACCGGCTGTCCGAGAGCTGGCACCCCCTGGGCGTGGTCGGGGTCATCTCGGCTTTCAACTTCCCCGTCGCGGTGTGGTCGTGGAACACGGCGATCGCGCTGGTCTGCGGGGACACCGTGGTCTGGAAGCCCTCGGAGCTGACCCCGCTCACCGCCGTCGCCTGTGCCGCACTGCTCCGCAGGGCGGCCGAGGACACCGGCGCCCCCGACGGCGTCCACCGGCTGCTGCTGGGCGGCCGGGAGTGCGGTGAACGGCTCGTCGACGATCCGCGGGTGGCGCTGGTCAGCGCCACCGGTTCGGTACGGATGGGCCGCGAGGTGGGTCCGCGGGTGGCCGCCCGCTTCGGCCGCTGCCTGCTGGAACTGGGCGGGAACAACGCGGCGGTCGTCACCCCTTCCGCCGACCTGGACCTGGCGGTGCACGGCATCGTCTTCTCGGCGGCGGGGACGGCGGGGCAGCGCTGTACGAGCCTGCGGCGGCTCATCGTGCACGAGGACGTCGCGGACGAGCTCACGCAGCGGATCGTGAACGCCTACGGTCAGCTGCCCGTCGGTGATCCTTTCCAGCCGGACACCCTGGTCGGTCCGCTGATCTCGACGGCGGCGTACGACGCGATGGCCAAGGCCCTCCGGACGGCGCAGGCGGACGGGGGAAAGGTGCTGACGGGCGGCGACCGGCAGCTGCTGGAGGCGGCACCCGAGGCCGCGTACGTACGGCCGGCGGTCGTACGGATGCCGGCGCAGACGGAGATCGTCCGCGAGGAGACCTTCGCGCCGGTTCTCTACGTCCTGACCTACCGGACGCTGGACGAGGCGATCGAGCTGCACAACGGAGTTCCCCAGGGCCTGTCCTCTTCGATCTTCACCCGGAGCCAGCGGGAGGCGGAACGCTTCCTGGCCGCCGACGGCTCGGACTGCGGCATCGCCAACGTCAACATCGGCACCTCCGGGGCGGAGATCGGCGGTGCTTTCGGCGGCGAGAAGGAGACGGGCGGCGGCCGTGAGTCGGGCTCGGACGCGTGGCGCGCGTACATGCGCCGGGCCACGAACACCGTGAACTACTCCGACGACCTCCCGCTGGCCCAGGGCGTCAACTTCCTCTGACGCGGGACGCCGGTCCGGAGGCGGTACGGGAAGATCCTCGGCACCCCCACAGTTGGTAGAAGCGTGAACAACTTCAGGGTGTGGGACGAGGACGCGCGCGACGTGGACGTGGTCGTCATCGGTGCCGGGCAGGCTGGGCTGTCCGGCGCCTACCATCTGCGGCGGGTGGGGCTGCGCCCCGACGCGGACTTCGTGGTCCTCGACCACGCACCGCTACCGGGCGGTGCCTGGCAGTTCCGCTGGCCCTCGCTGACGTACGGCAAGGTCCACGGCATGCACGCGCTGCCGGGGATGGAACTGACCGGTGCCGACGACGCCAGACCGTCCTCCGAGGTCATCGGCGACTACTTCACCTCGTACGAGGACGCCTTCGATCTGCGGGTGCACCGGCCCGTCCATGTGCGCGCGGTGCGTGAGGGCGGGCGCGGGCGGCTGCTGGTGGAGTCATCGGAAGGGACGTACGCCACACGTGCGCTGATCAACGCCACCGGCACCTGGGACCGTCCGTTCTGGCCGCGCTACCCGGGGCAGGAGATGTTCCGCGGGCGGCAGCTGCACACGGCGCAGTACCCGGGGCCGGAGGCGTTCGCGGGGCAGCGCGTGATCGTGGTCGGCGGCGGGGCCTCGGGGACCCAGCATCTGATGGAGATCGCCGAGGTGGCGGCGGGGACGACCTGGGTCACGCGCAGGCCACCGGTCTTCCGCGAGGGCCCGTTCGGCGAGGTGCAGGGTCGCGAGGCCGTCGCCATGGTGGAGGAGCGCGTACGGCGGGGGCTGCCCCCGCGGAGTGTCGTCTCGGTGACGGGGCTGCCGCTGAACGACGCGATACGGCGCGCCCGCGCGCAGGGCGTCCTCGACCGGCTGCCGATGTTCGACCGGATCACACCGGACGGAGTGGCGTGGGACGACGGCCGGACGGTCGACGCGGACGTCATCCTCTGGGCGACCGGTTTCCGCGCCGCGATCGACCATCTGGCACCGCTCAGGCTCCGCGAGCCGGGCGGCGGCATCGCGGTGGAAGGCACACGCGCGGTACGGGACGAACGGATCCACCTCGTCGGCTACGGCCCTTCGGCTTCGACGATCGGAGCCAACCGGGCCGGCCGGGCCGCGGTCTCCGAGATCAAGCACCTGCTGGACCGTGACATCGCACCCGCCGCCTTGCCGGGGTCCGCGGGCGAGACGGACGGCGGGCCGGCCGGAGAGCTCACCGCGGTGCGGAGCTGATGCGTCCCGGCATCCGCTCCCCCGGCCGAGAGGGGAGCCGCCGGGTCTGCCCGGGGAGAGCCGCCGGGTCAGCTCGGGGTGGAGGTGGTCGCGGTCTTGCGGTTCCTGTTGAACTCCTCCACGTTTCTGCGGTGTTCCTCGTAGTCGGCGGTGAAGCGGGTGTCCCCTGGTGCGACGGTGACGAAGTACAGCCAGTCCCCCGCCGCCGGGCTGACGGCCGCCTTCATCGCGGCCTCGCCCGGATTCCCGATCGGGGTGGGTGGCAGGCCCTTGCGCTCATAGGTGTTGTAGGGGCTCTGGAGCTGGGTGTCCTGCCGGGTGGTGTCGAGGGTGGAGCGGTTCAGGGCGTAGTTGAGGGTCGAGTCCATCTGCAACGGCATGTCCTGGGCCATCCGGTTGTGGACGACGCGGGACACCTTCGCCATGTCCGCGACGGTGTCCGCCTCGGCCTGCACGATGCTGGCGACCGTCACCGTCTGGTAGAGGGTCATACCGTTGCGTTGCGCAGCGTCGTTGATGGACGAGGTGCCGAACCGATGGCCCGCCGTGTTGACCATGAAGCTGAGCAGGCTCGCCGGTGTCGACTTCGGGTTGACGGGATAGATGGCCGGGAAGAGATACCCCTCGGGGTTGCCCCGGGCGTCCGCGGGCAGCCTCAGCCGCCCACCGGCCGCTGCCGCCGTCCGTCGTGTGGTGCCGGCCCGGACGGCGAGCGCCTTGTCTACCGCCGCGTAGACCTGTGAGGACCTCCACCCCTCCGGGATGAGCAGGGTCTTCGGCCTCGCCTCGGGCTTGGTGGGCTTCTTCTGCGGCGGCTGCATCAGCGTCACGACGACAGCCGCCGCCACACCGACGAGGCCGGCCAGGCAGGCCACCAGAACCAGTCGGCCGCGGCGCGTCAGGCGGAGCCCGCGACGGCGCCGCCGGGCCTTCGGGAACTCGCTCTTCATGCGGGCACGCTAACCCGCAGAAACCACTCATACCGGAACGCGCGCCGTCACCGGTCCGGCGAACGCACCGGGAGCGCGCGATGCACGTGGGCAGGGGCCGCCGCCCGGCTCAGGACACGGCGGGGGCCAACTCGGCGTCCCTGCGGACCAGGGCTGCGTATCGCCCGTCCCGATCGAGCAGTTCCTCGTGCGTGCCGCGCTCGGCAATGCGCCCGCTGTCGAGGACGACGATCTGGTCGGCGTCCCGGACGGTGGAGAGCCGGTGGGCGATGGTGATGGTGGTGCGTCCGGCCGACAGGGCGTCGATGGCCTGCTGCACCGCGTGCTCCGTACGCGTGTCGAGAGCGCTGGTCGCCTCGTCCAGGATGAGCACCGGCGGGTCGCGCAGGATCGTGCGGGCGATGGCGAGGCGCTGCTTCTCACCGCCCGAGAAGCGGTATCCGCGCTCGCCGACCAGGGTGTCGTAGCCGTCGGGCAGCGAGGCGATGTGGTCGTGGATCTGTGCCGCGCGGGCGGCCGCCTCCACCTCGGCGTCGGTGGCGTCGGGCTTGGCGAAGCGCAGATTGTCGGCGACGGAGGCGTGGAAGAGATACGTCTCCTGGGAGACGACGCCCACGGCCCGGGAGAGCGTGTCGAAGTCGAGCTCGCGGACGTCCACACCGTCGAGGGTGACCCGTCCGCCCGTGACGTCGTAGAGCCGGGGCACGAGGTAGCTCAAGGTGGATTTCCCGGATCCGGTGGGCCCGACGACCGCGAGACTCCCTCCGGAGGGCACGGTGACCTCGATGCCGTCGAGCGTGGGCCCGCTTCTCTCGTCATAGCTGAAGTCGACGCCTTCGAAGCGCACTTCACCGAGGATCTTCTCCAGCCGGACGGGATCCTCGGGCTCGGTGATGTCCACCCGCAGGTCCAGATACTCGAAGATCCGCTGGAACAGGGCGAGCGACGTCTGGATCTGCACGCCCGTGGAGAGCAGGCTCACGGCCGGCCGGAACAGGCCCTGCTGGAGCGAGACGAAGGCGACGAGCGTGCCGATCGATATCGCCGGTCCGCCGCCTCGCAGCGTGAGGCCGGCGGCCCAGTAGAGGAGCGCAGGCATGGCGGCCATGACGATGCCGATCGTGGACATCCGCCATCGCCCGGCCATGCTGGAGCGGACCTCCAGGTCGACGAGACGCTCGGACTCGTCGGCGAAGGAACGGGTGAGCGAGTCGGCGCGGCCCATCGTGCGACCGAGCAGGATGCCGCTGACCGACAGCGATTCCGTGACCGTCGCGGCCATCGCGGCCATCTGTTTCTGGCGTCGGGTCGTGATGGACTTGCGCTCACGGCCGACGCGACGGCTGATCAGGACGAAGACCGGCAGCAGCACCAGCGAGACGACGGTGAGCCGCCAGTCCAGAGCGAGCATCGCGACGATGGTGGCGACGACGGCGGTCAGATTGGAGACCAGGGACGTCGCCGTGGACGTGACGGTCGCCTGCATGCCACCGATGTCGTTGGCGATGCGCGACTGGACCTCGCCGGTGCGCGTCCTGGTGAAGAACGCGAGCGGCATGCGCTGCAGCTGGGCGTAGACACCCGTGCGCAGATCGTGCATCACCCGCTGGCCGACCGTGGTCGAGATCAGGGTCTGCAGCACACCGAAGACGCTCGTGGTCACGGCGATGAGGATCATGCCGAGGGCGAGCAGCGACAGCAGGCCCGTGCGGCCCTGCGGGATCGCGGTGTCGAGGATCTCGCGGAGCATGAACGGCGACGCGACGGAGACGAGCGACGAGGCGCCGACGAGCAGCCCGACGAGAGCGAGCCGCCCTCGGTAGGGACGGAAGAGCCGGAGGATGCGCCGCACCTGCGCGGGCTGCTCCGGCTGCGACGGGTCGAGCGGGCGGTCTGGGGGTGTCCAGGACGGACCGTCTTGAGGGCGCATGGGCTCCTTCCGAAGGGCGGGGCCGGGCGGACTTGAAGAGCATAGCTCACTGTTACCTATACTCATAATGGACAAGGTCCTGATATTGTTCCCGCATGAACTCCCCAGTCCCCGCCCCCGACGCGGACGGCCTGCTCGCCGAGCAGTTGCTGCGCCTGACGCGCAGGCTCCACCGCATTCAGAAGCGGCATCTGGAGCCGGTCGGCATCACCCCCGCACAGTCCAGACTGCTGCGGGTCGTCGCGCACTACGACGGGGCGCCGCGGATGGCGGACCTCGCCGACCGGCTGGAGGTCGTGCCCCGCGCGATCACCACCCTCGTCGATGGGCTGGAGGCGAGCGGCCGGGTCCGCCGCGTGCCCGATCCGGCCAACCGCCGGGTGGTGCGCATCGAGCTGACCGACGACGGCCGCGTCACGCTGCGGCAACTGCGCAGCGCGCGCCGCGCGGCCGCGGAGGACATCCTGGCCCCGCTGACCGCCGATCAGCGGGAGGTACTGGGCGGACTGCTGTCCGCGCTGGTCGACGGAGGGCCCGAGGCCCGCAGCTGAGAGCACGAGGACCGGGCGACGGGCTGCCGTCGCACATGGAGGCGGGGCCCCCCCCCCCCCGGGGGGGGGGCCCCGGGGGTGGCCCGCCCGCGGCCGGGGGGGGGGGCGGGGGGGGGGCGGGGGCGGGGGCGGCGGCCGGCAGCGCGGAGGCCCCCCGGGGGCCCCCCCCGGGGGGGGGGGGGGGCGGGGGGCCCCGGGGGGGGGCCCCCCCCCCGGGGGGGGGGCCCCCGCCTCCTGTGTACCGCCTGCCGCGTCCGGCGCGGCGTTCGGCGCGGCGTTCGGCTCAGGCGATCAGGCGATCAGGCGATCAGGCGATCAGGCGATCAGGCGATCAGGCCACTGTCACGCCTCGGCGCCCCGACTCCGTCACGAAGCGCGCGGCGGAGATCACCGGGGCACCCTCCTGCTTGGTCACGACCTCCGTCGCCCGCAGCGTGGTCTCCATCCGCTCCCGGTCGACGTCGCAGAGGAGGTAGCCGCGCCGGTTGTCCCAGTAGCGCCAGTGCGGCCACTCGGCCGCGATCGGGTCGTACGTGGTGTGGAACTGCTGCTGCGCGGACGGCGGGATGTCGCCGCCGGACGTGATCGACGTGCCGCACAGCTCGGTGCCGACGACCGGGGTCCCCGGCTGCTCGGGGTTGCGCTCCAGGTTCATGATGAAGGTGGAGTGGCGGTCACCGGTGAGCACGACCGGGTTGGCCACCCGCGGCGAGGCGAACGTGTCCATCAGCTTGCGGCGACTGGCGCGGTAGCCGTCCCAGTTGTCGAGGTCGAAGGAGTCGGCGTCACCCGCGGTGCGGTCGTTGGTGGCGACCTGCGTCTGGTTGGCGAGCAGGTTCCACTGCTGCCGGCCGCTCAGCAGTCCGGCGTCGAGCCACTTCTCCTGCCGCCGGCCCAGCATGGTGCGCGAGGGGTCCTCCGCCTCGGCGACGGTGGCGACCTGGTCACTGCGGTACTGGCGGGTGTCCAGGACGTGGACGCGGGCGAGGTCGCCGAACTCGAAGCGGCGGAAGACCTGCATGTCCGGGCCGTTGGGACGCGAGGTACGGCGTACGGGCATGTGCTCGTACCAGGCCTGGAACGCGGCGATCCGGCGGGCGCGGAAGGCTTCCGGCGTCTGGTTGCCGGGGTCCTGCGGAATGTCGTCGGCCCAGTTGTTGTCGATCTCGTGGTCGTCGAGCGTGACGATCCACGGCGCGGCGGCGTGCCCGGCCTGGAGGTCGGCGTCGGTGCGGTACTGGGCGTGCCGGTTGCGGTAGTTGAGGAGCGAGTACGGCTCGCCGGTGCCCTCATGGACACGCACGGAGGTGGCGACGGGAGCCGACTCGTAGATGTAGTCGCCGAGGAAGGCGACGAAGTCGACGTCCTGCTGGACGACGTCGCGGTAGAGGTGGAAGTACCCCGCCGAGAAGTTCTGGCAGGACGCGAACGCGAACCGCAGTGAACCGGGGCGGGAGCCGAGGGCCGGTGCGGTACGGGTACGGCCGGTCGGCGATATCTCCTTGCCGGCCTTGAATCGGTAGAAGTACTCGGTGCCGGGACGCAGTCCCTGCGGGTCGACGTGGACGCTGTGCCCGAGCTCGGGCAGCGCGCGCTCGCTGCCCCTGCGGACGACTCGGCGGAACCGATCGTCGGTCGCGACCTCCCAGTGCACCTCGACGGCCTGGTCGGGCATGCCGCCGCCGGCGACGGGGTCGGGCGCGAGCCGGGTCCACAGCACGGTCGAGGTCGGGAGCGGGTCGCCGGACGCGACGCCGAGGGTGAAGAGGCCGGTGGGGAGAGCGGCTTGGGCGGAGGCGTACGCCGGGGCGCTACCGGGGGTGGCGGCTGCGGCCGAGTGGGCGCCGAGGCCCACACCTGCGGCGGCACCGGCCGCAACACCGAGAAGACGACGCCGGGAAAGGGAATCGGGCACGGAAGTGCTCCTGACCGATGGACGGATGGGACTCCGTCACGCTTTCCGCTCCGAGGCAACCTGGCGTGACCGCGGGTTGAACGATTCAGGTCGGTCACGGGAGCTGTGGACGCGGCGCTCCGGCGGGAGCGAGCGGGGCCGAACACCGCACTTTTCACCCGTGCTTCACAGGTGCGACGACCGGCATTGGCCGAGCAGGCGGAGGGGTCTCCGACCGGAGGACGAGCACGGGCACGTGCCGGGTCGGGGCGAGCCGGTTCAGGAGCGGTGAGGGCGCGGCCGGGGCAAGAGTCCAAGGACTCGCATCAATAGTCCAATCGCCACTCTTGCGTATCACGAGCCCCAACAGCCATGGTCCTTACCGGAATTCATGAACCAGCCACGCTTCATGGCCATGGGAGGTTCGATGAACGACACGACACCGCAGACCGGCCGGGACACGGAGGACGACGACGGCTCGATGAGCCGTCGCTCGGTGCTGTGGACCACGGCAGGCGTCGCCGGGGCCGGGCTCGGACTGGGCGCGCTCGGCGGCGGCAGCGCGTCCGCCGCGGAGGGCGCGCACCGGCCGGAGTCCGCCGCGCCGGCCCGCAAGGGCCGCACGATGGCCGGCGTCCCGTTCGAGCGGCGCGGCACGGTACGGGTCGGCCTCATCGGCCTCGGCAACCGCGGCGGCTCCATGATCGACCTCTATCTCGCCGTCCCGGGTGTCCAGGTGGTCGCGGTGTGCGATCCGGTGCGAGCCAAGACGGAGGCCGCCGCCGCCAAGGTCGTGCAGGCAGGGCAGCCCGCGCCCGCCGTCTACACCAACGGCGAGAACGACTACGAGAACCTGTGCGAGCGGGGCGACGTCGACTTCATCCATGTCGCGACGCCCTGGGACGTGCACTTCGAGATGGCGAAGACCGCGTTGCTGAACGGCAAGCACGTCGGCGTGGAATGCCCCGTCGCGATGCGTCTCGATGAGCTCTGGGCGCTGGTGGACCTGTCCGAGCGCACCAGGCGCCACTGCATGCAACTGGAGAACTGCTGTTACGGCCGCAACGAGATGCGGGTGCTGCGGATGGCTCATGCCGGGACGTTCGGTGAGCTGCTGCACGGAGCGGGCGCCTACAACCACGATCTGCGTGACCTGATGTTCTCGCCGACGTACTACGAGGGGCCCTGGCGGCGGCTCTGGCACACGCGGCTGCGCGGGGACCTCTACCCGAACCACGGCTTCGGGCCCGTCGCCAACTACATGGACGTCAATCGTGGTGACCGCGCCGTCAGCATCAGCAGCTTCGGCACGCCGGCGCTCGGCCTGGCCGAGTACCGCGAGGCGAACATGCCGCCCGGCGATCCGAGCTGGAAGGAGACATACATAGAGAGCGACCGCACCATCAGCATGGTGCGGACGGCGAAGGGCCGGGTGATCCGTCTGGAGCACGATGTGTCCACCCCGCATCCGTACAGCCGGATCAACAGTCTCGGCGGCACAAAGGGTGTGTTCGAGGACTATCCAGCGCGGATCTATGTGGAGCCGGACCATAAGGACCATCAGTGGGGCGACTTCGCCGCGTACGCCGACTGGGACCACTGGCTCTGGAAGGAGCACGCCAACCCGCCGGGCGGTCACGGCGGAATGGACTACATCATGGTGTTCCGGCTGATGCAGTGCATGCAGCTGGGGCTGGTCCCCGACTTCGACGTGTACGACGCGGCGACCTGGACGGCGCCCGTGCCGCTGAGTCATCTGTCGGTGAAGGCGAACGGCGCTCCGCAGGAGATACCCGACTTCACCCGGGGTGAGTGGCGCAAGGCCCGCTCGGGTGTGGACTCGGAGAAGCCCGGCGTCTAGCGGGACCGGCCGGAGTCAGCCTCGCCGGCCCGCAAAGGTCGCACGGACGGGACCCTGCCGCCCGAACCGGGTCCCGTGCCGCCTCACGCCGACGGCGCCGGCCGCACCTGCTCCGCAGCCGTCCCGGACGCCGGCCCCGTACCGGCGTCCGCGTCCTTGTCGCGCCCTCCTCGGGTACGGGTACGTCCTTGTCGGGTACGGGTACGTCCTCGCCGTTCAGCACCTTCTTCGCCGTCACCCGGTCGAGCGCGCCCTCCCCGCGCGCGTCGTCCGCAGGGGCTCACAGGATCCGTTCGATCATGGCCGGTTCTCTGCGGCGATGCCTAAAAACCGGTTGCTCCACGTGACTGCGGAGAGCGAACCTTGCACGTCCGAGCCGCACGTTCCGAACGATCTGGGATGTCATGCAGATTCGCGATCTTCCTTATCCCGATCCCGGTGAGCCGGACGTCCGGTCGGGACTCCGGTTTCTCATCTGGCTGGGGCGGGGCCAGCTCGGCGGCCAGTTCAAAGCGCTCGCCTGGGGCATGGTCCACTTCGTCTCCGTGATGGCCCTGCCCTACGGCGTCGGGTTCGCCGTCCAGGCCGTCGTGGACCGCTCCGGCACCGGCCTCGCCCTGGCGGGCGGGCTGATCGCCGTCGCCGCGATCGGCATCGCCGGCGGCGACACGATGCTGCACCGTACGGCCGTCACCAACTGGATCACCGCTGCGGCGCGCACCCAGCAGCTGCTGGCACGCAGGACCGCCGAGCTGGGCTCCGCCCTCACCAGGCGCGTCGCCGCCGGTGAGGTCGTCGCGGTCTCCACGGGCGATGTCGAGAAGATCGGCTGGTTCGTCGAAGCCGTCTCACGGTTCCTCGCGGCGGCCCTGACGATCGTCGTGGTCTGTGCGGCGCTGCTGGTGTACCAGCCGGCGCTCGGCGTCCTCGTCGCGATCGGGGTCCCGGTGCTGGCGCTCGGCGTACTGCCCCTGCTGCCGCGGGCCACCCGGCTGGCCGACGTCCAGCGTGACAAGGCGGGCAAGGCCACCGAGCTGGCCTCCGACACCGTCGCGGGACTGCGGGTGCTGCGCGGCATCGGCGGCGAGGAGCTGTTCCTCACCCGGTACCGGCGCGCCTCGCAGGAGGTCCGCAAGGCAGCGGTCCGCAGTGCCCGGATGTGGTCGGTCATCACGGCGCTGCAGGTGCTGCTGCCGGGCCTGTTGCTGATCGCCGTCGTCTGGCACGGCATCGGGCTGGTCGGCAACGGCCGGATCGAGATCGGTGAACTCGTGACCGTGTACAGCGCGGTGATGCTGCTGACCTACCCCCTGCGGCATTTCGAGGAGATCGCGATGGCCTACTCGTTCTCCCGTCCCTCGGCGCGGCGGGCGGCCAGGGTGCTCGCGCTGAAGCGGGCGTCGGGCGGTGCCGAAGGCACGTCCGACGCGACCCCCTCGGGTGACCTGTACGACCCGGCCACCGGGCTGCTCGCCCGGGCCGGGGAACTGACCGCCGTCGTGTGCGGCGACCCGGACGCCGCGGGACGGCTGGCGGAACGGCTGGGCGGACACCCCGCGGAGCCGGAGGGTCAGCCGTCCGTGCTGCTCGGCGGAGTGGCGCTGGACGAGCTGCCGCTGGACGCCGCCAGGTCCGCGGTGCTGGTGCAGGACAAGGACCCGGTGCTCCTTTCGGGAACGCTCGCCGAGCTGCTGGACGTGCCCTCGTCGGGCGCGGTGACGGCGGACGCGGCGCTGACAGCGGCGGAGTGCGGCGACGTCCTCGACGCGCTGGGCCAGGCCTCGCTGGACGGGGACGCGTGGAGCGCCACCGTCACCGAGCGAGGCCGCTCGCTCTCCGGTGGCCAGCGGCAGCGACTGGCCCTGGCCCGTTCACTGGTGGCGGACCCCGAGGTGCTCGTGCTCGACGAGCCGACCTCGGCCGTCGACTCGCACACGGAGGCACGGATCGCGGGCGGTGTGCGGGCGCTGCGGTCAGGACGTACGACCGTGGTGTTCACCTCGTCGCCCCTGCTGCTCGACCGGGCCGACCGGGTCGTGCTCGTCCACGACGACACCGTCGCGGCGGTCGGGGCCCACCGCGAACTGCTGCACTCGGAACCGCGGTACCGGGCGGTGGTGACGCGTGAGACGGAGGACGAGCAGCTCGCCCTCAACGGCAACAAGCACAGGAACGGCAGCGGCGGTGGCGCGCTGGAAGCCGTCGAAGCGACCCGGACGGCCGACGTCGGCATCGGCATCGACATCGAGGAGACGGCATGATCGGCGTGGCGCCACCGGACTACGATCCGGCGGCCCCCCGGACGGCGACCACCCTGCCGGTGGGCACGCCCGCGACCGTACGGTCGTACGTCCACGAACTCCTGCGGCGGCACCGCCGCGCCTTCGCGCTGCTCATCGGCGTCAACACGGTGACCGTCATCGCCTCGATGGCCGGGCCGTGGCTGCTCGGCTCGCTGGTGGAGCGCGCGGCGGACGGCGCGCGCGAGCTCCATCTGGAGCGCACCGCCGCGCTGTTCGCGCTCGCGCTCGCGGTCCAGGCCGTGTTCGTGCGACTGGTGCGGCTGCGTGGCGCGGTGCTCGGTGAGCGCATGCTGGCGGATCTGCGCGAGGACTTCCTCGTACGGTCCGTGGGACTGCCGCCGGGGGTGCTGGAACGGGCAGGTACGGGCGACCTGCTGTCCCGGATCACCACCGACATCGACCGCCTGGCGAATGCGATGCGCGAGGCCGTCCCACAGCTGACGATCGGTGTGTTCTGGGTCGTGCTGCTGCTCGGCGGCCTCACGGTGACCGCGCCGCCGCTGGCTCCCGCGGTGCTGGTGGCACTGCCGGTGCTGGTGCTCGGCTGCCGCTGGTACTTCAGGCGTGCTCCGTCGGCGTACCGCTCGGAGGCCGCGGGCTACGCGGCGGTGGCGACCGTGCTCGCGGAGACGGTCGACGCGGGGCGCACCGTGGAGGCACACCGGCTCGGCGCGCGGCGCGTGGCGCTCTCGGACCGGCGGATCAAGGAGTGGACGGCGTGGGAGCGGTACACGCTGTGGCTGCGGTCCGTGCTCTTCCCGGTCATCAACATCACCCATGCGACCGTGCTCGGATCGGTGCTGATGATCGGCGGCGTGTTCGTGCTGCAGGGCTGGATCAGCATCGGGCAACTGACCACCGGCGCACTGATCGCGCAGATGATGGTCGACCCGGTGAACCTGATCCTGCGCTGGTACGACGAGCTCCAGGTGGCGCAGGTGTCGCTGGCCCGGCTGGTCGGCGTACGGGAGATCGAGCCGGACGCGGGCGACGCCGGGGTGCGGCCCGACGGCCGCGCGGTCCGCGCGGACGAGGTGCGCTTCGGATACCGCGAAGGCGTCGACGTGCTCCACCGGGTCTCGATGGACGTGCCGCCCGGGACCCGGCTGGCGCTGGTCGGCCCGTCCGGCGCGGGCAAGTCCACGCTCGGCCGGCTGCTCGCGGGCATCTACGCCCCGCGCACCGGCCGGGTCACGCTCGGCGCCGCCGAGCTGTCCCGGATGCCGGCGGAGCGGGTACGGGAGCATGTGGCCCTGGTCAACCAGGAGCACCACGTGTTCGTCGGCTCCCTGCGCGACAATCTGCTGCTCGCGCGGGCGGGGGCCGAGGACGCGGAGCTGTGGGCGGCCCTCGGCGCGGTCGACGCGGAGGACTGGGCGCAGGCCCTGGACGAGGGACTCGACACCGAGGTCGGCTCCGGCGGTCTGTCGCTGACCCCGGCCCAGGCCCAGCAGATCGCGCTCGCCCGGCTGGTCCTCGCGGACCCGCACACCCTGGTCCTGGACGAGGCGACCTCCCTGCTGGACCCGCGGGCGGCCCGCCATCTGGAGCGCTCCCTGGCCCGGGTCCTCGACGGCCGTACGGTCGTGGCGATCGCCCACCGGCTGCACACGGCGCACGACGCGGACGTCATCGCGGTCGTCGAGAACGGCCGGATCACCGAACTGGGCAGCCACACCGACCTGGTGGCGGCGGACGGAGCGTACGCGGCGTTGTGGCGGTCCTGGCACGGGTGAGCCCCGTCCCGCTCGGCCGCCCCGTCCCCGGTCTCAGGCCTGGGGCCGGGCGGCCCCGGGCCGGCGGCCGAGCCAGACGCGGAGCGGAACGGCGGCCAGCCAGCAGAGCTGGGCGACCCTCGGTGAGACGAGGGTGAGCGGGACGGACACGGCAAAGACGACGACCATGACCAGGCCCTCCTGGACGGAGTGGCTCAAGCTCGCGCGTGGAACACCCGGCTCGACCAGGGTCGGCCTGAGGAGGATCCGCAGCGACATCGCGGTGATCAGCCCCGAGGCGAGGGCGATCGCTCCCGCGTAGACCGCAGTCGCGAGCGCGGTGTCCCCGTACTCACTGATCAGGCGGGTCGGGAACGGCAGCCCCGCGATCAAGGCCAGCAGCGCCAGGTACAGGTACAGAAGACACATGTCGATCCGGACGATCCTGGAGAGCACCGCGTACTGCGCCAGCCACAGGGCACCGATGACGACGAAGCTCAGCAGGAACGCACCCACGTCGGCCAGCGCGTCGTTGAGCGCCCCGCCGAGGTCCGCGTCGGGCAGACCGGACGGCACGTTGATGTCGAGGGCCAGCAGTGTGATCGCGATGGCGAAGACCGCGTCCCCGAACGTGAGCAGCCGCTCCGGGCTGACGACCGTACCGGCGTCTTCGGCTCCCCGCTCACCTCTCGCTGCGCTCACGGCCGGGACGCTACCCGGGGGTACCCGCTCCGGCACCCGGTGCTGGGCCGGACACCGCACGCCGGCACCCGTCCGGATGCCGCCGGACGGGTCCAGGGGGCACCGGGGCGGTGCCGCTGCTAGATGAAGTTGAGCGCCGCCGCGCCGCCCACTCCCCCGAGCAGCATGAACGCCGGCATCAGCACCTTCAGCTCCACCCAGCTGCCGGCCCGGAAGCGCATGCCCTTCGGCGGCCCGAGCGGATACCAGCGCTTGTTTCCGACCGGGATCGGCCAGAGGATGGGGCAGCCCGACACGGTGAGGGCGTCGCCGATGTCGTGCACCAGGGCACCGAGGACGACCGGGAGGCCGAGCCAGAGGTACTCCTGGCCGGGTCCGGTGAAGAGCCAGTCCGCGCCACTGCCCGGTTTGTCCAGGACGCCGGCCAGAATCCAGGCGCTGGTCGCACCGAGCAGCCACACGAGGACATCGCTGGACACCCGCGCGGCGCGCCACAGCAGGCCCTCGACCGCGAGCACCAGATGCACGAAGAGGATCGCGAGGACGGCCCACCGCCCTCCGGCCATGGCGAGCACGGACGTACCGCCGCCGATCAGCACGGCCCACAGCCAGGTGTGGGTGAGCGTGCGGTGGCCGCCGGTCCTGCGCTTGTCGCCCGGCTTCTTCGTGGCCTTGTAGACGGCGTACGAGAGCTTGTCGACGATCTCGCACAGGCCTCGCGAGACCGGCCCGAAGGCCCGGGATATCGTCGCCGCCTTGTGGTCGAGATCCGGCGCGAGCGCCGCGCCCGCGCAGATCAGCGCGCCGACCACGAGAACGGGCCACGGCATCGCGTGGCCCGCGGCGGCCGCCGCCGCTCCCACCCCCAGCCAGGCCGCCGCCCCGGAAAGGGAGTGCGCCGGTCCCATCATGCTCGTTCCCGCCCCATCTGCTGTTGTGGTTGAGCCCAGTTGACGGGACAGGCTACCGGTAGCGATCTTCCCATTGGTGGCCGGTTCCCGGTCGCGGCCGGAAGCCAGGCAAGATGGGGGCGTGACCCTTATCGATCAGCTGCCGCCGGACGCCGACCCCGATGCCCTCTTCGAAGCCTTCTCGTCGTGGGCCGAGGACCGGGGCATCTCGCTCTACCCGGCCCAGGAGGAGGCGCTGATCGAGGTGGTCTCCGGGGCCAACGTGATCCTCTCCACACCCACCGGCTCGGGAAAGAGCCTGGTCGCGGCCGGTGCGCACTTCGCGGCGCTGGCCCGTGACGAGGTCACGTTCTACACGGCGCCGATCAAGGCGCTCGTCTCGGAGAAGTTCTTCGACCTCTGCAAGCTCTTCGGCACGGAGAACGTCGGCATGCTCACCGGCGACGCGTCCGTGAACGCGGACGCACCGGTCATCTGCTGCACCGCCGAGGTTCTCGCCTCCATCGCGCTGCGCGACGGCAGGAACGCCGACATCGGCCAGGTCGTCATGGACGAGTTCCACTTCTACGCGGAGCCGGACCGCGGCTGGGCCTGGCAGATCCCTCTTCTGGAGCTTCCCCAGGCGCAGTTCGTCCTGATGTCGGCGACGCTCGGCGACGTCTCGATGTTCGAGAAGGACCTGACCCGGCGCACCGGCCGCGACACCGCCGTCGTCCGGTCCGCCACCCGCCCGGTGCCGCTCTCCTACGAGTACCGCACGACGCCGATCACCGAGACGCTGACCGAGCTGCTGGAGACCAGGCAGGCACCGGTCTACATCGTGCACTTCACCCAGGCGCAGGCTGTCGAGCGCGCGCAGTCGCTGATGAGCATCAACATGTGCACGCGCGAGGAGAAGGACCGGATCGCCGACCTGATCGGCAACTTCCGCTTCACCACCAAATTCGGCCGGAACCTCTCCCGGTACGTGCGCCATGGCATCGGCGTCCATCACGCCGGCATGCTGCCGAAGTACCGCCGCCTGGTCGAGAAGCTCGCCCAGGCCGGTCTGCTGAAGGTGATCTGCGGTACGGACACGCTCGGCGTCGGTGTCAACGTGCCCATTCGCACGGTGCTGTTCACCGCGCTCACCAAGTACGACGGCAGTCGCGTGCGTACGCTCCGTTCGCGCGAGTTCCACCAGATCGCGGGCCGGGCCGGCCGGGCCGGGTTCGACACCGCCGGGTTCGTCGTCGCCCAGGCGCCCGAGCACGTCATCGAGAACGAGAAGGCCCTCGCCAAGGCCGGCGACGACCCGAAGAAGAAGCGCAAGGTGGTCCGCAAGAAGGCCCCCGAAGGCTTCGTCGCGTGGTCCCAGAACTCCTTCGAGAAGCTCATCGGTTCCGATCCCGAGCCGCTGACCTCCCGCTTCAAGGTCACCCACGCCATGCTGCTGTCGGTGATCGCCCGCCCGGGCAACGCGTTCGACGCGATGCGCAAGCTGCTGGAGGACAACCACGAGCCGCGCAAGCAGCAGCTGCGCCACATCCGCCGGGCCATCGCCATCTATCGCTCGCTCCTCGACGGCGGAATCGTGGAGCGGCTCGACACTCCCGACGCCCAGGGCCGGATCGTCCGGCTCACCGTCGACTTCCAGCAGGACTTCGCACTGAACCAGGCACTGTCCACGTTCGCGCTCGCCGCGTTCGACCTGCTGGATCCCGAATCGCCGTCGTACGCCCTCGACATGGTGTCCGTCGTCGAGTCCACGCTGGACGATCCCCGCCAGATCCTCGCGGCCCAGCAGAACAAGGCCCGCGGCGAGGCGGTCGGGGCGATGAAGGCCGACGGTGTCGAGTACGAGGAGCGGATGGAGCGGCTCCAGGACATCTCGTACCCGAAGCCGCTCGAAGAGCTGCTGTGGCACGCGTACAACCTCTACCGGAAGTCCCATCCGTGGGTCGGCGACCACCCGGTCTCGCCGAAGTCGGTCATCCGGGACATGTACGAACGGGCCCTGTCCTTCACCGAGTTCACGTCGTTCTACGAGCTGGCGCGCACCGAGGGCATCGTCCTCCGCTATCTCGCGGGCGCGTACAAGGCGCTGGACCACACCATTCCGGACGACCTGAAGAGCGAGGACCTCCAGGATCTGATCGCCTGGCTGGGCGAGATGGTCAGGCAGGTCGACTCCAGCCTGCTGGACGAGTGGGAGCAGCTGGCCAATCCCGAGGTGGAGACCGCGGAGGAGGCCCAGGAGAAGGCCGACCAGGTCAAGCCGGTCACGGCGAACGCCCGCGCCTTCCGCGTGCTCGTGCGGAACGCCATGTTCCGGCGGGTGGAGCTGGCGGCGCTGGACCAGGTCGCCGAGCTGGGCGCGCTGGACGCCGAGTCCGGCTGGGACGAGGACGCCTGGGGAGAGGCGATGGACGCGTACTGGGACGAGTACGACGACCTCGGCACCGGGCCGGACGCGCGCGGGCCGAAGCTGCTGTCGATCGAGGAGGACCCCGGGCACGGGCTGTGGCGGGTCCGGCAGACGTTCGCCGACCCCAACGGCGATCATGACTGGGGCATCAGCGCGGAGGTCGATCTGGCGGCCTCCGACGAAGAGGGCCTGGCCGTGGTCCGGGTCACGTCCGTCGGCCAGCTGTGAGACTGGAGCACACATGAGCAACGCCGCCGAGAACGCTCCCGCCGCGGCCGGGGCCGCCGGGTCCGGCCCCGCGGACCGTCCCCCGGAGGCCGGTCCCCCGGAGGTCAGTCCCGCGGAGCGGCTCGTCGATCTGCTCGATCTGGAGCAGATCGAGGTCAACATCTTCCGCGGGCTGAGCCCCAACGAATCCCTCCAGCGGGTCTTCGGAGGGCAGGTCGCGGGGCAGGCCCTGGTCGCGGCGGGCAGGACGACGGACGGCGCCCGTCCGGTCCACTCGCTGCACGCCTACTTCCTGCGGCCGGGCATCCCCGGGGTGCCGATCGTGTACCAGGTCGAACGGGTCAGGGACGGCCGGTCGTTCACCACCCGCAGGGTGACGGCGGTCCAGCGAGGCCGCACGATCTTCAATCTGACGGCGTCCTTCCACCAGCCCGAGGAGGCCGGCTTCGAACACCAGCTGCCGCCCCGGCTGGACTTCCCGGAACCGGAGTCCCTGCCGAACGTCAGCGACGAGATCCGCGAGCACCTGGGGGCGCTGCCCGAGACGCTGGAGCGGATGGCCCGGCGCCAGCCCTTCGACATCCGCTACGTGGACCGGCTCCGTTGGACCGAGGAGGACGTCAAGGAGGCGGACCCCCGCAGCGCGGTGTGGATGCGCGCCGTCGGCCCGCTGGGCGACGACCCGCTGGTGCACACGTGCGCGCTGACGTACGCCTCGGACATGACACTGCTGGACGCGGTCCGCATCCCGGTGGAGCCGCTGTGGGGGCCTCGCGGCTTCGACATGGCCTCGCTGGACCACGCCATGTGGTTCCACCGGCCGTTCCGCACGGACGAATGGTTCCTGTACGACCAGGAGTCTCCGGTCGCCACGGGCGGCCGGGGACTGGCGCGCGGCCGGATCTACGACCGGCAGGGCCGGTTGCTCGTCTCGGTCGTGCAGGAGGGACTGTTCCGCAGGCTGGGCGGCTGACCGCCGCCCGGCACGCGTCCCTACTTCTTGACGGGGTCCAGGCAGAGGACGAACTTGTCCGCGTCCCACTGCTGGGCGAGGGCGGCCTCGCCGACGGTGCAGGCGTCGACGTCGAAGGTGTTCTCGACGACCTTGACGACCTTGTAGTTGGCGTCCTTGTCGTCACACTTCTTGGTCTCGACCTCGGGGTTGTTCTCCTCGCCGGTGACCCGGACGCAGTCGCCGGCCTCGGCGCGCACCGGGGAGTCGAAGACGTAGCCGATGCCGAGCTTCACCACCACCGCGACGACAATGAGGACGACCACGCCGAGGAACTTCTTCAGCTTGCTCTTCGGGGCGGGCGCGGGGGCCGCGCCGGGTATGGGCTGTCCCTGCGGGAACTGCGGGTCCTGCGGGGCAGCGGGGGGCGTGGGAGCGCTCATCGGCGGTCTTCCTCGGGGTCGCATGGTGATCGAACGCGCGCACGCTACACGAAGAATAAGAACCAGATAAACATGAGATGCGAAGGAGTCCTTGATGTCCGTATATGACATCCCGTTGCGCACCCTGACCGGCGAGGAGGCGTCACTCGCCGAGCACCGCGGCAAGGCCGTGCTCGTGGTGAACGTGGCGTCCCGGTGCGGCCTCACACCGCAGTACGCGGGCCTGGAGGCGCTGCAGAAGACGTACGGCGACCGGGGCTTCACCGTCCTCGGGGTGCCCTGCAACCAGTTCGCCGGACAGGAGCCCGGCAGCGCCGAGGAGATCTCCACCTTCTGCTCGGCGACGTACGGCGTGACCTTCCCGCTCCTGGAGAAGGCCGAGGTGAACGGCGACCACCGGCATCCGCTCTACACCGAGTTGACCCGTTTCGCGGACGCCGACGGGGAAGCCGGGGACATCCAGTGGAACTTCGAGAAGTTCCTGATCTCCGCGGAGGGCCATGTGGTGGCCCGGTTCCGGCCGCGCGTGGAACCGGAGGCTCCGGAGGTCGTCACGGCGATCGAGGCGCTGCTCTCCGCCTGAGCGGTGCACGGTACGCGTGGGGCGCCGCCCGTCACCGGGCGGCGCCCCACGCCGCGTCAGCGGATCGGCATGCCCGAGAGCGTACGGGCGATCACCAGCCGCTGGATCTCGCTCGTACCCTCGAAGATCGTGTAGATCGCGGCGTCACGGTGCATGCGCTCGACGGGGTACTCACGGGTGAACCCGTTGCCGCCGAGGATCTGCACGGCCTGCGCGGTGACCTTCTTGGCGACCTCGCTGGCGAAGAGCTTCGACATCGAGCCCTCGGCGGCGGTGAACGGCTTGCCGCTCACCGCCATCCAGGAGGCGCGCCAGACCAGCAGCCGGGCGGCGTCGATCTGGGTCCGCATGTCAGCGAGCTGGAAGGCCACACCCTGGTTGTCGATGATCGGGCGGCCGAACTGCTCGCGCTCCTTGGCGTACTCGAGCGCGTACTCGTACGCGGCCCTGGCGGTGCCGACGGCCATCGCGCCCACCGCGGGACGGGACGCCTCGAAGGTCGCCATGGCGGCGTTCTTGACCCTCCCCCAGCCTTCGGCCGCGGGGACCCCCACACCGCCGCCCGCCCTGGCCCGCTCGCGGGCGCGGGCGAGGCGCTCGTCGAGCTTCTCCTTGCCGCCGAGGAGGCACGAGCCGGGGACGCGGACGTTCTCCAGGACGACCTCGGCGGTGTGGGACGCGCGGATGCCGTGCTTCTTGAACTTCTGGCCCTGGGAGAGCCCGGGGGTGTTCGGCGGGACGATGAAGGAGGCGTGGCCCTTGCTGCCCAGCTCGGAGTCGACGACGGCGACGACGACATGGACGTTGGCGATACCGCCGTTGGTCGCCCAGGTCTTCGTACCGTTGAGGACCCATTCGTCCTTGGCCTCGTCGTAGACGGCCCGGGTACGCATCGCGCCGACGTCGGAGCCGGCGTCGGGCTCGGAGGAGCAGAAGGCGGCGACCTTCACGTCGTCGACATCGCCGTACATCTGCGGGATCCAGGTGCCGATCTGCTCCTCGGTACCGTTGGCGAGGACGCCGACGGCGGCCAGGCCGGTGCCGACGATGGACAGCGCGATGCCGGCGTCGCCCCAGAAGAGCTCCTCCATCGCCACCGGGATGCCGAGTCCGGTGGGGTCGAAGAACTGCTGGGCATAGAAGTCGAGGGAGTAGATGCCCACCTTGGCGGCCTCCTGGATGACCGGCCAGGGTGTCTCCTCACGCTCGTCCCACTCCGCGGCGGCCGGGCGGATCACGTCCTTGGCGAAACCGTGCAGCCAGTCACGGACCTGCTTCTGGTCGTCGTTGAGATCGAGCGCGAACTCGGTCATGTCCCCTCCTGATGTGCATCAACCACGCTTGTTACTAGCGGTAACCGCAGTCTGTTACCGGTAAGTACGAGCTGTCAACCGACGCCCCCGTGACCGACGGGGAGCATCGATGGAGTGTTACGTTGCGCAGGCCTCACGGATTTCGCACGGGCGGGGAGACGCTATGGAGACCACGACCACGACTCATCAGAGCGACCAGCAGCGGTCGGCAGACCAGCGGCGGCGGGAGCTGCTCGAAGCCGCGGACCGCGTCGTGCTCCGGGACGGGCCGCAGGCGTCGATGAACGCGATCGCCGCCGAGGCCGGGATCACCAAGCCGATCCTCTACCGGCACTTCGGCGACAAGAGCGGCCTCTACCGGGCGCTCGCCAAGCGCCACACCGACGCCCTGCTCGTGGCGCTGCGCACGGCGATCGATGCGAGCTCCGACCGGCGGGAGCGGGTCGAGCACACCCTCGACACCTATCTCGCCGCGATCGAGGCGCGACCGCAGGTGTACCGCTTCCTGATGCACCCTGCCGAGGACCCCCAGCAGTCCGAGCAGGGCTTCGACGTCGGCCTCCACTCGGCGCCGCTGCTGCGCAGGCTCGGCGAGGAACTCGCCAAGGTCATCGCCGAGCGCGTCGACCTCGGCCCCGGCGGTGACGAGCTGGCCCGGATCTGGAGCCATGGCATCGTCGGCATGATGCACGGCGCGGGTGACTGGTGGCTCGGCGAACGCCCCTGCTCGCGGCAGCAGTTGGTGACGAGCCTCGCGGACCTGCTGTGGGGCAGGCTCTCGGTCGCCGAGGACCGCCCGGGCAGCCCGGGCTTCTGAATCCCGGTCGCCGCAGGGGTGAATCCCGGTCGCCGCAGTGGCTCGTGAGAGCCCCTACGGCGACTGCGGAGTGGAGCGGAACCACGGCGCGCGGCGGGCCGCCCGCAGGGCGCGGGCCCGGCGCAGGCCGGTGAGACGGTCCACGTAGACGGCGCCTTCCAGGTGGTCGCACTCGTGCTGCAGGCACCGCGCGAAGAATCCCGTCCCGTCCACCCGGACCGGCTCCCCGTCCACCGTCACGCCCTCGACCACCGCGTGGTCGAAGCGTGGCGTCCCCGCCTCGATGCCGGGCAGCGACAGACAGCCCTCCGGCCCCCGCAGCTCGATCCCGTCCGCCGTGACGAGCCGTGGATTGACCACGTGTCCGAGGTGGCGGACGTCCTCGTCGTCGGGGCAGTCGTAGACGAACACCCGCAGCGGGACGCCGATCTGGTTCGCCGCGAGGCCGACGCCCTGGGCGGCGTACATTGTCGCGTACATGTCCTCGACGAGGCTCGCCAGGGACGGACCGAAGTCCGTGACGGGCTCGCAGGGCGCGTGCAGCACCGGATCCCCGAGCAGGCTCATGGCTCGGACGAGTCCGGAACTGCCGGGGATCGGTCGGTTTCGCATGGCGGTAAGGGTACGTTCCGCACGTCGGGGCGATGACCTCCAGGTTTCGTCATGGAGCCGCGGTTCGGGGCGCCGCCCGGAGGTCGATAGGCTGAGCCCCGACCGACGCAAGGAGGATCAAGGACGATGGCAGGACACCCTGGCAACGCAGACCCACTGTCGCCGCGGGCCAAGCTGGCCGTGACGGCGGGCAAGGCCGCAGCGGCGGTGTCGCGCGCGGCGGGCCGTGGCAGCGGATCGGTGATCGGCGGCCGGGTGGCGCTCAAACTCGACCCGGATCTGCTGAGCCGGCTGGCACAGCATCTCGACGTCATCCTGGTGTCGGCGACGAACGGCAAGACCACCACCACCCGGCTCATCGCCGAGGCCCTGCGCGCCAGCGGCCCGGTCGTCTCGAACGCCCTGGGTGCGAACATGCCGGCGGGCATCACCTCCGCCCTGGCCGGCGGCTCCGACGCCAAGTTCGGTGTGATCGAGGTCGACGAGAAGTACCTGGCCGGCGTGGCGCGCGACACCACCCCGAAGGCCATCGCGCTGCTCAACCTCTCCCGCGACCAGCTGGACCGGGCGGCCGAGACCCGGATGCTCGCCGAGAAGTGGCGCGAGGGCCTGTCCGGCACGAAGGCCGTGGTCATCGCCAACGCCGACGACCCGCTGATCGTGTGGGCCGCGTCCTCCTCGCCCAATGTGGTGTGGGTGGCCGCGGGACAGGAGTGGAAGGACGACGCCTGGTCCTGCCCCGCCTGCGGCGGTGTGATGCAGCGTCCCGGCGACGACTGGTTCTGCGGAGAGTGCGGATTCCGCCGCCCCGCGGTGAGCTGGGCGCTCAGCGGCGACTACGTCCTCGACCCGCACGGCTCCGCGTGGCCGATCCACCTTCAGCTCCCGGGCCGCGCCAACAAGGCCAACGCCGCCACCTCCGCCGCGGTGGCCGCGGTCTTCGGCGTACCGCCGCAGGTCGCGCTCGAGCGCATGTACCAGGTGCAGGCGGTCGCCGGCCGGTACGACGTCGTGTCGTTCCTCGGCCGCGATCTGCGGCTGCTGCTGGCGAAGAACCCGGCCGGCTGGCTGGAGACGTTCTCGCTGATCGACCCGCCGCCGACCCCGGTGATCCTCTCCGTCAACGCCCGTGGCGCCGACGGCACCGACACCTCCTGGCTCTGGGACGTCGACTACACCCGGCTCGCCGGTCACCCGATCCTCGTGATCGGCGACCGCCGGCTGGACCTGGCCGTGCGCCTCGAGGTCGCCGGGCTGGACTTCCGGGTCTGCGACAGCGTCGACGAGGCGGTCCAGTACGCCCCGCCCGGGCGGATCGAGCTGATCGCCAACTACACCGCCTTCCAGGACGTACGCCGCCGCGTCGGCAACTGACCGCACGGACCGCAGAGGATTACGAGCATGAGCGACAGCAGCCTGCGTCTGGTGTGGGTCTACCCGGACCTGCTCAGCACGTACGGAGACCAGGGCAACGCCCTGGTCGTGGAGCGCCGCGCCCGGCAGCGCGGACTGGGCGTCACGCGCGTGGACGTCCGCAGCGACCAGCCGGTGCCGACGTCCGGCGACATCTATCTGATCGGCGGCGGCGAGGACCGGCCCCAGCGGCTCGCGTCCGAGCGGCTGCGCCGCGACGGCGGCCTCTCCAGGGCCGCGTCCAACGGCGCGATCATCTTCTCGGTGTGCGCCGGCTACCAGATCCTCGGCCATGAGTTCATCAACGACCTGGGTGAGCGCGAGCCGGGCCTCGGCCTGCTCGACGTGATCTCCACCCGGGGCGAGGGCGAGCGGTGCGTCGGTGACGTACTGGCCGACATCGACCCGCGCCTCGGCCTGCCGCAGCTGACGGGTTTCGAGAACCACCAGGGCATCACCCACCTCGGACCGACGGCCCGCCCGTTCGCCCGCACCGTCCTCGGCAAGGGCAACGGCACCGGTGACGGTACCGAGGGCGCGTACAACGACACCGTCTTCGGCACCTACATGCACGGCCCGGTGATGGCGCGCAATCCGCAGATCGCGGACCTGCTGCTGAAGCTGGCGCTCGACGTGAACGCGCTGCCGCCCACCGACGACCGCTGGTACGAGGCGCTGCGCGCCGAGCGCGTCGCGGCGGCGACACAGCCCGCCTGACCGCGGCCCCCACAGGCCGCTCGTCCGACAACCCGACTCGTACGAACATACGGTGTCCACTGTGCGGACGTCCGGTTCGGTTCCCGCCACCCGGCGCCGGTAGGGTGGCGGGGATCCAACCGGACGACGTGGTCCGGGAGTCGGCCCACGTTGCAAAGGTATTCGGGCTATGCGCATTGGTGTCCTCACCTCCGGCGGCGACTGCCCCGGTCTCAACGCGGTCATCCGCTCAGTCGTGCACCGCGCCGTCGTCGACCACGGCGACGAGGTCATCGGTTTCCACGACGGCTGGAAAGGCCTGCTGGAGTGCGACTACCGCAAGCTCGACCTGGACGCGGTGGCCGGCATCCTCGCCCGAGGTGGCACCATCCTCGGCTCCTCGCGGGTGCAGCCCGCGCATCTCGTCGACGGTGTGGAGCGGGCCAGGGGACATGTCGCCGAGCTGGGGCTCGACGCGATCATCCCGATCGGCGGCGAGGGCACGCTGAAGGCCGCGAACCTCCTCTCGCGGGCCGGCCTGCCGATCGTCGGCGTACCGAAGACCATCGACAACGACATCGCGTCGACCGACGTCACCTTCGGCTTCGATACCGCGGTCGGCGTCGCGACGGAGGCGCTGGACCGGCTCAAGACCACCGCCGAATCGCACCAGCGGGTGCTGATCGTCGAGGTCATGGGCCGGCACACCGGCTGGATCGCGCTGCACTCCGGCATGGCGGCCGGTGCGCACGCCATCGTCGTACCCGAGCGCCCCTTCGACATCGACGAGCTGACCCGGCGGGTCGGCGCGCGCTTCGAGGCGGGCAAGCGGTTCGCGATCGTCGTGGTGGCCGAGGGCGCCAAGCCGCGTGAGGGCTCGATGGACTTCGACGAGGGCGGCAAGGACGTCTACGGCCACGAGCGGTTCGCCGGTGTCGCCCGGCAGCTCTCCATCGAGCTGGAGGAGCGGCTCGGCAAGGAGGCCAGGCCGGTGATCCTCGGCCATGTCCAGCGCGGCGGTACGCCGACCGCGTACGACCGCGTCCTCGCCACCCGCTTCGGCTGGCACGCGGTGGAGGCCGCCCACCGCGGCGAGTTCGGCATGATGACGGCCCTGCGCGGCACGGACATCACGATGGTCCCGCTGGCGCAGGCCGTGGAGACGCTGAAGACGGTCCCGGCGGAGCGGTACGACGAGGCCGAGACGGTCCTCTGACCTCGGCCGAGGTGGTTGCACACGTGACGAATCGCCCCCGGCGGCAGCGGACGCCGGGGGCGGTTCTAGTCTTGTCCGGGCAACAAGCGCGAATCAGGACGCTCCGGGAGTACACAGATGGATCACAGCGGGCACGGCGAGCACGGTATGCCGATGGACCTGCCGCCGTTCACGCTCGGCAGGGGGCTGGAGTTCTCCGCGGATCCGTTCTTCCTGATCGGCTGCGTCCTGGGCCTCGGGCTCTACGCCTGGGGCGTGGTACGGCTGCGCAGGCGCGGTGACGCCTGGCCGGTGGGCCGGACGGTCTTCTTCACCGTGGGCGTGCTGAGCATCGCGCTGGTGATGTGCACCGGGCTCAACGACTACGGCATGGTCATGTTCAGCGTGCACATGGTGCAGCACATGGTGATCAGCATGCTGTCGCCGATCCTGCTCCTGCTCGGCGCCCCCGTGACGCTCGCGCTCCGCGCGCTGCCGCCGGCCGGCCGTGGCCGCAAGGGACCTCGCGAGCTGCTCCTCGCCCTGCTCCACAGCCGCTACATGAAGGTCGTCACGCATCCCGCGTTCACGATCCCGATGTTCATCGCGAGCCTTTACGGGCTCTACTTCACGCCGCTCTTCGACTTCCTCATGGGGTCCAAGGCCGGGCATGTCGGGATGATGGTGCACTTCCTCGCCGTCGGACTGATCTTCTTCTGGCCGATCATGGGCGTGGACCCCGGTCCGCACCGCCCCGGCTATGTGATGCGGATGCTGGAGCTCTTCGCCGGCATGCCGTTCCACGCGTTCTTCGGCATCGCGCTGATGATGGCGTCCGAGCCGATGGTGAAGGCGTACGCGGATCCGCCGTCGTCCCTCGGGATCACCGCGCTGTCGGACCAGAACGCGGCGGGCGGCATCGCCTGGGCGTTCAGCGAGATCCCGTCGGTCCTGGTACTGATCGCACTGGTGTTCCAGTGGTATCGCTCCGAGCAGCGCCAGGCCGTCCGTAAGGACCGCGCCGCCGACCGGGACGGCGACAAGGAGCTGGAGGCCTACAACGCCTACCTGGCCTCGCTCCAGGCACGGAGCCGCTAGCGGGGGCCGACCACCCGGCAGCTGGGGCCCGCAGGGGGCGCACGGGAGTAGCGGTGGACCCGCCTCAGGGGTGACGATGGCTTCACGGCCCCTGGCCATGGATCCGTCCGTGGCCCGGCCTGGAGGAGGGCGCATGTCCAGTTCCGCGAAGACGATGGGTGTGCTCACCGTCGGGACCCTGGTGGTCGTGACGGCCTACACGGTGGCGCTCGGCAGCAACGGCTGGCTGTGGTTCGGCTGGGTCGTGCTCGGGCTGGCCACGCTGGGGATGCTGGCGTCCAAGCCCACCTGAACCGGCAGGCCGGGGCGCGCGCCGTCAGCCGGTGGTGCCGGTGGCGCGCGACTCGCGCAGGCTCAGCACCTCGTAGAGGAAGCTGTTGACAGGGGTCGGCGTCCCGCTCCGCTCGCCGAGCCGTACCACCGCGCCGGTCCATGCCTCGAGTTCGGAAGGCCTGCCGGACGCGATGTCACGGTGCATCGAAGAAGTGCCGACGGCGGGCTGCTGGTCGACGAAGGCCAGCGTGGAGGGCACGATGCCGTCCGGCAGCCGGATGCCGTGCGCCAGTGCGACGTGCTGGATCTCCGTCATGGCTTCCACCAGCAGCCGGCGGGTACCCGGCCGGGAGCGGAACTCACCGATGGTCGCGTCGGTGACGGCGCCGAGGCCGCCCAGGGGTACGACGAACAGGAACTTCGCCCAGAGCTCGGTCCAGATGTCGTCGGGCACGACCGCCGTCACCGCCGAGGCGTCGAGGGCGGCCCGCAGCCGCTCCACCCGCGGCGTCACGCCGTTGTCCCATTCCCCGAAGGTCAGCGAGCCCGGGCCACCCACATGACGCACCCGGCCGGGGCCGTCCAGAAACGCGATGATCTTCGCGATTCCGGGCAGCACCGCGCCGCGGCCCACCGCGTCGGCGACCTCGGCGGGGGCCTCGACCCCGTTCTGCAGCGGCAGCACAGCCGTGTCCGGGCCCATCAGCGGAGTCAGTGTCTTGACGACGTCCGGCAGTTGGCGGGTCTTGACGCAGAGGAACACGTAGTCGACCTCGCCGATGTCCCTGGTGTCACCGGTCACCCGCACCGGCGCGACGGAGAAGTCGCCGGCCGGGCTCGCCACGGTCAGTCCCCCGTGGCGGAGCGCGTCGAGCTGGGCGCCTCGCGCGACGAAGTGGACCTCGTGCCCGGCGTCCGCCAGCCGGCCACCGAAGTAGCCACCGACTCCGCCCGCCCCGATCACCGCTGCCTTCACCGAACCTCCTTCACCCCGGAGGAACTTCCTCGGACCGGCTCCCCCACGCGTGATCACCGTACGGAACGGCCTCCGCGTTTTCCAGACCTGCGGCGTTTTCCGGACCGGCGCCCCGGCGGCGGCCGGAGGTGGTTACGGGCGAGGGGACATGCACATACACTGACCGTCTCCGAAACACCCTTTGACCTGGCAGAACGCGACGCCGGAGCCGATCCGGGACGTGGGGAGCGAAGCCTGTGTTCTATTACGTGCTCAAATACGTCATTTTGGGCCCGCTGCTACGTCTGCTGTTCCGGCCCAGGATCGAGGGACTCGAGCACATTCCGGCGGACGGCGCGGCGATCGTCGCCGGCAATCATCTGTCGTTCTCCGACCACTTCCTGATGCCGGCCATCCTCAAACGGCGCATCACCTTCCTCGCCAAGGCCGAGTACTTCACGGGCCCCGGTATCAAGGGCCGGCTCACCGCCGCCTTCTTCCGCAGCGCCGGGCAGATCCCGGTGGACCGGTCGGGCAAGGACGCGGGACAGGCCGCGATCCGCGAGGGGCTCGGGGTGCTGAGCAAGGGTGAGTTGCTCGGGATCTATCCGGAAGGCACGCGCTCGCACGACGGGCGGCTGTACAAGGGCAAGGTGGGCGTGGCGGTGATGGCGCTGACCGCGCAGGTGCCGGTCGTGCCCTGCGCGATGGTCGGGACGTTCGAGATCCAGCCGCCGGGGCAGGTCCTGCCGAAGATCAAGCGGGTGACGATCCGCTTCGGCGAGCCCCTGGACTTCTCGCGTTACGCGGGGATGGAGAACGAGAAGGCGGCGCTGCGGGCCGTGACCGACGAGATCATGTACGACATCCTCACCCTGTCCGGGCAGGAGTACGTGGACGAGTACGCCGTCAAGGCGAAGGCGGCTCAGACCGCTCGAGCGCCGGGCAGGAGGTTCCCGCGGCTGCGGCGGTGACGGAACATCAGGAGGGGGCGGTCCGCATGCGGACCGCCCCCTCCCGTGCTTCCGGCGTGCGTCAGGGCGTCGGCGGGGCGTGCGGCGCGCACACCGTGTCGTGACCGTCGAGCGCGCCGCGGAGCAGATACGCCTCGACCTTTCCGTTGACGCATGGGTTCACCAGGGTCGTGATGCCGTGCGAGCCGGCGTTCTCCTCGGTGACGAGGCGCGAGCCCTTGAGCCGCTTGTGGAGTTCGAGAGCGCCCTGGTACGGGGTGGCCGCGTCGCGCTCGGCCTGCACCAGCAGCACCGGGGGCAGGCCCTTGCCGGTCCTGATCTCCAGCGGCTGCTGACGCTTCGTCGGCCAGGTGGCGCACGGCAGGTTCAGCCAGGCGTTCGACCAGGTGAAGAAGGGATGCTCCGCGTGCAGCAGGGTGTTGTCCCGGTCCCAGGTCTCCCAGTCCGTCGGCCAGGGGGCGTCCGCGCACTCGACCGCCGTGTAGACGGCGGTGCTGTTCTCGGCCGCGGCGTTGCCTGCGGTGTCCCCGGGGTGCGGGCCGGCGGCGTCGATCAGCGGCTGGGGGTCACCGGCGAGGTAGCTGCTCCAGACCCGGGCGACGGGCGCCCACTGGGTGTCGTAGTACGGGGCGCTCTGGAAGTGGTCGATCAGCTCGGCGGGACCGACGACCCCGCCGATCGGGCTGCGCTTCGCCTCGGCACGCAGCTTCTCCCACTGCCGGTGGACCTCCGCCTCGGTGCCGCCGATGCCGAAGACGTCGTCGTGGGCGGCGATCCAGGTCATCCAGTCCTTCAGCCGGCTCTCGAAGGCCCCGTTCTGGTCGAGGTTGACTCCGTACCAGATCTTGTCGGTCCTCGGGTTGACGACGGAGTCCATGACCATGCGGCGGACGTGTGCGGGGAACAGGGTGGCGTACACCGCGCCGAGGTAGGTGCCGTAGGAGACACCGAGGAAGTTGAGCCGCCGCTCGCCGAGCGCGGCACGGATGACGTCCAGGTCGCGAGCGGTGTTGAGCGTGGTCAGATGCGGCAGGAGGTCGCCGCCGCGCTCCGCGCAGCCCGCCGCGTACACGGCCGCGAGCTTGCGCCCGGCGAGTTCGTCGGCCTCGGAGCCGGGGACCGGATCGGGCTTGGGCGCCGTTCTCGGCGCCTGCGGATCGACGCAGGACAGGGGCGAGGAACGCCCGACGCCGCGCGGATCGAAGCCCACGAAGTCGTACGCCTTGGCGACCCCGGCCCAGAGGGCGTTGCCGGTGACGACCCGGCGCGGGAAGCGCAGGCCGGAGGCGCCGGGGCCGCCCGGGTTGTAGACGAGGGCGCCCTGGCGTTCCTCGGCGGTGCCGGTGTTCCCGATGCGGTCGACGGCGATACGTATCTGCTTGCCGTCGGGCCGCGCGTAGTCGAGCGGGACGCTGACCCAACCGCACTGGATCGGCTTCTCCAGTCCCCAGTCGGCCGGGCAGTCGGCCCAGTCGATGCCCTGCTTCGCCGCCCGTTGAGCCGCGGTCTTCACTCCGTACGCCTCGGCGCTCGGCCGGTACGGGCCGTCCGCGGTCGCCCGTGGTGCGGCGATCGCGCCTGCGACGAGTGTGCTCGCGAGCAACGTGCCGGCCGAGCCGAGCACTGCGCTGCGTCTCACGTGGGTGCCTCCCCCTGATGATGCGCCGCTCCCCACGGCAGCGCGGGTCATGGTCCGTACGGGGGATCCTTCCGTCCGCGCGACGCCGGGCGAAAGGGCGAACTGGTGTTTCTTTGCCGAAGCAATAGCGGTGCGCACGGCCCACTTGGGGCGTCGTCCCAGCCGTGGCGCCGCGCCCGCCCCGGTGCCGTCTCCGCCGTCGCGCGGTTTCCGACGTCGCGCCGGGTCAGCCGTCGAGCAGCTCGCACCGGGCCGCGTCGAGCAGCCTGCGCAGCCGCAGCGCGTCCGGGGCGACCGCGGTGACCAGTGCCGCCGGGCCGGCGAGCGGAGTGAGGACGGCGCTCTCGCCGAGCTGTCGCGACTCGACGGGGTTCTTCTCGAAGTCGGGTTCGACGACGAGGAGTTGGCCGACCGCCCGGTGTCCGGCGAGTACCGCCCCGCCGTCCCAGCCGCCCGGCGCACCGGGTCCGAAGGAGAGTTCCTGGTCCAGCAGGGGACGGCCGTCGCGGTGCACGGTGAGGCGCGTGGTGAGCGTGCCGGGGTCCTCGCCGTGGCGGCCGAGGATCTGCTCCTCGCGCAGCACCAGCCGTGCCCTGGCGGCGAGTTCGACACGGGTACGCATCCGCAGGTCGCTGCCGCGTGCCGAGATCAGCTGCTCGGGCAGCCAGCGCAGTTCCGCGTCCTGCGCCACGGTGAGCACCACGTCGTACGTGGCGGGTGCCGGTGAGCGGCCGGGCAGGGCCACGGTCGCCGCGGCGGAGTCCAGGTGCAGCCGGGCGCCTTCGTGGACGTCCGCCTCGACAGCCAGCCGGTCACCGCCGAGCGGTGCGCTCATGGCCCCGACGACGGTGACGCGGGTGTACGGTCCGGCGGCCCGGGTGCGGCGCAGCGCGAGCGGCCCCGCGCTCTCCAGCACCGGCAGCCCGTCGCGGGTGGCGACGACGCGGGCGGTGGCCTCGACGCTCATACGCCGCTCACGCGGCGGACCAGGCGCCAAGCCGGGTGCGTACCCAGTCGGCGACCGGCCGGACGCCGTCCTCGCCGGTGAGCGAGGTGAAGGCCACCGGGAGCTCGCCGCGCTGCTCCTTGGCGTCGCGGGCCATGCGCTGCAGATCGGAGCCCACGTACGGGGCGAGGTCGGTCTTGTTGACGACGAGGAGGTCCGCCGTGGTGACGCCCGGGCCGCCCTTGCGCGGGATGTCGTCGCCGCCGGCCACGTCGATGACGAAGATCTGCGCGTCGACGAGGCCCTTGGAGAAGGTGGCGGTGAGGTTGTCGCCGCCGGACTCGACGAGGATCAGGTCGAGTGGTCCGACGGTGTCCTCCAGGTCCTCGACGGCTTCGAGGTTCGCGGAGATGTCGTCGCGGATCGCGGTGTGCGGGCAGGCACCGGTCTCGACGGCCTGGATGCGCTCGGGCGGCAGCACGGCGTGGCGCAGCAGGAACTCGGCGTCCTCGCGGGTGTAGATGTCGTTGGTGACGACGGCGATGGACAGCTGGTCGCGCAGTTCCCGGCAGAGTGCGGCGACCGTCGCTGTCTTCCCCGAGCCGACGGGGCCGCCGAGGCCGATGCGCAGAGCACGGCGGGTTCCGTCGGGGCGGACCGCGTCGGCGCTGACGGCGGCCGGGCCCGGGTGCCCGTGCGTGGGGTCGAGGTGCATGCTGCGGCTCCTTGGGGTGGTGCTAAGAGGCGAAGAGTCGTACGGGCCAGGCGGCGTGCTGTTCCGCGGTGATGTCGAGCAGCGGGGCGGAGGCGGCGGGCAGGGCGTCCGTGCCCAGCTCGGCCGCCCGGTGTGCCGCGGCCACGGCGCGGCAGGCGACGTCGTCCGTGTCGGGGGCGAGCCGGGCGAGGACGGCAGTGGCCTCGAAGGGGTCCAGGCTCAGCAGTCGCACCGCGGCGGTGGCCGGTCCGCCGATCGTCTCGTACGCGGCACAGTGCGCGGCGTCCTCGGGCCCGAGGCCGGCGGCGCGCGCGAGGAGCCCCAGCACGACGGGCTGGTGCGCCCCCTTGGGGAACGCCCGGGACAGCGCGTCGAGTCCGGGCGACGGCCAGGTGGCCCGGGCGGCCCGCATGAGCTGTCTGCCGAGTTTCCGCCCCGAGGCGCGCAGGGCGGGCGAGGGGGTGCGGGCGTCGGCGGCCACGTCCAGTTCGAGCGGATCGAGCCCGAGCGCGGCGGCTGCGGCGATCGCCGCCGCGGTCAGTCCCGTGGTGTGGAGCCTTCCCCGGCAGAACTGCTCCAGCCCGTGGGCGTCCCGGATCCGCCCGGACTTGACCGCCGCCTCGGCGCCGCCGGAGTGCGCGTGCCCGCCGGCGGGGAAGCGTCCGTCGGCGAGCACGAGCAGCGCGGCTCGCGCCGGGGCACCGGATCGTGGTCCGGCCTCCTCCGCCCGGCGCGACCCCGCTGCCGCCCGCCCCGGCTCAGAGGTCTCGTCGGCCCCGGTGTCCGGAGCCGGGGCGGTGACCGCCGCCGGGCCGTGGGCGGGGACACCACCGGGGGCGGGCGCGCGTGCATCCATGACGTCGCTCATGGTCAGAACAGGAAGTACCGCTGGGCCATGGGCAGTTCCTCCGCCGGTGCCGGCTCGACCGCTTCGCCGTCGATGGTCACGGTGAAGGTGTCGGCGTCGACCTCGACGCGCGGCAGGGCGTCGTTCTCCCGCATGTCGGCCTTGGTGACGCCTCTGGTGCTGCGGATCGGGACGAATCGCTTCCCGAGCCCGAGGCGTTCGGGCAGACCGTCCTCGATCGCCGCCCCGGCGACGAAGTTGAACGAGCCCGCGGCCGGGGCCCTGCCGAGCGCGCCGAACATCCGCCGCGGGAGCACCGGTTGCGGTGTGGGGATGGAGGCGTTGGCGTCGCCCATCTGTGCGTACGCGATCTGGCCTCCCTTGATGACCAATTGCGGCTTGACGCCGAAGAACGCCGGTTCCCACAGCACCAGATCGGCGAGCTTGCCCGGTTCGACCGAGCCGATCTCGTGGTCGAGGCCCTGGGCGACGGCGGGGTTGATCGTGTATTTGGCGACATAGCGACGAACCCGCAGATTGTCCGCGCGGCCGTCGCCGGGGAGGGCGCCCCTGCGCAGCTTCATGACGTGCGCGGTCTGCCAGGTCCGCAGGACGACCTCGCCCACGCGCCCCATCGCCTGGGAGTCGGACGAGATGATCGAGATGGCGCCGATGTCGTGCAGCACGTCCTCGGCCGCGATCGTGGACGGCCGGATCCTCGACTCGGCGAAGGCGAGGTCCTCGGGCACGGCCGGATTGAGGTGGTGGCAGACCATCAGCATGTCGAGGTGTTCCTCGATGGTGTTGATGGTGTGCGGCCGGGTCGGATTCGTGGAACTGGGCAGGACGTGCGGCTCCGAGACCACGGTGATGATATCCGGTGCGTGCCCGCCGCCCGCGCCCTCCGTGTGGTACGCGTGGATGGTGCGACCCGCGATCGCGGCGAGGGTGTCGCCGACGAACCCTGCCTCGTTGAGCGTGTCCGTGTGCACGGCGAGCTGCGCGCCGGTCTCCTCGCACACGCCGAGGCAGGCGTCGATGACGGCCGGCGTCGCGCCCCAGTCCTCGTGGATCTTGAAGCCGAGCGCGCCGCCGCGCAGCTGTGAGTACATGGCCTCGCGGGACGTCGTGTTGCCCTTGCCGAGCAGCCCGATGTTGACGGGGAACGCTTCGAGCGCCTCGAACATCCGGGCGAGGTGCCAGGGGCCGGGAGTGATCGTGGTCGCCTTCGTGCCCTCGGCGGGTCCGGTGCCGCCGCCGACGAGCGTGGTGATGCCGGAGGTCAGCGCCTGGTCGACGATGGTCGGCGAGATGAAGTGGACGTGGGCGTCGATCGCCCCGGCGGTGACGATCTTGCCGTTGCCCGCGATCACCTCGGTCTCCGGACCGATGACCAGGTCCGGGTGGACGCCGTCCATCGTGTCCGGGTTGCCGGCCTTCCCGATGCCGGTGATGCGCCCGTCACGTATGCCGATGTCGGCCTTGACGACACCCCAGTGGTCGATGATCACCGCGCCGGTGACGACGGTGTCGGGGGCGCCCTCCGCTCGCGTCGTGCGCGACTGGCCCATCGACTCGCGGATCACCTTGCCGCCGCCGAACACCGCCTCGTCGCCCGCGCGACCGGGCCCGCCCGAGCGGTCCTCCTTGATCTCGACGAGCAGTTCGGTGTCGGCGAGCCGGATCCGGTCACCCGTGGTGGGCCCGAACAGGTCCGCGTACACGGCACGGCTGAGCTCAGCCATCGAGCGCGCCTCCGGTCTCCCCGCGCAGGCCCGCGACGACACGGAGGCCACCGATCGGTACGAGTTCGACGTCGACCGGGATGCCGGGCTCGAACCGGACGGCGGTGCCGGCCGCGATGTTCAGCCGCAACCCGCGCGCCGCGGCACGGTCCAGGTCCAGTCCGGGGTTGGCCTCGGCGAAGTGGTAGTGGGAGCCGACCTGGACGGGCCGGTCGGCGGTGTTGAGTACGGTCAGCCGGGTGGTCTCGCGGCCCTCGTTCAGCCGGACCGGCTCGTCCGCGTACAGGATCTCTCCGGGAATCATGGGCGCCGCTCCCCCGTCAGACGATCGGTTCGTGGACGGTGACGAGCTTGGTGCCGTCGGGGAAGGTCGCCTCGACCTGGACGTCGTGGATCATCTCGGGGATGCCCGCCATGACGTCGTCGCGGGTGAGCACTTTCCGCCCGGAGACCATGAGTTCGGCGACGGTGCGCCCGTCGCGGGCACCCTCCAGGATGTGCGTGGTGATGAGCGCGACGGCCTCGGGGTGGTTGAGCTTCACCCCGCGGGCTCTGCGCCTCTCCGCGACATCGGCGGCAACATGGATGAGCAGCCGTTCCTGCTCATGCGGCGTCAGTTGCACGATTCCACCTCACGATCGTCCCGCCCGGACGGATCCGGATGCAGCGGACGCTGGTTGACGTCAACGATCTGTTGACGTTCTACAGACGTTCCACTGCCAAGGCTTGAACGTTAGGGCGGAAGTTTTTCCGGCGCGTTAACTGATCTTTGGCACCCGCGTGGACATCAGGGCGCGCAGGCCGTCCCGGGCCTGCCGACGATCGGTCACGCCGCCCTCCCGCCGGTCCTGCCGTACCGCTCAGACGCCCCGGCCGCCCGTGCCCGGAGGACGATGCTCCGCCGCGATGCCGAAGCGGCCGCGTTCGCCCGGAGCGGACGGCGCGGACGGCGCGGAGGTGCGCAGCGTCGAGACCGAGGGGAGCACGGCCTCTTCGGCCGGGTGCTCCGCGGCCTCCAGTCGCTCCAGGTCAGCGGCCGAGACAAGGGCCACGAGCGGCTTTCCGTGGCGGGTGACGACCACGCGCTCGCCGCCGTACACGACACGGTTGATCAGCTCGGCGAGCTCTGCCCGTGCTTGCGTCACCGGAATCTCATAGGCCATGCTCCCCATCATAACGGCCTGTACGTCCTGTACATTTTTTACAGAAGCGCCGCCGTCAGACGCTGCCCACAGACGCCGCCGCACCGTCGCGGCCGCATGAGGAGTGGTACGCCATGAACCACCCGTCCGCCCGCCATGTCCTGCCGGAGTTCACGGAGCGCACCAGCGCGGGGCTCCGCACCCTCGATCCGTACGCGAAGCTCCTCGCCGAGCGGATCGTGTTCCTCGGCGCACCGGTCGACGACACCTCGGCCAACGACGTCATCGCGCAGCTCCTGTACCTGGAGTACGCCGCCCCGGACCAGGACATCGCGCTCTACATCAACTCCCCCGGCGGTTCCCTCAGCGCGATGACCGCCATCTACGACACGATGCAGGTGGTGACCTGCGACATCGCCACGACGTGTCTGGGCCGGGCCGCCTCGACGGCCGCGGTCCTGCTGGCGGCAGGCACCCCGGGCAAGCGGATGGCCCTGCCCGGTGCCCGGGTCGTCGTCCAGCAGCCTTCCCTGGCGGAGCCGGTGCAAGGGCAGCCGACCGATCTCGATCTCCAGGCTCGGGAGTTGCTGCGGATGCGGGAGCTGATGGCCGCCGTGCTCGTACGCCACACCGGTCGGAGCGCCGAGCGCATCGCCGAGGACATCGAGCGTGACAAGGTCTTCGACGCCACGGGCGCCGTGGAATACGGGCTGATCGATCACATCGTCAAGAACCGGAAGACTTCCATGACTTCCCTCCACGGCCGGTGAACCGGCCGTGCTGCCCGAACTGCCGCCGCTCCCCGCACTGACGCGTGCCGAAAGTGAGTTCATCGACAGCTATCTCGAAGTCGTCGATCAGCTCGGAAGGATCAACCCGGCGCGCGGCACGCACACCTACGGCGCGCTTCGTGCCGCCCAGGCGCTCGTCGTACGGGCCACGGCGCTCCGGGACGCGCTGACGGTCATGCACATGCGCGGTGAGAGCGAGCTGCACGCACCGACATTGGCCCGTGCGCTGCGGGTGTTGGACGGGGAGCGCAGGGCGTCGAGAATCACCGTACCTCCGGAGTCGCCGAGTTGACGGTCCGGCGCCCGACGGCCACCGCACACCTCGCGGCACGCCGGAGGCGTACGAGTGGGTGTCGCCCATCCGGACCAGTCGCGGCTTCGCGACAGGCACCGGGCAAGTTGCGCCGTGGGCTGAGCCGACTGGCGCAACGGCCCGTTCCGCCGCTGGTACAGCGCTCGTCACCGGGCGACGCCCTGTCCGCCAAACGGCTCTGTCCACTCGAATAGGTTATTGGTGAGGAGCCTCACAAAACGCCGTTTCTAAGAGGAAATCCGGCAGTTCGTGGGTCAAGATCCCTGGGACGACAAGCCCCCGCCACCGCGGCGGGGCGGTCCGGGCGGACGCCGAGTCCTGCCGCCGCACCGGATGCCTGGTCGACATGAGGGCTTCGGCAGGAGTGGAGGACCCGAGCAGTACGGGCCGGCCGCACATCATGGCCGGTCCTTGGGGTGAAGCCGCGTACGCGGCCGGGCGTCTTCGCCGGTCCGAACCCGACAGGTCATCCTTCACAGGCGGCTGACGAAGGGTTGCGCATGACTGCGCAGACACATCTCCCGTCCCTGTTGTCCCGGACGGGTGCCGTCTCGGCACTCACGATCGCGGCAGTCGGCGGCTCGCTGGTCCTGCCGGGCGGCGCGCCCGAGGCCCATGCCACCGCGGCACACGCGACGAAGGCACTCAACGTGGCCGCGTCGAAGAAGGGCTCTCCGTACCGCTACGGGGCCACGGGACCGCACCGCTTCGACTGCTCGGGACTGACGCTCTACGCGTACAAGAAGGCCGGCAAGAAGCTGCCGCGCACGGCCCAGCAGCAGTACAACCGGACCCGTCATATCCGCGCTTCCCAACGGCAGCGCGGTGACCTGGTCTTCTTCCAGGCCCGCGGATACGTGTACCACGTCGGCATCTACGCGGGAGGCGGCAGGATCTGGCACTCGCCGAAGACCGGTTCCGTGGTGAAGCTGAGCAAGATCTGGTCCAAGAGCGTGCGCTACGGGCGCGTGCGCTGAGGTGTCCGGGGCCCCGGCATCGTTCGGGGCCCCGACGGACGAGAGGAGCGGTCACGGCCCTCCACGGCGCGGCCGGTACGCGTCCGCGGGCGTCCGTACGCGTACGAGACGGCGGGATGCCGTGGAGGGCTCACAGCCGGTGCCCCTGCGGAGCGGGGTCGCCGGGGAGCCCGCCTGACGGGACCACCCCATGCTCGGTGCGGACGACGGCCGGCGCGGGGCTCCACGGCATGGCGATCCAGACGGTCTTGCCACCCTCCGGGGTGGGGCTGACGTGCAGCCGGCCCCCGCACTCGGCGGCGAGCCAGCGGATGATCACCATGCCGCGGCCGTTGTCCTGCTGCACCGCCGCGGGCAGCCGCTGCGGCCAGCGCGGATGGCTGTCGGTCACACCGACGCACAGCTGTTCGTCGCGCTCCAGACGGACGTCGACCGTGAAGGTGGGTGACTGTCCGAAGGTGTGCTGAACGGCGTTGGTGGCCAGTTCGGAGACGATGAGACGGACCGTGTCGGCCGCGTCGTCCTCCCTCGGCAGCCCCCACTCGACGAGGACCTCGGAGACGTATCTCCGCGCGGCGGGGACCGAGGCGGGATCGCTCGGCAGGGTGATGGAGGCTTCCTGATGGTCGGCCATGGCGAGCTGTCCCTTTCCCACCGGGGCTGCGGGAGCGCGGCACGCAGCGGATGCGGTGCCTGAACAGCCTCGGACTGCGCTGTGCGCCAGAGTGTGCGCTAGCCGTCAGAGTGCCACTGTGCCGCCCCTGTTGGTGCCGATCCACCTTGATATGCATATATCTGTCGCTCAAAGCGGTGAACTCTGCGACGCGAGAACGTATTTGGGCGCACACTTGCGCTGCGCCGGCCGGTCACGCGCCGGCCGTACGCCGGTCACTCGGGGACCGAAGGAGGAACGGAGGAGGGGACGGAATGCGGCACGGTCCCGCGGTGCGCCGGCGCAAGCTCGGTGAGGAACTGCGCGGCCTGCGGCTGGACGCGGGCCTCACCAGCCGGGAGGCGGCACGCCTGGCGGGTTGGCACCAGTCGAAGGTGAGCCGTATCGAGACCGGTGCGAGCGGGGTGAAACCCGCCGATGTGGCCCGGTTGCTCGACGCTTACGGGGTGGCCGATCCGCGGCTGCGGGAGCTGCTGGGGACGCTGGCGGGCACGGCGGACGGCGGGGGCACGGGCTGGTGGCACGCCTACCGCGGGGTGATCCCTCCCCAGTACCGCGACTTCATCAGCCTGGAGTCCCAGGCGAGTACGGCGCGGACGCTGGAGACGTCGGTGGTGCCCGGACTGCTGCAGACCGCCGACTACGCACGGGCGGTGACCCGTTCCGCGCTCGAAGGAGCGCCGACGGCCACGGTGGACTCGCTGGTGGAGGTGCGCATCGCCCGTCAGCAGGTGCTCCGTGCGGAGCGGCCGCTGAGCTTCAGCGCGGTGCTGGACGAGGCGGTGCTGCGGCGGCAGGTGGGCGGCCGCCGGGTGATGCGCGGGCAGTTGCGCCGGGTGGTGGAGATGGCCCAACTCCCGCATGTGCGCCTGCAGGTGCTCCCCTTCTCGACCGGTGGCTATGTGGGACTGACCGGACCTTTCGTTATCTTCTCATTCCCGAACACTTCTGATCTGGACGTGGTTGTCCTTGACCACTTGACGAGTAGTCTCTACCTCGAACGGAAGGAAGACCTCGACGCGTACGGCGCCGCTTTCCGCACCATGCAGGCGCATGCGCTCTCGCTCCAGGACTCGTTGGATCTCATCGCCGGAATCGGCGACAGCGCGTAGGGAAGGCACCCCCCAATGTCTGCTCACGACGCACGTGTTCGCCCTCGGCTGCGCACTGGATGGCAGCGCAGCAGCCGCAGTGTCGGAATGAACAACTGCGTGGAGACCGCACGGTGCGCCGACGGCGCCTTGGCCGTGCGCGACTCGAAGAACACCCACCTGTGCGTCCTCGTGTTCTCGCCCGCTGCCTGGACCGGCTTCGTGCGCGGGCTGCGCGAGGGCGCGGGCGGCTGATCCGGGGGACGGGTCAGCCGGCGGGCGCCGTCGCCAGGATCGTGGAGACCGCCGTCCCGATCTGCCGATCGGTGAGATCGGCGCGCGCGGTGAGCCTGATCCGCGAGATCCCGTCCGGAACCGACGGCGGCCGGAAGCATCCGACGGCCAGTCCCGCCTCCCGGCAGTCCGCCGCCCAGCGCACGGCCGACTCCGGTGACGGCGCCTGGACGGACACGACGGCCGCGTCCGGGCGTACGGCGGTCAGCCCGGCGCCGGCCAGCCGTTCGTACAGCGTGGTGGCCACGCCCCGGGCCCGGTCCGCGAGACCGGGCTCGCGGCGCAGCAGCCGCAGGCTAGCGAGGGCCGCGCCCACCGCGGCCGGCGCGAGGCCGGTGTCGAAGATGAACGTACGCGCGGCGTTGACGAGATGGTCGATGACCCGTGCCGGACCGAGCACCGCTCCGCCCTGGCTGCCCAGGGACTTGGACAGGGTGAGCGTGGCGACGACGCCCGTGGCGCCCGCGAGGCCCGCCGCGTCCAGGGCTCCCCTTCCTCCGTCGCCCAGGACGCCGAAACCGTGTGCGTCGTCGACGACCAGGGCCGCGCCGTGCGAACGGCACACCTCGGCGAACTCGCGCAGCGGGGCGGCGTCGCCGTCGACCGAGAAGACCGAGTCGGACACGACCAGGGCGCGCCGCCCCGGGTGGGCGTCCAGGGTCTTGCGTACGGCCTCCGGATCGACGTGCGCCACGACGGCGGTCTCGGCGCGGGACAGCCGGCAGCCGTCGACGATCGAGGCGTGGTTGCCGGCGTCCGACACGATCAGCGACCCGTGCGCGCCGAGCGCCGTCAGCGCCGCGAGGTTCGCCGCGTAGCCCGAGGAGAACACGAGCGCCGCTTCGAATCCGCAGAACTCGGCCAGCTCACGTTCCAGTTCCGCGTGCAGTTCGGTGCTGCCGGTGACGAGCCGGGAGCCGGTCGCGCCGGCGCCCCACCGCCGTGCGGCCTCGGCCGCCGCCTGGGTGATCTCCGGCCGCCGGGTCAGGCCGAGGTAGTCGTTGCTCGCCAGATCGAGCAGCGCGGAGGTGGCGGGACGCGGCCGGAGTGTACGGACGAGTCCGGCGTCCGCGCGGTGGCGCGCCGCGTCGTCGGTCCAGTCGAAAGGATCCTGAGGCACCTGGGGCATGTT
The DNA here is from genome assembly GCF_044757085.1 of Streptomyces sp. NPDC091376. Lineage (NCBI taxonomy): Bacteria > Bacillati > Actinomycetota > Actinomycetes > Kitasatosporales > Streptomycetaceae > Streptomyces > Streptomyces sp. NPDC091376. The sequence continues at coordinate 30,033 of NZ_JBIVUF010000008.1, read as the reverse complement.
CCGGTCCTTTTGTAGGCAGCGCACAGACCCTAGCCGGGGACGGTAGAGGTCAGAGTGTGGCCATACACACACCTCAATCGGCGGGTGTTGTCGAGTTCCTCCTTGGCCGCGGGGTGTCCGGTAGGCGAGGATCTGCGCCATGGACCTCCTGAACACGCTGGTGGACAAGGGCCTGCGGCGTGAGCTGCCGACCCGCGAAGAAGCGCTCGCCGTACTGGCGACCTCCGACGACGATCTGCTCGAAGTGGTGGCCGCGGCCGGAAAGGTGCGCCGTCAGTGGTTCGGGCGGCGGGTGAAGCTGAACTATCTGGTCAACCTCAAGTCGGGTCTGTGTCCCGAGGACTGTTCGTACTGTTCCCAGCGGCTCGGTTCCAAGGCGGAGATCCTCAAGTACACCTGGCTGAAGCCGGACGAGGCGTCGAAGGCGGCGGCCGCGGGGGTCGCGGGCGGCGCCAAGCGGGTCTGTCTGGTCGCCAGCGGCCGCGGGCCGACGGACCGTGACGTCGACCGGGTCTCGCAGACCATCGAGGCCATCAAGGAGGAGAACGAGGGCGTCGAGGTGTGCGCCTGTCTCGGCCTGCTCTCCGACGGCCAGGCGGAGCGGCTGCGGGACGCGGGCGCCGACGCGTACAACCACAACCTCAACACGTCCGAGGGGACGTACGGGGACATCACGACCACCCACACGTACGCGGACCGTGTAGACACCGTCCAGAAGGCGCACGCCGCCGGTCTGTCGGCCTGTTCGGGTCTGATCGCGGGCATGGGCGAGAGCGACGAGGACCTGGTCGACGTGGTGTTCGCGCTGCGCGAGCTGGACCCGGACTCGGTGCCGGTGAACTTCCTGATCCCGTTCGAGGGCACGCCGCTCGCCAAGGAGTGGAATCTGACGCCGCAGCGGGCGCTGCGGATCCTCGCCATGGTCCGGTTCGTCTGCCCGGACGTGGAGGTACGGCTCGCGGGTGGACGTGAGGTTCATCTGCGGACGCTGCAGCCGCTGGCGCTGCACCTCGCCAACTCGATCTTCCTCGGTGACTATCTGACGAGCGAGGGCCAGGCGGGCAAGGCGGACCTCGACATGATCGCGGACGCGGGCTTCGAAGTGGAGGGCACGGACACGACGACGCTGCCCGAGCACCGTGCGGACGCCGTCGCGGGCGGCTGCGGTTCGGGCGGCGGCGGTGGCTGCGCGCCCTGCGGCGACACCGGGACCGAAACCGGCACCGGCACGGGGACCAGCACCAGCACGGGGACCAGCACCGGGACCAGCACTGCTGTGGAGACCGCTCCGGAGACCGAGAGCGTCTCCGCCGCGCGCCCCGACCTGGTGGCCGTGCGGCGCCGCGGCGCCGGAACGGACCTCGCGCCCAATGCGTAGCTCCGCCGCGCGCGAGCTCGTCGCCCTGGACCGGGCCCATGTCTGGCACCCGTACGGCCCGATGCCGGGCCGCACGGACCCGCTGGTCGTGGAGTCCGCGTCCGGCGTACGGCTCCGGCTCGCCGAACCGGCACACGGGCGCTCCGAGTTGGTGGACGGCATGTCCTCGTGGTGGTCGGCGATCCACGGCTACAACCACCCCGTGCTCAACGAGGCCGCGTGCGGGCAGCTGGACCGCATGAGCCATGTGATGTTCGGCGGCCTCACCCACGAGCCCGCCGTCCGGCTCGCGACACGGCTCGTGGAGATCACCCCGGAACCGCTCCGGCACGTCTTCCTCTGCGACTCGGGCTCGGTGTCCGTCGAGGTCGCGGTGAAGATGTGCCTGCAGTACTGGCGTTCCGTGGGCCGGCCGGGCAAGCAGCGGCTGCTGACGTGGCGCGGCGGGTACCACGGGGACACCTGGCAGCCGATGTCGGTGTGCGACCCCGAGGGCGGGATGCACGACCTGTGGTCGGGCGTCCTGCCGCGTCAGATCTTCGCGGACGCTCCGCCGGCCGGGTACGAACGGCCTTGCGACGCCGCGTACGCGGAGCATCTGCGTGAGCAGATCGGGCGCCACGCGGACGAACTGGCCGCGGTGATCGTGGAGCCCGTGGTGCAGGGGGCCGGAGGGATGCGGTTCCACTCCCCCGACTGGCTGCGGGTGCTGCGGGAGGCCTGCGACGAGCACGATGTGCTGCTCGTCTTCGACGAGATCGCGACCGGGTTCGGGCGCACGGGCAGGCTCTTCGCGGCGGAACACGCGGGCGTCTCGCCCGATGTGATGTGTCTCGGCAAGGCGCTGACCGGCGGATATCTGACCATGGCGGCAACGCTGTGCACGGGCAGGGTGGCGGACGGGATCTCACAGGGCGACGTCCCCGTGCTGGCCCACGGTCCGACCTTCATGGCCAATCCGCTGGCGGCGGCGGTCGCGTGCGCGTCGATCGACCTGCTGCTGGGCCAGGACTGGGAGCAGGAGGTCAAGCGTCTGGAGGCCGGACTCCGCGAGGGACTGGCGGGCGCCGCGGCGCTCGAGGGGGTCCTGGACGTCCGCGTCCTGGGCGGGATCGGCGTCGTCCAGCTCGACCACCAGGTGGACATGGCGGCGGCGACGGAGGCGGCCGTGCGCGAGGGCGTGTGGCTGCGTCCGTTCCGCGATCTGATCTACACGATGCCGCCGTACGTGACCGGCAACGAGGATCTCTCGCGCATCGCACGAGCGGTGTGCGCGGCCGCGGCGGCGGGTTGACCCGGGGCCTCGTCCCCGGACCTCCGGCATGAGCAGGGTGCAGCAGCAAGGGAGCAACATGGGCGTCATCGTCGTCAGCGGCACCGGGACCGAGATCGGGAAGACCGTGGTCACCGCGGCCCTCGCCGCTGCCGCCGCCGCACAGGGACGGACCGTGGCGGTGCTGAAGCCCGCGCAGACCGGGCTCGCGCACGGCGAGTCCGGTGACGCCCAGGAAGCCGCACGGCTCGCGGGTTCCGGCGTGACGGGGGTCGAACTCGCCCGGTTCCCCGAGCCGCTCGCCCCCGCGACGGCCGCACGGCGGGCCGCAATGGCCCCGATCGGCCCGCGCGACGTCGCCGACGCCGCGGCGAAACTGGCAACCGAGCACGATCTGGTGCTGGTCGAGGGCGCGGGCGGACTGCTCGTACGGTTCGACGACCGGGGCGGCACGCTCGCCGACGCGGCCCGGCTGCTCGGCGCGCCGGTGCTGGTCGTGGCCCACGCCGGACTCGGCACGCTCAACGCGACGGCACTCACCACCGAGGCCCTGCGCGCCCGCTCGCTGGAACCACTGGGCGTCGTCGTGGGCAGCTGGCCCGAGGTGCCGGACCTCGCGGCACGCTGCAATGTGGCCGACCTCCCGGACTCGGCGGGAACCGCACTGCTCGGGGCCGTGCCCGAGGGTTCCGGGTCACTGCCGCCCGAGGCGTTCCGCGCCACGGCCGCGCGCTGGCTGGCTCCTGCGCTGGGCGGTGTGTGGGACGTGGACGCCTTCGCCGCGGCCGTACGCTGAGCGCCATGCGAGCACAGGTTCAGGAGATCGTTTTCGACTGCGCGGAGCCGGCGGCACTCGCCCGGTTCTGGTCCGCGCTGCTCGGCGGCGAGGCGGTCGAGCGGAGCGCGGACTGGGCCTACGTCGATCCGCCCGGTTTCGTCCGCGTCGCCTTCCAGCGCGTGCCCGAGGGGAAGACGGTGAAGAACCGGCTGCACCTGGACGTGGACGCGGGTGGTGTCGATGCGGCCGCGGCCGAGGCCGTAGGTCTCGGCGCCACCCTGGTGGGAGCCGTGGTCACCGACGCCCACGGCCGGTTCCAGGTGCTGCGGGACCCGGAGGGCAACGAGTTCTGTTTCGTCGGCGACTGACGGAGCGGTCGCTGTCGCTGTCGTTGTTTTGCTGTCGTTGTCGGATGAACGGCCCGTCGCCCGGTGGATGGACGGTCGGTCGCCTGGCGGATGCGGGGCCGGATGAACGGGGCTGACTGAGCCGGGGCGTCCGGGGGGAGAATCTCCGTATCCGTGCGTTCGCCCGGGTTCGGACGGTGGCGGACGACGCGCGGCGGGCGGTGGCCGGTCGCAACGTCACACGCCACAGGTCGTACGCCGCTCGCCGCACGCCGTACGTCGCCCAGCCGGAGGAGGCCCCCCATGCCGTCGCGCAGTGCCAGAGTGCCCCGGGACGCCGTGCACCATCCGGTCTTCGCGCGCTTCTACGCCCGGTTCAGTGTGTCGGCCGACCTCAGGGGCGGTATCGCCGCATACCGCGAGGAGCTGCTGGCCGGGCTGTCCGGACGGGTCATCGAGATCGGTGCGGGCAACGGGCTGAACTTCGCCCACTACCCGGCGGCGGTGTCCGAGGTGGTCGCGCTGGAACCGGAGCGCACGCTCAGGAAGTTGGCGGTGACCGCCGCGCTGCACGCGGACGTCCCGGTCGATGTGGTCCCGGGTGCGGCGGAGGCCCTGCCGGTGAAGAGCGAGGCCTTCGACGGGGCGGTGGCGTCACTCGTGCTGTGCAGCGTACGTGACCTATCGCGTGCACTGTCCGAGATGCGGCGGGTGCTGCGCCCCGGAGGCGAGCTGCGGTTCTTCGAGCACGGTGTGGCACCGGGCGGGGCGATGGCCACCGTGCAGCGGGGCCTGGACCGTACGGTGTGGCCACGGCTCTTCGGGGGCTGTCACACGTCCCGCGACCCGCTGGCGGCGATCGAGGCGGCCGGGTTCGAACTGGGTACGTACCGGAGGCTGCGGGTGCCGGACAAGGGTCCCCGACTGCCCACGTCCTGCTGTGTGCTGGGCGTGGCGCGCCGACCGCACGAGGACACTCACTGAATCCACTGCCGCAGTTCACGGGCGATGCCCAGGACCCCGGTCTTGCCCTCCTTCACCAGCCGGGCCAGGTCGCGGACCCGCTCCGGTGAGGTGGACACCCTCAGTCCGCTCGCGACGAGATAGCCGTACGCGACGGCCGTGGCGAACATCGCGTTCGAGTGCTCCAGCGCCGGTACGTGCAGGAGGACTTGCATCAGGGCCGCCGCGCGCGTGAACGGATCGTCGTACACGGCGGTCCCGAAGATCTCCGCGTCATGGCGGCTGACGGCGGCGATGAGCGCGCCCCAGTCGGTGACCTGCGGATCGCCGGGCATCTTGTGCTCGGCGACCATGAGGAGCCAGGCGAGGTCGATCGAAAGGTTCAACGCTCGCCGCGCTTCACGGGCTCGTTGTGCTTGGCGGACCGGACCCCGGACCCTGTCGTCGACTCGGAACCGGCGGTCCCGGTCGTGCCGAACTCCTCGGCGAACACCGACTCGTATTGCTTCATGAAGTCGGCCGCCGCCTCGACGAAGGTGCGACCCACCTCGCCCGCGTCCTGCTTGACGAGCTCCTCGATGTAGCGGTTCACACTCACCCCGCGCTGCTGCGCCCGCCGGCGCGCCGCCTCGGCGGTACTTTCGTCCACACGCACGTTCAACTGTGTCTTGGCCACACCGCGATGCTAGCGCCGTTGCGCTAGCGTCGGCAAGGGGAGAGAGGCAACGGAGTGGGCCGGGCCGTCGAGTTCTCGGCGTCACCCATGGCAACGCCCCATCCGGCAGTGCTTGAACCGGCAGCGCACGGTCCGGCAACGCACGGTCCCGATAGGCACATCCGGCTCGGAAAGGGGTGGTTGATGCGGCAGTTCCGGTTCGGGGTCAGCATGACGACGCCCGCGGAGGGCGAGGAGTGGCGCAAGCGGTGCCGGCGCGCCGAGGAGCTCGGCTACGACGTCATCCTGGTGCCCGACCACCTGGTTATGGTGGCGCCGTTCCCCGCGATGATCGCCGCCGCGGATGCGACGGAGCGGCCGAGGGTGGGCACGTTCGTCCTCAACCGACGACCGCCGGGCCGCGGTCAGGGAGCCGCTTCCGCGGGTCCCGTATCTCAGCGAGGAGCAGGCTCTGGATCTGCCGCTGCTCGCGGTCGGCACCGTGAGGCAGATCGCCGACCAGCTGCGCGCGCGGCGTGAGCGGTACGGCTTCTCGTACCTCACGGTGCTCGACCCGTCCATGGAGGCCTTCGGCCGAGTGATCGAGGAGCTGCGCGGCACGTGATGCCGGGGCCGCGCGCCGGAAACGCCTCGACGGCGCGGCCCGGTGGGTGATGGGATGGCGGCCATGGATGATCTACGGATCCGGGCCGCGCTGCCGACCGATCTCGATGCCGTACTCGCCTTCTGGAAGCTCGCCGCGGAGGGCACGAGCATCAGTGACGACCGGGAGGGCGTCGAGCGGCTGGTCGCCCGCGACCCGCAGGCACTGATCCTCGCCGAGCGGAACGGCGACCTGGCGGGCACGGTGATCGCGGGGTTCGACGGCTGGCGCTGTCACCTCTACCGGCTCGCGGTACACCCCGACCACCGGCGGCGCGGCATCGGCGGGGCGCTCCTGGCGGCGGCAGAGGACCGTTTCGTACGACTCGGCGGGCGGCGGGGCGACGCGATGGTGCTCGACCGGAACGAGCAGGCCCACCCTGCCTGGCGGGCGGCCGGCTACGCGCCCGAGCCGCAGTGGAGCCGCTGGGTGAAGCCGCTCACGGACTGACCGGAACGCGACCTCTCGGATCGACCTCTCGCGGCAGTCTCTCGCACTGGCATCTCGCACCGGCCTCTCGCACCGGCCTCTCGCGTCGGCCTTTCACAGGAGCTCTCACGGGACCTCTCACGGGAGCCGGAGAGGCGCTCAGCGCCCCATGGCCCGGGTGCGCTTTACCCGTGCTTTACCATGGATGCTCCATCCACAGAGAACGAAAGGTGTGAGCGTCCGCCCATGGGCGAGCCTCCCAGTTGCAGACATCGCGCGATCCTCCTCCCCCTGGCCGATCATGGGACGGAGGTGAACCGATGACCGAAGTGCTCCTGCTTCTCGTGGCAGTGCTCCTCGCCCTCGCCTGCGGAGGATTCGTCGCGGCGGAGTTCTCCCTCACGACGGTCGAGCGCTCCGACCTCGAACGCGCGGTCGAACGGGGCGAGCGCGGCGCGGCAAGCGCGCTCAAGGCCGTCCGCGGACTCACCTTCCAGCTCTCCGGCGCTCAGCTCGGCATCACCGTCACCAATCTCGTCGTCGGCATGCTCGCCGAGCCGTCGATCGCCAAGCTGCTCAGCGGGCCGATCGAGGCGCTCGGCGCCTCACCGTCCGTCGCTTCGTCGGCGGCCCTCGTCATCGGTACCGGCCTGTCGACGATCGTCCTGATGGTGGTGGGTGAGCTCGTCCCCAAGAACTGGGCGATCTCGTCCCCGCTCGCCGTCTCCAAGGTCGTCGCCACCCCTCAGCGCGTCTTCTCGGCGGCCTTCCGTCCCCTGATCGGTCATCTCAACAACACGGCCAACCGCATACTGCGCCGGCTCGGCCTGGAGCCGACCGAGGAGCTGGCTTCCGCGCGCAGCCCGCAGGAGCTCGTCGCGCTGGCCCGGCACTCCGCGAAGGAGGGGGCGCTGGAGGCCGACACCGCCGAACTGTTCGTCCGCACCCTCAGGCTCGCCGAGCTGACGGCGGAGAACGTGATGACCCCCCGTGTCCAGGTCACCGCCCTCGATCTGCAGGCGACCGCGGAGGACGTGGCCAACGCCACGCGCGCCACCGGACTGTCACGCTTCCCCGTCTACCGGGGCGGCCTGGACACCGTCGTCGGGATCGCACACATCAAGGACGTCCTGGCCGTACCGGCGGAGGAACGGTCGCGCCGCCCGGTGACCGCGCTGCTCCGCGATCCCCTGCTGGTACCCGAGACCCTCACGGTCGACCGGCTGCTGGACCGGCTGTCCGAGAAACGGACCATGGCCGTCGTCATCGACGAGTACGGGGGCACCGCCGGCGTCGTGACACTGGAGGACATCGTCGAGGAGGTCGTCGGCGAGGTCCGCGACGAGCACGATCCGCATGAGACCCCGGACCTCGCCAGGGCCGGAGAGGACGCGGACGGGCGGGACCTGTGGTCGGCCGACGGTGCGGCCCGCACGGACCAGCTGGAGGCCATCGGGCTGCGGGTCGCGGAAGGACCGTACGAGACCCTCGCCGGGCTGATCGCCACGGAGATCGGCCGTATCCCGGCCGTCGGCGACAGCATCGAACTGTCCGGCTGGCGGCTGGACGTCGTGGACGCCTCCGGGCGGCGGGCGGCACGCGTACTGATCCACGTCCCGCTGGAGTCGGCGGAGTCGGACGGGAGCGACAGGTCCGACACGCGTGGGCCCGACGGGAGCGGCGGGTCCGCCGGCTCGCGCAGTGGGAGGTTCTCGCGATGACCACGATTCAGCTCCTCGTCGGCTTTCTGACGCTGGTCGTCAACGCCTTCTTCGTCGGAGCGGAGTTCGCCCTGATCTCCGTACGGCGCAGCCAGATCGAACCGCAGGCGGAGGCCGGGGACCGGCGCGCCCGCAGCGTCATCTGGGGCCTGGAACACGTCTCGGCGCTGCTCGCCGCGGCCCAGCTCGGCATCACGCTGTGCACGCTGGTGCTCGGTGTGGTCGCGGAACCGGCCATCGCGCATCTGCTGGAGCCGGTCTTCAACGCCGCCGGAGTGCCCCACGGCCTGATCCACCCGATCTCGTTCGTGATCGCCCTCGGCGTCGCCACGTACCTGCACATGCTGCTGGGCGAGATGGTGCCGAAGAACATCGCACTGGCCGAACCGACGCGGACGGCCCTGCTGCTCGGTCCGCCGCTGGTGGCACTGGCCCGGACGCTGCGCCCGGTCATCTTCACGATCAACGCCTTCGCGAACGGCCTGCTGAAGCTGCTGCGGGTGGAGACCAAGGACGAGGTCGCCGCGACCTTCTCGGACGACGAACTGGCCCGGATGGTCAGGGACTCCGGAGCCGCCGGGCTGCTCGACGACCGGGCGGCCGAGCGACTTCACGACGCCCTGGAACTGGGGCGCCGCCCGGTCGCCGATGTGGTGATGCCGGTGGAGCGGGTGGTGTACGCGCAGGTCGGCACCACGCCCGAGGAACTGGAGCGGCTCTCGGCCGAGTCCGGATTCTCCCGTTTCCCGGTGGTCGACAGCACGCGCAAGATCCTGGGCTATCTCCATGTGAAGGACGCCCTGGACGAGGCTCCGCGCGACATGCCCTTCCCGGTGACGGCGATGCGGCCGATCGCCCGGGTGCGTGCGGTGACCCCGCTGGACGACGTCCTGACCGCGATGCGACGCAGCCGCACCCACCTCGCGGCGGTCCTGGACGAGGACGGCACGCTGGCCGGCCTGGTCACGATGGAGGACGTGCTGCGGGAACTGGTCGGGCCGCCGGGCCAGGCCCGCTGAGGGCACCGGGCCCAGGGGGTGCCCCCCTGGGCCGTCGGGCCCAGGGGCGCCCCCTGGGTCGCCGGACCAGGGCCCGGGGCAGAAGGGCACCTACCGCGCGGTAGGATCGCTCCGCCATGGAGATAAATGCCTCATACACCAGCTTTGTCGCGGTCGGTGACTCGTTCACCGAGGGCATGTCGGACCTGCTGCCCGACGGCTCGTACCGGGGCTGGGCCGACCTCCTCGCCGCGCGGCTCGCGGCCCGCACCCCGGGCTTCCGGTACGCGAACCTCGCCGTCCGCGGCAAGCTCATCGGCCAGATCGTCGAGGAGCAGGTGGGACCCGCCACCGCGATGCGGGCGGATGTCGTGACGCTGGTCGGCGGGCTCAACGACACCCTGCGCCCGAAGTGCGACATGGGCCGGGTGCGAGACCTCCTGGAGGAGGCCGTGGAACGGCTGGCTCCGGCGTGCCGGCAGCTGGTGCTGATGCGCAGCCCCGGCCGCCAGGGTCCCGTGATGCAGCGCTTCCGGCCCCGCATGGAGGAGCTGTTCGACCACATCGACTCCCTGGCGGCGCGGCACGGCGCGCTCGTGGTGGACCTGTACGGAACCGAGGTTCTCGGCGACCAGCGCCTGTGGGACGTCGACCGGCTCCATCTCACCGCGGAGGGGCACCGCAGGGTGGCCGAGGCCGTATGGCAGGCCCTCGGCCTCGCTTCGGAGGACGACTGGCGCTCGCCGCTGCCCCCGCAGGCGCGCCCGGGCTGGACGACCCGGCGCACCGCCGACGTCCGCTTCGCGCGGGAACATCTGGTGCCGTGGATCGGGCGGCGACTCACCGGACGTTCCTCGGGCGACGGCCGCCCGGCGAAGCGACCCGAGCTCCTGCCGTACACAGCCCCGGACGGCAGCCCGCGGACGACCCGTCACGAGAGCGGCCTCTCGTAGCAACGCACACCTCGGTGCGGGACGCCCGGCCTGCGTGAACCGCCAGGAGAGGCAGGGCAACGCCGCCGCCTCCGGGAACGCACTCAACGGGAGTTTCGGCCCGCCCTGAGATCCTCCCTCGCCGGTGTCCCTCGAAGGGACACCGGCGGCTTCGTATCGGCCCGCCCACACGACCCATCAGGCTGCGGCCGGTCGTAGCGCCATCACCGGCCGCCGGCACGCCGCACGCGGCGCCCGGCAGGCAGTCCGCCCGTCCGTCCGGCCAGCCGTCCGGCCGGGGTCGTGTCCGGCTGCGCGGCGGCTGCGGGTCCACGTCCCGCTCTCCGGGGCGTGGAGAACGCGCGCACCATGGGCGCTCGAGGTCGGTCACGCGGGCCCGGGGCACGACCTGATCGGGGCCGGTACCGCAAGAAGCCTCCGCGCCGCGGGAACCTCACGAACTCCTCATCCGACTACTGCCGCGTGGGCGTGGCTGCGGCTCCGCCACACCGATGCGGCTGCGGACCGAGGGAAAGGCATGTGATGGGCGGGCTGGATGTGCGCATGCGGGAGGTCGCCTGCCGCCACGGCCGGGTCGAGGCGGTGTCGGACGTGGATCTGGAGATCGCCGCGGGAGAGCGCGTCGCGTTGACCGGGACCAACGGTTCCGGGAAGTCGACCCTGCTCCGCGCCGTACTGGGCCTGCACCGCCAGGTCGTGGGCCGGATCCTCGTCGGCGGCCGGGACGCCCGTTCACCTGCGGAATGGGCCTGGCGGCGGCGAGCCTGCGCCTGGGTCCCGCAGAAGCCGGCCGCAGGCCGGTTCCCGCTCCTGGGTGACGAGTTGCTGGCCAGTAGTGGTGCGGCGGCGGATGCCGCCGAAGCGGCGGACCGGCTCGGTGTCGGACCGCTGACGACGCGGCCCCTGCACACGCTCTCCGGCGGCCAGTTGCAGCGTATGTATCTCGCCCGTGCGATCGGCTGCGTGGCCGCCGGGGCCCAGGTGCTGCTCGCCGACGAGCCCACCGCCGCCCTGGACTTCTCCGGCCAGGAGGAAGCGGCGGAGGTCCTCACCGCACTCCCGGTGACTCTGGTCGTCGTCACCCACGACCGGGCACTGGCCGAACGCTGCGATCGGGTACTGGAGATGGCCGCCGGACGCCTTCGGGAGGTCCGGTGACCCTCGCCACGGCCGACGTCGGCGCGCTCCTCGAACTGGTCCCCGTGCAGCGGGCAGGGCTCGCACTGCTGCTTGCCGCTGTCGGGCTACCGGTCATCGGCGTGGTCATCGTCGGACTCGACATCATGCCGGTGCGCTTCGCGATGATGCACGTCGCACTGCTCGGCATCGCGCTCGGCCTTCTGACCGGCATCGACCCGATGCTGTGCGCGCTGGTGGCGTGCGCCCTGGCCGGGGCCGGCGTCGCACCGCTCGCCCGGACACCGGACGGCCTGTCGGGAGCGATGGGCCTGCTCATGAGCCTGGCCATCGCGGCCGCGCTGCTGGTCCTCGCCGTCTCCGGCGTCAACGCCTCCGGCGCGTTCGCGCTGCTGTGGGGGTCGATCCTGTCCGTGGGCACGACGGACCTGATCGTCCTCGGCGGACTCGCGCTCGCCGTACCCGGGCTCTTCTGGTGGCGGCGCCGTGATGTGGCCCTGCTGCTGTACGACCGGGAACTCGCCCAGTGCTCGGGTGTCCCGGTCCGCATGCTCACTCTGGTGCTGCTGGTCCTGGTCGCGGTGTCGGTCGCCGGCGCGATCAAGCTCACCGGCGCCCTGCTCGTCGACGCCCTGACCCTGCTGCCCGCGCTCTCGGCACGCCGCCTGGGCAGTTCACTGAAGTCGATCTCTCTCTGGGCGGTCGGCATCGGGATCGCCGTGAACCTGACCGGGTTCCTCATCGCCCTCTGGCTCGACTGGCCTCCCGGGCCGGTCCTCGTCCTGACCGCGGGGGCAGTCGTCCTCGCGGTCCATCTCGTACCCGAACGGAGAATCAGCTCATGGCGCGCACCCGCGGCCGTATCACTTCCCTCCTCGCACTGAGCGCAGCGCTGGCGGCGCTGATCACGGGCTGCGGCAGTGACACCGACAGCGACACGTCGTCCAAGGCCGGCGCCGACGGCACGAAGGGGAAGCCGGTCGTGGTCGTCACCACCACCTGGGAAGGCGCCTTCGCGAAGGCCGCGGGCGCCGAGGACGTCACGGTCATCGTGCCCCAGTCCGTGCACCACGCACCCGACTACGACCCGAAACCCTCCGACCTCGCGGCTGTCGCCAAGGCCGACTTCGTGCTCTACGCGCCCTTCGAACCGTACGCCGAGAAGATCAAGGAAGCCGCGGGCTCCAAGGCAGAGCTGGTCGAGGTGAACCTCGACAACGACGCCGACAAGGTGAACGCCGAAGTGGCGCGGCTGGGCAAGCTGTTCGGCACCGAGGACGCCGCGGCGACGTGGAAGACCACGTTCGCCACCGAGCACGCGAAGCTGTCCAAGGACCTGAAGGCCGCCTGGCCGGGCGGGAAGAGCCCTGACGTGGTCAGTCAGGTCTTCACGGCGTGGGCGGCGAAGCTGGCGGGTGCGACGACCGTCGGCACCTACGGGCCCGAGGCCGTGACCCCGGCGCAGCTGGCCGAGCTGTCGCGGAAGAAGCCGCTCCTGGTCCTGGACAACGCACACATGTCGACCGGGACGGTCCTGCCCGACTCCGGTGCCGAGCAGGTGAGGATCGTCAACTATCCGGGAGACGACTTGGACCTGCTGCCCGTGTACCGCAACGCGGCAGCCGAGCTGGCGAAGGCCATGAGGTCCTAGACCCACGGCGAGACGGAAAAGCCGTCCTCCGGCCGGGGACTCCGCACGGGCTCCCCGGCCACGGCCCCCTCCGGCACCCCGCATGATCCCGCCCACAGAGCAGCCGGGACGCGCCACGCACCCGGCCGAGTACACACGTCCGCTCACCACTCAACGACCGCCCCCGGTCGCAGTGGTGGCTCCTCCACGGGGGCGCCGTCTCCGTCCGACCGTTCGATGCACCGTGCAGACATAGCTCACCGCCGTGTACATGCTGGATAGGTTGTGCCCATGCGCGGACCGGGACGATGGGCCGGGCGGACCGGAAGAGGTCTGCTCTGCGCTTCGGCATGCCTGTTTCTGGGCGCGGTGAGCCATGTCTCGGCCGGTGGACGGCTGCCTGGCGCAGGTTCGCTGGCGATCGTCTTCGTCGCGCTGACGGTCCTCGGCGCGGTGCTTTTCGGAAGCCGACGGCGCCGCTTCGATGTCACGGTGCTGGCTCTGGGCGCAACGCAGTTCTCTCTCCACCTCGGATTCCATCAACTGTCGACGCCTGAAGCGGGCCATGCGTCACATCACATGGCCGGCATGCAGATGGACGTGGCCTCGACCATGGCTGCGGCGGACATGGCGGGTGCCGGTGGTTGGCATTCCCTCTCTCCTGCCATGACGTCGGCCCACGCGGTCGCGGTGTTCGGGACCGCGCTGTGCGTGATCTACGGAGAGCGTGTCCTGCGAGGGCTGGCCGCGCTGGTCGTGCCGGCATTCCGCTTCCGCGATCGCCTGGTCCTGCCCGTCGTCCCGCGCCGTCGGCCGCCGACCCTGTCGTCGGTGCATCCCCGGTTCGGGGTGCTGCTCGCCTGTTCCCGGACCCGGCGGGGCCCTCCCTCAGTGGCCCCGGCCTGACGGCCCCCTCTCCGTGTTCTCCCGCGCCGGCTGTTCTCCGGCGTCGGTGAGGCATGCGTACGGGCGGGGCCGGGCCGGGGCGATCACGTCCCACCGCCACACCGGCGGAACGTCCTTCACCGGCTTCGCCACGTCCTCGGCTCACCCTGCGGACGCGTCCCACTGAGGAGCACGCATGTCTTCCAGAACCGAAGAACCACCACAGAACGACGACGGTCCTACCGACGCCTCCGCTGCCGCGCCGGCAGCGGTCGCCGTCGCCGAGCCCGCCCCGGCCCCCGCGTCCGACCCCGGGAACGGCCGGTCCTGGCAGGGCGTACGGGCCCTGCTCGTACGGCTCCACTTCTATGCCGGCGTGTTCGTCGCGCCCTTCCTGATGGTGGCCGCCCTGACCGGGCTGGCCTACACCTTCACGCCGCAGCTGGACCAGCTGGTCTACGGCGACCAACTGCGCGTCGAGAAGGTGGGCGAGGCGCCGCGTCCGCTCGCGGCGCAGATAGCGGCCGCCCGGTCCGCCCACCCGGAGGGCACCCTGGCCTCCGTCGTCACCCCGCCCGGTCCCGAGGACACCACGCGCGTGGTGCTGTCCCTGCCGGAGCTCGGTGACAAGCAGCGCACCGTGTTCGTCGACCCGTACACGGCCGAGGTACGGGGCGAGCTGACCACCTGGTACGGCTCGACGCCGCTCACCACGTGGCTCGACGACCTCCACCGCAATCTGCACCTGGGCGAGACCGGCCGTCTCTACTCGGAGGTCGCCGCGAGCTGGCTCTGGGTGATCGTCGCGGGCGGTCTCGTGCTCTGGCTCGGACGCAGCCGTGGACAGCGGGCCAAGTCCGCGCGGGGCGTTCTGCTTCCCGACCGCTCCGCCCGGGGCGTACGCCGCACCCGCAGCTGGCACGCGGCCACGGGTGTGTGGCTGGCACTCGGTCTGTTCTTCCTGAGCGCCACCGGCCTGACCTGGTCGCACTATGCGGGCGAGCGGTTCGGGCAGTTGCTGGACGCGGCCGAGGCCCACGCGCCCGCGCTGGACACGACGCTTCCCGGCGCGGAGCCGCCGGCGGAGGGTGAGGGTGGGGAGCACGCCGGGCACGGCGCCGCTCATGAGCCCGCTTCCGCGGATCCGGCCGGTTTCGACGCGGCCCTCGCCGCGGCCCGGGGCGCCGGTCTCGGCGGAACGGTGGAGGTGACGCCTCCCGCCGACGACGCGAGTACGTGGGTCGTGGCGCAGGGCGACAACGTCTGGCCCGTGCACTACGACCAGGTTGCCGTGGACACCGAGAAGGGCGAGATCACCGCCCACAGCCGGTGGGCGGACTACCCGCTGCCGGCCAAGCTCAGCAAGCTCGGTGTGCAGGGGCACATGGGGATCCTGTTCGGGATCGTCAACCAGATCGTCCTGGCCGTGATCGCGATCGGCCTCATCGCCGTGACCGTCTGGGGCTACCGCATGTGGTGGCAGCGCCGCCCGACCCGCGACGACCGCACGGCGGTGGTCGGCAAGGCACCGGCCCGTGGAACCTGGCGGGGGCTGCCGCTGCCCGTGCTCGTCCTGGGCGTTCCGGCGGTCGCCGCTCTCGGCTGGGCGCTGCCGGTCTTCGGCGTGACGCTGGCTGCCTTCTTCGTCGTGGACGTGGTGGCCGGTCTGGTCCGGCGAGGCCGGGCCGCATAACGAGCAGTGAGGTCCGGAGGGCAGGGCAGGCCCTGCCCTCCGGACCTCGCGTCAGCTTGCCTCGGCCAGGGCAGCTGCCGTCCGCCGGCTTTCCGGCGGCGCGGAGTCGTCGGTCAGCCGTAGGCGCAGTCCTGCCCGGTCGGGTTTGCCCGCCGGGGTCAGTGGCAGCTCCGCGACCACCAGGAGGCGCTCCGGATGCTTGCGCTGCTCTAGTCCCCGCTCCGCCAGGTGCGCGCACAGCGACTCGAGCGTCGGCGCGTCGGCGGTGCGCGCTACGACGCAGGCCGCGAGCCGCTCGCCCATCACCTCGTCCGGTACGCCGACGCAGACCACGTCGCGTATGAGGGGATGGGTGACCAGTTCCCGCTCGACCTCCGCGGGACTGATGTTGGCGCCGCCGCGGATGACGACGTCTTTGAGGCGCCCCACGATGTGCAGTGTGCCGTCGCTGTCGAGGTATCCGAGGTCGCCGGTGCGTACCCAGCCTTCGGGAGTCCTGTAGCGGGCGTCGAGGTCCGGCGAAGCGACGTAGCACAACGGTGTCATCGGGCCGAGCGCGATGATCTCCCCGATCGCTCCGTCCGGCAGCTGTTCGTGGGTGGCGGGGTGGGCGATACGGATGTCGGCGACGCGCGGGTCCGGGCGTCCCGCGACGACACCATGGCCGTCCGCCGCCGGGGTGTCGCTGTCCAGCCCGGTGTGGCAGTTGACGCCGTCGGCCGATCCGTAGAGGTTGACGACCGGGCAGCCGAACGCGCGGGCGGCCTGCTCGGCCGTGGCCTCGTCGAGGGCGGAGCCGCCGAGGACCAGCGCCGTGGGTGCAGGCAGTCTCCCACCGGAGGCGTCGAGTCCGGAGGCGTCAGGTCCGGAGGCGTCGAGTCCGGAGGCGTCGAGTCCGGAGGCGTCGAACTTGCCGTCGAGCCGGTCGAGCATCATGCGCACCATCGTGGGCACGCCGAGGATGTGCGTGGGCTCGTGCTCCCGCATCGCGGCGAGTGCGGCCTCGGGGGTGAAGTGGTCGAGGAGGACGAGTGTTCCACCGTGCCGGGCGAGGGTGACGGCGGTGCCGTTCGAACCGAAGGCCGAGGCGAGTGGCACCAGGAACAGGCAGCGCGGCGGGGTCCTGTCGGGCATGAGCGAGGCGAGGAAGTTGCCCCGGCCACCGGCCAGGGCGTTGTGGGAGTAGGCGACCATCTTCGGCTCGGCCTCGGATCCGGAGGAGACGAGGATGCGGGCCGCGCTGTCCGGGTCGGGGCGTGCCGGGACGAAGGCGCTCGGGTCCGAGCGCAGCAACCGGGAGAGGGGAATCGCTCCTTCTGGGACGCTGCCGGGGCCTCCCGCGATGACGTGGCGGAGGGCGGGCAGGGACGGAGCCAGGGCGAGGAGGTCGGCGGCATGGTGGTTGCCGCGGTGCTCGACGGAAGCGACGACGGCGACGGCTTCTGCCCGGCGCAGCAGGCATTCGGCTTCCAGGATGCCGCGGCCTACGGGGAAGGGCAGCGCCACGGCGCCGAGTGCGGCCAGGGCGAGGTCGGCGATGACGGCGTTGCGGTTGTTGGGGAGTTGGACGCCGACCACGTCGCCCGGGCCTATGCCGAGGTCTCTGAGGCCGGTGGCCAGACATCGCACCTTCCGGTCGAGTGCGGTGTAACAGAGCTTCCCCTTGGCGTCGAGGACGGCGGTGCGGTGCAGGTCCGCGATCTGCCGGGCGCGAAAGAGGCTGTAGAGGTCGAGGTCGGGGCAGGTGCCGTCGATCGCCCAGGAACGGCGGAGGCCGGCGGGCAGGAGGTCGTGCAGGGCCACGGTCACATGAAGCTCCAGGGGTCGGGAACGGCGAAGGCACCATGCGCGTCTCGGCTGATCGAGCCGGCGAAGCGCGGATCGTGCTGGAGGTCGGCCAGGTCCGTGGTGACGGCGGTGGCGGCGAGGCCGTGTTCGCGGAGCAGCGTGAGCGCCTCGCCGGTGGACATCTGGCGCACGTCGTACGCACGGGCCGCGACCGCGCAGGGGTCGGTGGGGGCGATCCAGCCGTCCGCCGTGCGCAGAGGGCGGCGGAATCCGGCCGGTCGCCGCGCGTCGCCGCCCGTGGCAACGCGGTGCAGCGCGGGTGCCGTGAGGAGATCGGCCGCACCCAGCAGGGAGGAGTCGACGCGGACGCCCCGGCCGGTGCGCTCGCGCAGCAGCAGTCCGGCGAGGACGGCCTCGGTGCCGAGGAGGCCGCCCAGGACGTCGAGCAGCGTCATCAGGGACGGGGCGGGAGTCTCGTCCGCCGGTCGGACGGCTGCGCCGACTCCGGTGCGGGCCTGCACCATGAAGTCCGTCCCCATCGGCGCCCCGGGGAGCCGACCGGCCCAGCCGCTGGTGTAGGCGTAGACGAGCGCGGGGTTGACGGCGGCCAGGTCGTCCGCGTCGAGGCCGAGCTGGGCCGCCTTGCCCGGGGCCCAGTTGTGCAGGAACACATCGGCGTGTGCCGCCATCTCCCTCAGCCGACGCCGGTCGGACTCCGCCTTGATGTCCACCTCGACCGCCTTCTTGCCCCGGTTCAGAGCGAGCCAGCGTGCGGAGACGCCTGAGCAGGCGGGTGGCATCCCGCGCAGCGGATCACCGCCGGGAGGCTCGATCCTGATCACCTCAGCACCCAGCAGCCCCAGCAGATGGGCGGCGAGCGGTGCCTGGATACGACGGCCCGCCTCCAGCACGGTCAGTCCGGACAGCGGCCCGGTCGCGGCAGGGGCGACTACTGGGCGCCGGTGCCCCGTTCCACAGAGGGTGAGCGACCAGGGGGCGGCTCCGTCGTGCTCGGCGGCGCGTGCGGACAGGGTGTGCAGCGGGCACACCTGCGCACCGGATTGCGACGCCGCTCGGAGTATCCGCGACCACGTGTGGGCGAGCGTGGTGGCGTGCAGCGCCTGCGGGAAGGGGGCGCAGGCCGTGGCGTACCGGAACTGGAAGGGGCGCCACCCGGCCCGTACGGCGTCGGCCGGCGCGTCCAGGGCGCGCCAGAACGCGGCCCAGGCTCCGGCGTCCAGTGTCTCCAGCTCGAAGAGGGTGCCGTCGCCTGCGGTGAACGGCGGTCCGCCGGGCGCGAGTTCGGCAGCCTCGCCTTCGTCGGCTCCGCTCGCGGCGAGGTACTGGGAGACGGTCAGCAGCCCGGCCCGTTCCGCGCTCGTGGCCACGCGTGCCGCCGGGCCTCCGCGGGCCTGGCCTAGCAGCCCGGCGAGGAGTCCCTGAACGGTCAGAACGGCTGTTGCCGTGGCGGCGTAGTCGGCGGCCAGGCCGCGCGGCTCTCCGTCGCGCCGACCGTGGACGGCCATGATGCCAGTGGCGGCCTGTGCGGTGGTCTCGTCGGTGATCCCGCTGACGGCGTCGTCCGCCCAGGTCACTCGCGCTTCCCCCTCGGAGAAGTCGCCTCCGCTCAGCGTGATGCGGGCGGCGCGGCCTTGCTCCGACGGGGCCGGCTCCAGCTCCTTGCCGGCTGCTCCCAGAAGCCGCAGGTGCCGAGCCACGAGCCCGGCCGATTCCGGCGGTCCGGAGGCGCCGAGCCGAAGTCCGTCGAGCGGCCGGACCGTCTGCGTGGTGGCTGGTGACGCCATGCCTCTCCTCTCCTTGCGCGGCGGTGGCCGAGCGGGGAATACGCGGAACGCGGGAACCCGGACGGGCGTGCGCCCGACCAGTTCCACGGAGAGACAGTCGGACTGTCGTTCGTACGGGTTCCCGGCAGAGCGGAGAAGAGCGATGGAGAGTCGAGGCGATGTGACGTCCGCTCCCGATGAAGGCACGGACGACATCGCGGACGTGAAGACTCGGGTGGCGGCCTTTGTACGTGCCCGGGTCATGCCGTGCGAGCCCGTACTGGACGCAGGTGGCCCCGCCGCCGCAGCCGCCCTGGGCGATCTGCAGGACCAGGCCAGGAGGGCGGGGCTGTGGGCCCTTCCACTGCCCGTCGAACTGGGTGGCCAGGGGATTCCTCTCCTCCAGTACTCCCGGTTGGCGGAGGTCGAGGGCGCGAGCGACCACGGTCCTGCCGCCCTGGGCTCCGCTCCCCTGCTGGACGTCCTCATGCTGGAACGCCATGGCAGCCCCCGCGTACGCGAGCAGTACCTCAAGGCGCTGACCGCAGGTGGCCTCCGCACCTGCTATGCAATGACCGAACCGGACGTTCCCGGCACCGACCCGTTCATGACCGGCGCCCGTGCGGTGCGGTCGACGGACGGGAACTGGACCGTCACCGGCCGCAAATGGTTCACCTCCGGGGCCGGCGAGGCCGACCTGGTGACCGTCCTCGCCCGCACCGACGGAGAGCCATCCGACCGCGCAGGACTCTCCCTCTTCCTCGTCCCCACCGACTGTCCCGGATTTCGCGTGGTCCGAGAACTGCCCGTGCTCGGTGCGGGCGGGCAGTGGGAGATCGACCTGGACCACGTCACCGTCCCGGGCGACCATCTGCTCGGCGAGCGCGGTACGGCCGTCGCCATCGCAGGCGAGCGGCTTCAACTCGGCCGCATCCTGCGCTGTCTGCGCTGGCTCGGCCAGGCACAACGGGCCTTCGACCTCATGTGTGAACGCGCCAACGTCCGTACCGGATCCCATGGCCCGCTCGCCGGCCGGCAACTGGTCCAGCAGCACGTCTTCGAGTCGCTGCTCGCCATCCGCACCACGCGCCCCCTCGTGCACGAAGCTGTGGCACGGATCGCGGCCGGACTGGACGCGCATGTCGAAGTGGGCCTGGCCAAGGTCGCCGCGGCCCGCATGCTGCACCACGTGGCCGACGCGGCCGTCCAGGTCCACGGCGCCGCCGGGCTGGGCCCGGACACGCCGCTGCCGGCGCTCCTGCGTACCGGTCGGGCCGCCCGGATCCTCGACGGCCCGGACGAGCTGCACATCACGTCCGTCGCACGACGGGTCCTGCGCGGCCACCACGCCTAGACCTACGGCGCCGTTGCTACACGCACCGGAGGTCGACGATGCCGGTGTGCGCGGCGAGCGCGAGTGCGAGGAAGAAGTCGCCCCACACCAGCTCGTGGCAGGTGGCGGTGCCTCGTGCCGCGTCGTAGCAGCCGTCCAGCAGCATCCCGGCGGGACGCCTCTCACCGGGTCCGGTGAGGTGCGCGCTGACGAGAAGCTCCAGGATCGCGTCGGCGCGACGGGAGTACTCCGCCGATCGCGGCCCGGGGATGCGGGCGAGCTTCATGAGCGCGACTGACGTGATCGCGGCGGCCGAGGTGTCCAGCGGGCCGTCGGGCCGCGTCTCATCGGCCAGGGGGACAAGGCGTCCGTACGGTTCTTCCTGAACGGAGGCCAGCTGCGCCGCTGCGCGCTCCAGACGGGTCGTGTTCCCCGCCACGACGCCGGGACGGAGCAGCGCGTCGGCCACTGCCAGCAGCAGCCACGCCCGTCCGCGGCTCCAGCCGGAGGGCGGATCGTCGCACGCGTGCCAGCCGGTGTCCGTGTCGAAGCGCCACGACGGGACGAGAGCGCCGTCACCGAGGCAGAGTTCGAGATGGCGATGCAGGTGGGCGGCGGCGGCCGTCGCACCTTCCGGGCCCGCTTCGGTGAGAAGCGGCACCATGCCGGGTACGCCGTCCACCCGGGCCAGCAGCCGCTCGCCTGCGAACGCCGACCCCCAGGGCACCAGGCCGAGTTCGGGCTCCACCGCGGACAGGCAGGCGCGGGCTGCCTTGTTGCGGAGCGCGGCGGCCGCCGCGGCCTCGCCGGCTCCGTCCGCAAGCGCGGTTCCGTACCAGAAGATCAGCCCGCGGGTGGCGGTGTCGGCGTCCACCCAGTCCGCCAGCCGCCCCGTGCACGCCGAAGCCAGGGCACGGTCCGCCCCATGGGCGGTGCAGTGGGCCCTCAGCCACAGCAACCCGGCCCAGAACCCGCCGGTCCACGTACCGCGCCGGGTCGTCGTCCAGCGTCCGCTGTCCGGATCGGCGAACAGCGGGAAGCGCTCCCCGACTTGCGACGCAGTGACCGCCACCCGCTCCAGAACGTCCGCAAGCGCGCGATCGGCCCACTCTCCGGCGGCGGTCATGCCGCAACCGCGCTCTTGCGCCGCTCGCGCCGGGCCCACGCGTACGCCACGATGCCGGCGGCGGCGAACTCCGCAGCGACGAGCAGCCATCCGGGCCCGTAGCGGCCCGCCTCAGCGAGCAACCCGAACACGGGCGGCCCCACGGCGAACCCGGCGAAGAATCCGGCCGAAACGAGTGCCGAGTCCTGCCCCGCCCGTCCAGGGGCGGCGCGCTGCATCACCAGCACCATCGAGACCGCGTTCCCGGACACGGCGAACACGCCCACCGCCACAGCAGCCGCCCAGACCAGCTGATGCGCAAACAGCGCACCCGCCAGCAGCAACGCCGCCAGGACAGCCCCTGCGGCCAGCCGGCTCGGCAGCCACTCGGCCCGACCCGGCGTGGCGGCCTTCGACCAGCCCACCCGGCCTGCGATCCCGGCAACACCCAGCACCGCGACCAGGGCACCGGCGGCCGTGGGCCCCATCCCCAGTTCCCGGACCCCGAACAAGGCCAGGTAGGTGTTGACCGAGGCGATTCCACACCCCAGCAGCAGAGAGAACCCCGCGAGCCACGCGATGGCTCCACGCGGAAACAGGGACGTGCGCGGTGCCGTCGGCTTCGCGGGAGGATCGGCCGGCAGCACGCGGAGCGCCCAGAGAGCAGCCACGACTGCCGCGCCCGCGGCCGTCCATACCGCCCCGCGCCACCCGGCCCAGGCGGCCAGCGCCGTGAGGGGCAGCCCTGCCGCGAAAGCACCCAGTTGCACACCCGACTGCTTCATCCCGGTCACCGAGCCCCGCCCGGCCGGCGGAACAGTGGCAAGAATCGCCTTGTTCGTCGCCGGATTGGCCAGCGCCTGCGGCAGTCCGCCCACGGCGACCGCAGCGAGGAGGATCCCGGCGCCCGGCGCCGCGCCGATGAGCACCAGAGCGACGGCGGAGACGAGCAAGAGCGTGACGAGCGCACGCCTCGGGCCGACCCGGTCCACGATCCGGCCGCTCGAAGGCGACAGAACAGCCGCCGTACCGAACCCGATCGTGGTCGTCAGCCCCAGCAGCGTGGCGGAGATGCCCAGGTCGTCCACCAGGCGAGGGCCGAGCGCGCCGAGCAGGAAGAGTTGCAGCATCGAGAAGGCCATGGCACATGTGAGCAGCGCCGTCAGCCCTCCTCTCGATCCCCCTGTCGGTGCCTTCTCAGTCACCCTGTCCTCGCTCAACCATCACTCCGTTCGGCCCGGTTGAGAATCTCCACGTCACGCCAGGAGTCGGCCGAGCCGGCTCTGGAGTTCCCCACAACTTCTGTGCCGTGCGCCACATAGGAGTTGTTGAGATGGGGCATCGAAACCCTGCGTACCCACCTGTGTCGGCCACGAGAGGGATGCGAGGATGTGCCCGCCATGACTCCAGGCCGATGTTGCCGCGCGGTACGGGCTGCGATGTTCGCAGCCACCTGCGTGCTGCTCGCAGCCCTCGGCCACCTGCTCATGTCGGACAGGGGTGTCCCCTGGTGGGCCGTGGCGGCGGCGTTCGGCGCCACGACCGCGATCGCCTGGCGCTTAGCCGCCCGGGAACGCGGCGTCCTCGTCGTGACGTCAGCGGCCGTCGCGGCCCAGGCGGTCATGCACTCGGGCTTCTCACTCGCCCAGGCGGCAGTGCATCCCTCTGTGTCCGACCATGGTTCGCTCGCCCGCCAGTGGGTCCGGTACCTGTTGTCCGGAGCCATTGAGTCGGGCCCTTCGCCCCAGTCCGAGTCCGTGTCCGTGTCCGTGTCCGTGTCCGAGTTGCCGAGCGTGGCCGGAACGGTCCACAGCGGGCACCTGCACCCGGTGCCGGAAGGCTCGTCGACGATGACGAGTCCGGTCGGACCGGAGCATGCACACCACGCCATGCAGGGCATGGCCGACAACGCCGCCGACGCCGTCAACTCGGTGATGCCCGTCGGCCACGACATGGGCGGAATGTCCCCGGCTGGGATGCTGTCCGCCCACCTCCTCGCCGCGCTCCTGTGCGGCCTCTGGCTCGCGCACGGAGAGCAGGCCGCCTTCCGCGTCCTGCGCTCATTCGCGGCCTGGCTGATCGCACCGCTGCGTCTTCCCCTCCGCCTCGCGCCGCCACCGCACCGGCCCCGCATCCGCGCCCGCCGGGCCCGACGGGCCTGCGCCCTGCGACGCCTGCTCCTCGTACACGCCATCACCATGCGAGGTCCGCCCCCCGGGACAGCTGTCATCTGACAGCCGGCTCCCCGACCGCGCGCACTCTCGCGCGCCTCGGGCATCGGCCCCTTCTTCGAGAGGCCGTACCACCGCACACCGGCCGCTGCCGACGCGCGCCCGGATCCCGGATTCAGAAGGACATCAAGCGATGACTCCTGCCCTGCCCCCACACCCCACGCACGCCGACGAGACCCCGCCACGCCGCACGCACGGCGCCGATGAAACGGTCACCGAACTGGCACTCGCCGCACGCGACGGAGACCCCGGCACCGTCGATCGTTTCGTCCGTGCCATACACCGCGACGTCTGGCGCTACGTCGCCTACCTCAGCGCCGATCCCCAAGCCGCTGACGACCTCACCCAGGAAACGTTCCTGCGCGCACTCGGCAGCCTCCACCGTTTCGAAGGCCGCTCCTCCGCCCGCACCTGGCTGCTCTCCATCGCCCGACGCACCGTCGTGGACAACCTCCGCCACACCGCGGCCCGGCCAAGGGTGTCGGACCTGGAGGACTGGCAGTCCGCCGCCGAACGCACACAACCCCGGGGGCTGCCCGGTTTCGAGGACGGGATCGCGCTCGCCGAGCTCCTGGCCCTGATCCCCTCCGAGCGCCGCGAAGCCTTCGTGCTCACCCAACTTCTGGGCCTGCCCTACGCCGAAGCAGCCGCCGCCATCAACTGCCCTGTCGGCACCGTCCGCTCCCGGGTGGCTCGCGCCCGGACGTCGCTGGTCGAGCTGCTCAGGGAAGCGGAAGCTCCCGCTGCGCATAGCGGGCCGCCACTGCCGGCCGAATGCCAGGCCCTTGTCCGCCTGACGCCGGCCCTCAGCGCCGCAATGACCTGACTACGGTCGTCCGCCGAGGGGTGCCGGCACCAGCACCGGAACCGGCGTGGCCGCTTCCCGGCGTCGATGGCGAGGGCGCTGCGCACAGCCCCTGAGGCCGAGTGTGCCCGTCGGGGATGGGCGGGCAGGCTGCGAGCAGCGCGCCTTCGGCGTTGCGAGGGGCCTCGCCGATGTCGTGCATGCCTTCGGCGAGCACGTGGGCCAGTGAGTCACGGGTGAACGCGGTCAGCCACCGTCCGGGGTCCAGCCGGCCCAGTCGCCTGGCGAGCTGGACGAGAAGGACGCGGGTTTCCGCACTCAGCTCCATACGGACTCGCATGATCGGGAATCCTTGATCGAATGGGTTCCGATCAGGGCCCGGAGCCGGTCGCATCCCACCGGCTCCGGGCCGCCGCCCATCTCACCGCGTCTCTCATCCGTCTCACATCCGTCTCACGGACTCGCCCATCCGTGTCACATCCGTCTCACGGACTCGCTGCGATCGAACGCGCGGGCAGCCCCTGACCTGGTGCTCCATGGAGTGTGCGGACGTTCACGAGCCGCTGTGGACGGCGGGTAAACTCCGTACACGTGATTGCAAAGCCTCGCATCCCCAACGTCCTGGCCGGCCGCTACGCCTCCGCGGAGCTCGCCGTCCTGTGGTCCCCCGAGCAGAAGGTGAAGCTGGAGCGTCAGCTCTGGCTGGCCGTGCTGCGCGCACAGAAGGACCTCGGGATCGAGGTGCCGGACGCCGCCCTCGCGGACTACGAGCGGGTGCTGGACCAGGTCGACCTGGCCTCCATCGCGGACCGCGAGAAGGTCACCCGGCACGATGTGAAGGCGCGTATCGAGGAGTTCAACGCGCTCGCCGGTCACGAGCACGTACACAAGGGCATGACCTCCCGCGACCTCACCGAGAACGTCGAGCAGCTGCAGATCCGGCTCTCGCTGGAGCTGGTGCGTGACCGTACGGTCGCCGTGCTGGCGCGGCTCGGGAAGCTGTCCGGGGAGTACGCGGAGCTGGTGATGGCAGGCCGCTCCCACAACGTCGCGGCGCAGGCCACGACGCTCGGCAAGCGGTTCGCGACCACCGCGGACGAGCTGCTGGTCGCGTACGGCAGGCTGGAGGAGCTGCTCGGCCGCTACCCGCTGCGGGGCATCAAGGGTCCGGTGGGCACCGCCCAGGACATGCTGGACCTGCTGGGCGGGGACGCGTCGAAGCTCGCGGAACTGGAGCAGCGCATCGCGGGCCACCTGGGCTTCTCTCACGCCTTCACCTCCGTCGGTCAGGTCTATCCGCGCTCGCTGGACTACGACGTCGTCACGGCGCTGGTCCAGCTCGCCGCCGCGCCGTCCTCGATGGCGAAGACGATCCGGCTGATGGCCGGCCATGAGCTGGTCACCGAGGGCTTCAAGCCCGGCCAGGTCGGCTCGTCCGCCATGCCGCACAAGATGAACACCCGCTCCTGCGAGCGCGTCAACGGCCTCATGGTGATCCTTCGCGGCTATGCCTCCATGACGGGCGAGCTGGCGGGCGACCAGTGGAACGAGGGTGACGTCTCCTGCTCGGTCGTGCGCCGGGTCGCCCTCCCGGACGCGTTCTTCGCCTTCGACGGTCTGCTGGAGACCTTCCTGACCGTGCTCGACGAGTTCGGCGCGTTCCCCGCTGTCGTGGCCCGCGAGCTGGACCGGTACCTCCCGTTCCTGGCCACCACCAAGGTCCTGATGGGTGCCGTGCGCGCCGGCGTCGGCCGTGAGCTCGCTCACGAGGCGATCAAGGAGAACGCGGTCGCCTCGGCCCTCGCCATGCGCGAGCAGGGTGCGGAGCGCAACGAGCTTCTCGACAAGCTCGCCGCCGACGACCGCATCCCGCTGGACCGCGACCAGCTCGACGCGCTGATGGCGGACAAGCTGTCGTTCACCGGCGCGGCGGGCGACCAGGTCGCCTCGGTGGTCTCCCGCATCGAGGAGATCGCCAAGCAGCACCCGGAGGCCGCCGCGTACACGCCGGGTTCGATCCTCTGACGCGGTCCGCTCGTATGCCCCGGATCACTCCCGCCGAGCTGGAGGCCGCCCGCGATCGCCTGGTCCCCGATGTGATCGCGGACGGGCTCTCCGTCCTGTTCTGCGGCATCAATCCCGGCCTGATGACGGCTGCGACGGGCCATCACTTCGCCCGTCCGGGCAACCGCTTCTGGCCGGCGCTGCATCTGTCGGGCTTCACCGCCCGGCAGTTGAAGCCGTCAGAGCAGGAGGAGCTGCTTGCCTGCGGGCTCGGCATCACCAATGTCGCAGCCCGGGCGACCGCACGGGCGGATGAGCTGAGCGACGAGGAGTTCCGCGAAGGCGGCCGGCTCCTCACCGAGAAGGTGGAGCGCTTCAGGCCCCGCTGGCTGGCGGTTGCCGGGGTGACGGCGTACCGGACGGCTTTCGGTGACCGCAAGGCGCGTATCGGTCCGCAGGACCGGATGATCGGCGACACCCGGATCTGGGCTCTGCCCAATCCCAGCGGACTGAATGCCCACTGGACGCTCCCGGCCATGGCGGAGGAGTTCCGCCGACTACGGTCGGCGGCTGCCCAGGGTTCCTAAGACCGTGTCCCATGTGGTGCTCGTTGGGCTGTTCATGGGTCGGGGTACGTGGAGTTGGATTGTTCCGGACGGGCTGTGGGAGATTGCGGAGCCGCTGATCCCGCCGTCGAGGTCGCGGTCATTGGTCCGAGCCCATCCGTGGCCGGTCCGGATCCAGGCGTCGGAGCGGCTCCGTTCGCCGTAGTAAGTATTGAGAGCGAAGCGCTCACTCAGCATCTTTCCGTCCTTTTTCGACATACGCGGTGGCGCCCTTGTCGCCGGCCAGAAAGCATGCTGATTGGCCTTAGCATTAAGGGGCGAAACGGGCGACGCGGCAAGCGCGGGGCCGGCCGCGCATCCGATAGCGGCAGCGAGGGTCGCACCGACGATCGCATATTTTGCCCTGCGGTGATTCCCCATAGGCACTTCCATTATCACTCTTGGAGTCGACGAGGAACTTTGCGACTCGGCCGGTCGCGTACGTGGATCTCGAATCGGGACTACTTGGCCGTCTGATCGCGACGTTGTCAGGGTATCCCGCTGCGGGATAGCGAGAATGACTCATCGGGCCATTCTGAGGTCACATCTGCTACCCAGCCGCACAGGTGTCCGACCGGGGCGGGGCCTGGCGGTCGGCGAAGTTGCGGCGCTCAGCGGGCATCTCGACGTCGGCGAAGATCCCCTGCTGCTCGACTGTCGCAGCCACTGCACTTCGAAGACGCCGTCCCGACTGGCCACGACCCAAAGCGCCGAGTTCGCGCGGCTCGTCGCCGCCTATCGCTCGACTCGAGCGAATCCCTGCGACAGGCACCCGCGAACGCTGGACATCGGTCATCTCGCACTGCCCGAAAGTTTGCGTATCCGGTGCTCATCCTTCGCGCTTTTCGAGACTTAATGTGGTCCCATCCCAGATATATCTTACCCGCATGATTGGTGTGGTCTCATGAATTCTGATGTCGCTGTTCTTATTGATGGCCGATCCGGCAGTGGGGATAGATTCACGTGAACCCAGGGCGGACGATCGAGTCCGGGCAGGTGGGGCAAGCCCGTCGAATGAACCCGTCCCCGAAGGGGGCGGATTATGCGCTGGTTTGGCTCGGCATCGACCACTTCCATTCGATTAGCAACACACTGGGACCGAACCTCGCGAACCGATTCATGTCACTAAGCGCCAGCCGCCTTGAGGTGGCGCGGCGCCGTGAGCGCCCACGGGGAATCCTGACCCGGACCGGAAATTCCGATTTCGCGCTCCTGCTGACCGAGCCCGAGATACCCGCGTCCTTGGTGGAACTCGCTCAACTACTGTTGTCCGAACTCGCCAAACCCGTCCAGATCGACGGGCGGCGCCTCATTCTGGAGGCCACCGCCGGGATCTGTGTCCAGCGGGATGGCATCCAGAGCACCGATGCTTTGTACCGCGGCGCCCAGGCGGCGGTGCGTGATGCCCGCAGAGACAACCAGAGGACGCAGCTGTGGGACGCGACACGGGATCTCGGGAAGACCGACCGAAGCAGACTCCTGGCTGACCTCTGGCACGCTCTCGCGAGCGGTGATGTGCACCTGCACTATCAGCCTCAGGTCACATTCGAAGGGCTGACCGTCGGCTTAGAGGCGCTGGTGCGCTGGAACAGAGGCGGCCAGGGATTCGTCCCCCCGGATGAGTTCATCGCGGTGGCGGAGGCCAGCTGGCTGATGCCCCGCTTGACAGAATATTTGCTCGATGTCGCCATCGAACAATCGGCGCGGTGGCGAGCCCTGGGAATTGACGTACCAGTGGCGGTCAACATCTCCCCTCGGGATGTGATGAGTCCTGGCTTCGCTCGACGCGTCTCGAACAGCCTGACGCTCCACCAGGTCCCGGCAAACTCGCTGCGCCTGGAAATTACCGAGAACACTCTGATCGACAATTGCCGGCAAGCTGCCCAATCCCTCGCCGGGTTGCGACGACTCGGGGTGAGGGTGTCACTCGACGACTTCGGCACCGGGCACTCCTCGCTCTCTCGACTACGCGACCTCCCCGTGGACGAGATGAAGATCGATCGCTCGTTCATCGCCGGGTTGACGACCAACCCGCGTGACGCGGCCTTGGTTCAGTGGTCCATCGACCTCGCCCACGCACTCGGGCTGACAACTGTCGCAGAGGGGGTGGAGGACGCGCAGACTTGGGAGCGACTACGGGACATGGGGGCGGATGTGGTCCAAGGTTGGGTCGTCTCGCCCGCGCTGCCGGCGGACCACGTCACGAACTGGTTGCTCGACAAACGCTTGCGGCTTCCACAGCTATGATCTCAGATTCAATGCGAAGGACAATCTCCTGTAAATCAGTAAAACTGTGTCCTATGTGGTGAGGCGGATGAGGCGGTTATAGCAGCAGAGGGCGGCGGCGAGGCCAAGGAAGGCCAGGTAGTTACGGGGTGGCGTTCGTAGCGGTGGTTGAGTCTGCGGTAGCCGGTCAGCCAGGACATTGGCCGTTCGATCACTCACCTGCGGCGGCCGACTCGTTCGCTGGACTCGATGCCCTTGCGGGCGATCCGCACGGCGATGCGTTTTCCGCGTAACCATTTTCGCAGTTCAGGTATGTCGTAGGCCTTGTCTGCATGCAGGCGTTGGGGTTTGAAGTAGCGACCCCGGTGCGGGTCGTGTCTCCTTACGTTGTTGCTGGGTTGATTCCGGTCACTCGTAGGATCGGAAGGCCCAGGGGTGCTGGGTGTGGCTGCGTGTCTCCAGCCCGGTGGTGGCTTCAAACGATTGGCCGCCTGGCATCCCGCGACGACTCGACCACTCATGGGGATGCGCGCGACAGGATCGCTCGGTAAGGACATGCTGGCGAAGTCGTCTGCTGGGGCTAATACAGGCAACGACTTCGGAGGTGGCCGTGCCCGAAGCTGTGGGCCGGTACGGACGCGGGCAAGG